>NZ_JBSGUA010000006.1:0-400602 GCF_053607685.1 Streptomyces sp. NPDC055099 | reverse complement strand
GACGGTCAGGTCATCGGCGAAGTGCCGGTCGCCGGTGGCGTCAGGCACGTACTTCACGGTGACAACGATCCTCAAGCTCACGCCGGCTCTCCTACTGCATCGTCTTTACTGGGCTGCTGCCTTGCTCTGGCCACTGCCTTCTTGCAGGCAGCATAGGCGCCTGAAGAGGCGGATCCCGGTCGGGGCGGCCCGCGCTCCCACCAGAATATTACTCGCCAGTACACCCATTTCATTCCCACTAAGCAAGCGCTTTGAACTGTGACCTTCCCAACGCTCTGTAATCGGGCATCAGCAAGGCCGTCCGGGAACTCTCAGTCGCGCAGAGCGTTGAAGCGACCCTGGTGGTAGAGCAGCGGCCGGCCGGTCCCCGCGGGGTCGCCCACCACCGCCTCCGCGAGGACGATCCGGTGGTCTCCGGCGGGCACCCGCGCCGCCACCCTGCACACCAGCCAGGCCAGCGTGCCGCCGAGCACGGGGACTCCCTCGGGCCCCTCGTACCAGCGCGTGTCCGCGCCGAAGCGGTCGGCGCCGCTGCGCGCGAAGGTCGTGGCGACGTCGAGCTGGTGCTCGCCGAGTATGTGGACGCCGACGTGCTCGGCCTCGGAGACCGCGGGCCAGCTCGAGGCCCCCGTACCGATGCCGAACGAGAGCATCGGGGGCTCGGCCGAGACCGAGACGAGCGAGGTGGCGGTGAAGCCGACGGGCCCGGAGGGGCCCTGGGCCGTGATCACCGCTACCCCCGCCGCGTGCTGCCGGAAGACGGAGCGCAGGAGGTCGGGGGAGGCGAGCTGGGGGGTGCGGAGGTCGGGCGTGGCCGTCATGGAATTGTCCTTCTGCAGGAGGTACGAGCGGTTCCGTGGCTGCTCAGCAGCCCGGACAGCGCGCACTTGCATGACGGGCGAGGTCCACGTGGACGCGCTCGTAGAGAAGGAGCTCCGGAGGCATGGGAGCAGGCTGGCGATAGGTGCGGGGTGCAGTCAAGTCCGTTCCGCGATGTGAAAGACGTCCTCGGGTCATTGACGGCCCTCCTCCCCCGTGCCCGCGTTCTCACACGGCCTTGCCGATGCCGGCGATCACATCGGCCCTGCGCGGCTGGCCGCTGGCGCGCAGCACGACTTCTCCGCTCGCGTCGAGCACCAGCACGGTCGGCGTCCTGGTGATGCGCAGTTCCCGTACGAGATCGAGTTCGGCCTCGGCGTCGATCTCCACGTGGGCGACGCCGGGGACCATTTCGGCCACCTCGGAGAGGACGCGGCGGGTCGCCCGGCAGGGCTGGCAGAAGGCGCTGGAGAACTGCACGAGTGTGGCGCGCTCCCCCAGTTCGTGCCCCGCCCACGTGCCCGGTCCGGACGGGGCGATCCGGTCTCCCGCGTCGCGTATCCGCACGTCAGCCTCCCGCCCCTGCGTCATGATCCAACCGTCCCCGACTTCAGCGTCCCGGCACCCGGAAACATTCCCGACGTGACGAGAATCTCGCGCCTGCGGGGCACGATGGGTGGTCAGCCGTCCGTTCTTGGGGCACGATCTGCGCAACGCCGAAAACCTACGGCTGCGTAACTTCCCGCCGGGAACCCCCTCCCCAGGCAGAAACGAAGGGTCATCCCCTCCCATGGCAGAGCTTGTCTACCGTCCGGTCATCGGTGCCGCCAAAACGCTGTTCAAGGCGTGGGACCTGAAGATCGACTGCAAGGGGTCGGAGAACATCCCTCGCACCGGCGGCGCGGTGCTGGTCAGCAATCACATCAGCTATCTCGACTTCATCTTCGACGGTCTGGCCGCCCTGCCGCAGAAGCGTCTCGTGCGCTTCATGGCCAAGGAGTCGGTGTTCCGGCACAAGATCTCCGGTCCGCTGATGCGCGGGATGAAGCACATCCCCGTCGACCGCAAGCAGGGTGAGACGGCCTATCAGCACGCGCTCGACTCGCTGCGCGCCGGGGAGATCATCGGCGTCTTCCCCGAGGCGACGATCTCTCCGTCGTTCACGCTGAAGACCTTCAAGTCCGGCGCCGCGCGCCTGGCCCAGGAGGCCGGCGTACCGCTGATCCCGATGGCGCTGTGGGGCACGCAGCGGCTGTGGACCAAGGGTCAGCCGCGCAACTTCAGGCGCAGCCACATCCCGATCACGATCCGTGTCGGTGAGCCGGTCGAGGCGCCGAAGGACCAGTTCGCGGGCGCGATCACCCGCCGCCTTCGCGAGCGCTGCCAGGAGCTCCTCGAATCCGCCCAGCGCGCCTACCCCGTGCGTCCCAAGGGCCCGGACGACACGTGGTGGATGCCGGCGCACCTCGGCGGCACCGCGCCGACTCCGGCCGAGGTGAAGGCCGCCGAGGCGAGCTGAATCGATTACTCCGGGCGCTCGGACGCCCGCTCCGGCGCGTGGACGGTGAGCCGCGCGCCGGGGCTGAACTTCGCGAGCAGCTCGGCCAGTTCGGCGCCCGCTTCCTCGACGCCGGAGTCCGGCCCCATCCCCTCGAGCAGGAAGATGGCGTTGACCGACTCCTCCGTGAGGCGGGTGCGGGGCCCCTGGCGCCAGTTCCAGCGGCGGCAGGTGACGCCCTCGTCGTCGCACCAGACGACCTCGCCCGCGTCCGGGTGCTCGACCGCCTGCTCCCCCGCGGCCATGGTGACGAAGTCCTCGGTGCCGTCGGCCCGCAGCAGCCGCATGCCGCCCTTGATGTGGTCCAGGTCCTCGCCGCCGACCGGGATCAGATGGGCGACGCTGATCGCGTTGTAGATGTCGACGAGGGCGTTGATCCGCGGCAGGCCGCCGTCGGCGAGCGCGCGCTTGGCGAGCGCCTCGGCGGAGTTGCGGGTACGGGAGGGCTTCGCGCCGAAGGCGGTGTACGCCGCGCGCCAGGCCACCATGTGCGGGTCCTCGTGCGGGGCGCGGTCGCCGAGCCGCCCGGCGAGACGCCGCGCGGCCTCGTCGAGGAGGGCCGATGTCTCGTCGGTGCTGGGTCCGTTGACGAGTCCGTGCGCCTCGATGGCGACGTGGGTGAAGCCGGGCGCGAGGGCGCGGACCTCGTCGGAGACGGTCAGGTCGATGGTCATGGTCCGTCGTGCCTCACAGTTCGTGCGTCACAGTTCTGAGGGGTAGATCTGCCAGAGGTGCGGCCGGTCGCGGGCTTGCTTGAGCGCGCCGAGCGCCACGGGGCTTGGTTCAGCGTACAGGACTGGATAGTCCACTTCATTGGACTGCGGGTCCACGGGCCAGGCCAGCCGTTCCTCGCCGAGACAGAACTGCGCGTCGACCCCGGGCGGCAGGTTGCCGCGCGGGTCCTGGCGGTGCCAGGCGCCGTCGAGGCGTACGGCGACGAGGCCGTGCAGGGAGTAGCCGCTGGTGTTCTCGTCCCGCAGCCGCTGGTAGCAGAACGCCGTGGGGATGTCCTCGGCACGCAGCAGGGCGGCCAGGGCGTGGGACTTGGCGGTACAGATGCCGGTGCGCTCCCGCAGGACGTCGGAGGCGCGCCAGGTGACCTCCATGCGGCCGGAGTCCTGCGAGTGCGGGATGGCGTCGCGCACGAACTCGAAGGCGGCGCGGGCGTACTCGTACGTGTCGGCGGATGACTTTGCAAGGTCGGCCGCCGTCTCGCGAACCAGCGGGTGGTGGTGGTCGACCACGTCGTCGGCGGCCAAGTACGCCGACAGGTCAGGGTTTTCCTGGATCAGCTGCATGGCACGGGAGCATAGAAATGCGACCGACCGCGCGTCAATGCTTTTGCGGTCGATCGCATATCTATGCAGTTCTGTATCGGCATGGAGAGGCTAGCGCGCCATCTCCTCCTTGAGGGCCGCGACGAAACCGTCCACGTCCTCCTCGCGCGTGTCGAACGCGCACATCCAGCGGACGTCCCCCGCCGCCTCGTCCCAGAAGTAGAAGCGGTACTGCTTCTGCAGCCGCTCGCTCACGTCGTGCGGAAGGCGTGCGAAGACCGCGTTGGCCTGCACCGGGTAGAGGATCTCCACGCCGTGGACGGCGCGCACCCCCTCGGCCAGGCGCTGCGCCATCTCGTTGGCGTGCCGGGCGTTGCGCAGCCAGAGATCCTTGGCGAGCAGGGCCTCCAACTGCACCGAGACGAAGCGCATCTTGGAGGCGAGCTGCATGGACAGCTTGCGCAGGTGCTTCATGTGGCTGACGGCATCCTGGTTGATGACGACGACGGCCTCCCCGAAGAGCGCGCCGTTCTTCGTGCCGCCCAGGGACAGGATGTCCACGCCGACCGCGTTCGTGAACGTCCGCATGGGGACGTCGAGAGCCGCGGCGGCGTTGGCTATGCGCGAGCCGTCGAGGTGCACCTTCATGCCGAGCGCGTGCGCGTGGTCGCAGATGGCGCGGATCTCGTCGGGCGTGTAGAGCGTGCCCAGTTCGGTGTTCTGCGCGATCGAGACGACCTGCGGCATCGCCCGGTGCTCGTCGTCCCAGCCGAAAGCCTGCCTGTCGATCAGTTCGGGCGTGAGCTTGCCGTCGGGCGTCGGCACCGTGAGCAGCTTCAGGCCGCCCATGCGCTCGGGAGCACCGCCCTCGTCCACGTTGATGTGGGCGGACTCGGCGCAGATCACCGCGCCCCAGCGGTCGGTGATCGCCTGGAGTGCGACGACGTTGGCCCCGGTGCCGTTGAAGACCGGGAACGCCTCGGCCGTGGGGCCGAAGTGGCCGCGGATGACCTGCTGGAGGTTGGCCGTGTAGTCGTCCTCGCCGTACGCGATCTGGTGACCGCCGTTGGCGAGGGCGATGGCGGCGAGCACCTCCGGGTGGGCGCCCGCGTAGTTGTCGCTCGCGAATCCCCGTACGTCCGGGTCGTGGTGGCGGCGCGCGTCGGTCTTCGGAGGGTTCACGGCTTCTCTGTCGCGGGTGTCGCGAGCGGTCACGGCTTCTCGGTCAGCCACAGGCGGGTTCCGTTCACTTCTCCGGCGGGTCGCTCCCAGACTCCGGCGATGGCCTCGGCCAGCTCCTTGACGTCCGTGAAGCCCGCGAACTTCGCGTTGGGCCGCTCTTCGCGCATCGCGTCGTGCACCAACGCCTTGACCACCAGGATCGCAGCCGCCGACGACGGCCCCTGCTCGCCCCCCGCCTTGCGGAAGGCGTCGGCCATGGCCAGGGTCCACGCCTCGGCCGCCGCCTTGCCGGCGTTGTACGCGGCGTTGTTGGCCACCGGCTTGTGCGCGCCGGACTGGCTGATCAGTACATAGCGGCCCTGCGCGCTGCGCAGCAGCCCGTCGTGGAAGGCCAGCGAGGTGTGCTGGACGGTGCGGATCAGAAGGTCCTGGAGGAAGTCCCAGTCGGCGAGGTCCACGTCGGTGAACGTCTTGCTGCCGCGCCAGCCGCCGACGAGGTGGACCAGGCCGTCGATCCGCCCGAACTCCTTCTCGGTGCGGGCGGCCCACTCCCGGGTCGCGCCGAGATCCAGCAGGTCGACGGTGTCGCCTATGACGGTGGCCCCGCCGTGCGCGTACCGCGCGGCGTCCACGGCCTCCGCGAGGCGCGCCGCGTCGGCGTCGGACGCCACGACCGTGGCACCTGCCTCCGCGAGCCTCAGCAGCGTGGCACGGCCCGCCGGACCGGCTGCCCCCGCGACCGCGACCACGGCTCCATCGAGTGCGGACATCGTCCTCGCCTCCTTGGTGCGGTTGCTCACGCGGCGACCCGCTCGACGCTCGCGGCGGTGATCCCCTTGGTTTCGGCGATCACGTGCTTGAGCTTCTTGGAGAGCGCCTCATAGAACATGCTGAGCGGAAACTCGTCGGGAAGCACGTCGTCGACCAGTTTCCGGGGCGGAAGCTGCGTGTCCAGGGCGTCGGGTCCCTTGGCCCAGCGCGATCCGGGGTGCGGGGCCAGGTACTGGGACACCAGATCGTACGCGGCGAACCAGTGGACCAGCTTCGGGCGGTCGATGCCCGCGCGGTAGAGCTCCTCGATCTCGGCGCACAGCTGGTTGGTGACCTGCGGCGCGCGCTCCCAGTCGATCTTGAGCTTGTTGTCGGTCCAGCGGACGACGTCGTGCTTGTGGAGGTACGCGAAGAGCAGCTGGCCGCCGAGACCGTCGTAGTTCTTGACGCGGTCGCCGGTGACCGGGAAGCGGAACATCCGGTCGAACAGGACGGCGTACTGCACGTCACGCGCCTGCGGGACGCCCTCGGCCTCCAGCTTCACGGCCTCCTTGAAGGCGGTGAGGTCGCAGCGCAGCTCCTCGAGGCCGTACATCCAGAACGGCTGCCGCTGCTTGATCATGAAGGGGTCGAAGGGCAGGTCACCGTGGCTGTGGGTGCGGTCGTGGACCATGTCCCACAGGACGAACGCCTGCTGGCAGCGGTCCTGGTCGCCGATCATCTCGCGGATGTCGTCGGGCAGTTCGAGCCCGAGGATGTCGACGGAGGCCTCGGTGACGCGGCGGAAGCGGGCGGCCTCGCGGTCACAGAAGATGCCGCCCCAGCTGAAGCGCTCGGGGGCCTCGCGCACGGCGATGGTCTCCGGGAAGAGCACGGCCGAGTTCGTGTCGTACCCGGCGGTGAAGTCCTCGAAGGTGATGCCGCAGAACAGCGGGTTGTCGTAGCGCGTGCGCTCCAGCTCGGCCAGCCAGTCCGGCCAGACCATGCGCAGCACGACCGCTTCGAGGTTGCGGTCCGGGTTGCCGTTCTGCGTGTACATGGGGAAGACGACGAGGTGCTGCAGGCCGTCCTCGCGGTGCGCCGCGGGCTGGAAGGCGAGCAGCGAGTCGAGGAAGTCCGGCACCTGGAAACCGCCGTCCGCCCAGCGCCGCAGGTCCACGCCGAGCGCCTGGTGGTACGCGGCGTCGTGCGGAAGCAGCGGGGCGAGCTGTTCGATCCCGGATATCACGCGGTCGACGGCGAGTTCCGCCACGGAACGCGCCGGGGCGCCCTCCGCGTCGAAGTCGATCGAGCCGTCCGCGGACTGCCACGGGCGGATCTCTTCCACGGCTTCCTTGAGCATCGGCCAAGCCGGGTGCTCCACGACCCTTCCCATGGGGGCACCCCCACTCACGGGAGGAACCACACCTTCCGTAACCCTCTGCACAAGAATTTCCGTCACTTGTCAACCTCCACGGGAGAACCTCGCGTCAGAACACCGTATGTGTGCGAGGTTCCCCACCACAAGAGGAGGCTCGGGAAATTATCCTGTGACACCCCCAACATCACCGCTGATTTTCCTGCCGGACACCGTGGAGGCGACTGCTTCTGCCACTTCCGCCACCGCGGTCCGCGCATCGTCCAGAAGCCGCGGGAAACCCAGGAACCCGTGGAACATCGCCGGACGGTGCCCCCGTGTCACCGGGACCCCCGCCAGACGCAGCCTGACCGCGTACGCGGCCCCCTCGTCGCACAGCGGATCGCAGCCCGCGGTGACGATGTGCGCGGGCGGCAGCGCGGTGACGTCCGCGCCCAGCGGAGAGGCGTAGGGGTGGGTGCCGTCACCGTCCGGGCCGAGGTACTGCTCCCAGAACCAGCGCAGGTGCGCGGCGGTGAGGAAGTAGCCGGTCGCGTTCGTCGTATACGAACCGCTGCCCTGCCCCGCGTCGAGCATGGGGTAGATCAGCACCTGGAGCGCCACGGCGGGCCCTGCCCGGTCCCGCGCCATCAGGGCCGCGACAGTGGCGAGGCCGCCCCCGCCGCTGTCCCCGGCCGTCACCACGGCGTCCGGATCGCCGCCGAGCCGGCCCGCCGCGGTCTCGGCCGCGGCCCAGCACAGGGCCGCGTACGCGTCCTCGGTGGCCGCGGGGAAGCGGTGCTCGGGGGCGAGGCGGTAGGCGACGGAGACCACGACGGCGCCGGACTCCGCGCAGAGGGTACGGACCGTGGCGTCGTGGGTGTCCAGGTCGCAGAGGGTGTAGCCACCGCCGTGGAAGAAGACGACGGTGGGCCGCGGGTGGGCCCGCCCCGGCGGGCGGTAGACGCGTACGGGCAGGTCAGGAGCTCCCGCCGGGCCGGGGATGCTCCGGTCCCCGAGGGCACCCACCCTCGGCGCGGCCTTCCCGGCGGAAGGCGTCGCGGCAAGGACGCGGCGGGCCTCGGTCGCGTCGGTGACGGCGCCGCCGAGGTCGGGGAAGGCGGCGCTCAGCGCGTCGACGAGGGGCCGTGCGGCCGGGGCGAGGCGATCACCGTCCGTGCTCGCGGGGTATGGACGCGCGGAGTGCGGACGCGCGGGGACCGGACGCGAGCCGGGTGCGAGGGGGTCGCCGTCCGTGCTCGCCGCCATCACCCGGCCTCCTGGGCACGGAAGTAGGGGATGACCTTCTCGCCCCACTGCCGCAGGGTCTCCATGCAGGCCTCCTGCGGGACGGTGCCCATCTGGATGAGGCACATGATCTCGTCGGCGCCCGCGTCACGGAGCCGCTCCACGTACGCGATGGCGTCGTCGGCGGTTCCATAGGCGTGGTCGGCGTTGAAGGTGGCCGTGGAGGTGGGCCGTACCGGGATGTCGTGCTCGTGCAGCCGCGCGACGACCTGCTCGGCGGCCTCCCGCATCGCCGCCGCCTCGTCGGCCCCCTCGACCACGGCTTCGTCGGGGATGCCGGCGCCGCCGTACCAGTGCCCGATGGACTGCGCGAAGAACCGCTGACCGCGGATGCCGACTCGCCGGGCGGTCTCGCGGTCGTCGAGCACGATGGTCGGACAGAGCACGGAGAAGTGGTCGTTGACGACGCGGGACACGAAACGCGCGTCGCCGCGGTTCGCGATCGCCGTGTCGTACGCCGCCCGCATCTCGGCGATCGACTCGGGTCCGGCGAAGCCCATCACCAGTGCGCCGATGCCGAGTTCGGCGGCCTGCGTCAAGGTCTCGGTCCTGCTGCAGGCGAGGAAGAGCGGAGGGTGCGGGGTCTGTCGCGGCCGGGGCAGGATGGGGTGCGGATCGATGTCGAGCAGCGCGCCGTGGTGCTCGAGCTCCTCGCTCTCCCAGGCCTTGCCGATGATCTGCAGCGCCTCCTCGACCTCCTGGGTCGTGCGTTCCTTGTCGACGCCGCACAGCGAGGTCTCCTGGAGCGTTCCGCCGCGCCCCGCCCCGAGGTCGAGCCGCCCGCCGGACAGCAGGTCGAGCATGGCGGCGCGTTCGGCCACCCGCGCCGGGTGGTTGAAGGCGAACGGCATGCAGACCACGCCGTGGCCGATGCGGATGGTGCTGGTGCGCGCGGCGACCCAGGTCAGGAAGATCTCCGGGGCGCTCATGTGGGCGTACCACTTGAGGGAGTGGTGCTCGACGGCCCAGACGCGGTCGAACCCCATCTCCTCCGCCAGGACGGCCTGTTCGACGCTGTCGTGAAGGAGTTGATTCTCTCGCTCGACGGTGGGGTCGGCGAGCTGCGCTTCGAAGATGACGGAGAACTTCACGTGCCCTCCAAGGAGTTGAGCCGCTCCATGCCGCTGTGAGCCGCCATGAGCCGCCACGTGTGGACACCCTTGCTTCAAGTAGTCATATGACTAGTCGTCAGGTGTCGAACTTGCAAGAGAGCGGCGGCACTACTTGGCCCCCCGGTCGGCGGCGGTCGGCGGCAGCGCACAGAAATCCCCGGGAGAGCCGTGACGGCTCTCCCGGGGATGCGTGATCCTCAGGCGCGGGAGATCAGGGGAGTCAGTTCGTGTTGAGCGTCAGGCCGTAGTACCGCAGCGTGTCGTCCAGCGGCTGGAAGTACGAGGAACCCTGGTCGTTCACCCCGCCGCACGACTGGTTCGTCGGGCCGCCCGAGGTCATGCCCTGGGCCTGGTTGCCCGCGATGTACGCGCCGCCGCTGTCGCCGCCCTCCACGCACACCGTGGACCGGCCGAGCCCGCTGACCACGGTGTCCGGACCGCCGTTGCGATCGGTGTAGGTGACGCTCACGTTGTACGCACCGACCCGCCCGCACGTCCAGCCCGTCGTCGAGCCCGACTTGCACAGGGACGCGCCGACCGCCGCGCGCTGGCTGCCGCGCACCGGGACCGAGGCGCCGTTGCCCCAGGTGCCGACCGCCGTGGTGATCGAGGAGCCCGACTGGATCGTCGCCAGGCCCATGTCGACGCTGTTCTGGCCGAGCGCGAAGCGCGTCGTGGAGCCGGTCGCGAACTTCGAGCCGTTGAAGTAGAGCCCCGGGTTGCCGACCACACAGTGGCCCGCCGTGACGAGGTACTGCCGGCCCGCGGCGTTGCGCGCGCCGAAGCCGACCGAACACCACGAACCGGGCTGGTTGTTGATGTTCATCCGGCTGCCCGGGGCGACGGCCGCCTTCGGCTCCAGCTCCTGCCCGCCCTTGACCACCCGGACGGCGTCCCCGAACTCGCGGGCCTCCTTGAGGAAGGCGCGCGCCGCCGGGGTGGAGGAGTCGGCCACGGTGACCTTGACCGTGTCGGAGGCCAGGTCCGCCTCCCAGGAGGTGATGCCGCTCGGGACCCGCTCGGCCGCCGCGTCGTCGAGGGCGGAGGTGACGCGTCTCAGCTCCGCCTCCCCCCGGCTCGGTATGCGGGCGGTCAGGCCGGTGGCCTTCACCTGCGCGGCCGCGCGGGACGCGCCGACGTTCACGGTCAGTTCGCCCTTCGCGTCGAAGAACGCGCCGTCCGTCCGGACGCCGTCCCGGTGCAGCCGGTCCAGTCTGCGCTGCTGGTCCGCCTGTTCGTCGAGGCGTCGTACGGCGGCGGCCTCGCTGACACCGAGCGTGTCCGCCAGGGCCTCGATCATCTGCGGCTCGTAGCGCGGCGTCGGGGTGGGGGTCGCGTCGGCGTGCGCGCCGGTGGCACCGGTCGTGACCACCAGGGCCCCGGCTGCCGCGGCAGCGAGGAGGTAATGCCGGACATGCGCCATGGGAATGCCTTCCAAGGGTAAGTGGGGGGTGGCAAATGGACGTTCGGCGCACCGGGGTGGGGTCAATTGGTGCACCGAACATCCATCGGCGCCGTTCGCGGGATTTCCCGGTCAGCGCCGTTGGGCGAAACCATCCCGTCACTTCGGGTGGCCGCACAAGGCATGGCGGGGCACCGGCCCTTAAGGCGAAAGGGGTAAACACTTAATGCGTGCCCGCGGGGGTGGAGCGGGGGAAGAGGAACCCTCTCCGCGGGCGCAGTAGGGCGCCGGGAGGCGGGAGTTGACCGCGTCTGAGCTGCCGATCGCCCCGAGGTCGATACGTGACGACGCCGATACGTGACGTCGAATCGGCGTGACGGATATTGACGTACGCGGTCCGGCGGGGTTTGGTAGGCGAGGCGTCAGGCCGGGAATTCTTTTGTCCGTCGCCGCCCGTGTCCGGTCATGCCCAGGGGTGACGCACAACGGCATTCATCGGGCAGGTGCATCTGCTCCGGGGGTGCGGCTCGTCATCTTTCATGCCGGGAGGCGAAATTCGTGACGGTCTCATCCGGGCTGACGTCGGACGACTCGGAATCCGGTACGGGGGCGGCCTTTTCGACGGATTCCCCCGCTCCGTTCGCCGTGGCCCTGCGCGAGGCGGTGCGCCGCCGCGGACTCCCCCTGGACCGGATCTGCGAGCGGCTCACCGCCCGCGGCATCCGGCTCACGCCCGCGACCCTCAGCTACTGGCAGCGCGACCGCACCCGCCCCGAGCGCTCGGACTCACTGCGCGCCGTGGTCGCGCTGGAGAGCATCCTCGACCTGGCGCCCGGAGAACTCTCCGGTCTGCTGCGATCCCAGCGTCCGCGCGGGCGCCGTCCGGCCGTACGCGTCGACGAGCACGCGACGCGCCGTCTCTACGGTCGCGCGTCCCGGCAGGAACAGGCACTCGGTGACGCCTTCCCCCGCTTCAACCAGGGGGTCGCCATACTCTTCACCCGCGAGGTCCTGCACCTGGACCGGCGGGGCTGCGTCAGCCGACTGACCATCAACCACCTGGTCCGCGCCGTCTGCGACGGTCCCGACCGGCTGATCAATCTGCACTTTCTGGACGATCCCGATGCCGGGCCGCCGGAAGCGACCGTCCACTGCGGGCAGTTGGAATCGATGCGGCAGGACACGGTCTCGGGCGGAGTGATGCTCCAGATCGGCTTCGGCCGTCCGCTGTCGTTCGGCGAGACCACGACCGTCGACTACGAGATCCGCACCGCGCCGCAGGGCCACCCGACGACACATCACGAGCGGGGCATACGCGGAAACCAGGACGCTTACCTTCTCCAGGTGCACTTCCCGCACGAGCGGCTGCCGGCGATCTGCCACTCCTACTACCGGGAGAACGCCTCCGCCCAGCAGCGCAAGGTACGCCCGCTGACCGTGGACTCCTCCGGCGCGGCTCATCTGTACGCGGCGCAGTGCCGGCAAGGCATCTACGGCATGAGCTGGCAGTGGCCGGACGAGGACTCCTAGGGCCTCTCGCAGGGCGCGCGGGGTCCGCACCGCGGGTGGGTGCGGACCCCGGATCACGTCACGACCGGGCGTGCGCTCTGGCGTATGCCCTGGCGTGTGCCCCGCGGATCAGAGACCGAACTCCTGCGGGGAGAGGCCGAGGGCCGCGCACGCCTCGCGCAGGACCTGCTCCTCGGCCGGGGCGATGTACCCGTCGGCGCCCGCGACGACGAAGCCGGTCTGTACGACCGCCTTGGCCTCCGTCGGCTTCTTCGCCGCCTTGGCGATCTCCTGCATGACCTCCGTCTTGCCCTGCTGGAAGTTGAACGACAGCTGGTCGACGTGCTTGTTGAACCGCTGCTGGAGCTGCTCCGGCGGGAAGTTCTTCAAGACGTCGTTCTGCAGGATCAGCGACTCCACGTGCCGGCGCTCGGCCGGGTCGACCGAGCCGTCAGCGGCGGCGACCAGGGCGCACATGGCCATGCTCGCGTCGCGGTAGGAACCGCTCTTGAGCTCCGTCTTGAGGGAGGCCAGCTGGGACTTGAGCACGCCCACGAGCTGCGCCTTGGACCCGCCCGACCCCGACCCCGAACCCGGTCGTCCGTGACCGCCGGAGCTGCTGCGTCCCCCCTGCGACTGCTGCTGCAGACCCTTGGCCTGGTCCTTGATCCGGTCCCACATCGCCATCCGTGCCACCTCGGCTACCTGTTAGCTCGTCCGCGCGCATTCCACGCGTCACCCTGCCAACGCCTCCTCAGCCCACGAAGTTCCGTTACGCCTGGACTCCGAGTTCGAAGCCGCGTCCGGCGACTTCAAGCCGGCGCTGTACCGGCGCCGCGCCCTGGCCAAGGACCTCGGCGTCGACCCGGACGGGTTCACCTGGGAAGCCGCGGCGCGCCACGCATGACAAAGGCAAGGAGTGTCCGAACTCCTTGCCATGCTCAACATATAGCGCATGGGGGGCCTTGCGGCAAGGCCCCGGTGGTGGCGCAGAATCATCGGCCTCAGCCGGAAACCCAGCGAAATGAGAACGATGATTGACGTGATCGTGGTCGGCGGCGGACCGACCGGTTTGATGCTGGCGAGCGAGCTTCGGCTGCACGGTGTGCACACCGTCGTCCTGGAGAAGACGGCGGAGCCCACCCAGCAGTCCCGCGGGCAGGGCCTGCACGCGCGCAGTGTCGAGGTCATGGACCAGCGTGGCCTCCTTGACCGGTTCCTCGCGGTCAACGAGAAGTTCCAGGTCGGTGGATTGTTCGGCGGCATCATCAAGCCGTGGCCGGAGAAGCTGGACACGGCGCACCCGTACGGGGTGGCCACCCCGCAGCCCGTCACCGAGCGGCTGCTCCATGAGCGCGCGGTGGAACTCGGCACGGACATCCGGCGCGGCTGTGAGGTCGTAGGGCTCACTCAGGACGAGGACGGGGTGAGTGCCGAACTCGCGGACGGCACCCGCCTGCGCTCGCGCTACCTCGTCGGGTGCGACGGCGGCCGAAGCGCCGTGCGCAAGCTGCTCGGCGTCGATTTCCCCGGCGTGCCCGCGTCGGTCGAGACCCTCCTCGGCGAGATGGAGGTGACCGCGGATCAGGCGACCATCGACGCCGCCGTCGCCGAAGTCCACAAGACCCAGCTGCGGTTCGGTCTCAGCCCCGGCGAGAACGGCGTGTACCGCGTCGTCGTCCCGGCCGACGGGGTGACCGAGGACCGCTCGGCCGAGCCGACCCTCGACGACTTCAAGCAGCAGCTGCGGGCCCACGCGGGCACCGACTTCGGTGTGCACTCGCCGCGTTGGCTCTCCCGGTTCGGCGACGCCACCCGGCAGGCCGAGCGCTACCGCGTCGGCCGGGTGCTGCTGGCGGGCGACGCGGCACACATCCACCCGCCGACCGGCGGGCAAGGGCTCAACCTCGGCGTGCAGGACGCGTTCAACCTCGGCTGGAAGCTGGCCGCGGCGGTCGACGGCTGGGCGCCGGAGGGACTCCTCGACACCTACCACGAGGAACGGCACCCGGTGGGCGCACGCGTCCTGGACAACACCCGCGCGCAGATCGCGATGCTCGGGTCCGACCCGGGTGCGACGGCGCTGCGGGAGCTGTTCGCCAAGCTGATGGACTTCGAGGAGGTGAACCGGTACGTGACCGGGATGATCACCGCGGTCGACGTCAGCTACGACTTCGGGGAGGGCCATGAACTCCTCGGACGGCGCCTGCGTGACGTGGAGTTGAAGCAGGGGCATCTCTACGGGCTGATGCACGAAGGCCGGGGGCTGCTGCTCGACCAGACCGGCCGGCTCTCGGTCGCCGGGTGGGCCGACCGGGTCGACCACGTCGTCGACGTCACCGAGGAACTGGACGTGCCCGCCGTGCTGTTGCGGCCCGACGGCCATGTGGCGTGGGTCGGTGAGGACCAGCAGGAACTGCTCGACCTGCTCCCCAAGTGGTTTGGCGCCCCGAGCGAGGACGCCTCGGCCACCGGCACGAGGGCGCCCGCCACGTCGGCGTAGCAGACCGTGGCGTGCGTGCGGTCCCGGCTCGTGCGCTGACGTGCCGGGACCGGTTCGACCGCTGACGCGGTGAACCGGTCCGGCCCTCAGCCGACCTGCGTGTGGAACTGCACGAGGCGTTGCTGGACGAGGTTCACCGTGCCGCGCTGACGGCCCGGCACGCGGCGCCGCAACGCGACCAGGGCCGGGCCGAGTTCGCGGACGGTTTCCGGGTCGCGGATCTGCTCCCACTGGTGGTGGGCCAGGTCCGCGGCGGCCTCGACATCGGGGGCGTCGGGGGCCTGGCCCGCGGTGAGCCGGGCGGTGACCACGGCGAGCCAGATCTCGCAGCTGCGGCCCGGGTCCTTGGCGAAGATCGCCAGATGTCCGCGGACCTCCATCCAGTGCACCACCTCGGGCGAGGAGGGCCCGTACGTACGCAGGGCCTCCTGCTCCCAGGCGGCGGCCATGGCCGCCGCCTCGCCGTGCCGTCCCGCCTCCACGGCCTTGGTGATCGCCGCGTGCGGGTCCGCACCGGGCGCCCGCGGCGCGTCAGAGGTCTCGGAGGTGGGCGCCTGCTGCTGGGCGGGCACCGGCGCACGGTCGCGCATGCCGACGGGGCCACCGGCGGGGAAGGCCACGAGGGCGGGGTCGGCACTGAGCAGCATGACGTCGGCCGGGCCCTCCTCCGCCGTCTGGGCCGCGACGTGCTGATGCAGGTCCGGCAGCGGCGGCCGGTGCCCACTGCGCAGGACCGTCGCCAGCGCCTTCATGTACGAGGGCACCGCGACGGCACGCCGGCCCGGCGGCGGGGCGACGCGCCCGTACAGCGCCACGCCAGGACCCACCTCCAGGGGGCGCTGCGCCAATTGCTGCCAACTGTCGGCGTCGGCATGCAGATCGGCGACCACAGTCGTGCTGCCGGGCGGGCGCAGCCGCAGCTCCTGGGCGATCCAGTGCCAGGGGAACCCGGTGTAGCGCACCGTCGCCGCCGTGGTCCGCGCCAGGGCGACATGCTGCTGTCGCTGCCGGCGATCGAGATGCAGTTGCCCGACCAGGTACACCGTCAAAGGCCCCGGCGCCATCGCGGCCGCACGCAGCCGAGTCAGCACGGTCTGCGGATCAAGCGGGTCCGCCAGCTCCACCACGCTCGCGGTCGCGGTACCGGCGAGCACCGCCGGAGACACCGCGGCGAGCACGGGCAGCACGGAAGCCGCGTCCACCATACGGGCCTTGCCGACCGGCGCCGCCGCAATCAGCAGCGCGGTCCCGGGCACCGTCCCCTCCCCATCAGTCACCAGAGCACCGTATCCGCTGCTCATCTCGGGGGCGGCAGCGGTGTTCACCATTTCACCCCGCCCACTCCCCCAAAACGGGCGCGCACTTGTCCCCGCGATGTGCGGCCGTGGGGGTGTCGGCCCATGTGAGGCGGGTATGGAGCGTGTGCTCCGGGCAGCGGGTGGTGCTGCCGGAGCCTGCGGCCGCCGCCGGTTTCGGCGGCGGCGGCCGCGGCGCTCCTGGGGGCAGGCTCCCCCTGGTACCCCAGGAGCGGGTGTCCGCACCGACCGGCGCCCGGGGACCGCGGGAGTGGCCCCCTGACGCGACAGCCGGCGGGACGAGCCGGTGTCCATGCGTCCGCTGCAAGGAAGTACGGACCCGGCAGCCTGAGTTGCCGACGTGCCTGCCGCTCGGCGGCAGAGCCTGAGCCGAGCGGTCGGGCCGGTCCGGGGGCTGGGGGCTGGCCTCGGCGACAGGGTAGAACGAGCAGGCAGAGGCGGACAACGCCTTTCCGCCCTCCGGAATGACCTTGCCCTGCCCTTGCCCTGGGCGCGGACTCGGACGCGTGGGAGGCCCGTCGGCCCGGGTTCCGGAGGGCGACCGATTACTTTTCGCGAGCGCCGCGGTCAGTACCCCCGTAACCGCGATGATGAAGCGGCGACCACGACCGGACTTCCAGGAGAACCTCAGATGCGTACGTTGATCAGCACCGCTTTCGTCTCGCTCGACGGCGTCGTGGAGGCGCCGGGCGGGGAGCCCGGATACCGGAACTCCGGGTGGACCTTCAAGGACGTGGAGTTCCTCCCCGAGGCGTACGAGATCAAGGGCCGGGAGCAGCAGGAGGCCACGGCGATGCTGTTCGGCCGGGTCAGCTATGAGGCGTTCAGCCCCGTGTGGCCGGGCATGGAGGAGTTCGCCGACTACAAGGAGATGCCGAAGTACGTCGTCTCCACCAGCCTCGCCGAGAGTGACCTGGTGTCGGGCTGGGGCGAGACCACGATCCTGCGCTCGCTGGACGAGGTGGCCGCCCTGAAGAAGACCGAGGGTGGCCCGATCATCATGCACGGCAGCGCCACCCTGAACCGGAACCTCTCCGACGCCGGTCTGATCGACCGCTACCACCTGCTCGTCTTCCCGCTGCTGCTCGGCGCGGGCAAGCGCCTGTTCAGCGACTCGGACAAGGACACCCAGAAGCTGCGGCTCGTGGAGCACGAGGCCTACGCCAACGGGCTGCAGAAGAACGTCTTCGACGTCGTCCGCTGAGGCCGCGACCACGCCTCACTTGGACACGACGCGGCCGATCGGCTCGGGGTCGGCCGCCAGCGCCTCGCTGGCCTTCTGCCAGGCGGAGTCTCCGGGGCGGAGCTCGCTGCGGAGATAGGCGCAGGTGAGGCGTTGGACCGCGGTCACGCGTGCGGGGTTCTCGTCCGTCGTCTCGGCGACGTCGTATCCGGAGATCCCGCCGAATCCGTGCTCCGCCCCGAACAGGGTGAGCAGGGCCTTGGGTCCCGGCGCGAGGGTGTAGGGATCGGCGTGCCAGTCCGCGCCCGCGACCGTCAGGTGGGCGGACTCGTCCTTGTCACCCGCGACCACGAGCGTCGGCGTCGCCATGCGGGAGAAGTCCGTGGTCGAGAAGAAGGGGTAGCTCTTGGCCACCTCGTCGGTGAGGGCGTCACCACCCCTGCCGGGCGCGCCGAGCAGGACGCCGGCCTTGATGCGCGGGTCTGCCAGGTCCACCTCCGACCCGTCCTCCGGGTCGGTGAGCCGGGCGCCGAGGAGCAGGCTCGCGGTGTGCCCGCCCATCGAGTGCCCGGCCACGGCGACCTTGTCGCGGTTGATGCGGCCTTGGAGCTGCGGGACGGCGGACTCGATGACGTCGAGCTGGTCGAGTACGCGCTTCATGTCCTCGGCACGCGAGCGCCAGAACAGGGGCGCACCCGGGGTGTCGGGGTCCAGGTTCAGCGTCCGCGAGCTCAGATGGGTGGGCTGGATGACGACGAAGCCGTGCGCCGCCCAGAAGTTGGCGAGCGGGGCGTAGCCGTTCAGCGAGGAGAGGTGGTTCGAGAAGCCCTGGCCGTGCGAGATGAGGACGACCGGCAGGTCGCTCCCGGTCACCGGAGCGGACACCCGGACCTCCAGGTCCACGGCCCGGTCGGGGGCCGGAAGGACCACGGGGCTGACGGACAGGACGGGGCTGGGCGAGCCGAGGATGTCGGCGGTGCCATCAGTAGCGGCTGTGGCGGTGGTGGCGGTGGTGGAATTCGATGCACTCATGGTGCGGGTTTCCCTTCGGTGGCCTCCGTGGCGGCCCATACGGGTCGGCGGTCAGGGAGGCGGGCAGGCGGGGAGGCAGACGGCCAGAAGCGCCCGCCGTCGGATATGCTGCAATCGGAACGCCGTTCCGCTTACAGCTCGAACGATACGGAACAGCGTTCCGCTTTGTCAACGATCCCCGGACCACGGGAAGGAGAGTGTGATGCCCGCCGCAAGCAACTCCGGTGAGGTGCCGGCCCGGAGCGCGCCCCGGAGCAAGCGGGCCGACGCGCAGCGCAACGAACAGACGCTGCTCGCCGCTGCGGCGGCCGTCTTCGTGACCTCCGGCGTCGACGCGCCGATCCGCGAGATCGCGGCCAGGGCGGGCGTCGGGGTGGGGACGATCTACCGCCACTTCCCGGCCCGGTCCGATCTCGTCGTCGCCGTCTACCGCCACCAGGTCGAGGCGTGCGCCGAGGCGGGCCCGGCCCTCCTTGCGGATGCCGATTCCCCGCTGGCCGCTCTCCACCAATGGGTGGACCTCTTCGTCGACTTCCTGGTCACCAAGCACGGGCTCGCCAACGCGCTGCAGTCGGACAGCAGCGGCTTCGAGGCGCTGCACACGTACTTCCTCGACCGCCTGGTGCCCGTCTGCGAGCAACTGCTCCAGGCCGCGGCCGACGCCGACGAGATCGAGCCGGGCACCCGCGCCTACGAACTCATGCGCGGCATCGGCAACCTCTGCATCGGGCACGACAGCGACCCCGACCGCTACGACCCCCGGCGCATGATCGCGCTGCTCCTGCAGGGACTTCGGCAACCGCGGCCGTCCTGACTCCCGCGCCCCACGGGTGGTGCTGGCACCACCCCGCGACCGGTGGCTGTCCGGCTGCTCGCCGCGTTCCCAAATCCATACGCTCGTCTACATGTTGAAGCGAACAGCACACGCAGCGATCACCGGCACTCTCGCCATCGGCGCCGTGGCCGCCCTGACCTGCACGGCGACCGCCGACTCCGGCAACAGCACAGAGCATTCGGTGGTGCGGACCGACAAGGGCGCCGTACGCGGCATCGTCACCGCCGAGGCGCGCACCTTCCAGGGCATCCCCTACGCCGCCCCGCCCACCGGTGAGCGACGCTGGGCGCCCACCGCGCCCGCGAGGAAGTGGCAGGGCGTCAAGGACGCGACCGAGCCGGGCTCCGGCTGCCCGCAGACCGGCCTCGTCCCGCCGGCGGGGCCCAAGTCCGACAACGAGGACTGCCTCTTCCTCAACGTCACCACCCCGCGCGCCGAACCGATCCGCCCCCGCCCGGTGATGGTCTATCTGCACGGCGGTGACCACACGGACGGCGAGGGTGCCATGCACGGGGCCGAACGGCTGGCCGCGCAGGGGGACGTGATCGTCGTGACCGTCAACTACCGCCTCGGGGCGCTGGGTTACCTGGCCCATCCCGGTCTGGAGAAGGGCCCCCGGCGCGGCGAGTCCGGCAACTACGGCTTCCTCGACCAGCAGGCGGCCCTGCGCTGGGTGCGGCACAACGCCTCCGCCTTCGGCGGCGATCCCGGCAACGTCACCCTCTTCGGGGAGTCCGCCGGGTCGCACAGCACCTGCGCCCATCTGGTCGCCCCCTCCTCGGCCGGCCTCTTCGACCGGGTCGTCTCACAGAGCGGCCCCTGCACGGGCCCCGACGGCAAGACCGACCGCGAGGACGCGTTGCGGCAGGGCGAGAAGACAACCGCCGCCATCGAGAAGAAGCCCGGCGTGAAGGACTGGCGCAAGGCGCCCGTCGAGCACCTGATCCACCCCTTCGGCCAAGGCCCGCGCTACTCCCCCGTCTACGGGGGCGAGTTGCTGCCGCTGACGCCCAAGGAGGCGTTCGCCACAGGCCGGTTCAACAAGGTCCCGGTCCTCCAGGGCACCAACCGCGACGAGATGCGATCGATGGTCTACGGCATGGAGCTCGCCAAGAAGCAGGCCACCGGCGACCCGGACGCGACGATCGACGCGGCCGACTACCGGGCGCGCCTGGAGGAGGAGTTCGGCGAGGAGAAGGCCGCGACCGTCGCCGAGCGCTACCCCGCCCACGCCTACGACGACTCCCCCGCCCTGGCGCTCGCCGCCGCCCTCACCGACGCCCTCTACGCCAAGCCCGCCGTCGAGACCGGTCGTGCGCTCGCCCGCCATGTCCCCACGTACTCCTACGAGTTCGCGGAGAAGGAGACCCCCTGGTACGCGGACCCGATGTATCCCAAGCCCGGCTTCCCGGCCGGTGCCGGGCATCTCTTCGAGCTGCCCTACCTCTTCGAGCTGGACGACTACGAAGAGCTCGATGCGGCCCAGCACGGCCTGTCCGACGCGATGATCCGTATCTGGACGGACTTCGCCCGCACCGGCGAGGCCCCCTGGAAACCCACCACTCCCACCGCTGCGAACACACAGTCCCTGGCCTCGGGCCCCGGCGGCATCCACCCGGTGGACTTCGCCAAGGACCATCAGTACGACTTCTGGAAGTCGCTTGGCTGAGCGTCAGACGTTCCGGCCGTGCTCGCCCACCGCGACCCTGGCCAGCTTCGTCAGCATCATGCCGTTGCGGATGCCGATCACGTAGTCCACGGGGAGCCCGTGCATCCGGGTGCCCGGGCCCCGGAGAGGGTGCCAGTCGAGGATCATGAGGGTGTGTTCGCCCCAGGGGACCAGGTTCATGGCGATGCGGGCCGCGCCGAAGGGGCCCGCCTTCGCCTCCAGCTGCAGGCGGCTCTCCGGTTCGCTGATGCGGACGACGCAGGTGTCGTCGAGGACCAGCGGGCCGACGCCGACCCGGACCTTCAGGCGGGCGCCCACCGCGGGCCAGTGCGGGTCCACGGCGAGCACCTCCTGGGTTCCGGTCACCCATTCCCCGTACCGGCGGCCGTCGGACAGCAGACTCCAGACCTCGGCCGGTGAGGCCAGGATCAGGCGGCGGTTCCGGGACACGCTGACCACACTCCTATCGGGGGTATAGGCAGATTTTTGCACTATGCACTCTGCCGCACCTTCCGGAGCGACCGCTGCCAGGCGCCGCGCCCTGTGCGAGGGTGACCGAAAGGGTGATCCCGTCCCTCGAATGCGTCGGTCGCTTCGATCACCTCGACCGCTTCGAACGCAAGGAGCCGCATGCCCACCGCAGCCGCCGCAGCGAGTCTGGCCCTGGACCTCACCTCAGGGCTGAAGGCGCCGGATCTGGAGAAGCTGTACCAGGACCTGCATCGCCATCCCGAGCTCTCCTTCCAGGAGCACCGCACGGCCGGGATCCTCGCCGGACGACTGGCCGCCGCCGGGTACGCGGTGACCACCGGGGTCGGCGGCACCGGCGTCGTGGGCGTCCTGGAGAACGGCGACGGCCCCGTGGTGTGGCTGCGCGGCGACATGGACGCGCTGCCGGTCACCGAGACCACGGGACTCGCGTACGCCTCCACCGTCGACGGAGTGATGCACGCCTGCGGCCACGACATGCACGTCACCTGGCTGACGTTCGCCGCCGAAGCACTCGCGGCCGCACGGGACACCTGGTCGGGCACCCTCGTGGTGATCGGGCAGCCCGCCGAGGAGGCGGGCGGCGGAGCGCGGGCCATGGTCGCCGACGGACTCCAGGAACGCTTCCCCCGCCCCGACGCCGTCTTCGGCCAGCATGTCGCCCCCGGGCCCGCTGGGTTCGTCTCGCACACACCCGGGCTGATCATGTCGGCCGCCGACGACCTGCACATCGTGGTGCCGGGGGTCGGCGGCCACGGCTCGCGGCCCGAGGCGAGCGTCGATCCGGTGGTGACGGCCGCGTACATCGTCACCCGGCTGCAGACCGTCGTGTCCCGTGAGGTCTCGGCGGCGGACTCGGTGGTGCTGACCACGGGGCAGTTCCACGCGGGACAGCGGCCCAACATCATCCCCGCGGAGGCCCGGCTCGGCCTGAACCTCCGTACGCAGGACGTGAAGGTCCGCGAGCGGGTGCTCGCCGCCGTCCGCCGCATCGTCGAAGGGGAATGCCAGGCCGCGGGGTGCCCGACGCCGCCCGAGGTGAACCTGGGCGCCGGTTTCCCGGCCACCGTCAATGACGCGGCACTGGACGCGGAGATCACGGCCGTGCACCGCGAACTGCTCGGCGCGCAGAGCGTGTTCGACTTCGGGCCCGCGATGGGCAGCGAGGACTTCTCGCTCCTCGTGCCCACCGGGGTGCCCTACGACTTCTGGTTCGTGTCCTCGACACCGCGGGCCGCCTGGCACGCCGCCCCGGGCGACGAACTCGGCGAGAAGATCACCGCGGTGCCGGGCAACCACAGTCCCCTGTTCGCCCCGGACCTCTCGGTGCTGCTGCCGGGCGTACAGACGCTGGTGGGCGCCGCGCTGCACAAGCTCAACGGCTGAGGCGGTCGATCTCCGCCTCGTCGTACCCGAGTTCGGCGAGCACTTCTCTGGTGTGCGCGCCGAGCGTGGGCGGTGCGGTGCGTACGGCGGGACGCTCGCCGCGGAAGCTGACCGGGAAGGCGACCTGCTGGAGCGGGCCCACGTCGGGATGGTCGACCTTCTGGACCATGCCGAGCGCCTCGGTCTGCGGGCAGTCGTAGACCTCGTCGAGGGTGCGGATGGGGGCCACGGGAACGCCGCGCTGCTTGAGCAGGCCGCACCAGTGGGACACCGTGTCGTCGACGAGGACGGCCTCCAGCTTGGCGTTGAGCGCCGTGCGGTGGGTGACGCGGGCGCGGTTGGTGGCGAAGCGCGGGTCGTCGGCCCACTCCGGGTGGCCGAGTGTCTCGCTCAGGCGGCGGAAGAGTCCGTCGCTGCCGACGGCGATCACGAAGTAGCCGTCGGAGGCGGCGTAGGCCTGGTACGGGACGAGGCTCGGGTGGCCCGAGCCCAGGCGGGTGGGCCGTTCCCCGGTGGCGAAGTAGCCGGTGGCCCAGTTGATGTGCAGGGCGAGCTGCGACTCGTACAGGGACGTCGTGACGTACTGGCCGCGTCCCGTGCGCTCGCGCTCGACGAGGGCCGAGGTGACGCCGATGAGGCCGAAGAGCGCGGCGCCGAGATCGCCCATCGCGTACCCGGCCTTGACGGGCGGGCCTTCGGGCTCCCCGGTGAGTGACATCAGTCCGGCGCTCGCCTGGGCGACCATGTCGTAGCCGGGCTCGTCGCGCAGCGGTCCGGTGTCGCCGAACGCCGAGATGTGGAGCACCACCAGGCGGGGGTAGCGCTCGCTGAGCGCGCGGTGGTCGAAGACGTCGGCCAGGGAGCTGCCGGGGCGGAAGTTCTCCACCATCACGTCCGCGTCGGCGAGCATCCGGTGCACGGCCTCCTGTCCCTCGGGAGACTTGAGGTCCAGGGTCACCGAGCGCTTGTTGCGGTTGGCCGCCAGGTAGTAGGTGGCGTCGGGGCCGTTGAAGGGCGGGCCCCAGGCGCGGGTCGGGTCGCCGCCCCGGGGGTGCTCGACCTTGATGACGTCCGCGCCCAGGTCGGCGAGGGACATGGTGACGTACGGGCCGGCGAGGATCTTGGACAGGTCCACGACCCTCGTTCCGGCCAGGGGGGAAGCGGGGGGCTCGTCGGGCATGTGCGGGGGCCTCCTTGGCCGTGGCGGGCGGGACCTGACCACCCTCGGTCAGTTCGGCCCGGCGGTCCAGGGCGGTCCGGTGCGGGGTGCCGGTGACCTTACGGTGCCGGTCAGCGGCTCGAGACCGCGCCGCCACCGGCAATTCGTCTGATCGTCTTCCGTTGGCCGCGCCAGTATGGGAGAACGCTCTGATGTGCGATGACGAACTGATGCCGCCCCGCGCGGACTTGACCGAGCAGCAGTGGCTGCGGGACGACGCGCCGCTCGCCCGGAACCTCACCGACAAGTGGGGTCCAGGGGCCCTCACCCTGCACCGGCGCGCCCTGCTCGGCGGGGCCGCCGCCGGGGCCGCCCTCGCCGTGCTGCCCTTCGGCGCGGGGCAGGCCGCTGCGACGCCGGGCGCGGCCACCCGGGGCGCGGCGAAATTCCCTCTCCCCGAAGCGCCGAACCACAAGGGCGAGTTCGCCGTCCTGGTGACCGGGGACGCGGGAACCGGTGGCGAGGAGCAGCTCGCCGTGACGGAGGCCGCCCGGCGGGTGTGCCGCGAGGAGGAGGTCTCCCTCGCCGTGGGCCTGGGCGACAACATCTACGAGAACGGGCCCGAGTCCGACCACGACTCCGAGTTCCGGGACAAGTTCGAGACGCCCAACACGGGCATCGACGTCCCCTGGCTCATGGTCCTCGGCAACCACGACTGCTCGGGCCTGATCCCCGGCAGCGGCGGTGACCCCTCGCGCGGGGACCGCGAGGTCTCCTACGCGGCCACTTCCCCGCGCTGGTACATGCCGAGCCGCTACTACAACGTCGCCCTGCCGTCGTCCGAGGCTCCGGGGGACGGCGACCCGGTGGTGGAGTTCTTCGCCCTCGACACCAACCCCGTCGCCTCGACCGTCGCCCAGACCTCGCGCCACTACCAGTGGGACGGCCCCTACATGCGCGCCCAGCGCCAGTGGCTGGACTCCGCCCTCGCCGCGTCCCGGGCCCGCTGGAAGGTGGTGCTCGGCCACCACCCCTACCTGAACAACGGCAAGCACGGCAGCGCCGGTTCGTACGACGGCTTCCTCATCGGCCACTACACGCGGGGCATCCACCTCAAGGAGCTGTACGAGCAGGTGGTGTGCGGCCGCGCCGACCTGATCCTGTCCGGGCACGACCACACCCTGCAGATCCTGGAGCCCACGACCCGCACGGCGGGCACCCGGCAGATCGTCTGCGGCGCCGCGGCCAAGTCCGGTGACGGCCGCGCCCACTTCGACCACCCCGCCGCCTGGCAGAACTTCTCCGACGTGGGATTCATGGTCCTGAAGGTCTCCGGCCGGGCGATGACCGTGGACACCTACACGGTCGACGTCCCCACCCGGACCGCGCGCCTGGCCCACACCACGACGACCTCGACCGCGGTCGCGGGCCGCTCCAGCGTGGGCTAGGCGAGCGTGGGCAGGCGTGCGGCCTCACAGCAGCCGGGCGCCCCGCCGCGCGAGATATTTGACCGGATTGACGTCCGTTCCGTAGCCGCGCCTGGCCCGGATCTCCAGGTGGAGGTGCGGGCCGGTGGCCCGGCCCGTGGACCCGCTGCTGCCGATGCGGTCGCCGGTGCCGATGCGGGACCCCTGGCGCACGGAGATGCGCGACAGGTGCGCGTACACGGCGTAGTGCCCGTCCCGCAGCCGCACGGTGACCGCTTTGCCGTACGCGCCCGACCAGCGGGCCAGGACCACCGTGCCGCCGCCGACGGCGTGCACCGGGGTTCCCGTGGGGACCGCGAGGTCGATGCCGGTGTGGTGTCCGGCGAGCCAGTTGCCGCGCACCCCGTAGCGGGCGGAGACGCGGAAGCGCCGGCGGATCGGCAGAACGAACCTGCGCCTTGGTTTCTCCGCGGCGAGCGCCCGGTTCTCGGGGACCGCCTCGTCCGCCTCGGCGAGGGCTTCCTCGAACTCCTCGTCGTAGCCGAGGCCGCAGCCGCCGTCCGTTTCCGTTTCCGCGGCGGCGTGCGGCGCGGGTCCCGCCACCGTGAGGGCGCCGCCGGCCACAAGGACCGCGGCGACGCCGAGTACGTCGCGTCGTGTGCTGCCCGCTTCACGCGGGCTGTCTATGTCGTAGCCCATGAAGGCCAGCACACTGGCGACGGGAGCGGCTCGCACGCCGAGTGCTCCGCTTGGCGTAACGCCGTGCGGGACCCTCCCGCGGTCAGTCGAGGGTCGGCCGGTACACGGTGAGCGCTTCGGGGAGCTTGTCCAGGAGCAGCGCGGCGGGCGCGGGGGCGAGTTCGCCGTCGTACGCCATCTGTGTGCCCTCGGGCAGACCCGAGATGACCAGGCGCTGGGCCTTGGCCGAGGCGTACAGGCGGGTCTTGGTCAGCTGGCCGACGATCGCCGCCGCCAGCAGGCGGCTGCGCGCGAAGCGGCCGCCGTGCGCGATGCGGACGTCGAGCAGGCCATCGGCGAGGTCGTGCCTGCGGACCGGGGCGATGCCGGTGCTGCGGTAGGCGCCATTGCCCGCGAAGAGCAGCCACATCGAGCGCGCCTTGCCGTTCACCACCGCGCGCAGCGGCCGGCCCGTGTGCAGGATCTGGGCGACGCCGAGCAGGGCCGCGGGCGGGCCGCCGACCTTCGGGGACCATTCCTCCCTGATGCGGACGAGCTCGGGGTAGGAGCCGAGGCTGAACGTGTTCAGGAAGTACACCGGCTCGGAGTACGTCCGGCCGTCGGGACCGATCCCGGCCAGGGGCTTGACCCGGCCGACGTCGGCCTTGACGGCGCTGCCCTCGGCGAGGGCGATGCAGGCGTCCGCGACGGTGTCGACGCCCAGGTCGGCGGCGAAGTGGTTGAACGTTCCGCCGGGCAGCACCATCAGCGGCACGTCGAAGCGCAGGGCCGGGGTCACGGCGGCGTTGACCGTGCCGTCCCCGCCGCACACGCCGAAGACCCCGCCGCGCCGGGCGGCGTCCCTGGCGGCCTCCTCCAGGACCTTGGGCAGCGGCCCCGCTTCCTCCTCGTAGAGGATCACCTCCGCGCGGGGCAGGGCCATCTTCAACTGCCGCACGGGGTCCATGAGTTGAGGCTGGGCGCCGGACGAGGGGTTCACCACCACGACGAGGCCCTCGCCCTCCGGCAGCGCGGGCGCGTCCGTCCGGGGGCGTGCGGGCGGCGGCAGCTGTGACCTGGAGGGCACCATGCCGCGCACGGCGTAGGCGGCGCCCGCGCCGAGGGCCGCGCCGACCAGGACGTCACTGGGGTAGTGCACGCCCGTGTAGACGCGGGAGAAGGCCACCGACGCCGCGACCGGGGCGACGGCCGCGCCGAGGCCCCGTGACTCCAGGGCCACGCCCGTGGCGAAGGCGGCAGCCGACGCGGAGTGCCCGGAGGGGAAGGAACTGGTGATCGGCTGGTGCGACAGGTGCCTTATCACCGGCACCGTGTCCAGGACCGGCCGGGAGCGGCGCACCGCGCTCTTGCCGAGCGTGTTGACCGTGGCCGACGCGAGGGCCAGTGAAGAGACGCCACGCACCGCGGCCCGCCTGCCGCGTGCGCCGCCGAACACCCACATCCCCGCCGCGATGCCGAACCACAGCAGACCGTGGTCGGCCGCGCGGCTCAGCCGGGGCAGGACGGGCTGCGCCGCCGGCCAGGAGCGGGCGGCCACCCGGTGGAACGCCAGGCGATCGGTGGCGCCCAGCAGCCGGCGGATGTGCGACGTCGGGAGATCACTCATGAACCCCCTATACCCGCGCATGTCCTTCGCACCGCACACATCTTGCGCCGGGACTGTGACGTTCACTTCAATCAGTCATATGGCAGTCCCCCGCTCCGCTTCCCCCCAGGGTCCCCCTTCCCCGCGTCGGCCCGCCGAGCTGCCGCCGACCGCGTGGGCCGTGCTCGGCCTGCTCTCCTTCCCCGGGGAGCGCACGGGGTACGAACTGAAGAAGTGGGCGGACGCCTCGCTGCGCCACTTCTACTGGTCTCCCGCCATCAGCCAGATCTACGCCGAGCTGCGCCGCCTGGAAACTCTCGGGTACGCGACGTCGCGGCGCTCGGGGCCCGAGGAGCCGCGCGCGAAGCGGTCGTACGCCATCACCGCCGAGGGGCGTGCCGCGCTGATCGGCTGGGCGGGGGGTGCCGGGGACGCGGGCCCCGCCGTGCTGAAGCATCCGCTGCTCCTGCGGGTCTGGCTCGGGCACCTCGCGGCGCCGGAGCATCTGCGGGCCCTGGTGACCGAGCACATCGCGCACACGCGGGGCGAGCTCAAGGAGGTGCACGACGCGCTCGCCCGGGCGGACGGCGAGGCGGCCTGGACGCACCCGCAGATCGCCCTGCGCTGGAGCGGTCGGCGCCTGGAGGCGGAGATCGAGCTGGCGGAGGCGATGCTCGTCGATCTCGCGGAAATGGGCGTCTCCACTCCCTCCGGTCAACCCCCAGAGGACTCGCCCACCCACGGGTGACGTGGCTCGCGGCGCGCGGGCCCAGGACGGTAGGACGGGCGGGGTCAGCCGACCCCGCCGTATGGAGCAGTGCACCTGTGACCACCCGTGCCGTCCTTGTCGCCGCCGTCATCACCGGCCTTCTGCTCGGGATCGTGGGAAGCAGAGCGGACGACTCCGATTCCTCCGGGCACTCCCGTACGGGCGGTTCCTTCACGGAGGCGGGCCGTTAGGCTGCGACCTTGCCGCGTGGCACCTCCCCGCGGCCATCGAGCCGCCGTCGACGGAAGCGAGTGAACCTTGAACTTCCTCACCATCGGTCACCGCGGGGTCATGGGTGTCGAACCCGAGAACACCCTCCGGTCCTTCATCGCCGCGCAAGCCGCGGGCCTCGATCTCATCGAGCTCGATCTGCATCTGAGCAAGGACGGCGCCCTCGTCGTCATGCACGACGCGGACGTGGCCCGCACGACCGACGGCAAGGGACCGATCGCCGAGAAGACCCTGGCCGAGCTGCGGGAGCTAGACGCGGGGCGCGGGGAGCGCATCCCCGTCTTCGAAGAGGTCCTGGACGCGGTGAAGGCGCCGCTGCAGGCCGAGATCAAGGATGTGGCCGCCGCCCGCGCCCTCGCCGAGGTGATGCACCGGCGCGACCTGGTCGGCCGCGTCGAGGTGATCTCCTTCCACGACGAGGCGATCGCCGAGATCGCCCGCCTCGTGCCCGGCGTACGCACCGCACTGGTCGCGAGCCGCTACGGCACCGACGTCGTGGAGCGCGCGACGGCGGTCGGTGCCACCACCCTCGTCCTGAACATCAGGCGGCTGACGCTGGAGATCGTCGAGCGTGCCAGGAAGGCCGACCTGCGCGTCATCGGCTGGGTCGTGAACACGCAGGACGATCTGCGGCTCGTACGCGCGCTGCAGCTCGACGGAGCGACCACCGACTACCCGGAGATCAAGCGGACGGGCCGCTTCACGGCGTGACCCGGACCTGGCTCAGACCAGCGGCTTGACGAGCAGCTCGAACTGCAGGTCGTCCCGCTGCGGAACGCCGAAGCGTTCGTCGCCGTACGGGAAGGGGGTCATCTTTCCCGTACGGCGGTAGCCGCGCCGCTCGTACCAGGCGATGAGGTCGTCTCGTACGGAGATCACGGTCATGTGCATCTCCCGCACACCCCACGCCTCGCGGACCCGCCGCTCGGCCTCCGCCATGATCACCTTGCCGAGGCCCGCGCCCTGGAGCGCCGGGCTCACCGCGAACATCCCGAAGTAGGCGTGGTCCCCGCGGTGTTCGAGCTGGCAGCAGGCGACGATCCCGCCGTCCCTTTCGACCGTGAGCAGCTTGCTCGCCGGGGACTTGATCACATCGACGACGCCCTGCGGGTCGGTCCGCTGGCCCTTCAGGATGTCCGCCTCCGTGGTCCAGCCGGCCCGGCTCGCGTCACCGCGGTACGCCGACTGGACCAGCGAGACGAGTGCGTCGACGTCCGCGTCGGTGGCGTCCCGGAAGGTGAGGTCGCTCGCGGTGGCGGTGACGTCGCTCGTGGCGGGGCGCGGGGCGGTGTCCATGGGGCGGGTTCTCCGATCTCTCTGGCCCGCCGCTGTCGGACGCGGCGTGGGCGAGGCACGGTCGAGCGTATCCCCCCACTAAGGTGCGGCTGCATGGTGCATGTACTGAGCAGCAGGACCCTTCTCCGGCCCACCGACCCCGAGCGCTCGCGCGCGTTCTACGGCGAGGCGCTCGGCCTCGCCGTCTACCGCGAGTTCGGAACGGGCCCCGAGCGCGGCACCGTCTACTTCCTGGGCGGCGGGCACCTGGAGGTCTCCGGCCGCTCGGAGACGCCGCCCGCGCCCGGCCTGCAGTTGTGGCTGCAGGTGGCGGACGCGCGGGCGGCGCACCAGGAACTCGTGGCGCGCGGGGTGGAGGTGGTGCGGGAGCCGTTGAAGGAGCCCTGGGGGCTCGTCGAGATGTGGATCGCGGACCCCGACGGCGTCAAGATCGTCATCGTCGAGGTGCCGGAGGACCATCCGATCCGGTACCGGCCCGGGATCTGAAGCGAGGCCACTTATGCCGTCTTGTTCTCTCTAGACCGGTCGGTCTAGAGTCTCTCGTGTGACCAAGACACGCGGAGAGACCCGCGCCCGCATCCTGCGCACGGCCGCCGATCTGTTCCAACGGCAGGGCTATGGCGCCACAGGGCTCAACCAGGTGCTCGCGGAGAGCGGCGCCCCCAAGGGGTCGCTGTACTTCCACTTCCCGCAGGGCAAGGAACAGTTGGCCGCCGAGGCGGTGGCGCTCGCCGGAGGCGAGATGGGCGCGCGCATGGCCTCCGTCGTGGGCTCCGCGGGCGGGGCGCAGGACGCCGTTCTCGGGCTCGGGGAGTTGCTCGCACAGGGACTGCGCGAGTCAGGATTCCGGGACGGCTGCCCCGTCGCCACCGTCGCGCTGGAACAGGCCGGTGGCGAGGGGCCCCTAGGCGACGTCTGCCAGGTCACCTACGACTCCTGGCTCTCGGGGCTCGCGGAGGCGTTTCGCGGTTGGGGCGCCGCCGATGACGAGGCGGCCGAACTCGCCGACCTCGTGATGTCGTCCTTGCAGGGGGCTCTGCTCCTGGCGCAGGTACGGCGTGACAGCGAGGTCGTCTCGTCGGTGTCCCGGCGCGTCGCCTCCGTGGTCGCGCGCAGCCTGGAGAACCCGAAGGGGACGGTGAGGGGCGCGTGAAGGTCCATCACCTCAACTGCGGGTCCATGCTGAAGATCGAGCCCACCTACGACGGGCCGCCGCCCCTGCACGCCGTGTGCCACTGCCTGTTGGTGGAGACCGACGCGGACGGGCTCGTGCTCGTCGAGAGCGGGCTCGGCCGGGACGACGTACGCAGACCGCTCGCATCCCTCGATCCCGAGTGGACCGAACTCGCCGCGCCGGAGCTGGACTTCGCCGAGACGGCCCTCTCGCAGGTGGAACGGCTGGGGTACGCGGCCTCCGACGTACGGCACATCGCGCTCACGCATCTGGACGTCGATCACAGCGGTGGCCTTCCCGACTTCCCCGAGGCGCGGGTACACCTCATGGCCGCCGAGCTGAGCGCGGCCCTCACCGAGGCGCCGAGCCGTCGCTACCGGCCCGCGCACTGGGCGCACGGCCCGCGCTGGCAGACGTACGAGGAGAATGCGGGCGAGGAGTGGGCCGGGTTCACCGGGGTCCGGCAACTGGCCGGACTCGGCGAGGAGTTCCTCATCGTGCCGCTCGGCGGGCACAGCGCCGGGCACGCCGCCGTCGCCGTGCGCGACCGCGGGCGGTGGCTGGTGCACGCCGGGGACGCGTACTTCTACCACCGCGAGATCGCCCCCGAGGCCCCGCACTCGCATCCCCTGATGGACATCATCCAGCTCGACGCCCAGGTGGACGCCGAGCTGCGGGTCGCCAATCAGGGGCGGCTGCGCGAGGTGGCCACCCGGACGGAGGAGTTCACCGTCCTGAACGCGCACGATCCGTGGGACTATCTGCGGCTCGCCGGGGCAGGTGGCTGATTCGACGGTCCGGGGGTATTCGTCCGGCGTCGCGGGGTACCCGGGTTCCTCGCCCGGCGCACCCGACGTGCGCCGGGACGCCCCTCGTCGGAGGATTGACCGGACCCCTCGCCCAACCCTGGAGCGATCTCGTATGCAACGTCCCCGGATTCTGATCATCGGCGGTGGCTTCGCCGGTATGGAGTGCGCGCACAAGCTGGAGCGGACGCTCAAGGCGCAGGACGCCGAACTGCGGCTCATCAGCCCGCAGGACCACCAGCTCTATCTGCCCCTGCTCCCCCATGTCGCGTCGGGCGTGCTGACCCCGCAGTCGGTCGCCGTACCGCTGCGCCGCATGCTGCGCCGTACGGCGATCGTGCCGGGCGGGGCCATCGGTGTGGACCCGAGCGCGAAGGCCGTGATCGTACGCAAGATCAACGGCGAGGAGGTCGTGGAGCGCTACGACTACCTCGTCCTGACCCCGGGCAGCGTGACCCGGCAGTTCGACATCCCCGGAGTCGACCAGCACGCCGTGGGCGTGAAGACGCTGGCCGAGGCCGCCTGGATCCGTGACCACGTGATCTCGCAGCTCGACCTGGCGTCGGCGAGTTCGGACCGGGCCGAGCGCGAGTCGCGGCTGCAGTTCGTGGTCGTCGGCGGCGGATACGCCGGGACGGAGACGGCCGCGTATCTGCACCGCCTGACGAGCGCCGCGGCCGAGCGGTACCCGGGGCTCGACCCCGCGGAGATCAAGTGGCATCTGGTCGACGTGGCACCGAAGTTGATGCCTGAGCTGGGCGACCGGCTCGGGGAGAAGGCGCTCGCCATCATGCGGCGGCGTGGCGTCCAGGTGTCCCTCGGGGTGACCGTGGACAAGGCCACCGAGGACACCGTCACCCTCACCGACGGGCGCGCGCTGCCCTGCCGGACGCTGATCTGGACCGCCGGTGTGGCGCCGAGCCCGCTCATCGCCACGCTGGGCGCACAGACCAACCGCGGGCGCCTCGTCGTCGACCCGGAGCTGACGGTTCCGGGCATGGACGGTGTGTTCGCGCTCGGCGACGCGGCGGCCGTACCGGACCTCGCCAAGGGCGGCGACGCGATCTGCCCGCCGACCGCGCAGCACGCGATGCGCCAGGGGTGGGCGGCGGCGAAGAACGTCACCGCGGCCCTGCGGGGCACGCCCCTGACCCCCTACCGGCACAAGGACATGGGCCTGGTCGTGGACCTCGGCGGCATCCAGGCCGTGTCGAAGCCGCTGGGCGTGCAGCTGAGCGGGCTGCCCGCTCAGATCGTCGCGCGCGGCTACCACCTGGGGGCGCTGCGGACCGTCACCGCACGCTTCCGTACGGCCGCGAACTGGGGCCTCAACGCGCTCGCGGGCGACGACTACGTGCGCACCGGGTTCCAGTCCCAGCGGCCCGCCACCCTGGCGGACTTCGAGAAGACGGACGTCTATCTCTCGCCGGAGGAGATCCACGCGCGGATGACCTCGGAGGTGGCGGCGCGGTCCATGGCCCCGGAGAAGCCGCTGTTCCCGTAGGGCCATAGACAGCCATAGACAGGATTCACACGAAGGCCGGTGCTCGCGAACGTCGAGCGCCGGCCTTCGCGCGGGAGCACGGCAGGGTGCCGCACGCACGCCGGAGCAGCGGATTCCTCCCTGGTCGTGCGGGCGGGCGGCGACTACCAGTGGTGGGGTAGGCGCCGCTTACGCGTGCCGAGGCCCCGGGCAGGACGGCGAGAAGCCGATGAGCCGGGGCTCCGGAACGGCGCGGCCGCCGTCTGAACGTCGATGCAGCCACCGGGTGGCCGGGAGACGCCCCGGAGCCCGCCGTCTCGCCGTCTCGCCGTCCGGTTGATCACGGCACGCGTCACGTCCGTACTACGCATCACCCGCCTGTCGCCACACGAAGGACTCCACCACCATGCGTATCGGCATCGATGTCGGTGGGACCAACACCGACGCCGCCCTCCTCGGGTACGACGACCGCGTGCTCGCGGCCGCCAAGTCCCCGACCACGCCCGACATCACCTCCGGTGTCACCGCTGCGATCCGGAGCCTCGCACCACCCGCCGAATCCGTCACCTCGGTGATGATCGGCACCACGCACTTCGTCAACGCGCTCGTCGAGGGCGCCCGGCTCACCCCCGTGGCCGCCGTACGCCTCGGCCTTCCCGCCACCGCCGCCCTGCCGCCCATGGCCGACTGGCCGGAGCGGCAGCGGGCCGCCGTCGGCGGGCACGGCTACCTCTGCCATGGCGGAAGGGAGTTCGACGGACGGCCCCTTTCGCCGCTCGATCCGGACGAGCTGCGCCGGACGGCCGCCGACATCGCCGCACGCGGTCTCACCTCGGTCGCCGTGTCGTCCGTTTTCTCGCCGGTCGCGGAGGCGGACGAGAGGCGCGCCGCCGAGATCCTGCGCGAAGAGCTGGGCGAGGGCGTGCACTTCTCGCTCTCGCACGATCTCGGCCGGGTCGGGCTGCTCGCGCGCGAGAACGCCACGATCATCAACGCGTCGCTGCGGGATCTGGCCACCGTCATCGTCGAGTCGTTCGGCAAGGCGCTGGCCGAGATGTCGATCACGGCGCCGTACTTTCTGTCGCAGAACGACGGGACGCTGATGGACGTCGACTTCGCGCGCGCCTACCCCGTCGCGACGTTCGCGTCCGGGCCGACCAACTCGATGCGGGGCGCGGCGCTCCTCTCCGGGATCGGGGACTGCGCGGTCGTCGACGTGGGCGGCACGACCGCCGACATCGGCGTCCTGAACGGGGGCTATCCGCGGGAGGCCGGCGGCGAGAGCGAGGCCGCGGGCATCCGCACCAACTTCCGTATCCCCGACGTCCTCTCGCTCGGCATCGGCGGCGGGTCCCTGGTGTCGCGCGACGGCGAGACGGGGCCCCGGTCGGTGGGCCACCTGCTCACGCGGGAAGCGCTCGTCTTCGGCGGAAGGCGCCTGACGGCGACGGATCTCGCGGTGGCCGCGGGCCGCGCGGACATCGGGCACAGCCGTCATGTCGCCCACCTGGCACGGGAGTTCACCGCACGCGCCCTGGACCGCGTCGACGAGCGGCTGGCCGAAGGCGTGGACCGGATGCGGACCTCGGCCGCGATGCTGCCCGTGGTCGTCGTGGGAGGCGGTTCCATCCTCGTGCCCGAGGCGCTGCCCGGGTTCACCGATGTGCGCAGGCCGGACCACTTCGACGTGGCCAACGCGGTGGGCGCGGCGATCGCGCAGGTCGGCGGCGAGGTCGACCGCGTCTTCCGCGTTCCCGACGGCCACCGGGACACGGTGCTCGCCGGGGCCCGCGACGAGGCCGTGGGGCGTGCGCTGGACGCCGGGGCCCGCGCCGGGAGCGTACGCGTCGTCGACATCGAGGAAGTGCCGCTCGCCTATCTGCCCGGCGGCGCCACCCGCATCCGGGTCAGGGCCGTGGGCGATCTGGACCTGGGGCGTCTGGGCGCGGCCACCGCGCCCGGCGGCGGGGTGGTCACCCATGCGTGAGATCACCCTCGGCAACCTCGACGACATCGCGCGGGGCGCGGGCATCCTCGGCACGGGTGGGGGCGGCGATCCGTACATCGGCAAGCTGCTCGCCCGGGAGGCGATCCGCGCGCACGGTCCGGTGCGGGTCGTCGGCATCGACGAGGTCGAGGCCGACGCGACCGTGGTCCCCATCTCCGGCATGGGCGCGCCCACCGTCCTGCTGGAGCGGGTGCCCAACGGGCAGGAGCACCTGGACGCGTTGCGCGCCCTGGAGAGACACCTCGGGCGCCGGGCCACGCACCTGACGCCGCTGGAGGTCGGCGGGGTCAACTCGATGCTGCCGATCGCGTGCGCCGCGCGGGCCGGGCTCCCTCTGGTGGACGGGGACGCGATGGGGCGGGCGTTCCCGGAGGCGCAGATGGTGTTGCCCGGCCTCGCCGGGATCTCCAACTCGCCGATGGCGCTCGCCGACGACAAGGGCAACACCATCGTCGTCGAGGCCGTCGACAACCACGCCGCCGAGCGGATCGCCCGCGCGGTGTGCGTGGAGCTCGGCTGCCAGATCAGTTGCGCGGACACGGTGCTGCGGGGCGATCAGCTCGCCGACGGCCTGGTCCCGGCGACGCTGACGCTCGCCGGACGGCTTGGTGCCGTGGTGCGCGAGGCGCGCGCCGCGCACGGTGATCCGGTGGCCGCCGCGCGGTCGCTCCTGAACGGCATCACCCTCCTGACGGGCAGGGTGGCCGACGTGGCCCGCCGCACGGAGGGCGGCTTCGCGCGCGGTCACGCGCGCGTCGAGGGAACACGCGGTGACGCGGGCCGGGCCCTCGAACTCGGCTTCCAGAACGAGCACTTGATGGCCACGCGCGACGGGGTGACCGTGGCGACCACGCCCGACCTGATCTGCGTGCTCGACAGCGAGAGCGGCGACCCGGTGACGACGGAGGGCCTGCGTTACGGCCAGCGCGTCAGCGTCATCGCCGCCCGTTGCGATCCTCGCTGGATCACTCCGGGCGGCCTCGCGCTGACCGGCCCACGCTGTTTCGGCTACGAGGTGGACTATCTGCCCTTCGGGTCGGCGGCCCCCTGACCGTCCGCGGCGGACGGTCGCAGGGTGATCGTCCGCCTCGTGTGCCTCTCCACCGCCTCCCGCGAGTAGAGGAGCGGGAAGGAGCCGTCGGCGGCCCAGCTCGCGAACAGGTCGTCGTAGTGCGGGCTGCCCGGGACGCCGGACTGCCCCGGCGAGTTCATCGCCACGGAGTCGTCCCAGGAGCCGACGTCGACCACGATCCGGAAGGAGGCTCCCGCGGTCTGCCGGAATCCGGGCCCGTAGGCGGCGGCTCCCACGGTGTCCCCGCTGCCGCCACGTGGGGCCGGCCCCACGGCGGCCCACTCCGGGGCGGTCTCGGCGAGCAGCGCGGCGATGGGGTGATGGGGGTGGGCGTGGTGGAGGGCGCCCCAGGACCAGTCGGCGGGGTCGTCCCCCAACAGCCCGGCGAGCTCGTCCACGGCCGCGGACAGCGTGCCGAGCAGCAGCCTGGGGTCCGGGTCACCGTCCAGAAGATCCAGATCGACACGGGCGTCCGCCGCCGCGTCCTCGCCGGGCAGGACCCGCGCCAGGGCCCGATCACGCTGCTCCTCGCCCACGATCCCTCCGAGGGCCCGCGCCAGAAGGGCGGGCCGCAGATGCCGCCGGTACCAGACCTCGAAGAGCGCGGCGGCAGCCGAGTCGGCGGTGAGACGTGCGTCCCAGCCGCGAAGGAGGGCAAGGGCGGCGGCGAGGCGGCGGCCACCGGGAGCGGAGACGACATCGGGCCCAGCGCCCGTCGCCGCGTGGATTGCAGTCGCGTTCACCGCGGTGTCGGCGTCTGTCGTCGGCGCCGCGTGGGGGCCAGGCGCGTTCGCCGCGATGGCGGTGTCGGCGTCTGCCGCCGGCGCCGCGTGGTCGGACACGCCCCCATCGCCCTCGATCACGCCGCCGTCAGGCACGACACGGCGTCCGGGGCCAGGCGCGTTCGCCGCGGTGGCGGTGCTGGCGTCTGCCGCCGGTGCCGCGTGGGGGCCAGACGCCTGCGCGGTGGCGGGGTCGGCGTCAGTTGCTGGCGCCGCGTGCGCGGAGGCGCTGGGCGCCGAGTCGGCGGGGGGCGCGGTGGCCATGTTCGGCAGTCCCGCGAGCAGGTCCTGGATCCGGCGTGCCGGCGGGCTCACGTAGTCCGCCTGCAGGCGTACGCAGTCCTCGGCCGTCCAGGAGCCGCGTGCGCCGAGTTCCTCTGCGATGCGGTCGTGGCGGGTCGGTGCGTACCAGTCGTACGTCACCGTCTTCTCCGCGTTCGGGTACGTCGGCGGCAGGTTCAGTTGGTTGGCCGTGGCGAACCAGCCCTGGGCCGGGTCGCGCACGGAGGGGAGTTCCTCGACGTCCAGGAAGCCGTCCCATTCGTAGCGCCCGTCGCCCGGCACCGGGAGCGTGCCGTCCCAGTTGGGGCGGACGGGGACACGACCGGCGGGCCGCCAGCCGATCGTGCCGTCGGGCGCCGCGTAGACCTGGTTCTCGCCGGGGGCGCCCCAGCGCCGCATCGCCGCCACGAACGCGTCGGGGCTCGCCGCCCGCATGTAGTCCATGCTGCCCAGGTAGGGGGCCATGCCGGGGCCGAGCCATGCGGCGCGTACCGCGAACGCGGCGTTCCGCTCCGGGAGTTCACGGATGACCGGGCCGTGGCGGGTGAACCACAGGTCGGCCGGGACCGCGTCGCCGTCACGCACCGGGATCGATTCCGTGATCCGCGTCATCGGCTCCCAGCGGTCCTGGTACCAGTACTCGTGCGGGTTCTCGGGGTTCGTGCGGTAGACGTACAGATCCTCCTGGTCGATCGGGAAGATCGTCAGGCCGAAGGCGACGTGGCCGTTGTGGCCGATGGAGATGCCGGGCAGGGCCGGTTCGCCCGCTCCGACGGCGTCGATGCCCGGCGCCGAGAGGTGCGCGAGGTAGCGCAGCGCGGGCAGGGTGATCCTGCGGTGCGGGTCGTTGGCGAGGAGGGGGCGGCCGGTGGCGGTGCGGGACGGGGCGATGACCCAGTTGTTGGAGCCGTCCAGGCCCTGGCGGGGCGCCGCGTCCGCCGCCCACGGGGGCGTGGTGGCCATGTCGTACACGCGCAGGACGTCGGCCGGGATGACGGAGAGGTCGAGGCCCTCAGGGACGCGCAGCCGGTGCGGGGCGGGCTCGCGACGGCGGCGCAAGTCCTCCGCCTCGGGGCCGTGATCGCGCAGGGTGAGCGCTCGGGCGACCTCGTCGCGGAGGTTGTACTGCAGGCCGTGGCTGCGGATACGGGCCACGTCGGAGGGCTGCCAGTACGCCGGTTCGTACTTCAACAGGGTGTACTCGGGCGGAAGTTGCCCCGCATCGGCGCGGCACAGCGAAACGAACGCGTTGATGCCGTCGACGAAAGCCGTCGTCACCCGCTCCGTGTCGTCGCCGTACGCACGCCATTCCTCGGCCATGTCGCCGCGGTAGAGGAACAGCCGCGCCGCACGGTCGTGTTCGGCGTACCGCTCCCCCAACACCTCGGCGAGCAGGCCGAGTCCGCGCCGCCGCCACAGGTCGAGCTGGAAGAGGCGGTCGCGGGCCGCGTTGAACCCCTGGGCCAGGAAGAGGTCGTCCTGGGACGCGGCGTACAGATGCGGGACACCCCACCGGTCGATCCGGGTCTCCACGGGCTCCCGGAGACCCGGCACCTCGAAGTCGTCCCTGTCCGTCATACATGCCTCACTCACTCGACACTCACTCGACGGGTCAAGTCTGTCGTCCGACACGAGGATGGCACCCCCCTCGACGCCCCCTGGGGGCAGCACGGTGACCCCCTCCGCGGCAGGGCTCACCGAACGTGGCAACGCGCGAGGAGACAACGGGGAGAGTTAGGGTTCGCGCGTGAGCAGCGAACATCCGCCAGAGCCGAACGCCGCACGCCACGCCACCGTCGTGGTGGCTTCCTCCGCAGGGGGCATCGAGGGCCTGCAGGCGCTGCTGGGCGGCCTCGGCACCGATTTCCCGGCGCCGGTGCTGGTGGCCCATCACCTCCGACGCGCCCGTGAGACGCACATCGTCGCCATCCTCTCCCGCCGCACCACGCTGACCGTCAAGCTGGCCGAGGACGGCGAGCTGCCGGAGCCGGGAACGGTGTACGTCGCCCCGCCCGATCACCATCTGTGCGTACATGCGGACGGCAGGCTGTCGCTGTCGCAGGAAGCCCCGGTCAACATGTCCCGCCCCGCCGCCGACCCCCTCTTCGAGTCGGCGGCCAAGAAATTCGGGCCCGCGCTCATCGCCTGTGTCCTCACCGGGGCCGACAGCGACGGCGCACGCGGGGTGGAAGCGGTGAAGTCGGGCGGCGGCACCGTCATCGTGGAGGACCCCGCCACGGCCAAGTTCCACGGGATGCCCAAGTCCGCGATCGAGACCGGCCGGGTGGACTTCGTGCTGGACGCCGAGCACATCCCTTCCTGTCTCCATCTGCTCGTACGGCAGCACCAGGGCTGAACAGCCGGTCACCGGGCCCCCGCCCGTGTCGCGCTCTCGTCCGGCACGGCGGGGTCGGTGGCGGAGACCCCGGCGGGCCCGGGGCCCGGCGCGAGCCAGATCACCGCGAGCAGCACGACGAGGTTGGCGGCGAGCGCGATGATGCCGCCGTTCACGCCGTGGTACGGGTCGTTGTCGGTGGCCCACAGCGCGGTCATCACCGCGAGCCCGGTGAGCATGCCCGCCACCGCGGCCCGTGCGGTCAGCCGCCGCCAGAACAGGGCGAGGAGCACGACCGGCACGAGCTGCGCCAGACCCTCGTACGACAGGACGGAGAGCTCGACGAGGGTGTTCGGGTAGAAGAGACTGCCCGCGAGGGCGATCAACCCCGCCACCACGCAGACCAGTTGGGAGAGCCGCTTGGCCCGCATGTCGTTCGCGTCGCCGGCCTTTCCGGCCGCCCGGCGGCGCGCCCGCGGGTCGGCGCCGTTGCCGCCGCCGAGGACGGTGCGGCCCCACAAGGTGCCGATGGACAGCATGAAGACACTCATCGGCACGATCGCCGAGAGCGCGCCCGCGACGCCGATGAGCGCGACGACGGGCGAGGGCAGTGAATCGGTGACGAGGCTGAAGAGCGCCAGGTCTGGATTGCCCAGGGTCGGCATCACGAACAGGGCCGTCGCGCCGACCACCATCGGGACGAACAGGAGCAGTTGGTACCAGGGCAGGAGCAGCGCGTTGCGGCGCAGCGCGTTCGGGCTCTTCGCGCTGAGGTAACCGGCGACGGTGGTCGGGAAGATGGTGATCGTCACGGCGTTGAGCACCACGGTGCTCAGGAACCACATGGCGTTGCGTCCGCCGGACTCGTGCCCGGGGAAGGTCAGCCACTCGGGTTTCTCGGTCACCATGCGCTGCATGAAGTCGCCGAACCCGCCGAGGTAGTGCATGGGGATGTAGACGGCGAGGAACACGACGGCGACGATCACCAGCATGTCCTTGAGCGCGCTCACCCACGCCGAGCCGCGAAGACCGGACACGAGGATGAAGATCTCGGCCACGACGAAGGAGATGACGGCAGCGACTTTCAGGTCGACGCTGCCGTACGTCATCGCGTTCACGACGACGCCCATGCCCTGAATCTGCACCTGGATGTAGGGGACGATGAAGACCGTCGCGACGACGGCGACGAGAATCCCCACCGGCCGTGAGCGGAAGCGGAATTCGGCGATGTCCGCGATGGAGATGAGGCCGTGCCGGCTCGCGTACGTCCACAGGGCGGGGCCCACGACGTACGCGACGGCGAAACCGACGGTCAGATAGGCGACCAGGTAGAGGATCGGCGCGCCGAACGAGTACGACCAGCCCGCGGTGCCGAGGAACGAGAAGCTCGTGTATGTCTCGCCGGCCATGAGCAGCCAGATGAACAGGACGCCGAGCCCGCGGCTGGAGACCGACCACTCGGCGAGGCCCTTGGACCGGCCGCGGGCGCTCCACACGCCGATCAGGATCGTGGCGACCATGGCGAGCCCGAAGATGGTGGTGGCGACGGCTGCGGAGCCGTTCATCGGCGGTCTCCTTCGGTGGCGGTGCGGGTGTCGGTGTCCGCGAGGTCGTCGGCCGGGAGGGGCTCGACGGCGTTCATGCGGTACGCCGGGTCGAGCCGGGCGGCGAGCCAGATGACCAGGGGGCTGATCACGGTGGCGGCGATGACCCAGGCCAGGAGGAAGGGGACGCCCAGGACGCGTGGCTCGATGCGGTTGGCGACGAAGGGGGCCGAGCCGTAGAGGAGGACGGGGACGAGGAGCAGCCAGAGGGAGGGGCGGGCCACGCCGCGGAGGGTGGGGAGACCGTCCAGGGGGCTGGCCGGGGCGCTGTCCTGCGCGTCTTCGGGCGCGCCGTCATCAGCTGTGGGGGGCATGGGGGGAACTCCTGGTGGGGCGGCATACGGACGACAGCACGGGTCACACGGACGGGTCGTAACGGCCGTCGACCGCGGTCCAGCCACCGTCGACGCTCAGCACCGTGCCGGTGACGAAGGTGGACGCGTCCGACACGAGATAGGCGACGGCTCCGGCGAGTTCGTCGGCGCGGGCCCACCGCTTGAGCGCGGAGGCCTGGGCGTAGGCATCGAACCATGCGGGGTCGGCGGCGATCTGGTCGGTGAGCGGTGTACGGACGACGCCGGGCGCGACAGCGTTGAACCGCACGCCCCGCGGCCCCCATTCCGAGGCCGCCGTCCGCAGCAATTGGATCAGCCCCGCCTTGGACGCGGCGTACGGCCCCTGCCCCGGCTCCACCTGGAAGGCCCGCATCGAGGCGAACCCGACCACGCTCCCCCGGCCGCGCTCGGCCATGCCGGGGGCGACCGCTTGGATGAGCGTGAGGTAGGAGCGCAGGTTCAGCGCGATGACGCGGTCGAACTCGTCGAGGCCGTAGTCCGTGAGGCGCTTGCGCACGTTGGCCCCGACGGTGACGACGAGCCCGTCGAGCGGCCCCCACGCGGCGGCGGCGCTGCGGACGGCGTCGGGGTCGAGGACGTCCAAGGGGTGCGTGACGGCCGTACCGAGGCGCGTGTCCGCCGCATCACCCGGGCGCGTCGCGAGCGCCGCCGTGCGTTCCGCGCCGTCCGTGTCCCGGTCGGCGACGATGACGTCCGCGCCTTGGGCGACCAGCGCGCGGGCGGCCTCGCGGCCGATGCCGCTCGCGCCGCCCACGACCGCGACGCGACGGCCGTCGAGCCGGAACAGGTTGCCGTAGTCCATGGTGCTGCTACCTCTCTGGCCGGGCTGGCGGCCGGGGGCGGGGGCGGGTTCAGGGGCCGTTGTGAACTCGGGGGCGGTTGTGCTGGTCGTCTGCTGAGGGGAGGGCGTGAGTTGGGGGCAGGGCGCATCTCTTGATGGGGCGGGGTGGGGGGGGTGTACGGGGCCTGGCGGCCGGACGGCGGAGCTGGGCCGGGCTCGACGGTCGGACGGAGCTGAGCCCGGCCCAACGGCCGAGGCCGCACCCGGCCAACCGATCGGACGGGGCTGCACCCGGCCCGACGACCGGACACAGCCGCACCCGACCCGCCGACCGAACGCGACCGCACCCGGCCCGACGACCGGACACAGCCGCACCCGACCCGCCGACCGAACGCGACCGCACCCAACCCGACGACCGGACACAGCCGCACCCGACCCGCCGACCGAACGCGACCGCACCCAACCCGACGACCGGACGCGGCCACACCCGACCCGACGACCGGACACGGCCACACCCGACCTGACCCGACGACCGGACACAGCCGCACCTGACCCGGTGGCCCGACGCTGCACAGCCACCAGACTCGGCAGCCGGGCGCGACAACCGTGCGGCCTGACCCGGCCGGCGGGAGACGCGGTCTCCGCCGGCCAAGGCGGGTAACGCCGTCCCGCCGCGGGCTTCGGGGCGGTGACTGCACCCTCCCGGCCCCGGAACCGGAGGACGGGGGGTGGCCCCTCCGGGCCCAGCCGCTCACGCTCGCGGCAGTTGGCCCACCCCAGGCCCAACGACGCACCACAGGTCGCCCGGCCCCGCTCAAGGCCTGATGACCGCCATCCGGGTCACCGTCATCTCCTCGATCGCGAACCGGGGGCCCTCGCGGCCGATGCCCGAGTCCTTGACGCCGCCGTAGGGGGCGATGTCGCTGCGGTAGCCGGGGACTTCGTTCACCACCACGCCGCCTACCTCCAGACGGTCCACGGCCTCCAGCGCGGCTCGCAGGCCGCGGGTGTAGACAGCCGCGTGCAGGCCGTACCGGCTCGCGTTGACGACGTCGTACGCGGTGTCCAGATCCGGCACCGCGCGCAGGCAGACGACCGGACCGAAGATCTCCTCGTCCCAGGCGGGTTCGCCGTCGGGGACGTCGGCGAGCAGCGTCGGGGCGATGCACCGGCCACCCGCGGCGCGGGCACCCCCGACGACCAGCCGCGCACCCGCCGCCCGCGCGCGTTCGACCCAGTCGAGGACCCGCTCCGTGGCCGTCTCGTCGATGAGCGCCGACACCCGGGTCCCGGCATCCCGGGGGTCGCCGACCACCACGTCCGGCAGCCGCTCGGCGAGCCGCTTCTCGAACTCCTCCGCGACCGCGGCCACCACGACGACCCGCTGTACGGAGATGCAGGCCTGCCCCGAGGCGTAGAACCCGCCCCGCACGACCGCGTCGGCCGCCGCGTCGAGATCGGCGTCCGCGGCCACGACGAGCGCCGCGTTGGAGCCGAGTTCGAGGACCACCTTGCGGGGCGCCGCGTCCCGCGCGATGCGGTGACCGACCGCCGCCGACCCGGTGAAGGAGACCGCGGCGACCTCCGGATGCGTGGTGAGCGTACGGCCCACCTCCGCGTCCCCCGTGACGAGTTGCACCGATCCGGCGGGCGCGCCCGCCGCCACCAGCTGCTCCCGTACGAGATGGACGAGCCGCAGGGTGGCGAGCGGTGTCGCCGGGGCGGGCTTGACGATCACCGGGCAGCCCGCGGCGAGCGCCGGGGCGATCTTGTGGGAGGCGAGAAGCACCGGGTAGTTGAAGCCCGCGATGCCGACCACCACGCCGACGGGCCGCCGCCTCCAGTAGCCGAAAAGGCCCTCGCCGGACGGCTGGAGGTCCAGCGGCACGGTTTCGCCGTGCAGATGGGCCACCTCGTCGGCGGCGGACTGCCACGTGGCCACCGCCCGCAGCATCTCGACCTGACAGTCGACCCGCGGCTTCCCGGTCTCCAGGACGAGGAGGTCCACCAGTTCCGGCACCGCTTCGGCCAGCGCTTCGGCCACCCCGGCGAGCACCTGCCGCCGTACACCCGCGGGCAGCCCCGCGACCCTCACGCGTACCGCGGCGGCGTGTTCGACGGCCCGTGCCGCGAGGTCCGCGTCGCCGATCGGCGCCGTGCCGATCTCACCGCCGTCGTACGGGAAGCGGACGGGGCCGCTGCCGGGCGCGGTCACCCAGCCGTCGCCGACGGGCAGTCCTTCGGGGCAGGTCATCGCGCACCTCCGGTCGCGCCGTTCAGGAAGGAGCGCGCCGCCGCGGCGTACACCCGCGTGTACTCGACGATCTCGCGCACCTCGACGAACTCGTCCTTCTGGTGCGCGATCCACTTCCCGCCGGGCCCGTAGACGACGGTCGGCAGGCCTGCGTCGCGGGTGAGGATGGTTCCGTCCGTGGTGCCGGGCACCGCCCCGAACGGCGGTGCGGCGCCGTGCACGTGGCGGTGTCCCTCGACGAGCGCGGTGACCACGGGGTGGTCGTCGGGAATCTCGACGGCCGGCCGGTCGTCGACGACGGTCAGCCCGACGCCCACCCCGACCGTCCCGGCTGCCTCGACCGCGGACTCCCGTACCCGCTCGATGAGTTCGGTGTGGTCAGTGCCGGGAATCGTGCGTACGTCGACGCCCACGAGCCCATGCGCGGGGATGACGTTGAGCTGGTCCGGGTCTCCGCCGTGCAGGACGGTCGGCGTGACGGTCACGCTCCCGGCGTGCGGGTGGGTGCCGTACCGCTTCTGGGCCCAGTCCTGCACGTGGGCGAGCGCCTCGACGACGCGCGCCCCGGCGACGATCGGGCTCTTGGCCTCCTGCGGCATGGCGCCGTGGGCCATGACCCCGTCGAGATCCAGCCGGAGCCGGATGCCGCCACGGGCGGACGTGCACACCTCGTACCCCTCGGGCTCGCAGACGATGACCCCGTCCACCTCGCGGGCGAGCGGGGTGGCGGCGAACGCCTTCGCGCCGAGCATCAGCCCTTCCTCGTCGCACAGCACGCCGATGACGATGCGGCCCGGGAAGGGTCCGGCCAACTGCAGGGCCCGCACCGCGTAGATCATCGCCGCGACGCCGGACTTCATGTCGGCGGAGCCGCGCCCCCACAGTCTGCCGTCGCGGATCTCCGCCCCGTAGGGGTCGACGCTCCAGTCCCCTGGGTCCCCTTCCGTGACGACGTCGATGTGCCCCTCGAACATCAGGGTCGGCCCGTCGCCTCCTCCGCCCTCGATGACGGCGACGGTGTTGGGGCGTGCCGGCGCTACCTCCACCACGTCGTACGTCCAGCCGAACGCGGTGAAGAGCCCGGCGACGAGTTCGGCGGCGGGTTGCTCCACCACGGTGGCTCCTGCCGCGTTGACGGTACGCAGGCGGACCAGGTCCTGGGTGAAGGCGATGACGGCGTCGGAGTCGACGGGCGGGTCCGCGACGGGCGCTCCGGGGCTTGAGCTGGGGTGACGTGCGCTGGTGTGCATGCAACCTCCAAGTCAGCTGGCCACGAGGCCAGTCGACTGGTCAGACCAGTTGAGTTCCCGTACTCTGCCTGCACGTTCACGGCCGGGTCAACCATCAGATCTTGGTTTTCCTGTGCCGGCATCGCGTGTCAGTTACGTACCGTGGAGGGGGCGGGCCGATGGCCGCCGACGACACCGAGCTGTTCCGGCCGGTCACACCGGTCCGCGCCTATCAGCGGGTGGCCGAGCAGATCGAGGAGCGCATCCTCAGCGGTGATCTGCCGCCCGGGTCCCGGCTGCCCGCCGAGCGCGAGCTGGTCAACCGCTTCGGCGTGGGCCGCTCCACGGTGCGCGAGGCGCTGCGTGTCCTGCAGTCGGCGGGCCTGGTCCGCTCCCGCCCCGGCGACCCGCTGGGCGCCGAGGTGCTCGGCGTCTCCCCCGACAACCTCAGCCAGGCCCTGGGCCGACTGACCCGCTCCAGCGTGGCGACGCTCGGTGAACTGGTGCAGTTCCGCATGGTGTTGGACGCGGAGAGCAATCGTCTGGCCGCCCGCCTGCACGGGGAGGAGGATCTCGCCCGGATGCGCGAACAGATCACCCGCATGGAAGCGCTCAGCCGTGGCGGCCCTGCCTCCCCGCACGCGTTCAGCGAGGCGGACGCGCTCTTCCACCGGGCGATCGCCGAGGCGAGCGGCAACTCCCTCCTGGGCCTGTGCGCACGCGCCGTGCACGAGGCGGTGGTGGAGGTCATCGAGAAGAAGATCGCGGGGGTCGCGGACACGACGGCCTGGATGGAGCGCTCCATAGCCCACCACCGCGAGGTCCTGGCGGCGATCGCCGCGGGGGACGGCCCGCTCGCCGCACGCCTGGGCCGTACGGCCCTGCACGAGTACTACGCGGAGCATGTGGAGCCGGAGGCACGGGAGTTGCTGGCGGCCTCGGTAGAGGACCACTGAGACGACGGCTTCAGCGCCGCCTGGTCAGCCGCCACCCGATCAGCCGCCCGTCACCCCCGGAACCCCGAAGCCGGCCCGATCCGCCCCTCAAGCTGTCCGAGCAACTCCCCGAGCAGGGAGCTGAGTTGCGCCTGACCATCCTGGTCGATCCCGGCGAGGACAACGGTCTCGTAGGCGAGCTGATCGGGCAGGATCGAGTCGACCAGGTCGCGGCCCGCGTCGGTCAGGCCGACGTGCGAGACACGGCGGTCACGGGTGTCGGCACGCCGGTCGACCAGGTCACGCTCCTGGAGCTGCTTGAGGCGCTTGGTGACGGCGGCCCCCGAGGAGAAGGTTTCGCGGGCCAGTTCGCCCGGGGTCAGCTCGTGTCCGGTCCGGCGCAACGCGCCGAGAAGGTCGAACTCCGGCCGGGTCAGCCCCACACGCCGCAACGGCGCGTCCTCGGCCTGCTGCAGCAGAGCGGCACACCGGTTGATGCGCCCGATGACCTCCATCGGCCCGGTATCGACATCAGGCCGCACGGCCCGCCACTGCCGCACGACGGCGGCCACGGTGTCGCGGGGGGCGTCGGGGGTGCGGCTCGTCGCGGAGACGGGATCGCCAGGGTCAGCGCCGCTCGTCCCGGGCGCGGAACCGCCGGAGGCATCGACTCCGTCCCCTCTGCCCGCAGATGGCCCCGTCTCCCCCACCGCGTCCCCTTTGCTGCCGTTCCTCATGTGCCCCGTCCTCGGCCTTTCGTCTTGCCCGGCGCTCTACGCCCGCAGGTGTGCGGGCTGCTCCGTCACGTGTGCGGCCTGCTCCGCGCCGCGTACCGTCGCCGCGAGCGTACGGTGTCCGGCCTGCTCGGCGATCATTACCCGCTGGTCCGGCAGGGCGCGCTGCCACCACTCGCCCGCTGCCGCGTCGTGCGCGGTGCGCAGGTCCACCAGTGCGGCGGTCAGGGCGCGGCGCGCCGGGCGCAGGGTCGCCGGGGTGGGGGCCGCCAAGGCCTGTTCGGCGCGGGTGCGGGCCCGGTCCGTGGCTTCGATGGCCAGTTCTATGTGGTCGGCGGCGCGCCGGTTGGTGACGAGCATCGCCGCGACGATGCCGAGCAGCGCGCCGACGAACGTGTCCACGACCCGGTCGAGGATCAGCTCGCCGGGCTGCTGGAACCGGGCGAACTCGGTGACCAGCAGCGCCATCGGCGTGACGCACACGCTGCCGAGCCAGTAGTTGCGGCCGATCAGCGCCTCCGCCCCGAAGGCGAGCGCCAGGCAGCTAAGGATCAGCGTGGTGTGGCTGAGGTGGGCCAGTGGGACGATCGCGGCGAACGCGAGCACTCCGACGAGGTTGCCCACCACGCGCTGCACTCCCCTGTTCCAGGTGAGCGTGACGTTGGCCTGGTAGAGGGACGCCGCCGTGACCAGCGCCCAGTAGGGGCGGCCGACGCCCAGCGCCAGCGACGCGTACCCCGCGAGCGCGCAGCCGACCGCCGTGCGCAGCGCGATGGGCAGCAGCGGCGATCCGGGGCCCAGCCGCCGCCACAGGGAGGACTTGGCCGCCTCTGCCGCCAACTCCGCCTCCACACCCAGGAGTTCGTCGTTCTCGTCGGTGCGTACGCCGCCGGGGCGCGGCACGGCGCCCGTGCCGCGCAGCCCTGTCGCCCAGGAGCGCAGCTCGGCGGGGTCCGCCGTCGAGGGCGCCGCCAGGGCGTCCTCGGCGCGGATGACCAGGCGCTCCAGGGCGCGCCGCGCCGCCGTGCGGGCTCCGCCGGCGAGCAGTGACTGCCAGGCCGCGTGGACGGCCGCCGCCGCTGCGGGGCGGGCGCGCTCGCGGCCGGGACCCGAGGCCTCGGCGTACGCGGCGGCCGCCCGCAGGGCCCGCGCGGTGGCCCGGCGCTCGGGGCCGTGCGGCCGCACCAGGGCGGGGGCCATGCCGACCAGCCAGGCCACGGCGCCCGCGCCGAGCGTCAGGGCGAGGTGACCGGGGACCTGTCCGATGGCCTGCGGCGCGAACAGTGTGGCGGAGCTGATGAAGGTGAAGATGAGGTGCCCGGGCGGACCGATGCGGGTCGCGTCGCACAGTGTCTTCTGTGCGGCGGCGAGCAGTGATCCGACGGCCACGAGCACCACGGCCGACGTGGTGAGCGAGGCGGCGACCATCGCGATGCCGACACTGGCCAGCATGCCGACGACGACTCCGGCCAGGGCGCGGGCCCTCGCGGCGTACGGGAGGTTATGGGTGTAGAGCGCGCAGAACGACCCGGCCATCGTGTACATGACGAGATCGAGGCGGCCGATCGCGAGGAGCGTCAGATTCGGTATCGCGGTGGCGACGACCACGCTCGACGCGGGCTTGAACCAGATGTCGGACGGCTTGCCCGGACGCAGCACACCGGCGAGCGGGAGTCGCCGGACGCGGGAGGGGCGGGAGAGGCCGGAGGGGCGGGACGAAGGGGGTGACGCACTGCTCATGGCCAGAACATTAGCAAGTGTTTTACTCGAAAACGATTTATCTCGGAAGTCTCTTCCGTCACGCCGCGTCCGCCCCCTCCGCGCTCCCCGCGTACACCCATGCGCTCGCGTACGACTCGCCGCGTGAGGGCATCGACCCCAGGGACACCGTCGATCGGGGGAGGTGCGCGGTGCACGGACCGGCGCAGGCCGGCTGGCTGCTCGTCGCGCTGTGCGCGGCGACCGGGTCCTACTGCCTGCTGCGGATGCGCAGCAGGATCGAGGCACAGCGCCGTACGGCCGGCGGCGAGGCGCTGATGGGCTTCGGCATGGCGTTGATGGCCGTGCCCGCGGCCGTCCTGACCCCGCCGCGCTGGGCCTGGCTGGGGTACGCGGCCGTGTTCGGGGCGGCGGCACTGAGCGCCCTGTGGGGGGCCCGGCGCAATCGGCACCACCTGCATCACCTGGTCGGCGCCTGCGCCATGGTCTACATGGCGGTGGCCATGGCCGCGACGCCCACCGCGCACGCGGGCCACGGCGGCGGGGGCACCCCGGCACTCACCGGGGCGCTGCTGCTCTACTTCGCCGGGTACGTGTTGTGGTCGGGCGCCCGCCTGCTGCCCGTACCCACGCTCGCGACAGCGGAAGGCAGTGGCGGTGGCGCGGTCATGGGGTGGGGTGACCGCACCGAGCTGGCGATGGTGTGCCGTCTGTCCATGGGGATCGCCATGATCGCGATGCTCCTGACGCTGTAGGCCACCGCAGGACCCCGGCCGGGTGGAGAACCCGGCAGCAGTAAGGGGTGATACCCCCGCGAACGGCCGTGGCGTGCGTCACTTGAGGCGATAGGCCATACCCTCCGACGGCGCCGCCCTCATAGTCTTGACACATGTTGCTCCCCGTTGCGCTGTTGCTGCTGGGCGCCCTCGCCGCCGTCGTCGCCCCGCGCCTCATCGCACGCGCCGACTGGCCGGAGCGCGAACCGGTGGTCGCGCTGTGGGCGTGGCAGTGCGTCGTGGCGGGTGTGCTCATGTGCTGCGCCCTGTCGATGGTCCTGAGCGCCGCCGCCGCGTGGCAGGCCGTGCGCGGCCACGTCTTCGCCCCCGCGCCGCACGACGTGATCGAGGCGTACGCGCTCGGTGCGGGCGGCTCCTGGGCGCCCGCGACGGCCGTCGCGCTGGCCCTCGGCGGCCTGTGGACCGCCGCGATGCTGACCCGCGAGATCGTCCGGGCCCGGTCGAGGCGCCGCAAGGGCCGCACCGAACTCCGCCTGCGCGCGCCGCTGTTGCCCGGCGAGGAGCCCGGCGCCGACCGTCTGGTCGTCCTTGAGGGTGAGCGCCCCGATGCCTGGTGGCTGCCGGGGTCCGCTCCCCAACTGGTCATCACCACCGCCGCGTTGCGCCGCCTGAAGGGCCGTCAGCTGGATGCCGTGCTCGCCCATGAGCAGGGCCACGCGCAGGCACGGCACGACTGGCTCCTGCACTGCTCGGGCGCGCTGGCCACGGGGTTCCCGCAGGTGCCGGTCTTCGCCGCGTTCCGGGACGAGATGCACCGCCTCGTGGAACTGGCCGCCGACGACGTGGCCTCGCGGCGCTTCGGGCGTCTGACGATCGCCCTCGCGCTGGTCGAGCTCAACGAGGACCGGGGCGTGTTCGGCCCCTGCCCGACCCCGCAGGCCCACGTACCGCAGCGGGTGCACCGGCTGCTGTCCGCGCGGCCACGGCTCACCGCCGGGCGGCGGCTGCGGCTGACGGCTGCCGCGGCGCTCGTGCCGGTGGTCCCGCTCCTGGTGACGTTCGTGCCGGGGCTGCGCGCGCTGGGGTAATGGCCTGCCGCCGGAGGCCGAGGAAGCCGGGGCGCACCCCACGGGACGCCACCCCGGGATGGCCTCCGGCACCGCCCGTCGGCGAGGATCTCTCCATGCACCCCACTGCACCCCTCGACTCGCCGCCCGGTCCGCCCCGTCCCCGCAGGCCCCGCGCCCCGCTCGTCGCCGCGCTCCTGGGCGCCCTCTCGCTCCTGCTGATCCTCCTGGTCGAGCTGGAGTGGGGCCCGCTCGGCACCCTCGACGGCGACATCGCGCGCACCATGCACCGCTGGGCGGTCGCGCACGACGGCGTCACCCAGGCCAGCCGCATCCTGACCGACTGGGTGTGGGACCCGTGGACGATGCGCCTGCTGATCACCGTGGTCGTGCTGTGGCTCATTTTCCGCCGGGAGCACCGCCCGGCCGTGTGGCTCGCGGTCACCTGCGCGGTGGGCACCCTGGTGCAGCAGGGGCTCAAGGCCGCGGTCGACAAGCCGCGCCCGAGGTGGCCCGACCCGGTGGACTCCGCGCACTTCGCGGCGTTCCCCTCGGGTCACGCCATGACGGCGACGGTCGTCTGCGGGCTGCTCCTGTGGCTGCTGCGCAGGTACGGCGTCGGAGCCGCCGTGTGGCGCACGGCCGTCGCGATCGCCGCGGTCTCCGTGATCGGGGTCGGCGTGACCCGTGTCTGGAACGGCGTGCACTGGCCGTCGGACGTCGTCGGCGGCTGGCTGCTCGGCACCTTGATGGTGACCCTCGCGATCGCCACGTACACCCACCGCCCGGCCACCCGCACCCCCGAGACCACCTAGCCTCCCCGACGCACCCCCAACGCCCACGCCGCAAAGCGCACTTGACCTCCCCTTCGCCCGTCCCGGAGGATCCCTGGCATGACGATCAAGGGTGCGCTCTTCGATTTCTCCGGGACGCTGTTCCGCATCGAGTCCACCGGGTCCTGGCTGCGGGCGGTGCTCCGGGAGGCCGGACTCGCGCTCCCGGCGGCCGAGTTCGAGCGGCTGGCGGAGGGACTCGAGCGGGCCGGCGCGCTGCCGGGCGGGGCGAGCCCCGACCGCGTTCCCGAACGGCTGGCCGAGCTGTGGGCGCAGCGCGACCGCAGCGCCGCCCAGCACCGGGCCGCGTACACCGGCCTCTCGCGCGAGGTCCCGTTGCCCGACCCGCTCCTGTACGACGCCCTGTACGACCGCCACATGCGGCCGGAGGCCTGGCGCGCCTACGCGGACGCGGCCGAGGTGCTCACCGGGCTCCGCGAGCGGGGCATTCGCGTCGCGGTGGTCAGCAACATCGGGTGGGACCTGCGCCCCGTCTTCCGCGCCCACGGCCTCGACCCGTACGTCGACGCGTACACCCTGTCGTACGAGCACGAGATCCAGAAGCCTGATCCGCGCCTCTTCGCGCGCGCCTGCGAGGCGCTCGGCGTCGATCCCGCGGACACGCTGATGGTCGGCGACGACCGGCACGCGGACGCCGGCGCGACCGCAATCGGCTGCGCCGTCCACTTCGTGGACCATCTGCCCGTGGATCATCGGCCGGACGGGCTGCGCCCCGTCCTCGGTCTCGTCGACGGGGGCTGAGATGGCGCGGGCCTCGAACGTCTCGCCGCGGTGGCCGTCAGGGTGCGGGGCGCCTCATGACCGGTAGCCCTCGACCTGGGCCGCCGGGCGGGCCCGCGCCTCGTCCGGGTTCTCGCCGAACTCGGCCTTCGCGCGGCGCTGGCGCAGCAAATCCCAGCACTGGTCGAGTTCACGCTCCAACGCGCCGAGCCTCGCGCGCTCCGTCGCCTCGTCGATCGCGCCCGCCGCAAGGGATTCCCGCAGCGTCCGCTCGTCGTCGACCATCGACGAGATCCGGGACAGAATCTGCTCTTGATCCATCTCAGTACGCCTCCTCGGCCCCCCGGCCCACTGTAAGGAGGGTTCGGCCGATCGGCACCTGTGAGCAGGCAACACTCCCCCGCGGTGTTGCCTGCTCCAGGTCGCGCCGGACCATGAGGCGACCACTGAGGGTCTTGGTCCGCGACACGCTGAGTATACTGGCTCTCAGCCAGTCAACGCAGGAGTTACAGGATGTCCCCGCGTAGCGCATCGGTCAATGAAGAGTTGCGAAGGCGTTCCAGGGAACGGCTCCTGCAGGCCACGGTCGACCTGGTGAGCGAGCGCGGGTACGAGGCGACGACACTCGGCGACATCGCGGACCGCGCGGGCTCGGCCCGCGGCCTGGTGTCGTACTACTTCCCGGGAAAGCGCCAGCTCCTGCAGTCGGCGGTGCACCGGCTGATGCACCGCACGCTCCAGGCCGCCCTCGAACGGGAGCCGCGGTCCACGGACGGCGACGAGCTCCTGGCCCGCGCCATCGACGCGATCCTGGGCCTGGCCCGCGACCAGCCCCTCCTGATGCGCACGCACATGGCGGGAATCCTCCAGGCGGACGGGTTCGTGCGCTGCCCCGAGCAGCAGCACCTCGCCGAACTGCTCCGCGACACCGTCGTACGCCATGGCTCGCCCGACGTGGACACCGACTATCCGCTGCTGCGCGCCCTGCTGATGGGCGCGGTCTTCGCGGTGCTGCTTCCGGGGGCGCCGATGCCGCCCTCAGCGCTGCGGGCCGAGCTCTTCCAGCGGTACGGGCTCGCCTGGGAGCTCGGGGTCCCGCCGGGCGACGAACCGCCCGGCGGGACACATGCGCGAGTCGCCGATCAGGCCGCACAGGAGACACGGTCCCCGAGGCGGTCCACACAGCGCTACACGCGACAGTCCGGTCAGTCGAAGTAGTCCGGCTGGGTCTGGACGTTGAGCTCACCGATACGGACCCGCTCGGCGGGGTCCGTCCGCTTGTCGTCGATCTTCAGGACGTCGAAGCCCTTGGCGATGTCGTTCGAGTAGATGTAGCCGTTGTAGTAGTACGCCGACCAGGAGCCGCCGGTCTGGATCGTGTCCGTGCTGAGCGGACCGCGCTCGAAGTAGCCGATCTCCTTCGGCTTCGAGGAGTTGGTGAAGTCCCAGACGGAGACGCCGCCCTGGTACCACGCCTGGACCATCAGGTCCTTGCCCTTGACCGGGATCAGCGAGCCGTTGTGGGCCACGCAGTTCTCGGTCGCGGCCTGGTGGCGCGGGATCTTGTAGTAGCTCTTGAAGACGAGCTTGCGGTGGTCGCCCTTGCCCCTGACCTCGTAGATGCCGTTGGCGCCGCGCTCGGGTCCGGTGGCCTCGTCGCAGGTCGCGCCGCCTCCGCCGCCCAGCTCGTCGGTGAAGACGACCTTGTTCGCCTTCTGGTTGAAGGTCGCCGAGTGCCAGAACGCGAAGTTCTTGTTGTCCTGGACCTGGTCGATGACCTTGGGCTTCTCCGGGTTCTTGATGGACAGGAGGATTCCGTCGCCCATGCAGGCGCCGGCGGCCAGGTCCTTGGAGGGCAGCACGGTGATGTCGTGGCAGCCGGTGGTCTTGGAGACGCCGGGGTTGGTGGGACCGCCCGGGTTGCCGCCGCCGTCGGGGCCCTCACCCGGGAAGAGCACGGGGAAGTCGACGACCGCCGCCTTCTGCGGGGCCTTGCGCGGCACCTTGATGACGGAGATGCCGTCGTGCGGGGGCTGGCAGTCCGGGAACGTCGCGCTCGGGGAGTACGAGGAGACGTAGACGTAGACGTTCCGCTTCTCCGGCACCAGCGTGTGCGTGTGCGAGCCGCAGGCGGTCTCGACGGCGGAGACGTACCTCGGGTTGGCCTTGTCGCTGATGTCGAAGACCTTCATGCCCTCCCACGAGGCCTTCTCCGTCGCGGGCTGCGTGGTGCTGCTGCAGGAGTTGTCGCTGCGCGAGGAGTCGGTGGAGAGGAAGAGCAGGTTCCCGGAGACGGAGATGTCGTTCTGCGAACCGGGGCACAGGACCTGAGAGACGGTCCGCGGCTTCTTCGGGTTGCTGATGTCGTAGATGCGGAAGCCGTCGTAGTTGCCCGCGAAGGCGTACTTCCCCTGGAAGGCGAGGTCGGTGTTGAACCCCGGCAGCGCGTCCTTGGGGATGTTGGCGAGATGCTTGATGTTGGCCGAGTGCACGATCTCGTCGGGCGCGGGTATCTCGCCGCTCTTGACGGCTTCCCTCGCCTCGGCGGCGTCGCTCTTCGACACGCTCTTGGGCGCGGCGGGAGAGTCGCCCGGGTCGGGCGTCGCTCCGGCGGGCGCCGCGCTGAACAGCGCGGCAATCAGACCGAGCGCGGCCGCGCCGACGCCGAAGCGTCTGCGCCGTGTTCGGGGGTTGTTCAACAGGGTCACTGCGTCCTCCCTAGTCGCCGTTCGTAGTTGAACGGTTCACGGACACCCCGCAGTATCGTGCTCAGCATGCACAGATCAACAGATGGCAACGCATCTGTAATGAAAGTTTTTGATCAACCACGCACGTAAGCGTGCTAGGACGGTCCCCAACTCCCCCGCGCGCCACAGGAGGCAGCCGTGCACCACCGTCGTACGCCCGCCGTCGCCGTGTTCCTCACGGCCGCCGTTCTCGCGCTCGGCGCCTGCGATTCGGGAGGTTCCGACTCCGGTTCACAGCCCGAGAAGAAGGCGGCCCCCGGGCCCTCCGTCATCGCTCCCGGCAAACCGGGCGAGACGGCGGCGACGATGTCCGCAAAGGACGCGGCCAAGAAGAGAACCGACGACGACTCCCCCAACTCGGCGGACTTCACCTACACCCAGATGATGATCACGCACCACGGCCAGGCCCTGAAGATGACCGAACTCGCCCCGAAACGTGCCGAATCCACCAAGGTCAAGCGCCTCGCCGACCGCATCTCGGCGGCCCAGCGCCCCGAGATCGGCGCCATGAAGGGCTGGTTGAAGAAACACGGCGGCGCGAAGAAGCACGCCGGTCACGACCACTCCACGATGCCGGGCATGGCCACCGAGGGGCAGCTGAAGCAGTTGCGCGCGGCGAAGGGCAAGACGTTCGACGAGCTCTTCCTGAAACTGATGATCACGCACCACAACGGCGCGGTCACGATGGCCACCGAGGTGCTCTCCGACGGCAACAACATCCAGGTCGAGGAGATGGCCAACGACGTGATCGCGCAGCAGACGACGGAGATCACCAGGATGCGGAAGATGTGAGGCGCGGGTCGCGCCGCGGCAGCAGCAGTGGCGTGGCGAGGATGAGGACCCCGGCGATCCCGACCGCGGTACGCGGCCCCGTGACGCCGGCCAGCAGACCCCACAGGCCCGTCATGGCAGCGATGGAGAGCTTGCTGGTGACCGACCACGCGGACAGGGTGCGGGCGACGCGGTCCGCCGGGGTGTGGTCCAGGCGGTAGGTGGCGAACACCGGGTTGAACACGCCCGAGCACAGGATCAGGCCGAACTCGACGACGATGACCAGTACGAGCCCGGCGACGCCGGGGCCGATGAAGGCGAGGCCGATGAGCCAGCACGCCCGCAGCGTCCCCGCCGTGCGCAGGACCCGGTGCCGCCCGAACCGCTCGACGAGCCGCCCCGCGAGCCGCGAGCCGATCAGGCCGCCGACGCAGGGCGCGGCGAAGGCCAGGCCGTACTGCCAGGGCGCGAAGCCGAGTTCGCCGACCATCAGGACGATCAGGAGGGGTGACGTCGCCATGATCAGGCCGTTGTTCAGCACCGTGTTGAAGAACAGCGGACGCAGCACGGGGCCCGCCAGGATGTGCCGCCACCCGTCGAGCAGGTCGCCCGCCCGGAAGCCCGTCGCCCGCCCGGTGCGCTCGGGGGGCGGCTCCTTGCCGCCGATCGCGCGGACCCCGAGGGCCGAGAGCAGATAGCTGACCGCGTCGGCCACGACCGTCATCACCGGGCCGAAGAGGCCGATCGCGGCGCCGCCGAGCGGCGGTCCGAGCATCAGGGCGGTCCAACTCGTGGACTCCAGGCGGCCGTTCGCCACGAGCAGCTGATCCGGCCGTACGAGCGCCTTGAGGCAGGCGCCGCTCGCCGCGCCGAAGGCGATGTCGGCCGCGCCGACGACGACCGCCACGAGCAGGAGCTGGCCGAAGCCCAGCAGGCCGAGCGCGTACGCGGCGGGGACGCTGAGCAGCGCCGCGCACCGGACCAGGTCCATCGCGATCATCACCGCCCGCTTGCGGCGGAACTCCACCCACGGCCCGAGCGGCACCGCCACCACCGCACCCACGGCGAACCCGGCCGCCGCGAGGACCGACACCTCCGTCGGCCCCGCGTCCAGGGCCAGGATCGCGATCAGCGGGAAGGCGTCGAACGCCAGCCGCGTCCCGAACGTGCTGACCGTGTACGCCGCCCACAGCCATCCGAACTGCCGCCCGAGGGATCGCCTGGCCTCCATGCCCGGTGACCCCCCTCACCTCACGCCCGTACCCGCCCGCCTCGACCTGCGGCATCCAATACGGCGACGGGGCCGCGGGTCAAACCACCCCCGGGGGCCGCTCAGCGGCGGTGGTGGCGGGCGGGCAGCGCGCCCGCGTCCCGGGCGGACGCGATGAGCTTAAGGGACCTGCGGCGGCTGCGGCCGGTCGCCCGCATCACCGCGAGGACGGGATCACGCCCCTCGGCCTGCGCCGCGCGGTACTCCTGGGCCGCCTTCAGCCGCCCCTCGCGTCCGCGCGGCCAGGCCGGGCGAGCACGTCGTACGGCGGGCGGCGGGTCCTGAGGGAAGGCGCCGCCCGATGGCCCCGGCTGGGCCCGCAGGCCCTCCAGGGTGATCCGCCCCTCCGACACCACGGCCCGCGCGTCGATGGCGGCTCCATCACCGAAGGTCAGCCGTACGTGGAAGGAGGGGGAGGAAGGGGAGGAGGGGGAGGAGAGCGAGGAGTCTGCCGCATTCGGTTGATAGTGATCAGAAACGCCAAGAAAGGGGCTCTCAAGCACAATCAAAAGGTAGCCGTGCGATCGCATTAGGTCACGAACGGCACGCAGGGCCCACGCGGCGACCGGCTTCCGCGCGGGATGCCGGATCGACGCCCGGATCGGTGCGCGGATCGATGCGCGGATCGATGGCGGATCGACACCCGGATCAACGCGCCCCTCACGGCGTCTCCCCCTTCACGCACAGGGGTGCGATGCTGAATTCATCCCCCGAGGCCGCCTCGCGGAAGGAGCACCGCCGTGCTGCAGGTCGCCGTCGTCGGATCGGGCCCGAGCGGGGTCTACACCGCGCAGTCCCTCGTCCAGCAGGATCTCGTGCCGGGGGTGCGCGTCGATGTCATCGACCGGCTCCCCTGCCCGTACGGCCTCGTCCGTTACGGTGTCGCGCCCGACCACGAGAAGATCAAGTCCCTGCAGAACAACCTGCGTACCGTCCTCGAACACGACCGCGTCCGCTTTCTCGGCGGCGTCGAGGTCGGCCCCGGCGGCTTCCCCACGGCACGGCTGCTCGACCTGTACCACGCGGTGGTCTACTGCGTGGGCGCCGCGGCGGACCGCAGGCTGGGCGTGCCGGGCGAGGACCTGCCGGGCAGTCACTCGGCCACCGAGTTCGTGTCCTGGTACAGCGCGCACCCGGACGCGACGGCCGACGGTTTCATCGCGGGCGTCGAGTCCGCCGTGGTCATCGGCGTCGGGAACGTCGCGGTGGACGTGGCGCGGATGCTGGCGCGCGGCGTGTCCGAGCTGCGGCCCACCGACATGCCGCAGGCGGCGCTCGGCGTGCTGGCCGGGAGCCGGGTGCGCGAGGTCCACATGGTCGGGCGGCGCGGCCCCTCCCAGGCACGCTTCACCACCAAGGAACTGCGGGAGCTCGGCTCGCTCCCCGACACCGAAGTCATCGTGGATCCGGCGGAGTTGGCGCTCGATCCCGCGTACGCCGACCCGTCCGGCCTGCCCGCGGTGGGCCGCCGCAACGTCGAGGTGATGCGCGGCTGGGCCGAGCGCCCGGCGCGACACCTGCCGCGCAGCATCCGGCTCCGTTTCTTCCTGCGTCCGGTGGCCGTGACGGAGGCGGCGGGGCGCGTCGGCGGGGTGCGGTTCGAGCGGACGCTGCCGGACGGCCGCGGCGGGGTGACGGGCTGCGGGGAGTACGAGGACATCCCGGGGCAGCTGGTCCTGCGCTCGGTCGGCTATCGCGGGGTGCCCATCGAGGGGCTGCCGTTCGACCCCGGGCTCGGCACGGTGCCGCACGCGGCGGGGCGGGTGCTGCGGGAGGGCGCCGCGTCCCCCGGCGAGTATGTGGCGGGCTGGATCAAGCGGGGGCCGACGGGCGTGATCGGGACCAACCGCCCGTGCGCCAAGGAGACGGTGCTCTCGCTGCTCGCGGACGCCCCGGCCCTCGTACGCGAAGGGGTGCCCGAGGATGCGCTGCCCGCTCTGCGCGAGGCCGGCCTGCACCCCGTCGAGTGGCAGGGCTGGCTGGGGATCGAGCGGGCGGAGGCGGAGCTGGGCGCTGCGCTTGGGCGTGGGCCGGTGAAGATCCCGGACTGGGCGGGGCTGCTCGGTGCTGCGCGTGGCGGTGAGGGGTGAGGCGTGAGCGGCGTGTGGGGAGCCGGCCGATTCTTTGACCGCGAGCCGGTGGGGGCTGATCGCGCAGTTCCCCGCGCCCCTTACGGGCCGCCTACGGAGTCCCCGTGCGCTGCGCCTGGCTGGTGGCTGCGGCGAGGATGGAGTCGAGCAGGCCCGGGAACAGCGCGTCCAAGTCCTCGCGGCGCAGGCCGTTCAGCTTGGCCGTGCCGCGATAGATCTGCTGGATCACGCCGCTCTCGCGCAGCACCCTGAAGTGGTGGGTGCTCGTGGACTTGGTGACGGGCAGGTCGATCTGTGAGCACGAGAGCCCGTCGAGGCCCGGCTCGCACCCGGCGAGCTGCCGCACGACGCGCAGGCGCATCGGGTCCGACAGCGCGTGGAGCACACCCTCGAGCCGGATGTCCGCGCGCGTCGGATGGTCGAGCGCACGGCTGCTGATGGGTGCGGCGGTCGTCATGACGGCTCCACTTCGTCGGGGCTTCACGTCAGCGTTTCACGTCTGGGCTGCAGATCTGGGTTTCAGGTCTGGGCTTCACGTCTTCTCGAAGGCCTCCATAGTACGAGAGTCATCGTAGTTTGACATCTGCCGTACTACGAGGTCTATCGTACGAGCCGTACCCCAGTCCATGACGAATGGAGTCCGCCGTGAGCGCGCTGTTCGAGCCCTACACCCTGCGATCGCTGACCGTCCCCAACCGTGTGTGGATGGCGCCGATGTGCCAGTACTCGGCCGAGGTATTCGGGCCGAACGCGGGTGTGGCCACCGACTGGCACTTCGCCCACTACGGGGCACGCGCCACCGGCGGCACCGGCCTGATCCTCGTCGAGGCGACCGCCGTGAGCCCCGAGGGCCGCATCAGCCCCGCGGACCTCGGCATATGGAACGACACGCAGGTCGAGGCGCTGCGCCGCATCACCGGCTTCCTGAAGACGCAGGGCACCGTCCCGGGCATCCAGCTCGCCCACGCGGGCCGCAAGGCGTCCACCGACCGCCCCTGGAAGGGCGGCGGACCCGTCGGCCAGGACGAGCACGGCTGGCAGCCGGTGGCGCCCAGCCCGCTCCCCTTCGACGAGGGCCACCACCTGCCGCACGAACTCACCACCGAGGAGATCCGCGACGTCGTCGGCCAGTTCGCCGACGCGGCCCGGCGCGCGCTGGACGCCGGTTTCCAGGTGGTCGAGGTCCACGGCGCCCACGGCTACCTCATCGGCGAGTTCCTCTCGCCGTTCTCCAACCACCGCACGGACGAGTACGGCGGCTCCTTCGAGAACCGCTCCCGGCTCGCCCTGGAGGTCGTCGACGCCGTCCGCGCCGTATGGCCCGAGGAGCTGCCCCTCTTCTTCCGGATCTCCGCGACCGACTGGCTGACGGAGAACCCCGAGGACGAGCGGGAGGGCTGGACGGCCGACGACACCGTCCGGCTCGCCAAGGAACTGCACGCCCACGGCGTGGACCTCCTGGACGTCTCCACCGGCGGCAACGCCCCGAGGGCGCGCATCCAGGCCGGCCCCGGCTACCAGGTCCCGTTCGCGGCGCGGGTGAAGGCCGAGACCCCGCTCCCCGTGGCGGCCGTCGGCATGATCACCGACCCCGAGCAGGCCGAGAAGATCCTCGCCAACGGTGAGGCGGACGCCGTGCTCCTGGGCCGCGAACTCCTGCGCAACCCCTCCTGGGCCCGCCACGCGGCGAACGAGCTCGGCGGCGAGGTCGCCACGCCCCAGCAGTACCACCGCATGGTGTGAGCCCCGCCGCACGCCGCCGCGTCCCGCCCCGGCACCCTTGGCCAAGGGTGGGGACTGGGGTCATCCCTAGGTGACACCCCGACGCGGCGGCGGGTCCGGGGTTCGTACCGTGGCGCTGTCGCGATGTGTCACGGTTCGGGGCCTGTACCGGCCCTCGGGAGGACGTTGTGCGCTACGTCATCGAGGTGTTCCGCTCCCCCGGGGGCGTGCACGGCAATGTGGTGGGCGAGAGCTGCGAGGAAGGGGAGACGGGCCACCGCACGCAGTTCCACGGCTGGCTCGAACTGCTCTCGCTGCTCGAACCGCCCGGGGACGCCGCGTCCACGGAGACCGGAGCCACGGAGTCCGGATGTGCGGAGTCCGGGTTCACGGAGTCCGGAGAACGCGCTTGCGCGGCGGGGGACGACTCCTGTGACACCTGAGGCCGGCCCGGGTGAACCGGCTCCTCGGGAGTGGCGAATCAGCTTGTCCCGAGGGCGGTTCCGGCATCATCGTGGACGTTCAGGGCCACGCGCCCGGCACGGTTCGCCGGCACATTCCAGGCGTCCGTACCGGGTGCCGACATGTGGGGGCGGTGATGACGTCCGGCGACACACTGAACGGCCATGTCCACGCACCGGCGCCCCATGAGGCGTTCTCCGGCCGTACGCGCGAACTCGCCGCGCTCCAGAAGGAGTTCCGCCAGGCACGCGAGGGCTCACCGCGGCTCGTCCTGATCGACGGACCCGGCGGCATCGGCAAGTCCGCGCTGGTGCGCAGGTTCCTGGACACGGCGGGCGACGCCTGTGTGCTCCAGGCCAGCGGCGAGGAGAACGAGAGCGCGCTGCCCTGCGGGGTGCTCGCCCAGTTCGTCGGGCAGAGCCCCAACCCGCTGCCGGACAGCCTGGGTTCACTGATCCGCACGCCCCGCTCGGCGCCCGGCACCCTGCCGCCGCTCGCCGCGGGATTCGGCTTGCTCGACCTGCTGAGCGAACTGCAGGACAAGGGCCCCGTCATCCTGGTGCTCGACGACGCCCACTGGGCCGACTCGGCGTCGCTGAACGCGCTGACGTTCGCGCTGCGGCGGCTGCGCGTCGACAAGGTCCTCGCGATCGTGACGGCGCGGGACCCGCAAGCCCCTCAACTGCCTGACGGGATACGCCGGTTGCTGGCCGACGTGCGCACGCGGCGCATCCCGCTGCACGGACTCAGCCCGGACGAACTGGGCTCCCTCAGCGCGCAGATGGGCAGCAACCGGTTGCCGCACTCCGCGTCCGTACGCCTGCGGGACCACACGCACGGCAATCCGCTGCACGCCCGCGCGCTCCTGGACCAGGTGCCCGCGCACGTCCTGCGGGACGTCACCACACCGCTGCCCGCGCCGCGTTCGTACGCCATGCTGGTACTCGCCAACCTCGCGGAGTGCGGGTCCCAGGCGCTGCGGCTCGTCCAGGCCGTCAGCGTCCTCGGCCTCTCCTGCCCGCTGAGCGTGGCCGCCGCACTCGCCCGTGTCCCCGCGCCGCTGCCCGCCCTCGAACGGGCCGTGAAGGCAGGGTTGTTGAAGGAGACGCACCCGGGAGCCGCACCCGAGATCGCCTTCCCGCACCCCCTCGTCCATGCCGCGGTCTACCAGGACATCGGCCCCGCCCACCGCGCCGATCTGCACACGCGGGCCGCCGCCCTGGTCGACGACGAGTACGCGAGCCTGCGCCACCGGGTGCTCGCCGCCACCGGCCCGGACGAGCATCTGGCCGCCGCCCTCGCCGCCTGCGCGCGGCGCGAGGCGGCCACCGGCCAGTGGGCGGTGGCCGGCACCCACCTGCGGCACGCCTCCCGGGTGGCGACGACCGACCTGGAGCGCGACCGGCTCGCCGTCGAGGCGGTCGAGGCGCTGCTGCTCGACGGCCGGGTGCACGAGTCCGCGGAACTCGCGGCGGGACTGCCGCCCGGCGCCGACCCGGCGCTGCGCGGCTACGTGCGCGGATATGTGGCCCGCGTCCAGGGCCGCATGGAGCAGGCCCAGACCCTGCTCGTGGACGCCTGGAACCAGTGCGACCACGAGAGCGACCCCTCGCTGGCGGCGCGCGCGGCGGAGCAGTTGAGCTACGCCGCCGTGATGCGCGGGCGTTCCTCCGATGCCGCCCGGTGGGCCGAGCGTGCCCAGCGGCTCTCCACCCTTCAGGGGCCGAGCCGGATGCTGCGCTTCAACCACCTCCTCGCGCTGGGCCTCAGCGGCTCCGCCAAGAAGGCCATCGAACTCGCCGGCGACCTTCCCGATCCGCTGCTCGTGCCGTCGTCGGACATCGATCTGCTGCTGGCACGCGGCCAGTTGCGGCTCTGGTCGGACGACCTCCTCGGCGCACGCTCCGACTTGCTCGGTGCCGTCGCCAACTGCCGAAGGGGCACGGTGCCGTTGCGGCTGCTCTCGGCCTCCGCGCTGGCGCAGACCCTGCACCGGCTCGGGGACTGGGACGAGGCGCTGATCCACGCCGAGGCGTCCGCCTCGATCGCCGACGACAGCGAGCAGTCGTGGCTGAAGCCGGTTACACACGCCATCGCCAGCTGGATCCTCTCGGCACGCGGCTCCTGGGACCGCGCTTCGGCGCACCTGCGGCTCGCCCTGGACGCGCCGGGCTGCGACGAGAGCGCCCTCGCCTACGCGTACGCGGCGTCGGCGCACGGCGCCTTCGCCGAGGCCAGCGCGGAGCCGGAGCGGGTCGTCGAGGCGCTGCGGCCGCTCCTGGACTTCGCCTCGCACGACGGGGTGAACGAACCGGGCGTGGTGTCCTGGCGCGAGCTGCTCGTCGACGCGCTGATCCAGCTCGGCGACCTCGACGAGGCACAGGCGGTCCTGCTGCCCTACGAGGAGCGGGCGCAGGCGCGCGGCCAGCACGGGGCGCTGTCCGCCGCGGCCCGGGTGCGCGGCAATCTGCACGCGGCGCGCCGGGAGACGGACCGCGCCCAGGCGGCGTTCCTGCGCGCGCACGACCAGGCGGCGCAGATCCCCTCCCCGTTCGGCCGCGCCCGCGTCCAGCTCGACCACGGGGCGTTCCTGCGCAGGATCGGGCGCCGCTCGGTCGCCGTGGCCCAGCTCCAGGCGGCGTACACGACGATGAACGAACTGGAGGCGACGCCCTATCTGGCGCGCTGCGAGAGGGAGTTGGACGCCTGTGGGCGGGCGGCTCCGCCGCGGCCCGCGCACGATCCGGCGGAGGTCGACGCCGCCGCCGAAGGGCTCACCCCGCAGGAGCTGGCCGTGGCGCGCCTCGCGTCGCAAGGCTTCACCAACCGGCAGATCGCCACCGCGCTCGCGCTGAGCGTCAAGACCATCGAGTACCACCTGGGCCACACCTATACGAAGCTCGGCATCACCTCGCGTATCGGGCTCGTGCACCACTTCGCCCCCCAGGACCGGCGCACATCGTCCTAGGCCCGGCAGACCTGGCGCACTCCCCTGGCCGGAGCCCCGGCACACCGGGGTTATCCCTGGGCGGTTCCCTGAGGCACCCCCGCCCCCGCCCGGCGTAGTTTCTTGGCTGGTCAGGGGATGGGATGCACAACTGGGGGTGCACAGATGGCTGTCACGGAATGTCCGGCGGTACGCGGCGACGCACCACCGGCCCTGCGTCTGCGGCTGCTGGGGGGATTTCATCTCAGCCGCGGCGAGGGCGACGGCGGCGGACAGGTCGACGTGCCCGCCGGCGGACAGCAGCTGCTGGCCCTCCTCGGGCTGCGGGGTCCCGCGACACGTTCGGTGCTCGCGGGCACCCTGTGGCCCGACGTCACCGAGGAGCGGGCGCGGGCCTGCCTGCGCACCTCCATCTGGCGCCTGAACGCGGCGAGTTCGGCCGTCGGCGGCCCCCGGCCCGGGGTGCTCGCGCTCAGCCGGCGGGTCCGGATGGACATCCAGGACTTCACCGCCACGGCACACCGCATACTCGCGGCCCCGGCCGAGGGAACCGGGGTCGCGTGCTCCTCGCTGATGGGCATGGGGGAACTGCTGCCCGGCTGGCACCAGGACTGGGTGGTGTTCGAGCGCGAGCGGCTGCACCAACTGCGGCTGCACGCGCTGGAAGCCCTTTCCGCCCGGCTCGTCGCACACGAGCAGTACGCCCCCGCCCTGGAGGCCGCGCTGGAGAGCACCCGGATCGACCCGCTGCGCGAGAGCGCGCACCGGGCGGTCGTGACGGTGCACCTCGCCGAGAACAACCTCGTGGAGGCGGTACGCCACTTCGAGGCGTTCCGCGGGCTGCTGCGCGCGGAGCTCGGCATCGAGCCCTCGGAGCAGTTCCGCACGATGGTGCGGCGGGGGTTCCCCGAGAACGGGTGACGTGCCACCACGTCACCGCCGGCCCGGCTGTCCGTGCGCGTTCGGGGGTGCACGGGCCTCGGGCCGGCCAACCCGCCCCTGCCGGCCGCGTTGGGGGACGCGGCCGGCAGGCCACCGGTGTTCCGCCACGCACGGTCACGGGGGTGCCGAGCGCGGCAGGGGACGCCGGTAACGGTGGCGGCCCCGGCAGGCGATGCCTCCCGGAGCCGTCACCGTCCCCGTTCACTCCCCGTGCGGGTCACTCCTCCCGCGGGCGCCTGAGCTGCTCGATGGCCTGGTCGACCGCGCTGTGCGGCAGGCCGGTCCTGCGTGACAGGTCCTTCGGCTCCATGCTGCTCAGTACGTCGTCGACGCTCCTGTCCTCCACGCTCGCGATCTCGCGCACGTAGCGCTGGACCCGGTCGACCGGATCGACGGCCCGGGAGCGCCTCACGAAGCGGGCGTCCGCCGGCACCGGCGGGACGATGCCGCCGCGGGCCGCGAGGCCCGGCCGGGGCTCCTGCTCCAGCCAGGTCGTCCAGACCCCGCGCCCGACCAGGTGTCCGGCCGCGCTCTCGGCCGGCGAGCCGTCCCGGAGTATCCCCGGGTCCGCCGAGTCCGCCCGGACCAGCAGCCGGCAGGAGGCCGCGAGCATCGGCGGTGAGGCGACCGGCGGCACCGGCTCGTCGAGCAGGGTGCACAGCGCGGCGATGTCCGGCTGGTCGGGGGCGTACTCGACGAGCCGGTCCAGGATGCTGCCGATCCGCCCCAGGTCGGGGCTCGGGTGCAGCAGCAGGGCATGGGCCCCGATGATGCCGAGGAAGGGATTGACGTCGCGCGCGTCGAGCAGGCCGTGCAGCTGCCGCGTCGACACGAGGTCGATCCCCTGCCGCAGCCCCGAAAGAGCGGCCTCCATGGCGAGGTCCAGGGTGCGGTCGCCCGGCTGCCAGCCCACTCCGCGGGGCACCAGTTGGATCGAGGCGAACTGCGGTTGCGGTCCCTGGGGGCCGTTGCTCACGAACACCAGGGTCGTCCACCCGTCGAGCACGTGCAGCGCCTGCGCGAGGGACAGCCCGTCGGCGGGCTTCCTGCGCGCCCTCAACCGGTAGCCGCCGGGCGGCAGTTGCCCGCTCCAGGCGGCCCACTCCTGGCCGCCGGACGGCTCCCAGCCGCCGGCTCCGCCGTCCACGGGCGCACCGCGCTCGTCGGCGATCTCCAGGGCGAACGGGTCGAGCTGCCAGCCCCGGCGCAGGTTGCGGACGAGGACCATCAGCGTCGGCGGCCCCCCGCCGTGCGTCGCCTCGGTGCTCCAGCGCATCGCGGCCGCGCGGTGGTCCTCGCGGGTGGTGGGCGTGCCCTCGACCGGGGTGGCCGTGGGCATGCGCGGCAGCGCGAGGCGCTCGGTGAACGGCTCGGTGCCGACCTCGACGAAGTGGCTCTCCACCTCTCCGCCGAAGCGCTGCTCGATGCGGTAGATGCCGGGCGGCAGCGTCGTGTCGATGGTGCCCATCGCGTGCGCCACCTCGCGGAACGCGGAGTCCGTGACCGTGACGAGGACCGACGGGGTGTCCGGTATGACGACGAACGGCACCTGCTTCGCCCTCGTCTCCCGTGCGCGCCGCCGCTCTTCAGAGCTGGACACCATTGCCACCGCCCGTCATTACCTCGAAGAATCCACCGTTCTGGAAGTCGTCCGCCGCCCAGCTCTCCGGCGTCGCGCGGTACAGCCCCGGCGCGAGCTTCTCGACGCGTTCCGTGGCGTCGACCAGCAGCCTCAGCGGCGGCTCGTCGGGGTCGCCGCCGCGCAACTGCACCCAGCCCCGGAACCCGTCCGGGAAGCGCAGCGTGACGGAGGGCATCCCGTTCTCCACGTCACGGGCGAAGACCATCGGAGCGCTGCCCTTGACGAACCTGGGCTGCTGCGGGACCAGCAAATGCTTCGTGCGGTCCTCCACATGCCGTACGACATAGTCCGCGAGGCTGTCGGAGGTGATGACCCCCTTGCGGTTGGCGCTGCGGCCGGCCAGGCCGTCGAGGAGCGCGTTCGTGAAATGGCCGCGTGCGAGGTCGGGGTCGGCGTTCTGTTCCTCGTAGGCCGGGTCTCCTTGCGAGGTGGCGTACCCCACGAAGCAGTCGACCTTCTCCAGCGCGGCCGCCGTGGTGGTGAACGGCGGCCCGAAGGGGAACATGGAGCCGTTGCCGCTGCTCGTGCGGCAGCAGTCCGCGAAGCAGACGATCTCGCGGAACGGCGACGACGACTCGTACCAGTCCAGGTACTGGCCCACGGCGAGGTGATTGCCGAGGAGGTCGAACGCGGCGTTGGCCATCAGCAGCGCGGTGCTGTTGGGAGGTGTCAGGAAGCCGTGTCCCGCGAGGAAGAAGTAGAGCCTGGTGCGCTGCCTGGCGGCCTCCCACTCCTCCTCGGGCCGGCCCTCTATCGCCTGCTGGACCGCCCTGTTGGCACGGTAGAGCGCCAGGTCGACGTTCTCTCTGGTCGGTACGGCGGTCATGAAGTCCGCGGTGCGTTCCTGCTCCTCGGTCGCGGTCACCAGCGTGACGTTGTCCTCGGGCACATCGCCTCCCCCGGGGTCGACGAGCCAGTCACGGAACCGGACCGCGTCACCCCGTGCGGCCTGCAGGTCGCTGATGGCCGGATAACGGTTGATGCCGACGACCACGGCGTAGTGCAGGTCGTTCATCGGACTCTCCCCCTACGTTCGGTCCTCGCGCCGTCAGTCCGCGAGCATCGCCGCCACGCTCGCGAGGACCTGCGGGTCGTCGTCGAACGCGGCGTGGCTGAGCGCCCCCGCGCGCAGGCCGGGTCCGTCGTCGCCCGGTGACCACACCGTGCGCGCGGGGTCCGCCCGCAGGAAGCCGCGCAGGTCGTCGGAGTCGGGGCCGAGGGCGGCCGTGTCGAGGTACCAGTGCTGCATGCCCGCGACGGGCATGACGGCGGACTGCCGGGACGGCCCCCGCTCCAGGACACCGGAGATGAAGTACAGCAGCGACCTCGGGTACAGGAACGGCACGAGGTGGTCGGCCCGTTCCGCCCTGTCGGTCATGGTGAACATCCGCAGCCGGTCGAAGAGTTCGGCCTGGCGGCGCACCACGGGTGCGAGCTGGCCCACCGTGCAGGCCGGCGCGAGGAGCACCACGTCCCGCAGCCTGAAGTCGGCGGGGAGCGGGTCGTCGACCGCGGCGCGCCTGCGCACGAGGTCGTCGAGGAGGTTGCCGATGAACACGGCGCCCGCGCTGTGGCCGACCACGGTCACCTGGGGGCGGGTGCCGGTGGCGAGCAACTCGGCGAACCGGTCCAGGAAGTAGCGCCCGGCGCGGACCTCGTCGTCCGCGGCGGCGAAGGTGTCGGCGGTCTGCCGCTTCATCGCGTCCCAGATCGCGGCGCCCACGTTGGCGAGGTAGAACTCGCGGAGGATCTCCTCGACGACCGTCGTATAGAGCCCGTGGTCGTTGCGCTGCCGGAAGCGGCCGACGACGGCGGCCACGACGCGGACCGTCTTGCGCACCATCAACGCGGTGCTCACCAGGGCGCGTTCCCCGGTGGCCGCCCGGTCCGCGAGGTCGGCCACGACGTCCGGTGACATCAGTGTGGCCGCCGCGGCACGCCCCCCGAAGATGTCTCGCGCCGCGGCGACCGGCTCTGTGGGAGTGGGCCTGGTGGGCCCGGCCTGCGGCGTCACCGAGTTCACGATCTCCCGGGTGCGCTCGGCCAGTTCGGTGTCCGCCGACAGTTCGGCGGCGATCTGCCTCTGCTCGTCCTCGTTCAGGGGCGGCACCTCGGGCGGGGCGGTCAGCCGCGCGTACGGCTCCTGCCCGGCCCGGACCTGGGCGAGTTCGGCTGCCACGGCCCTCGGGGCGGGGGCGGTCACCGCCCCGAAGGCCCGCTGTCCCGGCTCCCGGAACACGGTGCCGGTGGCATAGCGGGTGACCCTGTTGAGCAGCGTGCGGAAGACGCTCTCGTTCAGGATCTGCGGCAGGTTGCCCCGCAGCGTCTCCAGGAGCCCGCTGCTCCACACGAAGAAGACGGGCTCCGCACCCGCTGCCTCGTACACGGGCGCGAGCCGCGCGGCGGTGGCGAATCCGAGCGTGTCGTCGATGAGTCCGCCGTGGAAGTGGAGCACCACACGCCGCCGGTCCTTGAGCCCGGCCACGAGCTCGTCGATGTCGGCGGTGGTGGTCGAGGCGAGTCGGCCACCCTGCCGGCTGTGGATGCACCGCTCACGGTAGGAAGTCATGCCCAGGAAGGTAGGGCGGCGCCGCTGTCGCGACATCGGGGACGGGCTCAGGGATAACCCCGGACCGGGAACGGCCGGTAGCGACCGGAATGACTAGGACCCCGAGGCAGGACCCATCCACTCCGCCTCGTATCCCGCGTACGTCCCGTCGTGCGTGGCCAGGTGCGTGAACTGGTCGACGTACGCCTTGAACTCGTCGTCCCCGCGCGGCAGCGCGTAGGCCTTCTCGGAGAAGGTGAAGGGCTTGTCGGGGTGCAGGGAGCAGAGTTCTGGGTGGATCTTGGACTGGTAGCGGGTCTCGCTAGCGTCGGTCATCATCACGTCCGCGCGGCCCTCGATGATCTCCTGGAAGATCGTGGTGTTCTCCGGGTGCTGCTTGATGGTGGCCTGCTTGATGTTCTCGCGCGCGAACTGTTCGTTCGTGCCGCCGGGGTTGACGATGACGGTGGTGCCCGGTTTGTCGATGTCCTTGAGCGTGCCCTCGCCGAACTTCTCCTTGTCGGCGCAGCGCACGATCGGCGTCTTGCCGTCCTCGCGGGTCGGCTCGCTGAAGTAGACCTGGCGGGCGCGCGGCAGGGTGATGGAGACACCGCCGACCGCGATGTCACAGCGCCCGGCCGCGACGTCCTTGGTGAGGTTCGCCCAGGTGGTGTGCACGTACTTGGGCTTGGCGTCCAGCCCTTCCGCCAAGTCCTCCGCCATCTTGATGTCCACGCCGCTGTACGTCTTGTCGGCGGGGTTGAGGTGCGTGAACGGGCGGTAGTCGCCGGTCGTGCAGACCTTCAGGACACCCGACTTCGGCACGGAGTCCAGGAGGCTTCCGTGGTGGCGGTCCTTGCCGCGTCCCGCGTCGGGCGACGCGGGTGCGGCGGCCGTGACGGCGAGCAGGCAGACCAGGGCGGACAGGGTGGCGGCACGCTTCACGGGGGCTCCTCCGTACGGGTTCGCGGCTCGGAGGGATCACCTTCGCAGAAGCGATCTGGCCGGTGAAGCCCCTTCTCATCAGGCGATCACCGAGTCTCGGCTAGCGTCGGCGGTGTGAAACTCGCGGATGCCCTGACCCGACGCCCTCTCGTGCTCGACGGCGGCCTCTCCAACCAACTGGAGGCGGCCGGGCACGACCTGAGCGATGCCCTGTGGTCGGCGAGGCTGCTCGCCGACTGGCCTCAGGCCATCACGGCGGCGCACCGGGCGTACTACGCGGCGGGCGCGGACATCGCCACCACGGCGAGCTACCAGGCGACGTTCGAGGGCTTCGCGAAGCACGGCGTCGACGCGGTGAGCACCGCCGAACTGATGCGCCTGAGCGTGCAGTTGGCGCGGGACGCGGGGGCGGAGACGGGCCGCGAGGTGTGGGTGGCCGCGTCCGCGGGACCGTACGGCGCGATGCTCGCGGACGGCTCCGAGTACCGGGGCGGGTACGGCCTGACGGTGGCCGAGCTCGAACGCTTCCACCGCCCGCGCCTGGAGGTACTCGCCGACGCGGAGCCGGATGTCATCGCCCTGGAGACGGTGCCGGACACCGACGAGGCGCGGGCCCTGCTGCGGGCGGTACGGGGCCTGGGGGTGCCCGCCTGGCTGTCGTACACCGTCGCCGGGGGCCGCACGCGGGCGGGCCAGCCCTTGACGGAGGCCTTCGCTCTGGCCGCCGACGCCGAGGAGATCCTCGCGGTCGGCGTCAACTGCTGCGACCCGCGGGACGCGGACGCGGCGGTGCGCCTCGCCGCGAGGATCACCGGGAAGCCGGTGGTGGCGTACCCGAACAGCGGCGAGACGTGGGACGCGGCCGCCAGGGCGTGGCGGGGCCCTGCGCGCTTCACCGCGGGCCGGGTCGCGAGGCTGCGGGACGCGGGGGCGCGCCTGATCGGAGGATGCTGCCGGGTGGGGCCGGAAACGATCGCCCGGGTGGCCGCGGAACTGTCCGGGACCGACCGGCCCAAGTGAGGGCCAAAGGCGCTCGCCCCCTCCGCCACACCCGCCCCGACCTGCGAAGACGCCTCGCTCAGGGGTGACTGTCAGTGCCGGGGTGCAGACTGAGCCGTACCTGAGACAACGACGTCCCGGAGGTGGCTCACCATGGCCGAGATCATCCTGACCGTAGGCACCCGCAAAGGCCTTTTCATCGGCCGCAAGCGCGCCGGCACGGACACCTGGCGGTTCGACGACAGCCCGTACTTCAACGCCCAGGCCATCTACTCGGTGGCCATCGACACCCGCGGCGGTGCCCCGCGCCTCCTGGTGGGCGGCGACAGTTCCCATTTCGGCCCGTCCGTCTTCCACTCCGACGACCTCGGCAGGACCTGGACGGAGCCGTCCAAGGCAGCCGTCAAGTTCCCCAAGGACACCGAGGCCTCGCTGGAGCGGGTCTGGCAACTGCACCCGGCCGCCGCCGAACCGGACGTCGTGTACGCGGGCACGGAGCCGGCCGCCCTGTACAAATCACGGGACCGGGGCGAGACCTTCGAGCTCGTGCGCCCCCTCTGGGAGCACCCCACACGCGACCAGTGGGTGCCGGGCGGCGGCGGTGAGGGCCTGCACACCATCCTGACCGACCCCCGTGACCCGGACGCGGTGACGGTCGCCGTCTCCACCGCCGGGGTCTTCCGCACCCAGGACGGCGGCAGAAGCTGGTCCCCGTCGAACAACGGCGTCTCCGCGGTCTTCCTGCCGGACCCGAACCCGGAGTTCGGCCAGTGCGTGCACAAGGTCGCGCGGGACGCGGTGGACCCGGACCGCCTGTATCTGCAGAACCACTGGGGCGTCTTCCGCAGCGACGACGCGGGCGCGCACTGGACGGACATCGGCGAGGGCCTGCCGTCCGACTTCGGTTTCGCCGCCGTCGCCCACCCGCACCGTGCGGACACCGCGTACGTCTTCCCCATCAACGCCGACATGGACCGCGTCCCCGCCGACCACCGCTGCCGCGTCTACCGCACGTCCGACGCGGGCAAGAGCTGGGAGCCGCTCAGCCAGGGCCTCCCGGCGGGCGACCACTACGGCACGGTGCTGCGCGACGCGATGTGCAGCGACGGCCAGGATCCCGCGGGCATCTACTTCGGCAACCGCAACGGCGAGGTGTACGCGTCGGCGGACGACGGGGACAGCTGGCGGGAGTTGGCGTCCCACCTGCCCGACGTACTGTGCGTGAGGGCGGCGGCCATCGGTTGATCGACGCCCCCGTCACGGCAGTAGGGTGACGCCGTGGCACCACGACCCTTGCATGAAATCGTCGAGGCGGGCTGGGCGAAGGCCCTCGAACCCGTCGCCGGGAAGATCACCGAGATGGGAGACTTCCTGCGCGCGGAGATCGCCGCGGGACGCACCTACCTCCCGTCCGGGCCGAACGTGCTGCGCGCGTTCCAACAGCCCTTCGACGAGGTGCGGGTGCTGATCGTCGGCCAGGACCCCTATCCGACCCCGGGGCACGCGGTGGGCCTGTCGTTCTCGGTCGCGCCCGAGGTGCGCCCGCTGCCCGGCAGCCTCATCAACATCTACCGCGAGCTCGGCTCCGACCTGAACCTCCCGCAGCCGTCGAACGGCGACCTGACGCCCTGGACGCAGCAGGGCGTCCTGCTGCTCAACAAGGCGCTCACCACGGCCCCGGGACGCCCCGCCGCGCACCGGGGCAAGGGCTGGGAGGAGGTCACCGAGCAGGCCATCAAGGCGCTCGCCGCACGCGGCCGTCCCCTTGTCTCCATCCTGTGGGGGCGCGACGCGCGCAATCTGCGGCCGCTGCTCGGCCCGCTGCCGTCGGTCGAGTCGTCGCATCCCTCGCCGATGTCGGCGGACCGCGGCTTCTTCGGCTCGCGCCCCTTCAGCCGCGCCAACGACCTCCTCGTCCAGCAGGGCGGGCAGCCGGTGGACTGGCGCCTTCCGTGACGGACACCTCGTGGGTCCTCGGGGTGGACTCGGGCGGCTCCGGGATGCGGGCCGCCCTTGGCGGCGTCCACGATGCGGGTCTCCCGGCCCCGGTGCACTCGAAGGAGCCGGTGCGCACGGGCGCGGACGGAATCGACGCCGAGCACCTCACCGAACAACTGGTGCCCATGGCCGCGGAGTTGCTGGCGCGGGAGGGCGGAGGGCGCGTCACCGCCGTCGCCGTCGGCGCGGCGGGCATGGCGAGCCTCGGTGACGACCTGCGCGCACAGCTGCCGGGGACGCTCCACCAAGCCCTGGGCGTACGGCGCCTGGCGCTCGCCGCGGACGGTGTCACCGCGTACGTGGGGGCGCTCGGCGACCGTCCCGGCGCGGTCGTCGCGGCGGGCACCGGCATGATCGCGATCGGCACGGATCTGGCCGCCTGGCACCGCGCCGACGGCTGGGGCCATCTGCTCGGCGACTGCGGCGGCGGCGCCTGGATCGGCCGGGCGGGCCTCGAAGCGGCGATGCGGGCGTTCGACGGCAGGCGCAGCGGATCGAAGGCGCTGCTCGCCCGCGCCGAGGAACTGTTCGGCCCGGCGCCGGGCCTGCCCGGTCAGCTCTATCCCCGTACGGACCGGCCCGCGATGCTCGCCTCGTTCGCGCCCGAGGTGGCGCGCTGCGCCCCCGACGACCCGGTGGCCGACGCGATCCTGCGGGATGCCGCCCGGCACATCGCCGAGGCGGCGGCCGCGGTCTGCCCGGCGTCCGACACGGTGAGCCGGGGCGAGGTGCCCGAAGTCGCCCTGACCGGGGGCCTGTTCAAGATGGGCAGGGCACTGCTCGACCCGGTGCACGCGGAGTTGCGGGATTTGCTGCCGCATGTGCGCGTCGTCGCGGCGGCCGGCGACCCGCTGGACGGCGCGGTGCGCATCGCCGCCGATCTCGCCGCGGACCGGCTGCGTCTGCCGCTCGACCCACGCATGCTGACCGTGCACCAGCCGGAGGACAGTTGACGCACCCACCAGAGGGCATCTGACACACCCGCGAGAGGGCAGTTGAGCACTCCGGAATTGACCACTCCGGAATATGACAGTCGAGCTTTACGTAACTCATAAGACAAAAGCGGACTTATACCGCCCACCTGTACCCTCCCCGAACAGCGAAGCTCTCGAAACCAGTAGCATGCGGCGCCATGAGCTCCTCCACTGGGCCCGCATCAGGCCTGCCCGTACGAATGCCGCGACCCCGCCAGCCCGGGCGGCACCGCCGCCCGGAGCCCGTGGCGGCTCCCGAGAACGCGCCCGCGCTCGTTCTCGCCGTACCGGGCGTACCCAGCAGCGCCACGCGCAGCCTCGCCGAGGAAGTCGTGAGCATCGCCCGCTCCGAGCTGCCCGGCCTCGACGCCCGCATCGGGTACCTCGACGGGACCGAGGACGCCACGGTCACCTCGTTCCCGGAGTTCCCCTCGCTGCACTCCGTGCTCGCGCACGCCGCCGCCGAGCGCACCGCGCGCTTCGAGCAGGCGCGCGCCGCGGGGGCGGACGTCGCCGAGCCCGACGGCCCCGTCGCCGTCGTGGTCCCCCTCCTCGCGGGTCCCGACAACGCGCTGATGCGGCGCGTGCGCCAGGCCGTGATGGACAGCCGTGCCCCCGCCGAGCTGACCGACGTCCTCGGCCCGCACCCGCTGCTCGCCGAGGGCCTGCACGTGCGCCTTTCGGAGGCCGGTCTGGCCCGCGCCGACCGCGCCCGCCTGTTCACGGTGGCCACCGCGGCGGACGGCATCGTCCTCGCCACGGTCGGCGGCGAGGAGGCCGTGCAGGCCGCCGGGATCACCGGCATGCTGCTCGCGGCCCGCCTCGCGGTGCCGGTGATGGCCGCCGCGCTCGACCAGGAGGGCGCCATCGCGAACACCGCCGAGGAGCTGCGCGGCTCCGGCTCCACGCAGCTGGCGCTCGCCCCGTACCTGATCGGTCCCGAGATCGACGGCAGCCTGCTCGACGCCGCCGCCAAGGAGGCAGGCTGCTCGGTCGCCGAGTCGCTCGGCGCCTACCCGGCCATCGGCAAGCTCGCCCTCTCCAAGTACACGTCGGCGCTCGGCATCGCCCCGCAGCAGCCGTCGGGCGCGCCGGTTCACTGACCGCACCGCGCCGGCCGACCTGATGCCGTCACGCCGATGGGCCCGCCCCCTGATGCAGGGGGCGGGCCCATCGGCGTACGCGGGCGCGGTGGCTCAGTTGAAGACCACGCAGGAGGCGGCCGGCGCCTCGATCGAACCCGCGCGCCGCGGAATGCCCGTCTCCGGGTCCACGGCGAACCAGGTCACGTCGCCGGAGCGCTCGTTGGCCGCGTACAGGAACCGCCCCGACGGATCGATGGCCAGGTCGCGCGGCCAGTGACCGCCGCACGGCACGGTGGCGGTGAGCCGTGGCCGCGTCCCCGCCTCGTCGAGGGCGAGCACCGAGATGACGTCCTGGCCGCGGGTCGCGGTCCACAGGAAGCGGCCGTCGGGGGCGATGACGACCTCGGAGGGGTACGCCTCGCCGTCGCCGTCCGTGGGGCCCGGCAGGACGGCCGCCTCGCCGAGCGGCTTGAGTGTCCCCTCGGCGGCGTCCCAGGCGCAGATGGTGAGGGTGGGGGCGAGCTCGTTCAGGACGTAGGCGCGCTCGCCGCGCGGGTGGAACACGAGATGGCGCGGTCCCGAACCGGGCCGCAGCGCGACCTCGCGGCGCAGGGTCGGCTCACCCGCCGCCGAGAGCTCGCAGACGCGTACGGAATCGGTGCCGAGGTCGACGCTCACCACCCACCGGCCGCTCGGGTCGGGCAGGACCTGGTGGGCGTGCGGACGCTGCTGACGCTGCGGGTGGGGTCCCGAGCCGGTGTGCGCCAAGACGCCGGAGGGGGCGGGCGCGAGGCTGCCGTCTGAGCGCACGGGCAGGGCGGTGACACTGCCCGAGCCGTAGTTGGCGGTCAGGACGTGCCCGGCGTGCAGGGCCAGATGGGTGGGCGCGTCCCCGCCGACCGCGACGGGCGGCCCGGTCTGCTCGGGCTTGTCGCCGTCGAGGCGGTACGCGACGACGGCTCCGTCGGTGGTCTCGCTGACGGCGTAGAGGGTGTTGCCCGCCGCCGACAGCGCGAGGTAGGAGGGGTCGGCGACGGTCTCCGTGGCGCCGAGAACGGTCAGCGCGCCGCTGTCCGGGTCGACGGCCGCGGTGAGGATACCGGCCCCGCCCGCCGCGGTAAAGGACCCGATGTACGCCCGTTGACTGTCGCCGTGCCTGCCGACCACTGCGTTCCCCTCTCGACTGCGGACCGAGCACCGCGTTCGGGGGGCGCTCGTGCGGCAGACGCTAGCAGGCGGTCTAGACCAAGGCGCCGTGGCTTTCGCCGCGCGTCCTCGCGAGCGCCGCCGGGTGGTGGACGTAGGCGGGGTGCCGCTCGACCAGGTCGTACGTGCGATGGAAGACGGGGGTCGCGCTGCCGGACAGGGGCGGCACGATCCAGGACCAGTCGGCGCCGACGGTGCGGCCCTTGCGCTCCTCGCGGCCGACGTGGGTCAGGAAGCGCCGTGACTCGGTGTGGTGGTCGGCGATGGTCACACCGGCCCGGTCGAAGGAGTGGAGCACCGCACGGTTGAGCTCGACGAGGGCGCGGTCCTTCCAGAGCGAGCGGTCGCTCGCCGTGTCGAGCCCCAGCCGTTCGGCGACGCGCGGCAGCAGGTCGTAGCGGTCGCTGTCGGCGAGGTTGCGGGCGCCGATCTCGGTGCCCATGTACCAGCCGTTGAAGGGCGCCGTGGGGTAGCAGACTCCCCCGATCTCCAGGCACATGCAGGCCAGCGCGGGCACGGCGTGCCACCGCAGCCCCAGACCCGCCCACCAGGCGTACTCGGGGTGCTCGATGGGCACTTCGAGCACGGCGTCGGGCGGCAGCCGGAACCATCGGGGTACGCCGTCGGCGCCCTGGACGATCAGGGGCAGGACGTCGAAGGGGGTACCGGGACCGCCCGGCCAGCCGAGGCCGCGCGCGAACGCGGTGATCCCGGCGTTGCGCGGGTCCCCGACGACGCCGCCGCCCGGGCGCGGGTATCCGGCGTACCTGATGAGCTGCTCGTTCCAGATGCGTGGCCCGGGGCGGCCGGGCGCGTCGGGCGCGAAGACGGTGATGAGGGGCCTGATCCGCCGCCCGCCGCCGACGGCCTCTCGCAGGTGATCCGCGGACGCGGCGGCGATGTCCTCGGCGCGGGTCAGCTCCCTGCGGTCCAGGACGCGCAGGGAGCGCCAGTAGAGGCGTCCGATGCAGCGTGCGGCGTTGCGCCAGGCGAGCCGGGCGCCGAACACGAGTTCCTCGTGGGTGTGGCGGTACGTCCCTGTCTCCGCGATCTCGGCGAACACCTGGGCGATGCGTGGCCCTGGATCACCGTGACCGGCCTCGCCGTGGTGCAGCCGGATGAACTCGGCGGCGTCCCGGCGCAGGGCGGGCCCGGACGGGGGCGCGGCGGCGGCACGCTGGTGGGGGCCGGCGGGGATGGCGGCATTCCGCATGGTGCACCCCCAGGGGCGGCTGCGGGGGCACGAACCGCTCCCGCGCGGCTCGCGCGTCTGTTAGCCGCGGGACTACCCCGTCGACGGGGTGATCCACCCTGTATGTGCCCGGTGCACATGCCTCAGAAGGGGGCGAGGTGTCCACGCCGCGACCGTGCGCGGCAGGTCGGCGGGGGCTTCGCGCTCAAGGGGAGGCTTTCGCCGTCAGGGAGAGGCTTCCGCGGTCACGGGGAGGTTGCCGCGGCCTTGTGCCGCGCGGCGTCTTTGATCGCGGGCAGTGCGAGGGCGCCGGCCAGTTCGGCCAGTTCCTCGTCGGTCGGGCGGACGGGCCCCTCTGCGCCGTCCTCCGCGAAGGCCCGGATGCGTGGGGTGCGGATCCCGGTCTTGTCCGCGAGCGCCTGCGGCGTCAGACGACGGCGGCGCATGGTCTGTTGGAGTAGCTGAGACAGGTCGTCCATTGACCCCTCCTGCCCCGCCCGCGCGCTCTCATTCCGTGCTCCTGCGCACACGGCGTGCGCCACGCGGCGGCGCGGGCCGTGGCTAGCGGGGCAGCACGGCCCGGATGGTCTTGCCGTTCGGCCCCCTCGTGACGGTGACCGTCCTGGCCATGTGCTGGACCATGGGCCAGCCGAATCCCCCGGTGCCGCCCGCCAGGTCGGGCGCCCGCTCCTGCGGCGGTCGCGGATCGGCGTCGCCGACCGTCACGGCCACCCCGTCCGGCTCCGCCTCCAGGCGCAGGGAACACGACGTCCCGCGCGCGTGCCGTATGGCGTTGGTGACGAGTTCGGAGACCGCGAGCTCGATGCTCACGACGTCCTGGGGTCGCATGGCCGGGCGGAGCCCGTCCACGAAAGCGCGTGCGAAGTCCCGGGCGTGGGCGACGGATTCCGGCCGCTTGTCGAAAACCGCTCCGTCCGCCGGTCCGGTGTCCAGGTACGGCGGACCTGTGTCCAGTCGCGTCCCGTGCGTCCTCATGAGCCCTCCTCGTACGGGTTGTCCTCGGTCCGAATATGGGATGGCCGCTGTCCGAGATGCACACTTGCCCGCAATACGGGGTCTGTAACGCTCCGGCAGAAAACGGATCTTGTTGCAAAGTGACGCGCATGAAGCGCCGACGTGCGGGTACGCGCGCTTCACCGGCCGGTCGGGGGACGACGGAGGGCCGGCGGACAGGGGAGGGACTTCATGACAACGGCCACCGGTACATCCACGGGCACGGACATCGCGGAACTGCCGGAGATCGTCTCTCCCCAGGAGATCGGGCCCAAGGACGCGCGCGACCTGTCGAAGCTGTTCTTCACCCGGCTCGCCACGCTCGAAGAGGGCACGCACGAGTACCAGTACGCCCGCAACACCCTCGTCGAGATGAACATGTCGCTGGTCCGGTACGCCGCGGGAAGGTTCCGGCACCGCGGCGACGACATGGAGGACATCGTCCAGGTCGGCACGATCGGCCTGATCAAGGCCATCGACCGCTTCGAGCTCTCCCGCGAGGTCCAGTTCGCCACGTTCGCCGTGCCGTACATCGTCGGGGAGATCAAGCGGTTCTTCCGCGACACCTCCTGGGCCGTCCACGTCCCGCGCCGCCTCCAGGAGGCCCGCGTCGAACTCGCCAAGGCCACCGACGAGCTCAGCACCCGCCTCGGCCGCGCCCCCAAGGTCAGCGAACTGGCCGAGCTGATGAACCTCACCGAGGACGAGGTCATCGAGGCCCGCACGGCGGCCAACGGATACAACTCCACCTCCCTGGACGCGACGCTGCACAGCAGTGACCGCGACGACAACGAGGCGCCCCTCGCCGACTTCATCGGCGCCGAGGACCCCGCCATGGAGCTCGTGGAGGACTTCCACGCCCTGTCCCCGCTGCTCGCCCAGCTCAGCGAGCGCGACCGGCAGATCCTGCGCATGCGCTTCGTGGACGAGCTCACCCAGTCGCAGATCGGCGAACGCCTCGGCGTCTCCCAGATGCACGTCTCGCGCCTGCTCTCCCGCACCCTGTCCCGCCTGCGCGAAGGCATGCTCACCACGCACTGACGCCCTCATGGCAAGAGGGCGGGTGAAGGCAGGCTGTGGGCCGTCGGCGGGCGCTAGCATCAGTGCACCGCTGACGTTTGATCCAGTGCACCGCTGATGTCCGAAAGAGAAGGCGACTCCCCCACGATGGCCGACGACGCATACCTCTTCCTCCTCCCCGAGCGGCACCCCAGGCTGGGCACGGCGCTCGCCGCCGTCGGCGCGCTCGAGTGCTCGGAGACCCCCGCCGTACACGGCTGGCTCCAGGCTCACGACGCGTCGGCCTCGTCCGAGCTGGTCCGCATCCTGCCCGCCGAATCGGAGGCATTGATCCCCGAGGACGCCGAGCGCCTGCTCGTGCCGTTGAGCGAGGAGGAGGCGCTGCGGGTCCAGCAGGAGTGCGCGCCCCAGTCCGTCACGGACATGGAGGGCGAACTCCTGGAGTACCGCGAGACGACCCAGGACTGGGAGGCCCTGGTGCACCGGGCGCTGGCCGCGGGCATTCCCGCGCCCCGCATCGCCCGGCTCACCGGCCTCGACCCACAGGAGATCGGCCGCCTGACCGCGTGACCGGCGGCCGTGCGGTCATCGGCCCTGCGGTCATCGGCCGTGCGGTCAGCGGGCGTCGGTGGACCGCTTCGTGAAGCGGTGCCACCAATGCCGGCGGCGGGGGTGCACGGCGCGGCCGAGCCTGCGGCCGATCAGCAGGTAACCGAGCACGGCGCCCGTGGTGTTGAGCAGCACGTCGTCGACGTCGAAGGCTCGCCCGGTGACCAAGAAGCCCTGGGCGAGCTCGACAAGGAACATCACCAGGGCCGTGACGGCTATGACGCGTATGAGTCCCCGGGCGCGCGGCACGAGCACCGGCAGCAGCATGCCGAACGGCAGGCCGAGCACGATGTTGCCGCCGAGCTGTTTGACGGTGTCACGGAACGCGGGCTGGTCGAGGTAGTCGCGGATCGAGTTGCCGGGACGCAGATTGCTGTGCGTCAGGGACTCGGAGGCGACCGAGGGTTCCAGCGTGAGGCGGGCGAGCAGCACGGCGAAGACCACCGTTCCCGCGAAGGCAAGCAGCATGGCCGTCGCCCGCGCCCACCCGGAGAGCGGGGGTGCCGTACCAGGAGCGCTCCGGCCCCCTGTTTCCTTGGTGGTCTTGCCCTGCGGAACTGTCCGTGCCATCACGAGCCTCCATTTCAGGGGGTCTTCTGTCTGCGTCTTCCCTCGCGCGCGCGGTGGATCCGCTTCCGGTCGGTTTTCCGTACGCGGATCACACGGGGTCCGTACGGCCGAACAGTCCGGCGTGCCCCGGCGGGAGCTGCGTGATGATGCGGCGCAGCAGGGCGTCGTCGGCGACCTCCGCGACGGTGGCGAGCACCGCGGTGACGGCTCGGCGCGCCTGCCGGGCGTCGGCGTCGACCCGTGCGCCCACCGCCGCGACGAAGGCCTCGGGCGTCAGGGGTTCGCCGGCCGGTGAGCCGTCGGTGAGCAGCGATCCGCACTGCCGGGGCAGCAGGCGGGCGAGGTCGGTGCGGTCGTCCCCCACCAAGTGCTCGCCCAGGACCTCCAGGACACCCTGCACCGCTCCGGCGGCCTGCTGCCGGTCCGCGTAACCCGCGCGTTCCCCGACACGGTCAAGCAGCACTTCCACGGGCGCAGTCATGGCCGCTCCTCTTCTCGTGCAGGTCGTCGTGGTGGGCGCGGGACGGCTGCAGGACGGTGTCGGCCACGTCGAGCAACGAGAGGCCGTCGCGCGCGCTCACCTTCTGCAGCCACGCCAGCCCTTCGGCCACGGCGCACTCCTGACGGGCCGCCACGTAGTCCGCCGCCCGGTGGATGCGCTCCCAGCGTGCCGCGCGTGTGCTGGTGGTCCACACCGGGCGCCGGCAGCCGGTGCCCGCGTCGTGCACGGGCCGCCAGCGCAGCAGTGCCTCCAGTGCCAGGCCCGCGGCGCGCTGCGCGTGCGTGATGTGGTCGGAGGTCACGTCGGTGCACTCGGTGTAGTAGAGGCACAGCACGCCGACCGGGGTGTGCCGGGCGTGCAGCGGGAGCGCGAGTACCCGCCGGGTGCCCGGCAGTTCCTCGGCCAGGGGCGGGCCGGTGCGGCACGGGTAGTCGCGCAGGTCCGGCACGAACACGGGCTGCATTCCCAGCGCGGCGCTGACCGAGGGGCCGTCGGCGCGGGTGAACTGTGCGGCCTCGGCCTGCAGGGCCGGTTCGTCGGTGGCGTGCAGGAGTTGCCAGTGTTCGAGGCGGGGCAGCCAGGAGAGGGCCGCACGTTGCGCGCCCATCGACTGCGTGAACGCGGTACAGAGCCGGTTGGGCAGCGCGCGTCGCCCGACGGCTGCCGCGACCGACACGTCATGCACGATCGTCGGTGGTTCCTCCGGCATGGTCAGCATCCCTCTCCGTCGCGTGCCTCAGGGTCCGGCAGCACCCCCGGGACACAGGCGCACGGTGGGGGCCGGCGCCCGAAGGAGCGGAAGTTCGTCTACCACGCGATGCGCCGACTCATGTCTCGTCGGCCGGAGTCGACGATCGAAACCGTTGAACGGCGTGGTCGCTCCGGGCTCCGTCACGGAGGGAAGACGGAGGGAAGGCGGAGGGAAGACGGAGGGGAAGGTGCCTGCTCAGGCCCCCATCAGGGGCGTACGGGTCGAACTGCGCAGCGGCACGGCCAATTCGACGAGCGCCTTCTCCAGGCCGTGCAGATGGGCCAGTACGGGCTCCACGGTGGAGGGGTGCGGCAGGGCGGCGGCGTCGGTGGCCGGCGCACGTGCGGCGTCCGGCGCGGTGAGCGCCTCCACCGCGGCTTCCACGCGCCAGCAGGCGGCGGCGAGCCGGTCGTCGTGCGAGGCCTCGGGGTCGGCGGCGATCGAGGCAAGACCGCGCACCTCGCGGGCGCAGGCGTCGAGCAGCGCGAGCACCTGCCGGGCGCGTTCCTTGCGGGCCCGCAGCGGGCTGAACGGGTGCACCAGCGGCGCGAGCGAGATCCGCACCTTCCCGAGGAGCTGTTCGAGCTCGGCGACGAGCGGCGCGGGGTCGGCGCTCCCGGAGCCTGCGAGCCGGGCGGCGGCCTCCGCCGTGCAGGCGTGCACGCACCGCAGGGCGCGCTCGATCCAGGCGTTGGTCGTGGCGTGCGTGGTGACGGGCAGGACGAAGAGGACAGCGAGGACGGCGCCGAGCGCGCCCACGCCGGTCTCCGCGACCCGCAGGGCGAGCAGCCCCGGGTCCAGCACCCCGAGGAGCCCGTAGAGCACCCCGGCCATCACGGTGACCGCGAGCATCATCCAGGTGTAGGAGACCGCCGCGGTGTAGAAGATCCCGAAGACGCTGACGGCGACGATGATCGCCGAGGGCACGGGCGCGCCGTGCAGCGGTATCGCGAGGACGAAGCCCGCGCCGATGCCGATGACCGTGCCGAGGACGCGCCGGAAACCGCGCACCAGCGTCTCCCCGCTCGACGCGGTGTTCACGAAGACCCACCAAGTGGCGCCCACGGCCCAGTACCACCGCTCGTGGGAGAGGACCTGGCCGGCCGCGAGCGCGAAGGCACCGCCGAGTGTCGCCTGGACCGCCTGCCGGGTGGTCGTCCTGGCCAGTCCCGTGCCGCCGGGCGGCGCGGGCACGACCGGGGGCGGCAGGCGGCGCTCGTAGCACCAGGCCCCGAAGCGCACGGCCGAGGAGGCGCACAGGGACAGCACGATGGCCGCGAACAACTCGGGCAGTTGCCCCGGCCCCGTGTGCAGGAACTGCGTCGCGAAGAACATCATGAACGCGAACACCCCGAGCGAGTGCCCGCGCGGCCCCCACCGCCGCGCGTACACGCCCGCGCCCATCACGGCCAGGAAGGCGACGTCCCGCGCCACGGGCACGTCGTGCAGCCCCGCCGCGAGCGCGAGGACGGGGAACCCGACCACCGGCAGCAGAAGAGTGGTGACGGCCTGCCGCTTCACCGTCGCGTCGCTCACGGTGAACAGGGCGAGCAGCGCCGCGAGCCCACCGGTGATCGCCGCGACCAGCGAGTGCCCGGCCAGACCGCACACGGCCACCGCCAGCGCGATGCCGATGACGGCCCGCAGAGCGAACCGCAGCCGCGCCCGCCCCGGATCCGGCGCCACGAACACCCTCTTCAGCACGGCTACCCCGCCCCTTCCGCCTCCGGCTCGACCTGCCCGCATGAAAAAGGCGCCGCGGGGATCCGCAGCGCCATCGACAGAAACATTTCACCATCCGGAGCCCGACTGGCTCAACCGGCCCCGATTCCACTGAGCCATTGGCCCACTCCCCCGCCCGCATCCCGTACCAGGAGAGGGCCAACGGATCACCGAGGGGCCACGTGACGGCCAGGGCGTAAGTCCCACGGGCCGGGGTACTCGCCGAGGGCGCCGCCGTACGCTGACAGATCTCGATTTTTAGGAGTCGGCATGCCTGGAGTCATCAACCGCATCAAGCAGTTCGTCCGCAGCCCCCAGGGACAGCGCACGATCCAGCAGGCCCGTCGCGCCTCGGCCGATCCCAGGAAGCGGGCCCAGGCCAAGCGCATGCTCGGCAAGTTCGGAGGACGTCGCTGAGCCGTCCGTTCAGGGCTCGGCCGGCGGCCACTGGGGGCGCTGGTCGGCCGGGAGGGTCTGCAGGGCCTGGCCGACCGTGCGGTGGGCGGGGAGCAGTTCCGTGCTGCCGGTCAGCGTCAGCATCTCCGACAGCCGTCGCCCCGCCCCCGCGAGCAGCAACTTGCCCTCGCGGCGGGCGAGCAGCCAGCGAACGGCGAGCAGGCAGTTGAGCCCGCGCGAGTCGCAGAACATCAGCGCCGTCACGTCCAGGACCAGATGCCGGTGCCCGGCCTCGACGGAAGCGCCGAGGGTACGCAGAAAGTACTCCTCGCAGGACTGGTCGAGTTCGCCGCTGACCCGCAGCACCGCGGAGTCGGAGCAACTCGCGAGCTCGGTGATGGTCAGGCGATGGGTCTCAGTGGACATCACACCCCCATGAGCCATCGTACCGAGATCAGCCCAGTGGCCTCTCCCGAAACAGCTCCGCGCGGCGCGTCCCCCGTTGCCCCTGCCTCTTGACCTGCGCGGCTACCTCTTGTCGGTGAGCTTGGCCCGCAGCCGCCCGAGGGTCCGGCTGAGGATGCGCGAGACATGCATCTGGGAGATGCCCAGCTCCGCACCGATCTCACTCTGCGTCATGTCGGCGGCGAAGCGCATCGCGAGGATCTTGCGTTCGCGGGCCGGCAGCGCGGCGATGAGCGGCTTCAGGGAGTGCAGGTCCTCGACCTTGTCCAGGGCCGGGTCGCTGTAGCCGACGTGGTCGGCCAGCGTGTCGTCCGAGTCGACGCCGTCGGCCGGGAAGTCCAGGGAGGCCGTGGTGTAGCCGTTGGCCGCGGTGAGGCCCTCGCTGATCTCGGCCTCGTCGAGGTCCAGGTGCTCGGCGAGTTCGGCCGTGGTCGGGGCGTGGCCGTTGGCCTGTTCGAGGTCGGTGGTGGCCTTCACCAGGTCGAGGCGGAGTTCCTGCAGCCGCCTCGGGACGCGGACGGCCCAGGTGGTGTCGCGGAAGAAGCGCTTGATCTCGCCCATGATCGTCGGCAGCGCGAAGGTGGTGAACTCCACGCCGCGCTGGAGATCGAAGCGGTTGATCGCCTTGATCAGACCGATCGTGCCGACCTGCACGACGTCCTCGTACGACTCATCGCGCGGGCGCATCCGATGCGCCGCGTACTGCACGAGGTTGAGGTTCAGCTCCACCAGGGAGTTGCGTACGTACGCGTGCTCGGGTGTCCCTTCCTCCAGCTCGTCCAGGCGGGCGAAGAGCGCCTTGGACAGGGTCCGGAGGTCGGCCGTGCGCCGACTGACCGTGTGCGGCCCGATGTCCGTCGGTTCGGCTGCGGGGTCGGGGCCGGCGGTATGTCGTTCGGCGTACGACATCGTGGATGCTGTGCTGCTGGTCGTCGGGGCCACCTTCGTCACTCCCGGTCCAGAGGGCGCCCTCCGGGCGAGAGCGCGTCGTGCACGGGCTCTTACCCACCATCTCCCGTTACATTCCCGTGACTTGACTCTCCGTGTCCCCGTATAGGAAGCGCCTTTCGGGGAACTCGACTCGACCGTGGGATGACACGGGAGGTGGACGGCTGTGATCTGGTGGATGTGGCTGGCCGTGGTACTCGTCGCACTGCTCCTGCTGGCCGGTGCGGTCCTCGGGGTTCAGGCGAAACGCCGCGGCGGCGGCGCGATCGTGGTCCGGCGGGGGCGTCGGGCGGGACGCGAGGGGATTCGATGATCACCTTGATGCTCGTCGCCGACCTCACCAAGCGGCCCGTGGTCACGCTCGGCGGTGAGGCGGTGGCCCAGGTCAAGGACACCGTCTTCGACGCGTCGGGCGGACAGATCACCGGTTTCACGCTGGCGGGCCGCGGGCTGCTGGCCGGCCCGCTCAAGCAGAGCCTGCCCTGGTCCGGCGTCCACGCCCTGGGGCCGGACGCGGTGATGATCCCTTCCGCTGAGGTACTTCAGGCCAGGGACGCGGTGGTGGACAGGGGCGAGGCCGACACCGGCCAGGTGCGTGGCGCCCGCGTACTCAGCGACGGCGGGCTGGAGTTGGGCACCGTGCTGGACGCGGTGGTGGAGAGCGGCGTCAGCGGCCGGGTGGCCGGCTTCGAGATCGCGACCACCGAGGCGATGGGCCGCCACGAGCGCAAGGCGTTCCTGCCCGCGCACGGGCAACTGGCCATGACCGGGGACACGCTGGTGATCCCGGCCGGGCTCGCCGGGCAAGCGGTGGACGACCTGGACGCGCTGACCGCGGCATGGCACCGCAACCTGGCCGCGGGTGAGACGGAACTCCGGAAGGGGCACGAGCGATGATGCTGCTCAGCCAGGTCCTCGGGCATCCGGTCATCGGCGCCGATGACGCGCGGCCCGCGGGCGAGGTGGCCGGACTCGGCATCGATCCGCGGACCCGGCGGATCACGGAGCTGTATCTGCGGGGCGCCAAGAACGGCGGCGACAGCGTTCCCTGGGCGCAGGTGCGCGGGATGGGGCCGGACGCCGTGATCATCGAAAACGCCGCCGCCGCGGCCGAGGCGGTGCGCGGCGGTTCGCACTCCCGCGCGCACAAGAGGCTGCTGGGCAAGCGGGTTCTCACCGACTTCGGCGAGGACATCGGCACGCTCACCGAAGTCACGTTCGACCCGGAGACCGGCGACGTCGGCGATCTCTACGTCGGACGCGAACAGGTCCCCGGCAGCCGCCTCGTGGGCCTGGGCCCCTACGCACTGGTCCTCGGCGCCGAAATCCCGCCCACGCCCGCGGGTTGATCCACCCCGCGCAAGGGCGGCCACCCCTTTGGGGGAGAGTGCGCACCCGGCCGTCGGGCAGCAGAAGCGCCATGCGAGTCATCAGCCTGATCGAACACGCCATGGAGCGCTGGACAGCCACCCTGTGGACGCTGCTGCTCCCACCGAAACAGAAGCGCGGGGAAGTGGTCGCCATACTGCGCAGGCAGTGCGACGACAGCGCGTTGATCCTCGGCCGCGAGCGCGTCCTCGTGCCCAACTCGTTCGTCATCGACCTGCCCCCGGAGAGCCACCGGCAGCTGACCACCGCCGGCACGGAGCTGAACCGCTACCTCGCCGCCCAGGTCCACCGCCACGCCGCCGAGCAGGGCTACACGTTCGCCGGGCCCGTGGCCGTCAGCCTGCGCTCGGCCGTTGGTGACGCGGTCGGCAGGTTCCAGATCCACGGACAGATCGCCCCGCAGAAGAGGGGGTGATCCACGGGCCCGGCGCCCTGCCGGCCCTCCGCCGAGCCCCTGCCGCAGAAACGCTGCGTTTCGAGCGGAGCAATATGTGTGCCCGCCGTGAGAGAAATCAGCGGCAGGCGCTCTGAGCATTTCTCGCACGACGCCCGGAACGCGTTTATTGACCACGCGGCGCAGGCCACACCGTGCTACTGTCGATCTCAGTTGCAGTTGTGGTTCCCAAAAAACTTCAAGTGCCCTCACCGCCTTTTCGGCCGGTGGGAGCACTTTTGTATTTCCGGTCATTTCCGGCGGGGTAATCATCGCGGCGACGCGGAGTCAGCACAGTGCGGCTCCGGGCACTGCCCCGAAGGAGATTAGACATGGCTAACGGCACCGTGAAGTGGTTCAACTCGGAAAAGGGCTTCGGCTTCATCGAGCAGGACGGCGGCGGCCCTGACGTCTTCGCCCACTACTCGAACATCGCCGCCCAGGGATTCCGTGAGCTTCTGGAAGGCCAGAAGGTGAGCTTCGACATCGCCCAGGGCCAGAAGGGCCCGACGGCCGAGAACATCGTTCCCGCCTGACGCTCACGCGTACTTCGCAGCTGGGGCCCGCACCTTGGGGTGCGGGCCCCAGCTCGTGCATTTTCAGCATCATCCAGGGTCACCAATTCCTGCGCGCATATCCTCTTTGATCTCGCGCCTGCCGTGCCCTGTACGGAACGCTCGACGTTCCCGCGCATCCGCCCGCAGAACATCGCAGCCGGCCGGATTCGCCTCACGCATTTCATCCGGCCCGTTCTCGCGATTCTCCGCGCTGCATTCACGCTGCGGAATTTCCTTGGTACGAGCCGCATCGAGGAAGGTTCCGCATGAACCGCACACGCTCAAACGACCGCCCGTACCGCGCCCGCTCCGGCTCCGGCTCCGGCTCCGGCTCCGGATCGCGCTCCGGTTCCGGCGCACCCCGCCGTTCCGGTGGCTACGGCCGCCGTCCGTCGGCTCCCCAGGGCGAGTTCGCCCTGCCGGTCACCGTCACCCCCGCCCTCCCGGCCGTCGAGGCGTTCGCGGATCTCGCGATGCCGGCGCCGCTGCTCGCCGCGCTGGGCCGCGAGGGCATGAGCGTGCCGTTCCCGATCCAGGGGGCGACGCTGCCCAACTCCCTCGCCGGCCGTGACGTACTCGGCCGTGGCCGCACCGGTTCGGGCAAGACCCTCGCCTTCGGCCTCGCGCTGCTCGCCCGTACCGAAGGCCAGCGCGCCGAGCCGCGTCAGCCGCTCGCCCTGGTCCTGGTTCCCACCCGCGAGCTGGCCCAGCAGGTCACCGACGCGCTCACGCCGTACGCCCGCGCCCTGCGGCTGAAGCTCGCCACGGTGGTCGGCGGCATGTCGATCGGCAGGCAGGCCGGTGCGCTGCGCGCCGGCGCCGAGGTCGTCGTCGCCACGCCCGGCCGTCTGAAGGACCTCATCGACCGCGGCGACTGCCGGCTGAACCAGGTCGGCATCACCGTCCTGGACGAGGCCGACCAGATGGCCGACATGGGCTTCATGCCCCAGGTCACGGCGCTGCTCGACCAGGTGCGCCCCGAGGGCCAGCGGATGCTGTTCTCGGCCACGCTCGACCGCAACGTCGACCTGCTGGTCCGCCGCTACCTCAACGACCCGGTGGTCCACTCCGTCGACCCCTCGCAGGGTGCGGTCACCACGATGGAGCACCACGTGCTGCACGTGCACGGCGCCGACAAGAACCAGGCCACCACCGAGATCGCGGCCCGCGACGGCCGCGTGATCATGTTCCTGGACACCAAGCACGGCGTCGACCGGCTGACCGAGCACCTGCTGAACAGCGGCGTGCGCGCCGCGGCCCTGCACGGCGGGAAGTCCCAGCCGCAGCGCACGCGCACCCTGACCCAGTTCAAGACCGGTCATGTGACGGTGCTCGTGGCGACCAACGTCGCCGCGCGCGGTATCCACGTCGACAACCTCGACCTGGTGGTGAACGTCGACCCGCCCACCGACCACAAGGACTACCTGCACCGTGGCGGCCGTACGGCACGCGCCGGTGAGTCCGGCAGCGTGGTCACCCTCGTGACACCGGGTCAGCGTCGCGACATGAGCCGTCTGATGGCCGCCGCGGGCATCACCCCGCAGACCACGCAAGTACGTTCCGGCGAGGAGGAGTTGAGCCGCATCACCGGCGCACAGGCTCCTTCGGGCGTCCCGGTCACCATCGCGAGGCCGGTCTCCGAGCGCCCCCGGCGCGGCGGTTCCGCCTCCTCCCGTGGCCGCCGCAGCCGCAGCGCCCAGGACCGCCGCACCGACCGCGCGCCGCGCCGCCCCGCACAGGGACCGGCCAGCTCGGCGGCCTAGAGCTCTCGCGTCCATCAGGCTCATCCACCTTTGCAGGAGGCACCTTTGACACCGGTTCAGGCACCGTCACACGGACCGCAGGTCCGTGACGACATGACCGTCGAGCTCGCCCTGTCGGTGATGGCGGGCGAGGGCGCCCGCCATCTGTTCCTGTGCGACGAGGACGACCAGCGCACGGGCCTGATCACGCGTGCCCGGCTCATCGAGGTCCGTGAAGGCCCCGCCTACACGGACCAGGTCCGCCTACGGGACGTTCTCGCCCTCACGCGTTGAGCCGTCCCGCCCCTGTCAGCCGCCCCATCTCCGTACCTGTGAGGCACCATGCGCTGCGTCATCGCCCGTTTCCCGTTCGACCTCACCAAGGCTGGGGTGCTCGACGCCATGAAGGGGGTCAAGCCCGAGCCCGTCACGGGTGACTCCGTCATCGTCGGCCGCCGCCACTACCCCATCAAGCAGGTGGGCGCGGTGATCACCCGGCAGGACCGGCGTGACTTCAGCGCCGCCGAGGTCACCCGCGCCATGCGGCTGCTCGGCTTCACCTGCCGCACCCCTTCCGAGGACGCCGCCCCGCGCGACCTCACCCCGCTCCAGACGGCGTCGGCCCTGCTCGGCACCCCCACTCCCGTGTAGCGGGAGACGTACGACACGAACACCAGAGCCACGAAGAGGGCCCCGCCGGTTTGCCGGCGGGGCCCTCTTCGTCGTAGCCCGCGCGCATGCTCCAGCGGGGCAGACCACAAAATCTATGCTCGCCACCATAGACATTGGGCGGTCGCATGATTAAGGTTTCTCTCGTAGCTAGTAACCCAGAGGGAGAACGGAGGGAGCAGACGCCATCAGGATCGCCCGGCCCGAGATCGATTCGGCCCGGGTAGCCGCAAGACCCCGGAACGGAAGGTGGTCCTCGGTCAAGCATCTGCGATCCCCGCATTTCCGCCCTCTCGGAGGGCCGGACAGCGGAAACAGGAGGTCGGCGCAGCAATAGGGCCGACAGATGGTGTTGAATTTCCTTCGGGGCCCTGGTGCCGTACGGCACCAGGGCCCCTCGACGCGTTGGCATAACGAGGTGACATGACAGCAGATACCCCGCTCAGTGGTCGTCTGGACGACGACGACTACCCCGCCTACACCATGGGGCGGGCCGCCGAGATGCTCGGCACCACTCCCGGCTTCCTGCGGGCCATCGGTGAGGCCCGCCTGATCACTCCGCTCCGCTCGGAAGGCGGGCACCGGCGGTACTCCCGCTACCAACTGCGGATCGCCGCCCGCGCCCGCGAACTGGTGGACCAGGGGACCCCGGTCGAGGCGGCCTGCCGCATCGTCATCCTCGAGGACCAGCTCGAGGAGGCACAGCGCATCAACGCCGAGTACCGCCGCGCCTCGTCGGGATCGGGCGAAGGCCCGAGCTGAGCCCCGCCCCTCCCGGCAGGTGCCACTCCCCCGGCAGGCAGGCCCGGTCACGCGACCGGAGGCCACACCCCGGGGGCGAGTACCCCCAGCGCGTACGCCCGCGCCACCAGTTCCGTACGGTTCGCCGCGCCCCAGCGCTCGGTCAGGCGGCGCAGGTGGTAGGTGACGCCGTCCGTGGTGAGGCCCGTTCCGCGGGCCGCCTGCGCCGTGGTGGCGCCACCGGCGAGCAGGGCCAGGATGCGGGCCTCGGCCGCGCTGGCGGACTGAGTGGGCTGCGCCGGAGCGGGAGCGTGTTCCTCGCCGAGGACACGCAGCAGCACCAGGAGCCCGGGGACCGCGTCGGCCGTGTCGCTCACCGGCTCCGCCGTCAGCTCGCCGTGGCGGCGCATCCCGTCGGCCGCGTCCCAGCGCACCGCGACGGGGTAGCGCGAGCGGCGCCCAAGGCGCACGGCCTCGGCGATCCGCAGGACCTGCCTCTTCTCCTCGGGGCGGAACAGCTCCAGTACGCTGCGGCCCCGCAGGGAGCCGGAGGTCTCGCCCCATTCCGCCGTCATCGCCGGATTGGCGAGGATGATCGCCCCGTTCGCGTCGCACACCGCGATCGGCATCGGGATGCGGTCGAAGAGGGTCATGGCGCGGTTGCGCCACAGCACGGAGTCCGTGGAGTCCGTGGGGTCCACAGGGAGAATCCTTCCAGGCGGGACAGGGGGGACAGTCGGGGCAGTCGGGAGCCGAGCAGTCAAGAGCAGGGCCTCGTTCTCCGCTACACAATCATGTAGTGGTGCGGCGCGGACCCGTGGGGACCGGCGATCAAGCTGGTCAGGAGTGACTTCCTTACGGCGAAAGGCAGTTGTCACGCCATGCCCCCCACCACCACCGCACCGCTCCCCCAGGACGCCGGCTCCGGCCTCGACGGCGTGCCGCTGATCGACATCTCGGCCACCGGGCCTGGGTCCGCCCCACTGCAGCAGGTCATGGAGCTGGTCCGCCGGCACGGACCCGTGGTGCGACGGCGGCTGCACGGCCGCGACGCGCTGTTCGTGAGCGACCTCGACCTCGTGACCGAGCTGGCCGACGAGACCCGGTTCGCCAAGCACGTCGGGCCCGCCCTGGACAACGTGCGCGAGTTCACCGCCGACGGACTGTTCACCGCGTACAACGACGAGCCCAACTGGGCCCGCGCGCACGACATCCTGATGCCCGCGTTCGCCATGGGTTCGATGCGTACGTACCACCCGATGATGCTGCGTGTCGCGCGGCGGCTCGTCGAGTCGTGGGACCGGGGTGCGCGCGACGGGCGTCCCGTGGACGTGCCGGGCGACATGACCCGGATGACCCTGGACACGATCGGGCTCGCCGGGTTCGGCTACGACTTCGGTTCCTTCGAGCGGGCCGAGCCGCATCCCTTCGTCGACGCCATGGTGCGCTGCCTGGAATGGAGCATGACGCGGCTGAGCCGTACGCCGGGCAGTGACCACTCGGCGGCGGACGCGGCCTTCCGGGCGGACGCCGGATATCTGGCGCGGGTGGTGGACGAGGTCATCTCCACGCGGCAGGACGGCACGCCCGGCGCGGGGACCGCCGAGGACCTGCTCGGGCTGATGCTCAGCGCCTCGCACCCGGGCGATGGCACGAAGCTGGACACCGCCAACATCCGCAACCAGGTCATCACCTTCCTGATCGCGGGGCACGAGACGACGTCCGGCGCGATGTCGTTCGCGCTGTACTACCTGGCCAAGCACCCCGCCGTGCTCGACCTCGTGCGGCGCGAGGTCGACGCCCTGTGGGGCGACGCCGCCGATCCGGAGCCGACGTTCGACGACGTCGGGCGGCTCACGTACACCCGTCAGGTCCTCAACGAGGCGCTGCGGCTGTGGCCGACGGCGGCCGCTTTCGGCCGCCACGCCCGTGAGGACACGCTCCTCGGCGGCCGCATCCCGCTGCGCGAGGGGCAGGGTGTCACCGTCCTGACGCCGATGCTGCACCGGCAGCCCGTGTGGGGCGACAACCCGGAGCTGTACGACCCGGCGCGGTTCACCGCCGAGGCGGAGGCCGCGCGCTCCCCGCACGCGTTCAAGCCGTTCGGCACGGGTGAACGGGCCTGTATCGGGCGGCAGTTCGCGCTGCACGAGGCGACGATGCTGCTCGGGATGCTGGTGCATCGCTACCGGCTGCACGATCACGCCGACTACCGGCTCACCGTGAAGGAGACGCTCACCCTCAAGCCCGACGGCTTCACGCTCACGCTGACGCCACGCACCACCGCCGACCGTGTGCACGGCGAGCTGCCGGGCGTGACGGCCGCTCCCGCCGCGGCTGATCCCGACGCCGCCGCCCTGCCCGCGCGCGTCATGCCCGGCACCCGCGCGCTCTTCCTGCACGGCAGCAACTACGGGACCTGCCGGGACTTCACTGCGCAACTCGCCGACGAGGCCGCGTCGGTGGGCTGCGCGACGGAGGTCGCGTCGCTGGACGAGTACGCCGGAGCTCTCCCCTCCGACCGCCCCGTCATCATCACCGCCGCGTCCTACAACGGCCGGCCCACCGACGACGCCACGGCGTTCGCCTCCTGGCTGGACGGTGCCCCGCAGGCCGTCGCCGAGAGTGTCACCTACGCGGTCCTCGGCGTGGGCGACCGCAACTGGGCCGCCACCTATCAGCACGTCCCGACGCGCTTCGACGAGCGGCTCGCGGAGCTGGGCGGCACCCGGCTCCTGGAGCGTACGGCGGCCGACGCCTCGGGCGATCTCGGCGGCACCGTACGCGAGTTCACCGCGCGGCTGCGCAAGGTCCTCCTGGAGCGGTACGGCGACCCCGACGCGCTGGAGGCCCCGGTCTCCACGGTCTCCACGGTCTCCTCGGACGCGTACGAGGTGCGCGAGCTGACCGGCGGCCCGCTGGACGCGCTCGCCACGCGGCACGGCCTCGTCCCGATGACGGTCAGCGAGGCCCACGACCTCACCGCGCCCGGGTATCCCCGTACGAAGCGCTTCGTACGGATCGCCCTGCCCGAGGGCACGACCTATCGCACCGGCGACCACCTCACCGTGCTGCCCGTCAACGACCCGGCGCTCGTCGAGCGGGCCGCCACCGCTCTCGGGGTGGACCTGGACACCGTCCTCGACATCCGCGCGAGCCGCCCGCGCCGCGACGGCCTCGCCGTCGACCGGCCATTGACGGTACGTCAACTGCTGTCACAGCACGTCGAGTTGCAGGGTCGACCTACCTCTGAACAGCTCGCCGTGCTCGCCGCCGCCAACCCCTGCCCGCCGGAGCGGGCCGAGCTCGCGGCCCTCGCCTCCGACGCCGAGGCCCGCGCGGGTGACGGACGCACACTGCTCGAACTCATCAAGGCCAGTCCTGCCCTGCGCGGGGCCCTGGAGTGGCCGCGGCTGCTCGACGTGCTCACGCCGCTGCGGCCCCGCCACTACTCGGTGTCCTCGTCACCGGGCACCCAGCCCGGCCACGCCGACCTGATGGTCTCCCTCCTGGAGGCACCGTCCCGCTCGGGCAGCGGGCGGTTGTACCGCGGGACGGGCTCCGGTCACCTCAACGGGGTGCGGCCGGGCGACACCGTCCTGGCCAGGGTCCAGCCCTGCCGCGAGGCCTTCCGCATCGACCACGCGGACAGCGCGCCCGTCATCATGGTCGCCGCGGGCACCGGCCTCGCGCCGTTCCGCGGAGCCATCGCGGACCGTGCGGCCCTGATCGCGGCGGGCGGTCAACTCCCGCCCGCCCTGTGCTACTTCGGCTGCGACCACCCGGACGCCGACTTCCTGCACGCGGCGGAACTGCGCGCCGCGGAGGCCGCCGGAGCGGTCTCGCTGCGGCCCGCCTTCAGCGCCGCTCCCGTCGACGGGGTGGCGTTCGTCCAGCACCGCATGGCGGCGGAGGGCGAGGAGGTGTGGGCCCTGCTGACCGCCGGAACCCGGGTGTATGTGTGCGGCGACGGCTCCCGCATGGCTCCGGGCGTACGGGAGGCCCTGCGCGCGCTCCACCGGGAGCGCACACCAGGGGCCACGCCCGAGGACTCCGTCCGCTGGCTGGACGAGCTGACCGCGCAGGGGCGTTACGTGGAGGACGTGTACGCGGCGGGGTAGGGGACGCCCGGGGTAGGGACGCGGGGCGGGCGGCTCACGCCGGGTCTGCGGGGAACAACTCCCGCAAGGCGTGGGCCGTTTCGTCGCTGTGTATGTGGTGCAGGCCCCTGATGCCCAGGCGGGCCGCGCCGGTCAGGTTGTGTTCCAGGTCGTCGATCATGACGCAGGCGGCCGGGTCGACGCCCAGGCGGTCGCAGGCCGTTCGGTAGATGCGGCGGCCCGGCTTGCGGGAGCCGATCCGGCTGGAGATCACCACGACGTCCGCGAGCGCGTCCAGGTCGTATCCCTGGTAGCAGTCGTCGCCGAGGGCGTTCGACACGATCGCCACCGGGACGCCCTGGGCGCGCAGCCCGCTCAGCGCCGCGAGCATCGTCTCGTCCGGTCGCATGCCCGCCCCGATCGCGGTGACGAGGCCCGCGGGTTCGACGTCGACGCCCTTCTCGCGCAGCCGCCTCGCGATGCCCCGCTCGAACTCGGCCTCGCTCATGCGCCCGCACTCGTGCTCCACCAGGAGCGCGGAGGACTCCGTGTCCTCGCGGAAGAGCCGCTCGATCAGGAGCGGATCGTCGCTCACCCGCGTGGACCAGGCCCGGAACGAGTCGAGCACGCTGGTGGTCAGCACCCCGCCGAAGTCGGTGAGCACCGCACGCGGTGGGCCTTCGGCCCTCGCCTCGAGCACCTCATCCATTGCTGCCTCCTGAAGTCCCGCCCTGGGCGGCGTACTCGAATCGTCGGTCGAGGATCTCAAGGACCCGCTCTCCCCAGCGCAGGTTCGACTCCTCCAGGGATCTGCCGGCCATCAGCGTGAGGTAGGGGCCGACGCGTTCGGCCTCTCGTAGGTACGTCTCCTCCTCGCGGCCGCCGAGAAGGTGCAGGCGCAGCCGTTCGTACCGGGCGAGCTTGCCCCGCGACCACTCCATGCGCTCCTCGATCAGCGCGCGGGTGGCGGCCGGGTCGCCGCCGTCCATGGCCTGCACCTTGACCATGAGCTCGTCCCGGATGGCGATGGGCCGGGGCGGCTCGGCGGCGAAGGCGTGCAGGTCCCGCAGGCCGGTGTCGGTGAGCGTGAACATCCGTTTGTTCGGCCTGCGTTCCTGCTGCACCACGCGTGCGTCGATCAGGCCGTCGGCGGCGAGGCGCTCCAGCTCGCGGTAGAGCTGCTGGGGAGTCGCGGACCAGAAGTTCGACACGGAGACGTCGAAGATCTTGGCCAGGTCGTAGCCCGACGACTCGCCCTCCAGGAGCGCCGCCAGAACCGCGTACTTCAGAGACATCTGGACACCGTACACCGATGTGATTACTCTCCTTGGCACCTACTCAACAAGTTGACTATCAACACTTACCCGCGAGGTGTGGGCATGCAGGCTTTCCGCAAGGCCGTCGAGGCCGGCGATCACGCCGCCATCGAGGCGCTCCTGGCCGAGGACATCGTCTTCTCCAGCCCGGTCGTGTTCCGCCCCTACCCGGGCAAGGCGACGACCGCCGCGATCCTGCGCGGCGTGACACGGGTCTTCGAGGATTTCCGGTACGTACGCGAGATCAACGACGCCGGGGGCCGGGACTCCGCGCTCGTCTTCGAGGCACGGGTCGGCGACCGGCAGATCACCGGCTGCGACTTCCTGCATGTGAACGAGGAGGGCCTGATCGACGAGTTCATGGTGATGGTCCGCCCCCTGTCGGCCGCGCAGGCACTCGCGGCGGCCATGGGCGCCCAGTGGGACCGGATCACCCAGGAGGCGGCGGGCGCCTAGGCGGGCGGAGCGCGCCTACCAGGCGCGGGCGGAGCGGATCAGGTGGTCGTGCACGAGGGCGACATGCGGATTGTCCGCGGACCCCGGGCGACGCACCAGGAAGCCGGTGTTGATCGGGGCGTCCTCCGGATCGTGCAGGAGGGTCAGCGCACCGGCGGCCAGGGCGTCGCGGCAGAGGTAGCGGGGCAGTACGGCGAACCCCGCGCCCGCGATGACCGCCGAGAGCACGCCGCGCAGGTCGGGGACCGTGACGGAGGCCTCGCAGGTCAGCCGCTTGCCGAAGACGTGCCGCCAGTAGCGGCGGGCGATCGGCAGGTCATCGGCGTAGCTCACCAGCGGGACGCCGAGCAGCACCCCGGGGCCGTCCGCGGCGATCCGCGCGCCGCCGCCGATGCGCTCGGCCCACCCGGGGGCCGCGACCAGGACGAACTCCTCGTCCGCCAGCGGCACCGAGCTCAGGGAGCGCCCGCGGGGGCGGGCCGTGGCGATCACCAGGTCGTGCCGTCCCGCCCTCAGCTCGTCCAGGAGCCGGTCGGTCAGGCCCGTCGTCACGCGCAGCCTGACCCCCTGCTCGACCAGCGGCGCCAGGGCGGGCAGCGCACAGTGGCAGAGCATCTCCGCCGGGCCCGCCAGATGGACGGGCTCGGCGGGGGCGCCGTCGAAGGGGCCGCCGTGTCCGGTGACCGCGGCGAGGGCATCGAGGGGGTCGACGATCCGGGCGGCGAGCGCGTCCGCGTACGGCGCGGGAGCCACGCCGCGCGGCAGCCGCTCGAAGAGCTCCCGGTCTACCTGCCGCTCAAGGGCCCGGATCTGCGTGGTGACGGTGGGTTGCGAGAGGCCGAGCACCCGGGCCGCGGCGGTGAAGGAACCCGACCGGTACACGGCGAGGAACGTGCGCAGCAGGTTCAGGTCCAGTGACCCGGCCCCCGCGCTCCCCGTGGCTATTCCCGCCGATCCATCGGAATTCCTATCTCCCATATGGGTCAGCCTATTGGAATTCGTTGGGCACACGCGCCTACCTTCGAGAACAGCACCGCCTGACGCTCTGAGCACAGAACGTCAGAGATTCCAGCCTCGGAGAGACACCATGTCCAAGATTCTGTTCGTCGTGACCGGCGCCGACCACTGGACGCTGGCTGACGGCACCCAGCACCCGACCGGCTTCTGGGCCGAGGAGGCCGTCGCGCCGTACGAACGCTTCAAGGCCGCAGGGCACGAGATCGTCGTCGCGACGCCGGGCGGCGTCGTGCCGACCGTCGACCAGGCGAGCCTCGCGCCCGAGTTCAACGGCGGCGAGGAAGGCGCCCAGAAGATCGCCACCACGCTCGCGGAGATCGCCGAGTTCCTGAAGCCCGTCAAGCTGGAGGAGGTCGACCTCGCCGAGTACGCCGCGGTCTTCTACCCCGGCGGCCACGGCCCCATGGAGGACCTCGCCGTCAACGCCGAGTCGGGCAGGCTGCTCAGCTCCGCGCTGGAGATCGGCATGCCGCTCGGCGTCGTCTGCCACGGGCCCGCCGCTCTGCTCGCGGCCACCAAGGAGGACGGCTCCAACGCGTTCGCGGGGTACGAGCTGACCGGCTTCACCAATGCCGAGGAAACGCAGTCCGGCTTCGCCGACAAGGCCAAGTGGCTGCTCCAGGACCGGCTCGTCGCGGCGGGCGTCGACTTCCGGGAGGGCGAGGCGTGGGCCCCCAAGGTGGTCGTCGACCGCAACCTGGTCACCGGCCAGAACCCGGCGTCCTCGGCTCCCCTCGCGGATGAGCTGCTCAAGAAGCTGGCCTGACCTCATGGGCAACGACCGGCTCGAAGAGGTCCTCGACGCCACCTACGACTCCCTCACGCGGTACGGCGTACGGCGCACCACGATGGACGACATCGCCTCCACGATGGGCGTGTCCCGGTCAGCGGTCTACCAGTACGTACGCAACAAGGACGACGCCTTCCGCAAGCTCGCCGAGCGTCTGCACGCCGAGGCGCTCGCGCGGGCCCGGCAGGCGGCGGCCGAGGAGACCTCCGCCGCCGAGCGCGTCCGCGGGGTCCTCGCCGCCAAGCTCGACCTGGTCCTGCGCCTGGCCGGGGACTCTCCGCACTCCGCCGAGCTGCTCGACGCCAAGGCGCGCCTCTTCGGCGACATCTGCGCGGGCTTCACCGGTTCGCTGCGGCGTCTGCTCATCGACCTCTTCGTCGAGGCGGGGACCCCGGCCGCGGTGGAGCCCGCCGAAGCCGCCGACATCTGCATCGCCCTGGTCATGGGCCTGGAGTCCGTGTCCGGCGGCCGTGAACTCTTCGGCCCCGCCACGGACGCGCTCCTGACCGGGCTGCTCGGATCGCCGGTGGTCTCGCCAGCGGCCGGCTGACCCGCCTTTCCACCCCTCCCCCCTGCTCTACAGCACCTGAGACACCCTGAGGAGACCCCTCATGCACCGCCCTGAAACCCTCGCTCCCGAAGCCCTCGTCGCAGGGCTCCGTGCCACCTTCGCCACCGGCCGCACCCGGCCCCTGGCCTGGCGCGAGGAGCAGCTCACCCGGCTGCGCTCCCTGTTCACCGAGCACCGCGAGGACATCGCGGACGCCCTGCACGCCGATCTGCACAAGCCCCGCACCGAGGCCTACACCGCCGAAGTCGGCTTCCCCGTACGGGAGATCGACCACACGCTGGCCCATCTGGAGGAGTGGCTGAGCCCGCAGCCGCTGCCGGCCGGCGCCCTCGCGGGACTGCCCGAGGGCTCCACGGCAGGTACGCAGTACGAGCCGCTCGGCACCGTCCTGATCATCGCTCCGTGGAACTACCCGGTGCAGCTCCTGCTCGTCCCCCTCGTGGGCGCGCTGGCCGCGGGCAACACGGCCGTCCTCAAGCCGAGTGAAGTCACCCCGGCCACCTCGCGGCTGATCGCCCGCCTGATACCCGAGTACCTGGACACGGAGGCGGTCGCCGTCGTCGAGGGCGGCGTGCCCGAGACCACCGCGCTGCTCGCCCAGCGGTACGACCACATCTTCTACACCGGCAACGGCACCGTCGGCCGCATCGTGATGCGCGCCGCCGCCGAGCACCTCACCCCGGTCACCCTCGAACTCGGCGGCAAGTCACCGGTGTTCGTGGACCGGGACGTCGACCTCGCCGCCGTCGCCACCCGCTTGGCCGAGTCCAAGTTCCGCAACGCGGGCCAGACGTGCGTGGCCCCCGACTACGTCCTGACCGACCCGGACACCGCGCCCGTGCTCGCCGAGGAGCTGCGCACGGCCGTGGAGCGGGTGTTCGGCCCGGACCCCAAGTCCTCCGAGGCGTACGGACGCATCGTCAACGAGCGGCACTTCGACCGGGTCTCGGCGCTTCTCGGTTCCGGGACGACGGCGTTCGGCGGGCAGAGCGACCGCGACGACGTCTACATCGCACCGACCGTGCTCACCGACGTGAAGCCGGACGAGCCGGTGATGCGGGAGGAGATCTTCGGCCCCGTGCTGCCGATCGTGAACGTCGACGGGCTCGACGAGGCCATCGCGTTCATCAACGACCGCGACAAGCCGCTCGCCCTCTACGGCTTCACCGAGAGCGACACCACCCGGCGGCGCCTCGCCGCGGAGACGTCGTCGGGCGGTCTCGGTTTCGGTCTCCCGATGGCTCATCTGCGCGTTCCCGAGCTGCCGTTCGGCGGAGTCGGCGAGAGCGGCGTCGGCAACTACCACGGGCCGCACTCCATCGCCACGTTCAGCCACCGCAAGGCCCGGCTCGACGTTCCGCTGAGGTGACTCCGTGCAGCTGACGTGACTCCGTCGGCATCCGCGCCCTCGGCTTCATGACCGCGGGTCCGCCGGGCCGAGCAACGCGGCGAGGCCCGCGGTCAGCTGCTCCGGGCCGCCCCGCCCGGCCAAGGAGAGGGCGGTGGCCCGCAGGCGCGGGAACTCCTGCGCGGGCATGCGGTGCAGGCCCAGCCGGAAGGCCGGGTCCGGTTCGCCGGGCACGTCGTCCATGGCCCGCAGTTCGACGAGGAGATAGCCGAGCAGCCATGCCGTGAACGCCCGGTGCACCTCCACCGTGCGGCGGTCGCCGAGGCCCGCGCCGTGGAGGAGGGCCAGGACGCGCTCGTCGGCGCGCAGCACGGCCGCCGGGCGGCGGGCCAGCGGGGTGGACAGCAGGCGGGTGGCGAGCAGCGGGACCATGTTCGGATGCCGCAGCGCGACGCCGTGGGTGGCGAGCGCGATGCGGTGCAACTCCCCTCGCCAGTCGTCGACTTGGGCCCGGTCGTCGACTCGGGCCCCGTCGTTGACTTGAGCCTGCCCGGCCAGTCCGTCCTCCAGCTCCTGGTAGAACGCCTCGACCAGGCCGTCCAAGAGGGCGCCCTTGCCGGCCGCGTACCGGTAGAGGGCCATCGCCTCCACGCCCAGTTCCGCGCCGAGCTTGCGCATGCTCAGGCCGGAGAGCCCGTCGCGGTCGACGATCTCCAGGGCCGTGGCCAGGACGCGTTCCCTGCTGAGCCGTCCGTAGCGCCCGCGGTCACTGGCGCGTCGCCCCTGGGCCGGGTTCGCTTCTTCGCCTCGCGTCATGTCCGCCACCTCCACCTTTTCGGCCCCCTTGACCACAGGGAACATCGGGTGCAAAGTCGTACATATACGACGTAAACGTACGTAGTCAGCGTACAGCGTTTCGACCTCTCAGGAGCGTCGTGCCATGACGCACAGCGAGCCGATGTCGGCGGATCTGGTCCAGGTGGAGCGTGATCTCGCGCGGATGTCGGACGGCAACGTCGTCCGCGTCACCGCGGGCGGCCCCGTCTTCGGGCATCCGTTCCCGGTGCGCCGCGTCCGGCCGACGACCTTCGTGCCCGCGCTCCCCCGGCGCGACCGAGCCGCCCTCATGATGATCGCCGTGTGCTGGGCGCTGAGCTTCGTGTGGTTCTGGTCCTGGTGGCTGCAGCCGGAGCACCGCGTGGGGTGGGCGGGGCTGATCGTCAACAGTGCGCTGCTTCTGTACCTCACCGGCCTGCCCTGCTACTTCTTCGTCACCGCCCTCCGGCTGCGCCGCGTCGACCCGGAGCTGCCGGTTCCCGCGCTGCCGGTCGCGTTCGCCGTGACCCGCGCCCCCTCGGAGCCGTGGCCCACCGCCCGGCAGACACTCGAGGCGATGCTGGCGCAGGACTTCCCGCACCCATACGACGTGTGGCTGTGCGACGAGGACCCGACCGACGAGATCATCGCCTGGTGCCGCACGCACCGGGTACGCATGTCCTGCCGACGCGGCGTGCTCCTGTACCACCGCGGTGACTGGCCGCGCCGCACCCGCTGCAAGGAAGGCAACCTCGCCTACTTCTACGACAACTGGGGCTACGGCCGCTATGACGTGGTCGCGCAGCTCGACTGCGACCACGTGCCCGCCGCCACCTACCTCGCCGAGATGGTCCGCCCCTTCGACGACCCCGCCATCGGGTACGTCGCCGCGCCCAGCATGTGCGACGCCAACGGCGCGGTGTCATGGGCGGCACGGGGGCGGCTGCACCGCGAGGCCGTCTGGCACGGCGCGGTGCAGTTGGGACACAGCGACGGGCTCGCCCCGATGTGCATCGGCTCCCACTACGCCGTGCGCACCCGCGCGCTGCGGGACATCGGGGGGCTCGGCCCTGAACTCGCCGAGGACTTCTCGACCACCTATCTGCTCAACTCGGCGGGCTGGCACGGGGCGTTCGCCATCGACGCCGAGGCGCACGGGGACGGGCCCCTCACCTTCGCGGACATGATCACGCAGGAGTACCAGTGGTCGCGGAGCCTGACCACGATGCTCGTGGGCCTGCTGCCGCGCCATCTGCGACGGCTTCCCTTCGCGCTGCGGCTGCGTTTCTCGTACGCCCTTGCCTACTATCCGCTCCTCGGCCTGATGATCACCGCGGGACTCGCGCTCCCGCCGATCGCCGTCCTCACCGGGCTGCCGTGGATGAACGTCAACTACCTCGATTTCCTGGTCCACTTCTGGTCCATGCCCGTGTGGCTGCTCCTGACCCTGTACCTGATGCGCCGCCGCGGAATGCTGCGCCCGCGCACCGCGCCGGTGATCAGCTGGGAGACCTGGCTGTTCGCGCTCGCGCGCTGGCCCTTCGTCATCCTGGGCCTGTTCGGCGCCCTCGCGCAGAAGCTGCGACCGCGGCCGGTGACCTTCAAGGTCACGCCCAAGGAGACCGGCGGACCGCGGCCGCTGCCCGCCAGGCTGACCCTGCCGTTCGTCGTCCTCGCGGCCTCCTTGTCCTGCGTCGCCCTGGTGGGCGAGCTGACGAGCCCCTCGGCCGGCTATGTCTTCCTCTGCCTCCTCGCCGCCACGACCTACGCGGTCGTCGCCCTCGCCGTCCCGCTGCTCCATGTGCGGGAGGCGGCACGGGCCGCGGACGTCTCCTTCGGCCACGCGCTGTCGACCGCACGGCTGCCGGTCGCCCTCGGCGTCCTGGTGGCACTGCCGGTCGCCACCGCCACCGTCTTCTTCCCGGCGTACGCCGCCGCCGTCCTGGGCCGGTGAACCGACATGAGCGCACCCTCCACCATCCTCGTCACCGGCGGCGCGGGCTTCATCGGGAGCCACACCTGCGTCGAACTCCTCGACCACGGCTATGAGTTGATCGTCATCGACGACTACTCCCACAGCACCCCGCAGGTCTTCACGCGGGTGGAACGGATCGCCGACCGCTTCGTCGGCGCCGTCTATGAACTGGACATCCGTGATCGGCGCGCCCTGTCGGCCGTCTTCGACCGCCACTCCGTGGACGCCGTCGTGCACTTTGCCGCGCACAAGGCCGTGGGCGAGTCGACACGGATGCCCGTCCAGTACTACGACAACAACGTCGGCGGCACGACCGCCCTGCTGCGGGTCATGCACGAACACGGCGTGCACCAGATGGTGTTCTCCTCGTCCTGCTCGGTCTACGGCGACGCCGGCCGCGGACCGCTGAACGAGGCCACGCCCGCCCGGCCCACCAATCCGTACGCGGCGTCCAAGTGGATCTGCGAGCAGGTGCTCGCCGACGTGTGCGCCCGCTGCCCCCAGTTCACGGTGCTCGCCCTGCGCTACTTCAACCCGGTCGGCGCCCACCCCAGCGGGCTGCTCGGCGAGGACCCGGGCGGCGTCCCCGACAACCTGATGCCGTACGTGGCGCAGGTCGCCGTCGGGCGGCGCGAGCGGCTCCCCGTGTTCGGCGACGACTACGCCACGCCCGACGGCACCGCGATCCGCGACTACCTCCACGTCATGGACACCGCCGAGGCCCACCGCATCGCCCTGGACCACCTCGCCGACGGGCCCGGCCTGCGGGTGTTCAACCTCGGTGTCGGCAGCGGCCGTTCGGTCCTCGACGTCATCGCCGCGTTCGGCGCGGCCTGCGGCCGCGCCATCCCGTACCAGATCATGCCGCGCCGCCCCGGCGACGTGACCGAACTCGTCGCCGACGCGCGCGCGGTGGCGCGCGCCTGGGGCTGGCGCCCCAGCCGGGGACTGCCCGAGATGTGCCGCGACGCCTGGCGCTTCCAGCAGCTCAACCCCCATGGCTACGCCGGGCCCGGCCGGCGCCCCGGCAACAAGCGCAACGACCGTTAGGAGAAGCGCCATGCGGATGACAGTGATAGGGACGGGGTACGTCGGGACGGTGCACGCCGCCTGCATGGCCGACATCGGTCACGAAGTCCTCGGCATCGACATCGACGCCGACCGGGTTGCCGCCCTCTCAGAGGGACGTGCGCCCATCCACGAGAGCGGCCTGGACGACCTGCTCGCGAGGACCGTCGCGTCGGGCAGGCTGCACTTCTCCACCTCGCTCGCCGAAGGCGCCGCGTTCGCCGGGACACACTTCGTGTGCGTGGGCACCCCGCAGCGCCCCGACAGCCCCGCCGCCGACCTCCGGTACGTGGACGCCGTCGTGGACGGCCTGGCCCCGCATCTGCGGCCCGGCAGCCTGGTCGTGGGCAAGTCGACCGTGCCGGTGGGCACGGCGGCCCGGCTCGCCGAGCGCCTCGCACCGTCGGCCCCGGGCACGGAGGTCGCCTGGAACCCCGAGTTCCTGCGCGAGGGAAACGCGGTCCAGGACACGATGCGGCCCGAGCGGCTCGTCGTCGGCGTGACCTCGCGCCACGCCGAGGGGGTGCTACGGGCGATCTACGCACCCATGATCCGCGCCGGAGTGCCGTTCTTCAGCACCGAACCGGCGACCGCCGAACTGGTCAAGGTGGCGGCGAACTCCTTCCTCGCCACCAAGATCTCCTTCATCAACGCCATGGCCGAGGTGTGCGACGCCGCGGGCGCCGACGCGTCGGTCCTGGCCGAGGCCATCGGCGCGGACTCCCGGATCGGCCCCCGCTTCCTCGCACCGGGGCTCGGCTTCGGCGGCAGCTGCTTCCCCAAGGACATCCGGGCCTTCGCCGCCCGCGCCGAGGAGATCGGCGCGGGCGAGGCGGTGGTGTTCCTGCACGAGGTCGACCGGATCAACACCCGGCAGCGCTCGCGGACCGTCGACCGGGCACGCCTGCTCCTCGGCGGCTCGCTCACCGGCCGCAGGGTCGGGGTGCTCGGCGCGGCCTTCAAGCCCGGCAGCGACGACGTCCGCGACTCGCCCGCGCTGGCCGTGGCGGCGGCCCTGCAGCAGCAGGGCGCCACGGTCCGTGTGCACGACCCGCAGGGCATCGACAACGCGCGCGAGACCCATCCCGATCTCGCCTACGCCCTGGACGTCGACAAGGCGTGCGAGGACGCCGACCTGGTCCTGCACCTCACGGACTGGCCCGAGTACCGGGACATCGACCCCGCGGCGCTCGCCGCCCTCGTGCGCTCCCCCGTACTCCTGGACGCCCGCAACAGCCTGGACCCGCGGTCCTGGTCGGCGGCCGGCTGGGCCGTGCACGCACCGGGCCGCCCGCTGCTCTCCGCCGGAGGTGCGTCATGAGAGTCGTGGTGACGGGCGGCGGCGGATTCGTCGGCTCCCACCTGTGCGAGGCCCTGCTGCGCAGAGGCGACACCGTCGACTGCCTGGACAATTTCAGCACCGGTGAGCCGCGCAACGTCGCCCACCTGCGCGACGCGCCCGGCTTCCGGCTGATCCGGGCCGACGTGACGACGCCGTTCGACGTGCCGGGCCCCGTGGACGCCGTGGCCCATCTCGCGAGCCCCGCGTCGCCGCCCGACTACCACCGGCTCGCCCTGGAGACCCTGGCCGTCGGCAGCCGAGGCACCGAGAACGCCCTGCGCCTGGCCCAGCGGCACGGCGCCCGCTTCCTGCTCGCCTCCACCAGCGAGGTCTACGGCGACCCGGAGGTCCACCCGCAGCCGGAGGAGTACTGGGGCCACGTCAATCCGGTGGGCCCGCGCAGCGTCTACGACGAGGCCAAGCGGTTCGCGGAGGCACTGGCCATGGCGTACCGGCGCAGCCACGGCGTGGACGTCGGCATCGTACGGATCTTCAACACGTACGGGCCGCGGATGCGGCCGCACGACGGGCGCGTGGTCTCCACCTTCGTCCGCCAGGCCCTGGCCGGCGCGCCGTTGACGCTGTACGGCGACGGCAGCCAGACCCGCAGTTTCTGCTACGTCGACGATCTCGTCCGGGGCCTGGTCGCGATGCTCGGCAGTGACCGCGGCGGTCCGGTGAACCTGGGCAACCCCAGCGAGCGCACCGTCCGCGAACTGGCCGAACTCGTCCTGCGCATCACCGGATCGACCTCACGGATCATCCGCCGTCCGCTGCCCGTCGACGACCCGGCCCGCCGCCGCCCGGTGATCAACCGGGCCGTGGAGCAGCTCGGCTGGATGCCCCGCGTCCCGCTCGACGAGGGCCTTCGGCACACGGTGGCGTGGTTCACCGCGCGATCCGCACCGCGGCCCGCGCGGGTGCCCGTGGAGGCCTGATCCCCATGACCGGGAAAGCCGCACCGTCCGCCGCCAAGCGCCGCACCGCCCCTGCGGCCCTCACCGCCGCGCTCGTGCTGCTCGGCGCGAGCGGCTGCGCGGCCACCCCGCACTACGCGCCGTCGGCCCATACGTACTACGTCAGCCCGCGGGGCGACGACCAGAACGACGGCTCGTCGCCCGAGCAGGCCTGGCGTTCCCTCGCCCGCGCCGAGCGGGTCGCGCTCGAACCGGGTGACCGGCTGCTCCTCGAGGGCGGCGCACGGTTCACCGGCACCGTCACCCTGGGCAGCGCCGAAGCGGGCCGCGCGGACCGGCCCGTGGTGGTCGGCTCGTACGGCGACGGCCGGGCGACGGTCGACGCCGAGGGCTCCCCCGGCATATCCGTGCACAACACGGCGGGCGTGGAGATCCGCGACCTCAAGGTCACCGGGGACCACGCCTCCTACGCCCGCGACGGCGGCATCAACCTCTACGCCGACCGTCCGGGCGGCGGCAAGCTGACCGGCGTCCTGGTCTCCGACGTCACCGTCTCCGGTTTCCAGGTGGGCATCGCGGTCGGCGGCGTGGAGAAGGGCAACGGCTTCAAGGACGTGACGATCCGTCAGGCGAAGCTGCACGGCAACAAGGACGCCGGTCTCCTGACGTACGGCCCCGAGTTCGAGCCCTCCCGGCCCGCCTACGCCCACCAGGACTTCGACATCTCGCACGTCGACGCGTACCGGAACACCGGTGATTCCGACGCGGACGACCGCCACACCGGCGACGGCATCATCCTCGGCGCCGTGCGCGACGCCACGGTGCGCGACTCCCGCGCGCACGACAACGGGTCCACGTCGTCCGGAAAGGCGCCTTCCGGGCCGGTGGGCATCTGGGCCTACGACGCCAAGGACGTGCTCCTGGAGCACAACACCGCCTACCGCAACCACACGGGCTCCAAGGTGGACGGTGCCGGGTTCGGCTTCGACGAGAACGTCTCGGACTCGACCATGCAGTACAACCTGGCGTTCCACAACGACGGCCCGGGCTTCTACGCGTACACCCGCAAGGCGAACGGCACGCACAAGGACAACACGATCCGCTACAACCTCACCTCCGACGACGGCCGCAAGCTGCCGCGCTTCGGCGGGCTCGCCGTCTACGGCCACGACGTGCGCGACCTGCGGATCTACCAGAACACCGTGGTGATGACGGCCCTGGAGGACGGCAGGAGCGGTCCCGCCCTGCGTCTGATGGACGGCGAGAGGGGGGTCACCGTCCGCAACAACACCTTCGTCACCGACGGTTCCCCGCTCGCCCTGGTGGACCAGGGCCTCACCGCCAGGAACGCCCTGGTGCAGGGCAACAACTACCGCGCGCCGCAGGGCCAGTGGACCGTGCAGTGGGGTGACCACGCCTACACCGGCCTCGCCGCCTGGCGCGCGGCCACCGGCCAGGAACGCCTCGACGGACGGTCTGTCGGCCTGACCGTCGACCCCTGCTTCTCCGGCGGTGAGCTGCCCGCCGTCGACTCCCCCGGCGACGCCCACCTGCTCACCCCCGACTGCGACACCCTCGCGGACAAGGGACTCGACCTGCGCGAGCTGTTCGGCGTCGACCCCGGTCCCGTCGACTACTTCGGCCGGCCCGTCGGCACGCCTCCGCCGGTCGGGGCCGCGCTGCCCGCGCCGGACTGAGACGGCGGAGCGGGCCGAAGATGCAGGCGCCCACGGCCCATGCCTACGATCGAGACAGCGAGACCCCAGGTGGACGCGTGATGCGCGGCCGGGTGTCCCTGCCGGGCAGGGAGGCGATGTGCCATTGCTTCGGTCATACCTCCGGGATCCACCACGGGCGCATCGGCTCATGGCCGCCTACGTCGTCCTGGTCGCCGCTCTGACCACCGCCTACATGACGCTCCCGGGTCTGCGCGCCGCGCTCTGGGCGCTCATCGGTCTCGGCGGCGTCGCAGCCGTCCTCATCGGCGTGCACATCCACCGGCCCGAACACCGCTGGCCGTGGTGGGTGCTCGCGACGGGGCTGCTCGCGTTCGCGGCGGGCGACACGTACTACAACGTGGTCGAGCAGTACTTCCAGGCGTCGAACCCCTTCCCTTCCCCGGCCGACGCCTGCTACCTCGCGGTGTATCCGCTGCTCGCCGCGGGCCTGTTCGGACTCGTGCGCTACCGCTGGGCGAGCCGCGACCTGCCGAGCCTGCTGGACGCACTGATCATCACCGGAGGGCTCGCGCTGCCCGTGTGGGTCTACCTCGTCCAGCCGCTCACCGAGGTCGAGGGCCTGACCTGGCCGCAGCGCGCCATCAGCATCGCCTACCCGCTGGGGGACGTACTGGTCCTCGCCCTCCTCGCGCGGCTGCTCACGCCGGGCTTCGCGACCGGCCACAATCCCGCCGTACGCCTCCTCGTGCTCGGCACGTCCACCCTGCTCGCCTTCGACATCGCGTACGGAATCCTGCAGCTCAACGGGTTGTGGCAGACCGGGACGCTCCTGGACCTGGGCTGGATCGTCTTCTACACGGCGTGGGGCCTCGCCGCGCTGCACCCCTCGATGGTGGAGCTGACCGCGTACACGCATCAGCGCCAGACCCTGCTCCCGCCGCCGCGCCGGCTCGTGCTGCTCGCCGCGGCCACGCTCATCGCCCCCGCGATCCTGCTCGTGGAGGCTCTGCTCGACAGCGCCCATGACGCGGCCGTCATCGCCGCCTTCTCCGGCACCCTGTTCCTCCTGGTGATCCTGCGGCTCGCGGGCATGGTCGTGGCGCACCGCAAGGCCGTGGACCGCGAGCTCGCGCTGCGCGGGGCGGCGGCCTCGCTGGTGGCGGCGGTCACGACGGAGGAGATCGTCGAGACCTGCGAGACGACGGTCGCCGCGCTGTCCGGGCCGGGGTCCCGGCCCGGGACACTGCTCCTGGAGGCGGACGACTCCCCGCCGTTCCCCTACGCCGCCCTGGACCTGCGCCGCACACGGCTGGTCAGGGCCGCCGCCCTGGGCCCGGAGATCGCCGCCCGCCTCGACGCCTCGCAGAGCGCCCTGGTCTGCCCGATGATCCAGCGCGACCGCCCGGCCGGGGACGACCCGCCGGGCGTGCTGATCGCCTCCGGCTCCGAGAAGCAGCTCACCGAGGTCTGGGGCTCCCTGGAGATCCTCGCCTCGCACGCGGGTCTGGCCAAGGAGCGCATCGCACTGCGGCAGGAGATCATCCGGCGCGAGAGCGAGGCGTACTTCCGTACGTTGGTGCGCAACGCCTCCGACGTCATCCTCATCGTGGACGACGACGACACCGTCCGGTACGCGAGCCCGTCCGCGCAGGCCGTCTTCGGGGACATCCGGCTGGTCGGGGCGGAGCTGCCGGGCCTGGTGGACCCGCGGGACAGGGGCCGGGCCGCGCGTGTGCTCGCGGCCATGCGCGGCGGCGGGCAGCAGGAGCCCCATGACTACTGGTGGATGCCGCGAGCCGGCGGACGCATCGAGGTGGAGGTGCGCTGCAGCGATCTGCGGCAGGACCCGACCGTGCGGGGACTCGTCGTCACCCTGCGGGACGTGACCGAGCAGCGTCAGCTGGAGCACGAGCTGACCCAGCGGGCCTTCCACGACGCGCTGACCGGACTGCCCAACCGGACGCTGCTCCTGGAGCGCATCGAGCGAGCACTGCTGCGCGGCCGCCGGGAGTCGACGCTGACGTGCGTGCTCTTCATCGACCTCGACGACTTCAAGGTCGTCAACGACACCTTGGGGCACTCGGTCGGCGACCGGCTGCTCGCCGCCGTCGGGTCCCGTGTCTCGCGGTCGCTGCGGCGCAGTGACACGGCGGCCCGCCTCGGCGGCGACGAGTTCGCCGTCCTGATGGAGGACGCCAAGGAGCCCGTCGACGCGGAGATCCTGGCCGCGCAGGTGGTGCAGGCGCTCAGCAGGCCGTTCCAGCTGTCCGGCGACAGCGTGAGCGTCTCGGCGAGCGTGGGCGTGGCCACGGCCGTGGACAGCGCGGGCGCCGAGGAACTCCTCACCCACGCCGACCTCGCCCTGTACGCGGCCAAGGCCGCGGGCAAGCGTCAGTGGCGCCGCTTCCAGCAGGGGCTGCACGTACGCATGCGGGAGCGGCACGACCTGCAGGCGAGTCTGGACCGGGCGATCGCCGACGAGGAGTTCGCGCTGCGCTATCAGCCCGTCGTCGACATCAGCGCGAACGGCACTCCGGCGGGCGGCGCCCCGCACGCCGCCGAGATCGTCGGCTTCGAGGCGCTGGCCCGCTGGCCGCACCCCCGGCGCGGTCTGGTGCCGCCGCAGCAGTTCATCCCGCTCGCCGAGGAGACCGGGCACATCACGCCGCTCGGCGCCTGGGTCCTGGGCAGTGCCGTCGCGGACATCGCGGGTCTGCAGAGCGCGGGCGCCGCCTGCGACCGGCGCCCGTACATCAGCGTCAACGTGTCCGCGCGGCAGTTCCGCGACCCGGGCTTCCTCGGCGCGGTGCGCGGCGCCCTCAAGACGCCCGGACTCGCCCCGGGCTCCCTGCAGTTGGAGCTGACCGAGTCCGTGCTGATGCGGCGTGACGGCCAGATACAGGCGGTCATGCAGGCGTTGAAGGATCTCGGCGTGCGGATCGCGGTCGACGACTTCGGCACGGGATTCTCCTCGCTGCGCTATCTCCGGGAGTTCCCCGTCGACGTACTCAAGATCGACAAGTCGTTCATCGACGACATCGCCGACGACGCCCGGCAGCTCGCCCTCGTGGAGGGCATCGTGCACCTCGCCGACACGATGGGCCTCCAGGTCATCGCCGAGGGCATCGAGCAGTCCGCGCAACGGGATCTGCTGGCCGGGATGGGCTGCGGGTTCGGACAGGGCTATCTCTTCGCACGGCCGCTGACGGCCGAGCAGGGGGAACGGCTTCTGCGCCGCCGCCAAGGGCTCGACGGTGTCACCCGGGGCCCTGACCCCGGACGTGACCTCCGGGCCACCCGTGCCGCTGCCCCCGCCACCTCCGCCACCGCGACCGACCCGCCCGCCGAGCCTGCCCCGACCCCCTCGGAGAGGGAGAGCGCCATGACCGAAACGGACACCGGAATCCTGGGGGTACGGCGCGATCCGCGCTGGGGCGAACTCGACCACCTGCGGCGCACCAGCCCGATGAGCGACTGCGTTCTCGACGAGGTCCGCGGCCGGCACATCCGCAGCGGGGACCACTGGCTCATCGACTTCGCGTCCTGCAACTACCTGGGGCTCGACTGCGATCCCGAGGTCATCGACGCCATCGAACCCGCCGTACGCCGCTGGGGGACCCACCCCAGCTGGTCCCGGCTCCTGGGCAGCCCCCGGCTCTACACCGAGATCGAGGAGCGGCTCACCGCGCTGCTCGGGGCGCCCGACACCCTGCTGCTGCCGACGGCCACCCTGATCCACGCCTCGGTCATCCCCGTCCTGGCAGGCGAAGGGCATGTCTTCGTCGAGGCCGCGGCGCACCGCACGGTGTACGACGGCTGCGTCTCCGCCCGCGGGCAGGGCGCCACGCTGCGGCGCTTCCACGCCGACCGGCCCGACGAACTGGCCGCCCTGCTGGGGGAGGTGCCGAGCGGCTCGGCCCGCCTGGTCTGCCTCGACGGCGTCAACAGCATGAGCGGGAACATCGCCGACGTACCCGAACTGGCGGCGATCTGCCGGGACTTCAGCGCCACCCTCTACATCGACGACACCCATGGGTTCGGCGTCATCGGGGAGCGCCGCGCCGACGAGCCGTGTCCCTACGGGGCCCGCGGCAACAGCGTCGTGCGGCACACGGGCGAGACGTACGACAACATCGTCCTCGTCGGCGGCTTCTCCAAGGCCTACTCCTCACTCCTGGCCTTCCTCGCGCTGCCGCCCTGGCTCAAGGACCATCTGAAAGTGGCCGCCGCCCCCTATCTGTACTCCGGGCCGTCGCCCACGGCCTCGCTGGCGACCGCGCTCGCCGGTCTGGAGGTCAACGACCGGCGCGGCGACGCCATCCGCGCCGACCTGCACCGCAAGACCGTCCGGGTGCTCGACCACGTGGCCGGGCTCGGCGTCCAGACGCTCAACTCCGACCGGCTGCCGATCGTGGAGATACCCCTGGCCGACGCCTCGGACCTGGACGCGGTCGCCGGGTTCCTGTGGGACCAGGGCATCTATGTGACCCTGGCCGCCTATCCCCTCGTGCCGCGCGACCGCGTCGGGTTCCGCGTGCAGCTCACGGCCCTGAACTCCGACGACGACATCGACCGGCTCAACACCGCCCTGACGCGCCTGTCCGAACGCTTCCCGCTGCGGCCGGGGAGCTGACACCGTCATGGCCCCGACCCGCAACGACGACGTCGACTGGGACAGCTGGCCCGTTCAGGACTACCTCGGCGAGAACTACCGCGAGCTGCATCCGTCCGACGCCGCGGTCATCGCCCACCACTCCGCCTTCTACCGGCGGTTCGGCCGGGCGAGCGCCGCGTGCTCCCTGGAGTTCGGGGCGGGACCCAACCTCTACCCGCTGATGATGGCCGCCGCCGCGAGCCGCCGCATCGACGCCGTCGAGGCGAGCGCCGCGGGTGTCGCCTATCTGACCCGGCAGCTCGAACAGGCCCCCGACGCGAGCTGGTTGCCCTTCCACGCGCTGTGCCGCCGCCTCAACCCCGATCTGCCGCCCACGCTTCCGGAGGCGCTCGCGGGCGTGCGCGTCGTACACGGCGACATCCGGGCGCTGGAGCCCGGCACGTACGACATCGCGTCGATGAACTTCGTCGCCGAGGGCGTCACCGAGGACTTCGCGGAGTTCACGGACTTCTGTCACCGCTTCGTGCGCTCGGTCGCGCCGGGCGGCCATCTCGTCGCGGCGTTCATGGAGAACATGCCGACGTACCGCATCGGACCCGCGTCGCTGTGGCCCGGCTGTCCGGTGAACCCCGCCGTCGTCACCGAGGTGTTCGCCCCGCTCACCGAGCATCTCGCGGTCACCCGGATCGACGCCGACCCGACGCTGCCGGACTACGGGGACTCCGGGATGGTGCTGCTCACGGCGGCGAGACGGGCCTGACCGGCACCCTCAGGCGCCCGTCTCCTGCAACGCGAACGCCGTCTCGACCAGGGCGATGTGGCTGAATGCCTGAGGTGCGTTGCCCAGTTGGCGGTGGCTGTCCGGGTCCCACTGCTCCGCCAGGAGTCCCACGTCGTTGCGTACGTCCAGGACGCGTTCAAAGGTCTCCCGCGCCTGGGCGAGCCGGCCGGTGGCGGCCAGCGCGTCGGCGTACCAGAGGGAACACGCCACGAACGTGCCCTCGGAGCCACGCATGCCGTCCACGGAATCGGCACCCGGCCGGTCGTGGCCGTACCTGCGCACGAACCCGTGATGGTCCAGGGCCCGCATGGCCTGTACGGTGTCGTGGACCCGCGGGTCGTCGGCGGGCAGGAAGCCGACCTTGGGGATCAGCAGCGCCGACGCGTCGAGGGCGGGCGATCCGTAGGACTGCACGAAGGTCCGCCGTCCTTCGTCCCACCCCTCGCGGCACACCTCCCGGTGCACAGCGTCCCTCATGGCGCGCCACTCCCCCGCGGACTCGTTCCTGCCGAGCATCTCGCCCATGCGCAGCGCACGGTCGGCCGCGACCCAGGACATGACCTTGGAGTGCACGAACTGCCGTCCCACGCCCCGGACTTCCCACAGCCCCTGGTCCGGCTCGCGCCAGTGGTCCCGCAGATGGCCCATCAGGGACTCCACCAGGCTCCACAGGTGGGGCTGCATCGGGATGCCCGCACGCAGCGACAGATAAAGCGTGTCGAGGACCTCGCCGTAGACGTCGAGCTGGAGCTGATGGGCCGCGGCGTTCCCGAACCGCACGGGCCGCGAGCCCTCGTATCCGGAGAGCCAGGGAGCCTCGGTCTCCGGCAGCCGCCGCTGCCCCTCCACCCCGTACACCGCCTGAAGATCGGCGGGACCGCCCGCCACGGCACGCACCAGCCAGTCGAGCCAGGCCGTCGCCTCGTCGCGGTAGCCGCTGCGCAGCAGGGCGGAGAGGGTGAGCGTGGAGTCGCGCAGCCAGCAGAAGCGGTGGTCCCAGTTGCGTTCGCCGCCGACACACTCCGGGAGCGAGGTGGTCGGTGCGGCGACGATGCCACCCGTGGGCGCGTAGGTGAGGGCCTTCAGCGTGATCAGCGAGCGGGTGACCGCTTCCCGCCAGGGGCCCTGGTAGCGGCACTTGGCGCTCCAGCGGCGCCAGAAGTCGCCGGTCGCCTTCAGCGCCGTCTCCGCCGGGACCCGCAGGGGCTCGGGCGGTTCGGGCAGGTGCGAGGGGGCCCACACGAGTTGCAGCGTAAGGCGCTGGCCCGCCGAGACGGTGAAGTCCAGGGCGCTGGTGTCGCGGACGGCGGGGTCGGTGGAGTGGTGGGCGGTGGTGTCGTGGCGGCCGGTGCGTATCTCCATCGGGCCGTCGGCGCTCAGCCAGAGGGAGTCGGGCCCGGCCACGGCGACCGTGCAGTGCTCCTGAGGACGCACCCACGGCACGACGCGGCCCTGGTTGAAGCGCGGCCGCAGTTCGCTGCGCATGGCGACGGCGCCGGACAGGCCCTCGACGACGCGCACGAGGCAGGGCAGCCCCGTACGCGGAGGCATGAAGTCCGTGACGCGCACGGCGCCGGTCGGGCACTCCCAGAAGGAGTCCATGACCAGGGTGTCCCGGCGGTAGGCCCGCCGCGCGCACGGTCCCGCGCCGACGGGGGAAACCCGCCAGAATCCGTTGTCCGCCGTGCCGAGCAGCGCGGCGAAACAGGCCGGGGAGTCGAAGCGCGGCAGGCAGAGCCAGTCGATCGACCCGTCCCTGCCGAGCATGGCGGCGGTTTCCAGGTCGCTGATGAGGGCGTAGTCCTCGATGCGAGCGTTCATGATCGAGTCACGCCGTCGTGCACATTGCCGCCCTTCCATTGTACGGCGGACAAGCCCGTCGGGCCTGGGCTCAGGCCCCCGCCCGGGGGCGCCGCGCACCATGTGCAACGGCCATGGACAGCCCCCGAACCGCTGTGATCTCATCCGCCTGGGCGGATCGACCGAGTTCGCCTCCGCTCAGGCCCGAAAGACCCCCACACATGCAGAAGACCAAGTCAGCGCTCTGGGAATTCCTCCAGGGACTCGGCAAGACGTTCATGCTCCCGGTGGCCCTGCTCGCGTTCTGCGGCATCATGCTGGGCATCGGCTCGTCGCTCTCCAGCGAGGCCGTCACCGAGAACCTCACCTTCCTTGAGGGCGAGGGCTTCCACCTCGTCTTCACGTGGATGGCGAGCACCGGCCTCGTCGCCTTCAAGTTCCTGCCCGTGATGTTCGCGATAGCCATCCCGCTGGGCCTGGCCCGCGAGGACAAGGGCGTCGCGGCGTTCTCCGGCTTCGTCGGGTACGCGGCGATGAACCTGGCGGTGAACTTCTACCTCACCGCCAAGGGCGTGGACCTGGAGGACGAGAAGGCCATCGCCCACTACGGCATCGCCGACGTGATCGGCATCCAGTCCATCGATACGGGACTGCTCGGCGCCGTAGCTGTTGGCATCGTTGTCAGCGTGCTCCACCAGCGCTTTCGTGCGCAGCGGATGCCCGACGCGCTCGCCTTCTTCGGCGGTCTGCGGTTCGTCCCGATCATCTCGACGCTGGTCCTCAGCCTGCTCGGTCTGCTGATCCCGCTGGTGTGGCCGACGTTCAACGGCTGGATCTCGGACCTCGGGCGCGCGATCGGTCACGCGGGCGTCTTCGGCCCGTTCTTCTTCGGCATGGGCGAGGTGCTCCTGCGCCCGATCGGCCTGCACCACATCCTCGTCGCCATGTTCCGCTTCACGGATGTCGGCGGCTCCGGCGCCGTCTGCGGCGATCAGGTCTCCGGCGCGCTGAACCTCTTCTACGCCCAGCTCAACTGTGCGGCCCCGCCCGGTGACGCGGTCACCGACGCCACCAACTTCCTCTCCCAGGGCAAGATGGCGGTCTACCTCGGCGGGCTGCCGGGCGCGGCCCTGGCGATGTACCACTGCGCGAACAAGAAGATGCGCCCGGAGATCAAGGCGCTTCTGGTCTCCGGTGTCGTCGCGTGCGTCGTCGGCGGTATCACCGAACCGCTGGAGTTCCTGTTCCTGTTCATCGCGCCGTGGCTGTACCTGATCCACGCCGTGCTCGTCGGCCTCGGGTTCCTGACCGCCGCCGTCCTCGGGGTGTTCATCGGCAACACCGACGGCAACGTCATCGACTGGCTCGTCTTCGGTGTCCTCCAGGGCACGACCACGAAGTGGTACCTGATACCCGTCATCGCCGCGGTGTGGTTCGCCGGCTACTACTTCCTCTTCCGCTGGGCCATCACCCGCTTCGACCTCAAGACGCCGGGGCGTGAGGAGCCGGCGGCGGAGGCCGACGAGGAGGGGACGGCCGCCGAGGACGAGGCCGCGGCCGCGGCTCCGCGTGAGCTGATCGCGGGGAAGTACGACGCCGTGGCGATCCTGGAGGCGATCGGCGGCGCCGAGAACATCCAGACCCTCGACAACTGCATCACCCGCCTGCGCATGACGGTCGCGGACGCCGAACAGGTCGACGAGGCGCGGCTGAAGAAGCTCGGCGCGGTCGGGGTCATCAAGCTCGACGGGCACAATGTGCAGGTGATCATCGGCCCGCAGGTGCAGTCGGTGAAGGACGCGATCGCGTCGCTGGTGCGGGTGGGCTGACCGGTGGCCCCTTCCTTCGACTCCTTCGACTTCGGCTCACCCGTCGACCGGCACGGCACGTGGTGCACGCAGTGGGACTACGTCGAGGACCGCTTCGGCGTCCCCGACCTGCTGCCGTTCACCATCTCGGACATGGACTTCGAGACGGCGCCCGCGGTCCTGTCGGCCCTCCGCGGCAGGCTCGACCACGGGGTGCTCGGCTACTCCCGCTGGCGCCAGACGGACTTCCTCTCCGCGATCGTCGACTGGTACGGCGAACGTCACGCGACCGAGGTGGACCCGGAGTCGATCGTCTACGGCCCGTCCGTGATCTACCAGATCTCCCAGCTCCTGCGCCTGTGGTCCAGCCCCGGCGACGGCGTCGTCGTCCACACGCCGACGTACGACGCGTTCCCCAAGACCGTCGCCGCGCACGAGCGGCGGCTGCTCGGCTGCCCGCTCGGCGACTGGGCCGAACTGGAACGACTCCTTGCCCTGCCGGACACGTCCGTACTGCTCCTGTGCTCACCCCACAACCCCACCGGCCACGTCTGGACGGAGGCCGAGCTGAACCGCACCGCGGAGCTGTGCGCGCGGTACGGCGTCGCGGTGATCAGCGACGAGATCCACTCGGACCTCGCCCACCCGCCGTACGTCCACCGCCCGTGGCCTCTGCACGGCGCTCGCGAAGGGCGCTGGGCGCTGGTGACGTCGGCATCAAAATCCTTCAACATCCCAGCCTTGACGGGCAGTTACGGCATCATCGCCGACCCGGCCACACGCGAGGCGTACCTCCGCAACCTCAAGGAGGCCGACGGCCTGTCCTCCCCGGCGGTGCTCTCACTGGTCGCCCACATCGCCGCGTACCGAGAGGGCGCCCCTTGGCTGGACGCCCTGGGCACGTACCTCCGCGGCAACCTCGACCTGATCGCGGACCGCCTGAACAAGGCGTTCCCCACCCTCGACTGGATCCCACCCCAGGCGGGCTACCTGGCCTGGATCGACCTGAGCCCCCAGACGGTGGACGACGAGGCACTCCAACGCGAACTGATCGAAACGCAAAAGGTGGCCATCATGCCCGGCACGACCTACGGCTCCCCCGGCCACGTACGCCTGAACGCGGGCTGCCCACGGGAGAAGGCCGAGCGGGGCGTGACGGCACTGGTGGCGGCGGTGCGGGCGGTCCAGCGCGGGGAAGCGGCCGGCTGACGCGGGAAATCCGGGCCGGTATCCGCAGGTCAGGCCGGTCTCCCAGAGGCTGGACGCCGTGATCCGTTGGTACAGTCGCGAGGTTCGCCCCTCGTACCCGGGAGATCCGTGCCATGGCCGTCGATGAGCTCGACACCCGTATTCTGCGGCTTCTTCTGGAGCAGCCTCGTACCAGTGTCCGGGAGTACGCGCGGGTGCTCGGGGTCGCTCGTGGCACGTTGCAGGCTCGGCTCGACCGGCTGGAGCGGGACGGGGTGATCACCGGAACGGGGCCTTCGCTGTCGGCTGCCGCGCTCGGGCATCCCGTGCTCGCCTTCGTGCACATCGAGGTCACGCAGGGGCATCTGGACGAGGTGGGTGACGCGCTCGCCGCCGTGCCGGAGATCATCGAGGCGTTCTCGATCACCGGCGGCGGTGATCTCCTGACCCGCGTGGTGGCCCGGGACAACGGGCACCTGGAGGACGTGGTCCAGCAGCTGATCCAGATGCCGGGCGTGGTCCGCACGCGTACGGAGATGGCGCTGCGCGAGCGCGTCCCGCACCGTCTGCTTCCCCTCGTCGAGTCGATCGGCCGGGCCTCCGCCGAGCAGAAGTGATCCGTCGGCCACTGACCCGTGCGACGGCGTTGAACTGCGGCTTTGGCATGCTGGAGTGCATGAGCATCCTCGGCGGCATCTCGGTCATCTTCGATCTCGACGGCACTCTCGTGGACAGCGAGCCGAATTACTACGAGGCGTCGCGCGAACTGCTCGCCGAGCACGGTGTCGCCTACACCTGGGCCGACAACGAGCAGTACGTGGGCATCGGCACCCAGGAGACCCTCGCCACGTGGAAGGACCGGTACGGCATCGGCGTACCGGTGGCCGAACTGCTCTCGGAGCTCGACCGGCGCTATCTCGCGCTCGCCCGCGCCGACACCCACGTCTTCCCCGAGATGCGCAAGTTCGTGGAGCGGCTGCACGGCGCCGGGGTGCCGATGGCCGTGGCCTCCGGGTCGTCCCGAGCCGCCATCGAGGCGATCCTCGCGGGCACCGGCCTCGACACGCTCCTGACCACCGTCGTCTCGGCGGAGGAGGTCGCGCACGGCAAGCCCGCGCCCGACGTGTTCCTGGCCGCCGCCGCGCTCCTCGGCGCGGACCCGGCCGACTGCGTGGTCCTGGAAGACGCCGCTCCGGGCGCGGTCGCGGCGCACGCGGCGGGCATGCGCTGCATCGCGATCCCCTACGTCGCCGCCCACGCGGACCAGCCGGCGTTCGCGTCGGCGGAGCTGCTGCTGCGGGGCGGGCAGGCCGAGTTCACGGCGCAGGCGGCGTGGGATCACCTTGCCGCGCCGGCCCGGTCGTAGCCGCCGCCCGTTCCGCCAGCTCCGTCTTCCTGATCTTGCCCGTCGCGGTGAGCGCGTCCAGATCGTCGGCCGTCCGGCCGAGCGGCGCGTGCCCCACGGCCGCGGCCCACGCCTCGCTGTCGACGGCCACCAGGACATCCCGTACGGCCGTCCCCGCACGCACCTCGTCGAGCACACCGGTCAGCGAGCTGTGCGTGACGACGATCTCGGGCCCCGCGTCCCGCAGTTCATGGCTCAGCTCCGCCGCGCGGAACATCGGGTTGACCGGCACATGCACCGCTCCGGCCCGCAGCACGGCCAGCATCGCGATCACGAACTGCGGGCAGTTGGGCAGCTGCACGCCCACCCGGTCGCCGGGCCGCACACCCCGCGCGTCGAGCCAGCCCGCCAACCGGTCCGTCATCTCGTCGAGTCGGCGGTACGAGACGACCTCCTCGCCGAAGACGAGCGCGGGCCGCTCCGGCTCGAACCGCGCCCAGTGCGCCACATGGCCGGGCACGGTCCGCGTGCCCGTGCGATGCTCCGCCGTGTCCCGCTGGCGTCCGCGCCGGGCCTTCTCCTGGCGGGCACGCAGGTCGCTCAACTGGTCGTCCATGCGCATGGGGCAGCTCCTCAGCGTGGGGCCCGGTCCGCGGTCCGGTCCGGGGCCCGGTCCGGGTGATCGACTCCGAGCAGGTGCAGGAACATGGCGGTCACATCGCGGACGGCCGCGTCGTACGTCTCCGGGGCGGACGCCGTGAGCCGGGCGAACTGGATGCTCATGCCGCCGACCGCGCGGGCCACGGCGAGCGGATCGGCGACCGGCCGGGCCGTGCCCTCGGCCGCGAGCCGCCGGATGTAGCGGGCGGAGCGGTGGACCGGGCGCTCCTGGGTCTCCTCCCACAGGGCGCGCACGTCCTCGTCGGTCTGCGCCTGCTGCTCCAACAGGCGCAGCAGCGGCAGGTGTTGGGCGTACGCGGCGATGAAGGCGGCGGTCGACGCCTCGACGACCTCGCGGGCATCGTCCCGATCGACGCCCGGCACGTCCTGCGCGGCGAGGAACGCGTCCCGTACGCGCACCGCGAGGACGCGGAAAATCTCCTCCTTGGACGCGAAGTACACATAGAAGCCCGCCCGCGAGACCTCCGCCTCCGCGGTGATGTCGGCGATGGTCGTCGCGCCGTACCCGCGCCGCGCGAACACCGCCTCGGCGGCGTCAAGGAGCCGCCCGCGGGCCGGGGCATCGCTGCGGTCGCGGGCGGTGCGGGTCGCCCAGGGCTGTTGATGTCGTGCCACGCGGCGACCTTATTGACGTTGACGCCAATGTCAATGAGCATGGCGGCGCCGGACACCTCAGGGGCGGATTCCCCGGGGCCGGATACCTCAGGAGGGCTTCATGGGTTCTGCCGCCGTGCTCGTCGCCAACCGCGGGGAGATCGCCGTCCGCGTCCTGCAGGCAGCCGCGGAGGCCGGCCTGCGCACGGTCGCCGTGTACGCGCAGGACGACGCCGCCGCCCGGCACGTACAACTGGCCGATGAGGCGCAGCCGTTGGGCGGCACGGGTCCGGCCGCGTACCTGGACGCGGACGCGGTGCTTGCCGCGGCCCGCCGTTCCGGCTGCGAGCTGCTGCACCCCGGCTACGGATTCCTGAGCGAGGACGCGGGGTTCGCGGGGCGCTGCGCGGAGGCCGGGCTGCGGTTCGTGGGGCCGTCCCCCGAGGTGCTCGGCCTGTTCGGCGACAAGGCTCGCGCGCGTGCGCTGGCGGTGCGGTTGGGTGTGCCTGTCCTCGCGGGCACGGAGGGACCGACGAGCCTGGCCGACGCCGCGTCGTTCCTTGCCGGACTCGGCCCTTCGGGCGCGGTGATGGTCAAGGCCATCGGTGGTGGCGGAGGGCGCGGCATGCGGGCCGTACGCCACCCGGGCGAGCTGGCGGACGCCTGGGAACGCTGCCGCTCCGAGGCCCTGCAGGGCTTCGGGCGCGCGGAGTTGTACGTGGAGGAGCTGCTGACCGGCGCCCGCCACATCGAGGTCCAGGTCCTGGGCGACGTGACCGGCGAGATCGCACACCTCTGGGAGCGCGACTGCAGCGCCCAGCGCCGCCACCAGAAGCTCGTCGAGATCGCTCCGGCACCAGGGCTCCCCTCGGCGGTCCGGGAGAAACTCGTGTCCGCGGCCCTGCGGATGGCCCGTGAGTGCGGATACACCGGCCTCGGCACCTTCGAATTTCTCCTGCAGGGCGAGGAGTTCCACTTCATCGAGGCCAACCCCCGCCTCCAGGTCGAGCACACGGTCACGGAGGAGGTGACGGGTGTCGACCTGGTGGTGACACAACTGCGCCTGGCCGCGGGCGAATCACTCGCGGCACTCGGCCTCGCGGGTCCGCCGCCCGAGCCCCGCGGCTTCGCGCTCCAGGCACGCGTCAACGCCGAGTCCCCCCTGCCGGACGGCACCGCCCTCCCCTCCACCGGCACGCTCACCCGCTTCGACGTGCCGACGGGGCCGGGGGTCCGCGTGGACACGGCGGCACGCAACGGAACGGAGATCGGGGCGCGTTACGACTCGCTGCTCGCCAAGGTCATCACGCACACGCCCCAGGGGGACTTCGCCGCGGTCTGCGAGCGCGCGTCCCGCGCCCTGGCGGACTTCGCCGTCGAGGGCGTACGCACCGGAATCCCCCTCCTCCGCGCGCTCCTCACCCATCCGGGCTTCACCTCGGGTGGTGCGCACACCGGCTTCGTCGCCGAGCACATGGCGGAGCTGCTGCCCGACGACGCACCGGCAGCGGGCGAGGAATCGGCCATCGTCGCTCCCATGACAGGGACGGTCGTCACCGTCGACGTGGCGGTGGGCGAACGGGTCGCCGCTGGGCAGCAGTTGCTCGTACTCGAGGCGATGAAGATGGAGCACGTCGTGCGCGCGACCGCCTCCGGAACGGTGACCGCCCTGCACGCGCACGTCGGCGGCACGGCCGCGGAGGGGCACCCCTTGGTCACGGTGGAGGCGTCGGTGGCGGGCGAGGCGGCCACGGCACTCGCCGGGGAGATCACGGACCCGGACGCCATCCGCCCCGACCTGGCCGAGGCCCTGGCCAGGCACGCGATCGGCCTGGACGCCCAGCGCCCCGAAGCCGTCGCCAAGCGCCACCGCATCGGGCGCCGCACGGCCCGCGAGAACATCGACGACCTGTGTGACGACGGCACGTTCACGGAGTACGGCGCCCTCGCGATCGCCGCCCAGCGGCGCCGCCGCTCCCTCGACGACCTGATCGTCTCGACGCCCGCCGACGGCATGGTCACCGGCACGGGGCGGATCGACGGCGTGCGGTGCGTGGCGATGTCATACGACTACACCGTCCTCGCCGGTACCCAGGGTCTGCAGAACCACCGCAAGACGGACCGGATGCTCCACCTGGCGGAGGAACGGCGGCTGCCCGTCGTGCTGTTCGCGGAGGGCGGCGGCGGGCGCCCCGGGGACACCGACTCGACGTCGATCGCCGGACTCGACGTGACGACGTTCCACCAGATGGGGCGACTGAGTGGTCAAGTCCCGCTGGTGGGCGTCGCGTCGGGCCGGTGCTTCGCTGGAAACGCGGCCCTGCTCGGCACCTGTGACGTGGTGATCGCGACGCCGGAGGCCAGCATCGGGATGGGAGGCCCGGCGATGATCGAGGGCGGCGGCCTCGGCGTGTTCCGCCCCGAAGAGGTCGGCCCCCTGTCCGTCCAGGTACCCAACGGCGTGGTGGACATCGCGGTGGCCGACGAGGCGGAGGCGGTGCGGGTGGCACGGAAGTACCTGTCCTACTTCACCGACGCCTCGAACGACTGCGTCAGGGAGGCCAGTTGGGAGGCAGCGGACCCGCGGCTGCTGCGGCAAGCGGTGCCGGAGAACCGGCGTCGCGCCTATGACGTGCGGGCCGCGATCGAGGGCATCGCCGACACGGACTCGGTCCTGGAACTGCGGCGCGGTTTCGGCGTGGGCATCCTGACGGCGCTCGTACGTGTCGAGGGCCGGCCGATGGGGCTGCTGGCCAACAACCCCGGACATCTGGGCGGGGCGATCGACCGGGACGCGGCCGACAAGGCGGAGCGCTTCCTGCGGCTGTGCGACGCGTTCGGGCTCCCCGTCGTCTCCCTCTGTGACACACCGGGCTTCATGGTCGGCCCGGACGCCGAACGGACCGCGACCGTACGGCACTTCTCCCGGCTCTTCGTGACCGGCGCCCAGCTTCGCGTCCCGCTGGTCAGCCTGGTGCTGCGCAAGGCGTACGGCCTCGGCGCGATGGCCATGATGGGCGGCTCCACGCGCGCGCCCGTGGCAACGGCGGCGTGGCCGAGCGGCGAGTTCGGCGGGATGGGGCTCGAAGGCGCCGTCCGCCTGGGCTACCGCAAGGAACTGGCCGCGATCGCCGATCCCGTGGAGCGGCAGCGGGTGTTCGACACCCATGTCGCCGAGCTGTACGAGCACGGCAAGGCGGTGAACGCCGCGGCCGCGCTGGAGATCGACGCGGTCATCGACCCGGCCCAGTCGCGGAGCTGGATCCTTGCGGCGCTGGAGGGGGCGGGTGAGGCGCGGCCGTGATCGGGCTGCCGGAGCGTGGCCGTGGTTGCGCGGGCCCGGTTATGGTCGCGCGGGCCCGGATACGGTCGACCGAGCCCGGTCGCGGTCGCGGCCGGCCCATTCACGTTCATGGCCGGCCCAGTCACGGTCGCGGACCCGTCAGTACATGATCCCGACGAGACCGTCACCCTGCTCGGCGCAGACGAGTCCGCCCGCGCAGCAGGCGCCCCAACTTCCCGATCCGGGGCCGAAGAGGGTCACCCGTTCCCAGTGCTCCGCCGTCGGCCTGGCCCGTGACAGGCGCAGGCCGAGTTCGCCCACGGTCACGTCGGCGGGCGGCGGCCCGCCCTGCGCCGCGGTGACCCCGGGCAGTACGGCCACGATCTCCGCGGCGGGATAGCCGAAGAGGTCGATGTCGTCCCACGCCACGGGGGTCGCCGCCGGGCGGTCCGGCCGGGCCCGCGCCTGGATCTCCACGCGGGCGAGCCGGTCCGTGACGCCGGGCCCGCCGCCGCCGAAGCCCAGGACCAACCCGTCGAGTTCGGCGTCGAAGTTCCACTCGGGCTCGAAGAGGAGGCCGCCGAGCCAGGCGTCATGCGCGTGCCGGAGCTCCGCGTACTGGTCCAGGGTCAGGCCCATGCACTGCCGGTGCCGCATTACCTTGTCGGGCGGCAGCAGTTCCAGGACCTCGTCGGACGTCATCCCGAACTTCAACAGCCCGGCGCCGCCCGGCAGTTCTACGCCGACTTCTCGCAACAACTCCAACATTGCACCATTGTTCACCCGTTGACCCAGGTGGCAAGGCTGTTGACGAGATCACACAGAAACCGGTTGCACCGGCGCTGGTCGGCGACGGCCGGGACTCCGGTCAGGACTGGGGACGGCTGCCGTGGTTGGCCGCGTGCTTACGGCGTGCCTTCTTCTTACGACGTCGCTTCGATGACATGTGTTTCCCCTCTCGCCGGGTGTGCCAGGAGTGGCATTTCAGATGTTTTCCACCGTTTCATACGGGACCTCGTGCGGCGACTGGGGCGCATTACGACCACACGGGCAAACACAATGTTCACAATGCTTCATTGACAGCATCGCGTGTGCCGCCCATGCTGGACGTCATGAACACGACCCCCGAGCAGCAACGCGCCGAGACCGACGACCCCTTCAGCCCCACGCACCCGGACCAGGTGCGTGCGGGTCGCGCCCCCGCCGCCCTGTTCCGCATCGCCGAGCGGCACGCGGCCACCGATGAGCAGCGGCGCCGGCAGGTCCACGCCACGATCGTCGGTCCGTACGAGGCGGCGCGGCTCGTGACGTTCCTGCTGACCGGGGTCGCGGACCGCGAGGAGGGTGAGCCGGAGGTCGACCAGGCGGACATCACCGCGGCGCTGACGCTCATGCCGATGGCCCGCACCGAGATGGACGAGGTGGAGGCCGGACTCCTGCAGATGGCGCGAGGACGCGGCATGACCTGGCCGGAGATCGCGTTCGGCCTCGGCCTCGGCACACCGCAGGCGGCCAGGCAGCGCTACGAACGCCTGGTGGGCCGCACGACGATCGCCGACTCGGAGACCACACCCCCGAGCCCCTAGCCGCGACCGCTACCCCTTAAGGAAGCCCCGCACCCCCATGCCGGAGCCAGGTATAGCTGACGGGCTGCGGGGCGTTCCACTCCGCGGCCAGAGCGGGGTCGACGGGCAGGAATCCGGCCCGGTGATAGCAGCGCAGGGCGGCGGTGTTGGCGGGGTGGACGCGCACGAAGATCTCTGTGTATCCGGCCCGCAGTGCCTGCTCGGCCAGCCCCCGCACCAGCCTCCGCCCGACGCCCCGTCCCCGGGCGCCCGGCGCCACGATGACCCGGGCGAGTTCCGCCTCGTCCTCCTCCTCGTCGCACCACACCTCCCCGTAGGCGAGGAGCGTCCCGCTCGCGACCAGGACATGAGCGCGCACGTCGGGGTCCTGCTGCCATCCGGCCACCAGGTCCGCCGCGACGGGGAAGTCACGCGACCCGCACCACAGGGCGACCTCGGCGGCGGAGGCGGGCCAGCGCGCCACCGTGGCCGCGTCCGCCACGGCGAAGGGTCGAAGCTCCATGTACGATCGCTCCCGCCATGCAGATGAATGCCAACTACACCAGTCTCGTCGCGGTCGGCGACTCCTTCACCGAGGGCATGTCGGACCTGCTGCCCGACGGCAGCTACCGCGGCTGGGCAGATCTGCTCGCCGCCCGGATGGCTGCCGCCTCCCCCGGATTCCGGTACGCCAACCTCGCGGTACGCGGGAAACTCATCGCGCAGATCGTGGCCGAGCAGGTGGACGTCGCGGCCGCCATGCAGCCCGACGTGATCACCCTGGTGGGCGGCCTCAACGACACCTTGCGCCCCAAATGCGACATGGTCCGCGTCCGCGACCTCCTGGAGGAGGCGGTCGAACGCCTCGCCCCCGCCTGCAAGCAGCTGGTCCTGATGCGCAGCCCGGGCAGGAACGGTCCGGTGTTCCAGCGATTCCGCCCGCGCATGGAGGAACTCTTCGTCCACATCGACGAGTTGGCGGCGCGGCACGGCGCCACGGTCGTGGACCTGTACGGATCGGCCGCGCTCGGCGACCAGCGCCTGTGGGACGTGGACCGGCTGCATCTGACGGCCGAAGGCCACCGCAGGGTCGCCGAAGCGGTGTGGCAGTCCCTCGGCTACGCCCCCGAGGACGACTGGCAGACCCCCCTCCCGCCCCCGGTCCCGCCGAACTGGGGCGCGCGCCGCGTGGCGGACATCCGCTTCGCCAGACAGCACCTGGCCCCTTGGATAGCCCGCCGCCTGACAGGCCGCTCCTCAGGCGACGGCCTCCCACCCAAACGCCCGGACCTCCTGCCTTGGGAGGACCCGCGGCCTTAGGCGCGCCGCTCGCGCGGCGGGCGGTCGCGGCGCGGCCTACGTGCTCTCCCTGGCCGTGTCCGCGAAGTCGGCCAGGCCCTGGGCGAGGGCTTCCATGGCCTGGGTGAAGGCTTGTAGTTGGTCGGGCGGGGGCGGGGTCGGGGTCGTGCTCCAGCGGGTGATGAGTGTCAGAGGGGCGGCGACCAGGTCCGTCGTGCGTACCGCCTGTCTGTAGACCCGGCGGGGGCCTGCCAGCATCAGGACCGCGTGCTTCGTGATCAGCTCGTGGTACTGGGCGTCGATGTCCGCGGCGCGGGCGCGGGCCGTCGCCGGGTCGAGTGGCTCGTAGAGGTCCGTCGGGTCCGGGCGGTGGTGGCGGCCGATGTCGACCAGCGCCATGCGGATCTGCGCCACCAGGGTGAGGTAGGCGAGGCACGCCTCCTGCCTCGCCTTGTTCTTGTGCAGGCGGGACGCCGACATCGCCGTGACGAGCGCCGCCGTCCCGGTGGCGACCGCCCCCACCGCCGCGCCGAGAACGGCCGCCAGTCCTTGATCCATCCCCAGCCCCCGTACCGACCCCGTCACGCCCCCCGCGCATCAGGCGTCACAGCATAGAGCGGCGCGGGCGGGGGGGCCCCCCCAGGGGTGGCCCGCCCGCGCCGTAGGGTCGTGCGTCCTACTCCTCCACCTCGTCCTCGAAGTGCAGGGCGATGGACTGCAGTACGTCCGCCGACGTCACATCGGTGCGTCCCTCGTCGTGCGCCTCCGCCAACTGCGCGAAGGAGAAGGCGAAGGCCGACGTGATCTGCTCGATGACCGGGCTCAGTTCCCGGCCCACCACCTCGGCGACCTCCATCGCGGTGGCATCGGCGGGGATCTCGATGCGCGGCAGCATCTCCTCCAGCATCGCGCCCACCGCGCCGCTGGGTTCGACCTCGCCGTCCGGGTTCTCCCGTACCTGTCGGCGCATCTCGATCGCCTCGGTCAGGATGCCGACGACTCTTTGGATGATCTCGCGCTGCTCCATGTGGTGAAGCCTAGACGTAGGTGGATCAACGGGAGTTGCGGCACAGCCGGGCACCGGCGGATGTCAGTGCTCGATGACACGATGCCCGGAGCTGGACAGGACGATGCACGACACGGGACGAAAGCGGGAATGACCATGGGTACTTGGGATGTCGGGCCCTTCGACAACGACACCGCGGCGGACTTCTGCGGAGAACGCGACGACGCCCCTGCCGAGGACCGACTCGGTCTCGTCCGGGCCGCTCTGGACGACGCCGCCGCCGAGGACGGAGAGCTGGACGCCGACGTCGCCGAGACGGCCGTGGCCGCCGCCGCCCTGGTCGCCGCGCAGTGCCCGGGCGGCGAGCCCGCCGACCCCGTCTACGGACCGGAGCAGCCCATACCCGACCTCCTGTCGCTCCGCGGCCCCGCACACCAGGCCCTGGACCATGTGCTGGCCGAGGGCTCGGAGCTGCTCGACCTCTGGGAGGAGTCCGACGGGGAGCCCTGGCGCAAGGGAGTCGAGGGGTTGCGGCGCGTGCTGCTGCCGGTGGGCGAGTAGCCGCCGTCGTCGCGGGAGGCCCGGTCTCGGCCCACGTCACTCACCCCGCGCCACGCCTGGATGATGCTCCAACGAACCCGCGCTTTCCGGACTGTACGGACGGTCAAAGAGCAGGTCGGACGGCAGGTAAACTCCGTACACGTGACTGTCGCGCCTGCAAAGCCCCGTATTCCGAACGTCCTCGCCGGGCGTTATGCCTCCGCCGAGCTCGCCACCCTCTGGTCGCCCGAGCAGAAGGTCAAGCTGGAGCGTCAGCTCTGGCTCGCCGTCCTGCGGGCGCAGAAGGACCTGGGGATCGAGGTCCCGGATGCTGCCCTCGCCGACTACGAGCGGGTTCTGGACGACGTCGACCTCGCCTCGATCGCCGAGCGCGAGAAGGTCACGCGCCACGACGTGAAGGCCCGCATCGAGGAGTTCAACGCGCTCGCCGGGCACGAGCAGGTCCACAAGGGCATGACCTCCCGCGACCTGACCGAGAACGTGGAGCAGCTGCAGGTCCGCCTCTCCCTGGAGCTGGTGCGCGACCGCACGGTGGCTGTGCTCGCGCGGCTCGGGAAGCTCTCCGGCGAGTACGCCGAGCTGGTCATGGCCGGCCGCTCCCACAACGTCGCCGCGCAGGCGACGACCCTGGGCAAGCGCTTCGCGACGACCGCCGACGAGCTGCTCGTCGCGTTCCGCCGCGTCGAGGACCTGCTGAGCCGCTACCCCCTGCGCGGCATCAAGGGCCCCGTCGGCACGGCCCAGGACATGCTCGACCTGCTCGGCGGCGACGCCGACAAGCTCACCGAGCTCGAACAGCGCATCGCCGGTCACCTCGGCTTCGACCGCGCCTTCACCTCGGTCGGCCAGGTCTACCCCCGCTCCCTGGACTACGAGGTCGTCACCGCCCTGGTGCAGCTCGCCTCCGGCCCCTCGTCGCTGGCCAAGACCATCCGTCTGATGGCCGGGCACGAGCTCGTCACCGAAGGCTTCAAGCCGGGCCAGGTCGGCTCGTCCGCGATGCCGCACAAGATGAACACCCGCTCCTGTGAGCGCGTCAACGGCCTCACGGTCATCCTGCGCGGCTACGCGTCGATGACCGGCGAGCTGGCGGGCGACCAGTGGAACGAGGGCGACGTCTCCTGCTCGGTCGTACGCCGTGTCGCCCTGCCCGACGCGTTCTTCGCGCTGGACGGGCTCCTGGAGACCTTCCTGACCGTGCTCGACGAGTTCGGCGCGTTCCCGGCCGTCGTCGCGCGTGAGCTGGACCGCTACCTCCCCTTCCTCGCCACCACCAAGGTCCTGATGGCCTCGGTGCGGGCGGGCGTCGGCCGCGAGGAGGCCCACGAGGCCATCAAGGAGAACGCCGTCGCCTCCGCGCTCGCCATGCGCGAGCAGGGCGCCGAGCGCAACGAGCTCCTCGACAAGCTCGCCGCGGACTCCCGCATCCCGCTGGACCGCGCGGAGCTCGACGCCCTCATGGCCGACAAGCTGTCGTTCACGGGCGCGGCGAGCGACCAGGTCGGCGTCGTCGTCGCGCAGATCGAGGCCCTGCTCAAGGAGCACCCCGAGGCCGCGGCCTACGCGCCGGGGGCGATTCTTTAGGGCTCTCAGCGGGGGCTTCCCGTGCTGCGGGTGCGTCGTTGCTTGTCGCGCGGTGCCCCGCGCCCCTTCAGGGCGCGCACCCGCAGCGCCACAAAAATCAGCGCCGCCAGTGCCGCCGCCGCGAGAACGCCCTTGGAGTACACGCCCACCAGGTCCGCGACCTGGTGCCAGCGTGCTCCGAGGGCGTGGCCGATCAGGATGAAAACGGCGTTCCAGATGAGGCTGCCCGCGGTCGTCAGGGCGAGGAAGACAGGCAGGCGCATCCGCTCCACGCCCGCCGGTACCGAGATCATGCTGCGGAAGACCGGGATCATCCGGCCGAAGAAGACCGCCTTGGTGCCGTGCCGGGCGAACCACTTCTCCGTGCGGTCGATGTCGGACGCCTTCACGAGCGGGAGGCGGGCCGCGATGGCCACGGTGCGGTCCCGGCCGAGCAGCGCGCCGATCGCGTAGAGCGCGAGCGCGCCGATCACCGAACCCGCCGTGGTCCAGAGCAGGACCGTGATCAGGCCGAACTTGCCCTGATTCGCGGCGAACCCGGCGAGGGGCAGGATCACCTCGCTGGGCAGGGGCGGGAACAGGTTCTCCAGGGCGATGGCCGCTCCGGCGCCGACGGCGCCGAACGAGTCCATGAGATCGGCGGCCCAGCCCGCGACACCGCCGGCAGGGGCTTCATTCGGGGCGGCCGAGGCTTCGTACGCGGCAGTGAGGATCATGCACTCGACGCTACGGAAGGCGTGGGGCACGACGGTATGAGGGCGGCCACACACGTCATGTGCGGTGGACCGCAGGGCGGCCTTGTGGTTTTCCGCAGTCCCCGCGGGTCGGCCGTTGGGCTAGCGTCATCGATCATGCGTACGCATCTCCAGCGCTGGCTCAGGGTGACCGTCGGCGTCCTCGTCGGCGCCATCACCGGCCTCGTAGAGCTGGCCTTCGCCCTGGTGGCCGGACTGTGGCTGCTCGCCACCCTGGGGCGGCGCACCGGGCGCGGCGCCGAGGCCCGGATCGTGGACGGAGCGCGGCGGCTGGCCGATCTGGAGCGGCGGCGCATGACCGCCTTCTTCGGCACCGAGCTGGCCACGCCGCCGACCGGCCTGCCCGCCGTGAACTACATCGCGTCGCGCTGGGCGATCGGGCTGCTCGGCGGTGTCGTGCTCGGCTGCGCGCTGCTCGGGGCGGGTTACGCCTCGCTGGCGGTGTGGGGCTGGTTCGTCGCCGACATCGACTCCCCCGCCACCTTGATCCTCTCCTCGGTCGGCGGCCTCTTCCTGTTCTACCTCTGTGTGCAGGGCACATACGGCGTCGCGCTCGCCGACGAGCGGCACGCCCGGCGGTACCTCGGCCCGAACGACGGGCAGCTCATGGAGCGCAGGATCGGCGAGCTCGTCGCGAGCCGTGCCGGGGTGGTGGAGGCCGTGCACGACGAGCGGCGGCGCATCGAACGCGATCTGCACGACGGCGTCCAGCAGCGCATCGTCGCCCTCGGCATGCTGCTCGGCAGGGCCCGCCGCGCCTCCGAGCCCCAGAAGTCCGCGCGGCTCCTCGCCCAGGCGCACGAGGAGACCCAGCAGGCCCTGGTCGAACTGCGCGAGGTCGCCTGGCGCGTCTACCCCGCGACCCTCGACGAGGGCGGCCTCGCCGCCGCCCTGGAGACGGTCGCCGAACGGGCCGCGATCCCCGTACGGCTGCACTGCGACCTGCGCGAGACGCCGCCGCCGACCGCCCAGGCCGTGGCGTACTTCGTCGCCGCCGAAGCCGTCACCAACGCCGTCAAGCACTCCGGCGCCACCCTCGTCACCGTCCACGGCGAACGGCGGGGTGCCGTGCTGCACCTGCGCGTCGAGGACAACGGGCGGGGCGGCGCCGACCCGTCCGGCAGCGGTCTGCTCGGGCTCGCCCGGCGCGTGGCCGCCCTGGACGGCACCCTCACCGTGGAGAGCCCCTCCGGTGGGCCCACCCTCATCACCGCGGAGCTCCCATGCGCGTAATGCTCGCCGACGACTCGACGCTGCTGCGGGAGGGCCTGGCCCGGCTCCTCGTGGACGAGGGGCACACCGTCACGGCCTCGGTCGGTGACGCGCGGGCGCTGCTCGCCGCCGTGGCCGAGGACCCGCCGGACGCCGCCGTGATCGACGTACGGATGCCGCCCACGCACACCGACGAGGGGCTGCGGGCCGCGCTGGAGATCCGGGCGAAGTGGCCTGGGACGAGCGTGCTCGTGCTGTCGCAGTACGTCGAACGCCGTTACGCGACCGAGCTGTTGACCACCGCGACCGAGGGTGTCGGCTATCTGCTCAAGGACCGGGTCGTCCAGGTCGACGAGTTCCTGGACGCGCTGGAGCGGGTCGCCTCGGGCCAGACGGCCTTCGACCCGGAAGTCGTACGGCAGTTGCTGACCCTCAGCAGTCACACCGACCCGCTCCAGCGCCTGACCCCGCGTGAGCGCGAGGTGCTCGGCAAGATGGCGCAGGGGCACACGAACGCGGCGATCGCCGGCCAGTTGCACGTCTCGCAGAGCGCCGTCGAGAAGTACATCAACGCGATCTTCGACAAGCTGGAGCTGACCGGGACGACCGGGTACAGCCGCCGCGTGCTGGCCGTCCTGCGCTATCTCGGGTCCTGACCGGCCGCCGCGCGGGGCTGGGGCCTACAGGCCGACATCCCTGCTGCGGAAGTCCTCCAGGGACTCGCGCCGCACCAGGAGCCGTGCGTGCCCGTCGGTGACGGCCACCACGGGCGGGCGCCCGACGAGGTTGTAGCCGGACGCCATGGACAGGTGGTACGCCCCGGCCACCGGCACGCCCAGGATGTCTCCCGGCCGTACGTCGCCCGGCAGTTCGATGTCGGAGGCGAGCACGTCGCCTGCCTCGCAGTGCCGCCCGACGACGGTCACCGGCGCGGAAGGGACCGTGGAGTGCCGGCCGATCAGACGCGGCGCGTACCGCACGCCGTACAGCGCGGGCCGCGGGTTGTCGCTCATCCCGCCGTCCACGGCGACGAAGGTGCGCCCGCCCGTGCGCTTGACGGCGAGCACGCGGTAGAGGGCCACTCCGGCGGGGCCCGCGATGGCGCGCCCCGGTTCGATGAGCAGCCTGGGCACCGTGAGTCCGGCCGCCGCGCAGCTCGCGGTCAGTTCGGCGCGCACCGTGCGGGCGAGGGCGGTGATGTCGAGTGCTTCCTCGCCGGGGCGGTAGGCGATGCCGTGGCCGCCGCCGAGGTCCAGTTCGGGGAGGGTGACGCCGTGCTGCTCCTTGACGCGGGCCATCAGGCCGACCAGTCGGCGTACGGCGGCCAGGAACGGCTTCTCGGTGGTGATCTGCGAGCCCAAGTGGCAGTGCAGTCCGCCGAGTTCGAGTCCGGGCTGGCCGAGGATGCGGGCGATGGCGTGCTGCGCGGAACCGTCGGTGATCGACAGGCCGAACTTCTGGTCGTCGGTCCCCGTGCGGATCTTGGCATGGCCGCCCGCCGCGATGCCCGGCACCACCCGGACCAGCACCTTCTGGCGACTGCCCGGCGGCACGGCGGCGGCAAGACGTGCGATCTCGGAGGCGCTGTCGATCACGATGCGCCCGACGCCGAGCCGCAGCGCGGCCTCCAGGTCGTGCGGACTCTTGGCGTTGCCGTGCAGCACGATGCGCTCGGCGGGGAAGCCCGTGGTGACGGCGAGCTCCAGCTCCCCGGCGGAGCAGACGTCGAGCCCGAGCCCTTCCTCCGCCACCCAGTGGGCCATGGCGCGGCACAGGAACGCCTTGGCCGCGTAGTGCACTTCGGCGTCGGGGAAGGCGTGCAGGTAGGTGCGGCAACGCGTGCGTACGTCGCCTTCGTCGATGAGGTACGCCGGGGTGCCGAAACGCCCGGCGATCTCGGTGAGCGGTACACCGCCGACGGCGAGGTCGCCGTGGGGCAGCCGGGCGGTGGACGCGGGCCAGACGGACAGGTCGTCGTCAGCGGTGGCGTCGGTGGTCAGGGGGTCGTACAGGGTGGTCACGGCAGTCTCTCTTTCGCCTCGTCCTCGTTCCGCATCCGCATGCCGCAGGTCAGCCGATCCGGGCGGTCAGCGCGCCGGCCGCGCGCGGGTCCCACTCGCGCCAGGCGGGTGTCGGCCGCCGGGGCGCGCCGACGGGGTGCGCGGCGAGACGTGGGTCGAGGGTGACCTCGCGGACGCCGAGCGGCTCGGTGAGGGTGCGCAGCGCGGGTTCCGAGAGCCTGATCCAGGCCTGGCGGTCGCCGAGGGCCGCGCTGAGCCGCTGGGGCGTGGTGAAGGCGACGGCGGTGCGGCCGCCCACGGGGGTGCGGAACAGGCGGGCGACGCAGCCCGCGGGTCCCGGCCGGACGGGGACGAAGAGCGGTCCGGCCGGGCCGGGTTCAGAGGGCTCGGGGTCCTCGCCGCACTGGGTTTCTGCCATGGGGTTCCTCCTTGAGCATCCTGCTGCTCGATGGTCCTGCTGCTCGGTGATCCTGCTGCTGTGAGCTGTCGCCCGGCCCGGGGCCGGACGAGGTCCCGGGGGGCCATGTGGTGACGCTATGCCCGGCATCAGGTGCCGACCGAGCCGTCATGACGCGACGTTGACGCAGGGGCGACCCACGTTGACGAGGGCTTGACGCCCCGCACATCTGTCGCAGACGGCTCGCTCTTCCGCGGGGCGATCGCGTCACCGCGGCTCTCGCCGTGCGTCGACCGCGACACGACCGAGGGCGTCTTCAGGGCCTCTGGCCTGGAATGACTCCGGAACGGGGAGGGAAGGGCACGGATCACGCCCCGCCGTAGCCGTCCGCTCGTTTGAGATCAAGAGAGTGCGGGAGAGGCCAAGGTCACAGCCCTGGACGGCACCGAGTGCCAGGGGTTGCGCCCTAGCATCATGCCCATGACGGTCCTGCCTGACGACGGGCTTTCCCTGGCCGCCGAGTTCCCTGATGCGACCCATGAGCAGTGGCAGCGCCTGGTGGAAGGCGTGCTGCGCAAATCGGGTAAGGACGTATCGGGGCCGGCCGCCGAGGAAGCGCTGTCCACCGCACTCGAGGACGGGCTCAGCACCCGCCCCCTGTACACCGCCCGTGATGCCGCGCCTGACGCCGGTTACCCGGGTTTCGCCCCCTTTGTCAGGGGCGGCGCCGCCGCGGGCAGTGCCGCGGCCGGCTGGGACGTACGGCAGCGGCATGCGACCACGGACCCCGCCGGTACGAACGAGACCGTGCTCGCCGACCTGGAGAACGGCGTCACCTCGCTGTGGCTCGGCGTCGGTCCCGGCGCGCTCCCGGTCTCCGGCATCGAGCGCGCCCTGGAGGGCGTCTTCCTCGACCTGGCGCCGGTCGCGATGGACGCGGGCGCCGAGTTCGAGCCCGCGGCACGCGAGTTGTTCCGGCTGTACGAGGAGCGGGGCATCCCCAAGGACTCCGCGCGCGGCACGCTCGGCGCGGACCCGCTCGGCCACGAGGCCCGCACCGGCGAGCGGCTCGACCCGGCGGCCGCGATCGAACTGGCCCGGCTGTGCGGCCAGGAGTACCCGAACCTGCGCGCGCTGACCGTCGACGCCCTGCCGTACCACGAGGCGGGCGGCTCGGCCGGGCAGGAGCTCGGCGCCTCCCTCGCCACGGCGGTCGCCTACCTGCGCGAACTGACCGAGGCGGGGCTCACCGTCGAGGCGGCCTGCGCCCAGCTCGAGTTCCGGTACGCCGCCACTGCCGATCAGTTCCTGACCATCGCGAAGCTGCGGGCGGCCCGGCGGCTCTGGGCCCGCGTGGCCGAGGTCTGCGGCGCACCGGACGCGGGGGCCCAGCGCCAGCACGCCGTGACCTCGCCGGTGATGATGTCGCGCCGCGATCCGTGGGTGAACATGCTGCGCACGACGGTGGCCTGCCTCGGCGCGGGCGTCGGCGGCGCCGACTCCGTGACCGTGCTGCCCTTCGACCACTCGCTCGGCCTGCCGGACGCGTTCGCGCGCCGCATCGCCCGCAACACCTCGACGATCCTCCTGGAGGAGTCGCACCTCGCCAAGGTGATCGACCCGGCGGGCGGCTCCTGGTACGTGGAGCGGCTCACGGACGAACTGGCCCACGCGGGCTGGGAGTTCTTCCAGGAGATCGAGCGCGCGGGCGGCCAGGCCGCGGCCCTGCGCTCCGGCCTGATCGGCGAACGCCTCGCCGCCACCTGGGCGAAGCGCAGCGAGAAGCTGGCCAAGCGGCGCGAACCGATCACCGGTGTCAGCGAGTTCCCGAACCTGACGGAGCGTCCGGTCGAGCGCGAGGCGTCGCCCGCAGAGGCTACGGGCGGTCTGCCGCGCGTGCGCCGCGACGAGGCGTACGAGGTCCTGCGCTCCCGCTCGGACGCGCACCTCGCCTCGACGGGGGCCCGCCCCCGGGTGTTCCTCGCCGCGCTCGGCCCGGCCGCCGCGCACACCGCGCGGGCCTCCTTCGCGTCGAACCTCTTCCAGGCGGGCGGCATCGAAGCCGTGCACGACCCGGTGACGGTGGACGCGGCGACGGCCGCCGAGGCGTTCAAGGCCAGCGGCGCCACGGTCGCGTGCCTCTGCTCCAGCGACGCGCTGTACGAGGAGCAGGCCGACGAGGTCGCCGCCGCGCTCAAGTCGGCGGGCGCGCTGCGGGTGTTCCTCGCGGGACGGCCCGCCGAGCGCCCCGGCGTCGACGCGTACGTCTTCGCGGGCTGCGACGCCGTGTCCGTGCTCTCCTCCACCCTCGACCACATGGGAGTGGCGTAATGGCGATCCCCGACTTCTCCGGCGTCGGCCTGACGCCGGATGCCACGTCTGAGTCCTCCGCCGTCTCCAAGGACCAGTGGCGCAGCGCCGTCAAGGAGACCACCGGGAAGGCCGACGACGACCTCCTGTGGGAGACCCCGGAGGGCATCGCGGTCAAGCCGCTCTACACGGGCGCCGACCTCGAAGGCCTCGACTTCCTTCAGACGTATCCGGGTGTCGCGCCCTACCTGCGCGGCCCCTACCCGACGATGTACGTCAACCAGCCCTGGACGATCCGCCAGTACGCGGGATTCTCCACCGCCGAGGAGTCCAACGCCTTCTACCGCCGCAACCTCGCGGCCGGGCAGAAGGGCCTCTCGGTCGCCTTCGACCTGCCCACGCACCGCGGTTACGACAGCGACCACCCGCGGGTGACGGGCGACGTCGGCATGGCGGGCGTGGCGATCGACTCGATCTACGACATGCGTCAGCTCTTCGACGGCATCCCGCTGGACAAGATGACCGTGTCGATGACGATGAACGGCGCGGTGCTCCCGGTGCTCGCGCTCTACATCGTGGCCGCCGAGGAACAGGGCGTACCGCCCGAGAAGCTGGCCGGGACCATCCAGAACGACATCCTCAAAGAGTTCATGGTCCGCAACACCTACATCTATCCGCCCAAGCCCTCGATGCGGATCATCTCCGACATCTTCGCGTACACCTCGCAGAAGATGCCGCGCTACAACTCCATCTCGATCTCCGGCTATCACATCCAAGAGGCCGGTGCGACGGCCGACCTGGAGCTCGCGTACACCCTCGCCGACGGCGTGGAGTATCTGCGGGCCGGTCAGGAAGCGGGCCTGGACGTGGACGCGTTCGCGCCGCGGCTCTCCTTCTTCTGGGCCATCGGCATGAACTTCTTCATGGAGGTCGCCAAGCTCCGCGCGGCGCGCCTCCTGTGGGCGAAGCTGGTCAAGCAGTTCGACCCGAAGAACCCCAAGTCGCTCTCGCTGCGCACCCATTCACAGACCTCGGGCTGGTCGCTCACCGCGCAGGACGTGTTCAACAACGTCACGCGTACGTGTGTCGAGGCGATGGCGGCGACGCAGGGCCACACCCAGTCGCTGCACACGAACGCCCTCGACGAGGCGCTCGCCCTGCCCACCGACTTCTCCGCGCGCATCGCCCGCAACACGCAGCTGCTCATCCAGCAGGAGTCGGGCACGACGCGCACGATCGACCCGTGGGGCGGCAGCGCGTACGTCGAGAAGCTGACGCACGACCTGGCGCGGCGCGCCTGGCAGCACATCGAGGAGGTCGAGGCGGCGGGCGGCATGGCGCAGGCCATCGACGCGGGCATCCCGAAGCTGCGCGTCGAGGAGGCCGCGGCGCGTACCCAGGCCCGCATCGACTCGGGGCGCCAGCCCGTCATCGGCGTCAACAAGTACCGCGTGGAGACCGACGAGCAGATCGACGTCCTGAAGGTCGACAACTCCTCGGTGCGCGCCCAGCAGATCGCCAAGCTGGAGCGGCTGCGCGCGGAGCGCGACGAGGCGGCCTGCCAGGACGCGCTGCGGGCGCTGACGGCGGCGGCCGAGCGGGACCCCGGTCCGGGCCTGGAGGGCAACCTCCTCGCGCTGGCGGTCGACGCGGCCCGCGCGAAGGCCACGGTGGGCGAGATCTCGGACGCCCTGGAGGCCTCGTACGGGCGGCACGCGGGGCAGATCCGTACGATCTCCGGTGTGTACCGCACCGAAGCAGGCTCGTCCCCGTCCGTGGAGCGCACCCGCACCCTTGTGTCCTCCTTCGAGGAGGCCGAGGGTCGCCGGCCGCGCATCCTGGTCGCCAAGATGGGCCAGGACGGCCACGACCGCGGCCAGAAGGTCATCGCCACCGCTTTCGCCGACCTCGGCTTCGACGTGGACGTCGGCCCGCTCTTCCAGACCCCGGCGGAGGTCGCGCGCCAGGCGGTGGAGGCGGACGTGCACATCGTCGGCGTCTCGTCGCTCGCCGCCGGGCACCTCACGCTCGTACCGGCGCTGCGTGCGGAGCTGGCCGCCGAGGGCCGCGAGGACATCATGATCGTCGTGGGTGGTGTGATCCCGCCGCAGGACGTGCCGACGCTCCTGGAGATGGGCGCCGCGGCGGTCTTCCCGCCCGGCACGGTGATCCCGGACGCCGCGTACGACCTGGTGAAGCGGCTGGCGGCCGACCTCGGCCACGAGCTGTGAGCATGGCGGCGCCGCGGATCGACATCGACGCGTACGTCAAGGGCGTACTCGACGGGAAGCGGGCGCAGATCGCGCGCGCCATCACGCTCGTCGAGTCGACCCGGCCCCAACACCGCGCGCTGGCGCAGGAGTTGCTGACCCAGCTGCTTCCGCACAGCGGGCGGGCCCGGCGGATCGGCATCAGCGGGGTGCCCGGGGTGGGCAAGTCGACGTTCATCGACGCGCTCGGCACGATGCTGACCGGGCTCGGGCACCGGGTCGCGGTCCTGGCCGTCGACCCCTCGTCGACCCGGACGGGCGGCTCGATCCTCGGCGACAAGACGCGGATGGAGCGCCTGGCGGTGGACCCGGCGGCGTTCGTGCGTCCGTCGCCCACCGCCGGGACGCTCGGCGGGGTCGCGAAGGCGACGCGCGAGTCGATCGTGGTGATGGAGGCGGCGGGCTACGACGTGGTGCTCGTGGAGACGGTGGGCGTGGGCCAGTCGGAGACGGCGGTCGCGAACATGGTCGACTCGTTCCTGCTGCTTTCCCTCGCCCGTACCGGCGACCAGCTCCAGGGCATCAAGAAAGGCGTCCTGGAACTGGCGGACGTCCTCGCCATCAACAAGGCGGACGGCCCGCACGAGCGTGACGCGCGCTCGGCGGCGCGTGAACTGGCGGGCGCCCTGCGGCTGATGCACCCCGCGGACGCGGCCTGGACTCCCCCGGTGCTCAGCTGCAGCGCGCGCGAATCCAGCGGCCTGGAGGAGGTCTGGGACCGCCTCGAACAGCACCGCGCGCTCCTCGACTCGACGGGCCGCCTCGCCGCCAAGCGACGCGATCAGCAGGTCGACTGGACGTGGACGATGGTGCGGGACGAACTCCTGGACCGGCTGCGGGGGCACGCCCAGGTCCGAGACCTCGCCCCTGAGCTCGAACAGCGGGTACGCGAGGGCACGTTGACGGCCACGACGGCGGCCGAGCGGATTCTGGAGGCGTTCCAGGGGGGCGAGGGCCAGTCGGCCTGACGCTTGAAACCCCCTACGAAAGTAGGGGGTTGCTCCCCACCTTCGTCGCTGCCGGAGGCTCGCCGCGGTTCATAGTCTTCAGGGCATGATCAGAATCCGCACACGGCGCAACGCCGTCACCGCCCTGCTGTCCCTCGCCCTCCTCACCCCTGCCGTGACGGCATGCGCCGAGGAGGGCGGCGCGTCATCGGCAGGTGAGGCTTCCCCTTCTCCCACCGCGTCCGAGCTGGCTCTGCCGCGCCCCTCCGGGCCCCACGCGATCGGCCGGGACACCCTCCATCTCGTGGACGACGAGCGCCGCGACCCGTGGGTGCCCTCGGCGGGGTCCCGGGAGCTGATGGTGTCCGTCTTCTACCCGGCCCGGCAGGGCGCGGGCGACGGGGGCCGTGCTCCGTACCTGACGACCGAAGAGGCCGAACTGCTCCTGAAGGGGCAGAAGCTGGACAAGCTGTACGACGCCGGGCAGCTGACCTCCGTCCGCACGAACGCCCGCGCCGCCGCCCGCCCCGCCGGGGGCAAGCACCCGCTGATCGTCCTCTCCCCGGGCTTCACGCTGCATCGCGCCACTCTCACCACGCTCGCGGAGAACCTGGCGTCCCACGGCTACCTCGTCGCTCTCGTCGACCACGCGTACGAGTCCTTCGGGACCGCCTTCCCGGGCCGTAAAGGCTCGTCGCGCATCCGTACCTGTGTCGCGTGCGAGAAGGTCGAGGAGGCGCCGAACGGCGACGCCGGAGAGAAGAAGATGCTGGCCAAAGCGGCGCGGAACCGGGCAGCGGACATCTCCTACGTCATCGACGAGCTGACCGGACGCTCCCGCCCCGGTGACCGTCGGCACCCCGACTACGCGGCGCTCATCGACCCCCGGCGGATCGGGGCGGCCGGTCACTCGCTCGGCGGCAACGCGGCGGCGGTGGCCACCGGAACGGACCACCGCGTCCGCGCCGCCGCCAACCTGGACGGCACGTTCTTCGCCCCGGTCCCGTCCGCCGGCACGGGACGCCCCGCCCTCATGCTCGGCACCCTGAAAGACCACAATCCCTCCGCCGAGGACACCACTTGGCCGCGCCAATGGCACCGTCTGCACGGCTGGAAGCGCTGGCTGACGGTCGCGGACTCCGGGCACCTCACCTTCACCGACCTGCCGATCCTCGGCGCTCAGCTCAACAGGACCGACCCGTCGGCCCCGCTCTCCGGCAAGCGATCGGGAGAGATCACCACCGCATATGTGACGGCGTTCTTCGACAAGCACCTCACCGGCAAAGACCGCCCCCTGCTGAACGGCCCCTCACCGACAAACCCGGAGGTCACCTTCCACTCGCCTTGAGAAAGGAGGCACAACCCCGCCCCGGCCGTGGCCCCCTCCGTCGCCCGGCCGAGCCAGGACGTAGATTCGATCTGTGCGGGCGCAAGCCGTCATGTGCCGGCAGGTCGAATCATCCGTCGTCGAAGGAGCCATCTGTCCCATGTCCACCGCTGACTTCGACGAAGCTCCCGTTCTCCTGCGCACCCACGGTCGCGCGGGGCACATCGTCCTCAACCGGCCCCGCGCCATCAACGCCCTCAACCACGCCATGGTCCGGCTGATGGACGACGCTCTCGCCGAGTGGGAGCGGGATGACGCCGTCGGTGTCGTCGTACTGACCGGGGCCGGCGAGCGGGGGCTCTGCGCCGGGGGTGACATCCGGTCCATCCACGACGACATCCGTGCGGGTGGCGGTGCCGCGTCCCTGGCCTTCTGGCGTGACGAGTACCGGCTCAACGCCCGCATCGCCCGCTTCCAGAAGCCGTACGTGGCCGTCATGGACGGCATCGTGATGGGCGGCGGGGTCGGCGTATCGGCGCACGGCAGCGTGCGGATCGTCACCGAGCGCTCCCGGATCGCCATGCCGGAGACGGGGATCGGCTTCGTGCCGGACGTCGGCGGTACGTACCTGCTGTCGCGGGCACCCGGCGAACTCGGCACCCATCTCGCGCTGACGGGCTCGGCGGTGGGCGCGGGCGACGCCCTCCTGTGCGGTCTCGCCGACCACTACGTTCCCTCGGAGCTGCTGACGGAGTTCACGGCCGCGCTGGGCGGCGCCGACGTGAGCGAGGTGATCGCGGAGTACGCCATCGCCGCGCCCGAGGGCGAACTCGCGGCCCACCGTGCTTGGATCGACGCCTGCTATGCCGCCGATTCCGTGGGAGAGATCGTCGACCGGCTTTTCCAGTCCGGTGACCACGCCGCCAAACAGACGGCCGAGAGCATCCTCTCCAAGTCCCCGACCTCCCTCAAGGTCACTCTCGCCGCCCTGCGCCGGGCCCGCGCCCTCACCTCCCTGGAGGAGGTGCTCGACCAGGAGTACCGGGTGTCGGCCACCGCCATCGCCGCGCCGGACATGGTCGAGGGCATCCGCGCCCAGGTCGTCGACAAGGACCGTGACCCGCACTGGTCCCCCGCCGAACTCACGCAGGTGAGCGACGCGGAGGTGGCCCGGCACTTCGCGCCGCGCGTCGGCGACGAACTCGGCCTCGCCGCCGGGCCGGGCCCTCGGCGCCCCTGATCCGGACGCCGCGTCCGCACTCGCTACGGCGGGTCGATCTCCGTGACCACCGCGACGAGCTGGAACGGCAGCTCCTTGTCCCACTGCGAGACACCGAGAGCTATCCACCGGCCGTCGACCCGCCACAAGTGGAGGTCAGGCACCGAGGAACTGAGCGAGCCCCACGGCTCCGGTATGTCCTCATCCTCGCCGGTTTCGCCCTCGGCAGCCTCGTCCGCGTGGTCGCAGTCGTAGTCGTAGTCGTACGCATCGCCCTGCGCCCGCTCGAAGACGCTCGCCAGGCTGAATATCTGGGGCGCCCCCCAGCGCTCGGCGAGCAGGACCGTGAGGGCGTCGCGCTCGGCGTCGTACTGATCCGATGTCGCCTCCCACTGTGTGCCGTCGTCATCCCAGAAGTCGCCGCTCGTCAGTAACTCCGCGATGTGATACCCCGGACCGCCGACGCCGGACGGCGACCTGCCGTGCTCCGCGGGGAACTCCCGCGAGCGCAGCAGGTCGATCGCGTCGAGATGCTCTGCGGTACTCATGGCATCCAGTAAAGCGGCCACCACTGACAACTGGCCCGCCGTCAGACCCCCGAGGTCACCATTCGGACACCTGCCTCACGCGTCACGCCGCCGCAGCGCCCACCAGCCCGCCAGCAGCGCGGCGGCCGTCCACGCCGCGGTGACGGCAAGTCCCGTCCAGGGGCCGAGAGTTCCGGCCGGGTTCTCGTGGAGCACCTGCTGTCCCGCCCGGTCCGGCAGGAACTCCGCGGCGCCGCTCGCTACGTCCCCGACCACGAAGGACACGATGAGCGTGAACGGGATGAGGATGCTCAGCACGGCGACCCCGCTGCGCAGCAGCACGGTCAGTCCCGCGGCGAGCAGTGCCATGAGCGCGAGGTAGACGCCGCCGCCGACACACGCCCGTACGGCACCGTCGTGACCGAGGCCGATGGCGTACTCCCCCAGAACGGCCTGACCGGTCAGGAAGCCGGCGAAGCTGGTGAGGACCCCGACACCGAGGGCAAGGGCGCCCACCACCGCGATCTTGGCCCCGTAGAAGAGTCCCCGGCGCGGCACCGCGGAGAGCGAGATCCGCAGCGCGCCGTTCAGGTACTCGGAGGACATCGCCGTCGTGCCGAAGCTGATGGCGGCGATCTGGCCGAAGTTGAGCGCGTAGAAGGCGCTGAAGAGCGGTTCGTAGTCGGCGTTGTCCGCCTCCGCCGTGCCCACCGCGGCGAACGCGAGCACCGTGATGGCAAGCGTGGCCGCGAAGACGGCGATGAGCGATCCGAGACTGGCCCGCACCGACTTGATCTTGATCCACTCCGAGTGGAGCACGGCGGTCGTCTGCATGGTCAGGCCTCCTGGCGGGGCGTGGAAGGGGCGGCGGCGAACTCGGCGTCGTCGGCCGTGAGGGCCAGGTAGGCCTGCTCCAAAGAGGCCTGCTGGTCCGAGAGTTCGAGGAGAGGGATGCCGTGTGCGGCCGCGAGGGAGCCGATCTCCTCGGCCTTCGCGCCGTCCACGGTCCAGCGGCCGTCCTGCCCGTGCGTCATCGCGTACCCCTTGTCCCGCAGCAGGCCCCGCAGCCGGTCGCTCTCCGGGGTGCGCAGCCGGACCCGTGGGCTGCTGTGGGCCGCGATGAAGTCAGCCATCGAGGTGTCCGCGAGCAGCTTGCCGCGGCCGAGGACCACCAGGTGGTCGGCGAAGGTGGCGGTCTCGTTCATGAGGTGGCTCGACACGAGGACGGTCCGGCCCTCGCGGGCGAGGCGGCGCAGGAGTTCGCGAATCCAGATGATGCCTTCGGGGTCGAGGCCGTTGGACGGCTCGTCCAGCATGATGACGCGCGGGTCACCGAGCAGCGCGGCCGCGATCCCCAGGCGCTGGCGCATGCCGAGGGAGAACGTCTTGATCCGGCGCCCCGCGACGGAGGCGAGCCCGGCCTCTTCGAGGACCTCGTCCACGCGCCGCGCGGGGATGCGGTTGGCGACGGCGAGGGCGAGGAGGTGGTTGCGTGCGGTACGCGATCCGTGCGCGGCCTGGGCGTCGAGCAGGGCCCCCACATGGCGCAGGGGTTCGTCGATGGCCGCATAGGGGCGACCGCCCACCATCGCCGTGCCCGAAGTGGGGCGGTCCAGGCCGAGGACGAGCCGCATGGTGGTGGACTTGCCCGCGCCGTTGGGGCCGAGGAACCCGGTGACCTTCCCCGGGCGGACGGTGAAGGTCAGTCCGTCCACCGCGCGGGTGGTGCCGTACTCCTTGCTGAGGTCTTGGACGTCGATGCTGGTCATGGGCCCAGACTGGCGGCCGGGAGCACGGTGGGGCTTCCCCCGCCCGGGGAGGGCGTCTCCCCCTCACGGGGGAGCCGGGCGGCGGCGGGTGGCTGGCACGATGACGTGATGTCCCGCTTCCTCCGGCCGCTCACCCGCGCGGTGACCTACACGCGCTGGCTGCACCTGCTCATCGGCGCGGCCGTCCCGTTGATGATCTCGTTCATCTACCCCGGGCTCAGCGACCCGGCGTTCGCCGACTGGATACTGATCGCCCTCCAGCCCGTCCCGCTGGTGGCGGCGGCCGCCCTCCTGCCGTCCATACGCCGGGCGGAGGGACTGCAGGCCCGTCTGATGCTGTTTCCGGGGCAGCACGCGCGCGTGCCGGGTGCAGGCGAGGACCCTGGTGTGTCCGTCGCTCCCTCCGCGTCCTGGCGGGACCGGGGCAGGACGGCGGTGTGGCTCGTGCTGCGCCTGGAGGCAGGGGCCGTGGCGGCGTTCTGCACGGTGCAGCTGCTGGGCACCATGCTGGCCCTCCTCGGGTCGGCGACGGAGCCCGGCGAGGACCCCGGTGTGCTCCTCCCCCTCCCCGCCCCGAGTTGGACGAACGCGCTGCTCGCCCCGCTACCGCTGCTGCTCCTCCTCGCGCTCGCCGTGGTGGCGGGCCGGCTGATGGCGACGGCGGCGCGGCGGCTGCTCGGCCCCTCCCCCAAGGAGCGCTTGGCCGCTCTGGAGGAGCGCACCGAGCAACTCCTCGAACGCAACCGCATCGCCCGCGAACTGCACGATTCCATCGGGCACGCGCTGACCGTCGCGGTCGTCCAGGCGGGCGCGGCGCGGGCCGCGGCCGACCCGGAGTTCACCGGCCGCGCGCTGGGCGCGATCGAGGAGACGGGGCGTGCCGCCCTGGAGGACCTGGAGCGTGTCCTGCGCGTGCTGCGGGAGGACGGGCAGCCCGCGAGCCGCCGCCCCACGCTCGCCGACGCCGGCCAACTCCTGGATTCCGCGCGTGCTTCGGGCGCGAAGGTCGACATCGAGGTGACGGGCCCCGTGGAGCAGGTGCCCGGCCCGGTGTCCCGCGAGGCCTACCGCATGCTCCAGGAGTCCCTCACGAACGTGCTGCGCCACTCCGGGCCGGTCCCGGTACAGGTGCGGCTCGCGGTCGACGCGGCGGCCCTGGAGATCGACGTACGCAATCCGTTGCCCACGGGAGGAGAGGCCACCGGGCGGGGCGGCAGCGGGCTGCGCGGCATCCGGGAGCGGGCCACGCTGCTCGGCGGCCGGGCCACCACGGGGCCGCGGGACGGCACATGGCAGGTGCACGTCGAACTGCCCCTGGGGTGATCTACGCTGACCGGATGCCGGTCACAGTCCTCCTCGTCGACGACGAACCCCTCGTGCGCGCCGGGCTGCGCGCCGTCCTGGAGGCGCAGCCCGACATCGAGGTGGTCGGCGAGGCAGCCGACGGCGCGGCGGTGATTCCGCTCGTGCGCCGACTGCGGCCGGATGTGGTCGCCATGGACGTCCGCATGCCGCTCCTGGACGGCATCGAGGCCACGCGCGCGGTCCTTCGCACCGTGCAGGACCCCCCGAAGATCCTGGTCGTGACGACCTTCGAGAACGACGAGTACGTGTACGAGGCGCTGCGCGCGGGCGCCGACGGCTTCCTGCTGAAGCGCGCCCGCCCCGCGGAGATCGTGAACGCAGTCCGGCTGGTCGCGGAGGGCGAGTCGCTGCTGTTCCCCGCGGCGGTACGGCAGCTGGCCGACGAGTACGGGCGGCGGCCGGGCAACGCCGCTGCCCGGGACGCCCTGGACCGGGCCGCGCTCACCGAGCGCGAGTCGGCCGTGCTCCGCCTGATGGCACGCGGCCTGTCGAACGCGGAGATCGCGGCGGAGCTGATCGTCGGCGCCGAGACGGTCAAGTCCCATGTCAGCTCCGTGCTGGCGAAGCTGGGGGCCCGGGACCGCACGCAGGCGGTCATCGCCGCATACGAATCCGGTTTCGTGGCACCCGGGTGAGGGCGAGGGCCGATCGGCACTCTGAGTCACAGGTGGGCCCGGCGCTCGCAGCGGTCGGTCGCGGCGAGTACGATCCGCCCAACATGCGCACGAGCTGGGAGGACGGACGTTGGGGCGGCTGACCGGCGGGGATCCCTCTCTGCTGCGGCGGATCAACTCCGCGGTGGTGCTGCACGCGCTGCGTGCGGCGGACTTCGCGACACTCACCGAGATCACCCGGGTGACGGGGCTCTCCAGGCCGACCGTCGAGGGCGTGGTCGAGGGCCTCATCGAGGCCGGGCTCGTGGTGGAGACCGCCGCCGAGGAAGGCGCGGCCCGACGCCAGGGAAGGCCCGCGCGGAGGTTCCGCTTCCGGGCCGAGGCGGGGCATCTGCTCGGCCTGGAGATCGGCCCGCACCGGGTCGCCGCGGTCCTCTCGGACCTGGACGGCCGCGTCCTTGGCTCGGCCGCGAAGGCCGTGGACGAGACGGCCCCGGCCGACGAGCGCCTCGAACGGCTGCGGATGGCGGTCGCCGATCTGCTGCGCCGCGGCGGGATCGCCCGCAGCTCCCTGCGCGCGGTGGGGGTCGGCAGCCCCGGCATCGTGGAGGCGGACGGCACGGTTCGGCTGGGCACCGCGCTGCCCGAGTGGACGGGACTGCAACTGGGCGAGCGTCTTCGCCGGTCCTTCAAGTGCCCGGTCCTGGTGGAGAACGACGCGAACACGGCGGCCGTGGCCGAGCACTGGAAGGGTGCGGCGACCGAGTCCGACGACGTGGTGTTCGTCCTCGCGGGGCTCAGCCCGGGGGCCGGTGCGCTGATCGGCGGACGGCTGCACCGCGGCTACGGCGGCGCCGCCGGGGAGATCGGCGCGCTGCATCTCCTTGGCCGTGACGTGACCCCGGAGACGCTGCTCTCGACCACGGACGAGCCCCTGCACCCGCTCGATGAGCAGGCGGTGGCGGAGGTCTTCGCCCACGCGCGCGAGGGCGACGAGCGGGCGCGACAGGCCGTCGAGCGGTTCATCCAGCGCCTGGTGCACGACGTGGCCGCGCTGGTGCTCGCCCTGGACCCCGAGCTGGTCGTCGTGGGCGGCTGGGCCGCCGGTCTCGACGGTGTACTGGAGCCGCTGCGCCGCGAGTTGGCGCGCTACTGCCTGCGTCCGCCCCGGGTCGCCCTGTCGATGCTCGGCGAAGCGGCCGTCGCGACGGGCGCGTTGCGGCTCGCCCTCGACCACGTCGAGGAGCAGCTGTTCGCGGTCGAGGGAACGGTGACGGCGCGGCGCTGAGCCGCCGCGCCGAAGCGGGGCGCAGGGAGCCGGGGCTCAGGAGGCCTGGCGCTCCGGGCCGTGGTGGATCTCGACGCCGCCCGCGTCGCCGAACGTGAGGCGGCAGGTGTCCGCGCGGTACGTCGCCACGGAAACGGCGGCGGTGCGTCCCTCGGCGAAGAAGCGGGTCGTCACGACGAGGACCGGCGCTCCGGGCAGTCGGTCGAGCGCCTTGGCGTCGTCCGCGCGGGCCGAGCCGAGCTCGACAGCGCGGTCCTGCCCTTCCAGACCCAGGCGGTGCAGCTCGCGCAGCACGCCACGCGCGCGTGCCGGTCCCGACGGCGCGTCGATGGCGGAGAGCTCCGAGATGGAGGACATCGGCACGTACAGCAGCTCGGCGGCCACGGGCTGGCCGTGCGAGACGCGCGTACGCCGCACCACGTGCACCTGCTCGTCGGGGTCGGCCGCCAGCATGCGGGCCACCTCCGCGGGCGGGACCGCCGGTGCGCAGTCGGCGGGCTGCCAGGCGTCGCCGACCTCGCCCGGCCACGTGCCTTGTGCGGATCCGACGGCCACACCCATCCGCGGCGGGGCGACGGTCGTGCCGACCCCGCGACGGCGCTGCAGCCTGCCTTCGAGCTCCAGCTGTTCGAGCGCCTGCCGGAGCGTGGCGCGGGCGACACCGAACCGGGCGGCGAGATCACGTTCGTTGGGCAGGATCTCGCCGACGGCGAACTCGGAGTCGAGTGCCTCGCTGAGCACGGTCTTGAGGTGCCAGTACTTCGGCTCCGGTGCCGTTTCCAGCTGCGTGGTCCCCACCCTGTCCTCCGCAATCGCCGTGTGCCGGCGGCTTTTTAGCGCCCTTGTTTATTAAAGGTTCCTGCACTATCTCTGCGACGATAGAGCGGCACCCACCCTTGGTCAAGACCAATCCTCGATCCGTTACAGCGCGCACAGGGACGATGCCACAGAGCATTCACGTGTTGTTGGCGTCGGGTCACGCACCCGTGGCGAACAAGACAAAAACCCCCGCCCTGCACAGGACGGGGGTCTGTCGTCTGTGCCCTAAGAAACGAGCCCGACCAGCTTGTCCGGGTTGCGGATGATGTAGACGTACGTGATCCGTCCGTCGACGACGTCCAGTTGGAAGAGGGAGTGCGGCTTGCCGTCGACCAGGAAGAGGACGGAGCCCGCGCCGTTGACCTCCAGGAAGCGGGCCTCCAGCTCCGCGTCCGACGGCACGCCCCTGCGGGCCGCGCCGTCGAGGAAACGGCCCACCTTGTCGGCCGTCTCGATGACGCGCAGCGGGGCCTTGGCCTTGCCGCCGCTGTCGCCCACGAGGCGTACCTCCGGAGCGAGCAGGGACATCAGACCGTCGAGGTCGCCGCCGGTCGCCGCGGCGAGGAACCGCTCGGTCAGGGCCCTGCGCTCGTCGGGATCCACGGCATAGCGCGGCCTGCCCTCGTCGACGTGCTTGCGGGCCCGCGCGGCGAGCTGGCGCACGGCGGGCTCGCCGCGGTCCAGGGTGAGGGCGATCTCCGAGAAGGGGAACCCGAAGGCCTCCCGCAGCACGAACACCGCGCGCTCCAGGGGCGAGAGGGACTCCAGGACGACCAGGACGGCGATGGACACGGAGTCGGCGAGCACGGCCTTCTCGGCGGTGTCGGGGACGGTCGGCCCGAAGTCCGTGACGAGGGGCTCGGGCAGCCATTGGCCCACGTAGGACTCGCGTCGTGACTGCACGTGGCGCAGGCGGTCGATGGCGAGCCGGGTGGTGACGCGCACCAAGTAGCCGCGGGGGTCGCGCACTTGCGAGCGGTCGTCCGCCGCCCAGCGCAGCCAGGCCTCCTGTACGACGTCCTCGGCGTCGGCCACCCGGCCGAGCATGCGGTAGGCCACGCCCATCAGGACGGGCCGGTGTTCTTCGAAGACGTCGGTCACGGTGTCGGTCGCCACGTCTCCATCCCAGCCCACGGGCCACGCCGTGTCCAGGCGGATTCGGTGCGTTCCGCCCCACATCGGCCCCCGCGGCCGTTGCCCCACCCTCTTGAACTGGAGGCTACTGAGCGGTAATTGTTGCTGACAAGGTGTCTAAGGTGTCTGTAGACCGTCGCCGGGCGACGGGGACTGGAGCAGCAATGGCCGCAGAGGTGTCCTTCAGCGTCGAAACCCCGGGCGGCCCACGGACCATGTCCGTCGCCTACGAACGCACGGGCCGGGGCGAGCCGCTGCTCCTGCTGCACGGCATCGGGCACCACCGCCAGGCGTGGGACCCGGTGCTCGGCATCCTGGCCGCGGAGTACGACGTGATAGCCGTGGACCTGCCGGGCTTCGGGGAGTCCCCCGCCCTGCCCGACGGGCTGCCCTACGACATCACGACGGTCGTGTCCGTGCTCGGCGCGCTGTGCGAGGCCCTGGAGATCGAGCGTCCGCACGTGGCCGGCAACTCGCTGGGCGGCCTGCTCGCCCTGGAACTCGGCCGGGAGAAGCTCGTGCGCTCGGTCACCGCGCTGTCCCCCGCGGGCTTCTGGACGCCTGGTGAGCGGCGGTACGCGTTCAACACCCTGCTCGCCATGCGGCACGGCGCGCGGCTCCTTCCGTTGCCGCTGATCGAACGGCTCTCGCGGAGCGTGGCCGGACGTACGGCGCTGACCAGCACCATCTACGCGCACCCCGGGCGCCGTTCACCCGAGGCCGTCGTCGCCGAGACGCTCGCGCTGCGCGAGGCCAAGGGGTTCGAGCAGACCCTGGCCGCCGGGCGTGACGTGCTCTTCGACGACGACGTGCCCGGCATCGCGGTCACCGTCGCGTGGGGCTCCCGCGACCGCATCCTGCTGCGCCGCCAGGGCGTCCGCGCCAAGCACGCCCTCCCCGAGGCGCGTCTGGTGCGGCTTCCCGGCTGCGGTCACGTCCCGATGAACGACGACCCGGCTCTCGTCTCGCGCGTCGTCCTGGACACCTGCCGCCGTACGCCGGCCGCCTAGCACGCCGGAGCCAAGGGCCACCCCGGCGCCGACCAGCGCGCTGCCCACCGCCTGCGGGACGCCGTAGGACCCGGTGCCGACCAAGGGGGCGGTGAAGGCCGCCGCCACGGGAATGAGGCCGGAGAAGAGGGTGGCCCGCTCGGCGCCGATGCGCTGGATGCCCGAGTACCAGCACACGAAGCCGATGACGGTGACGATCGCCGCCTGCCACAGCAGGGCCGCCGCCTCGGTGGTGCCGGGCATCCGCAGCCAGTCCCCGCCGTCGGCCACGAGACCGATGACGGCGGACTCGGCGGCGGCGATCCCGCAGACCGTCGCGGACAGCAGCTTCGGGCCGAGCGGGCGCAGCACGGGGACGGCGAGGACCGCGAAGCCGACCTCGCCCGCCAGCGCGCACACGGAGAAGAGGAGGCCGAGACCGTCCGTACGGCCCCACCCCTGCACGGTGAAGGCTCCGGCGGCCACGATCAACGCCCCGTACATGACCAGGCGTTGTGGCCGGCGGCCCTCCAGGAGCGGCACGATGACCGCCACGACGACCGGGGCGCATCCCACGACGACACCCGGCACGGCGGGTTCCGCCGTGCGTTCGGCGGCGAGGATCGCCAGGTTGAAGCCGACCATGCCGACGGCGGCGAGCACGGCGAGCCGCCCCCACTGGCGGCCTGTGAGGCGGCGCAGCGGCACCGTGCCGCCCCGCCCGAGCAACGGCAGGAGCAGCAGGCAGGCCAGGCCGTAGCGCAGGAACTGGCCGCCCGCGTACGGGTAGTCGCCGAGGAGGCTGTTGGCGGTGAAGGAGCCGCCGACGAGGAGGCAGGCGAGGGCCGCGAGGAGGGACCCGCGTGTCAGGTTCGCGTTCATGTCCCCGACGTTAGGAACGGACGCGGACCGGTTTAAGGTCCACTTCCGGGGCCGTTTCGGGGACCACTTCGCAGCCCCCGGTGAACCGAGGAGGCGCATGCCGGTGTCGTCGCGTTCGGGCCGCGCGCCCGGAACCGCCGCGTGGGAGCTGCTGCTCCCCGCCGCGGCCGCCCCCGCCCGCAGCCGTGGCCGCAGCCTGCAGTCGGCGCTGCGCGAGGCGGTGCGCTCCGGTCGCCTCGCGTCGGGGACGCGGCTGCCCTCCAGCCGTGAGCTCGCCGCCGACCTCGGTGTCTCACGGGGGCTCGTCACGGAGGCGTACGAGCAGTTGACGGCCGAGGGGTATCTGCGCAGCGACCGTGGCGCGGGCACCTGGGTGGGCGGGGCGGCGCGGAAGGCCGTACCCGCCGTACGCGATCTGGCGCCCCGTGAGGTCCACGCGCGCGTGGACTTCATCGCGGGCACCCCCGACCTGTCCCTGTTCCCGCGCGCCGCGTGGGCTGCCGCGCACCGCGGCGTCCTGGCCGAACTCCCCCACCACGCGCTCGGCTACCCGGACCCACGGGGTCTGCCCCGGCTGCGTACGGCCCTCGCCGAGCTGCTCGTACGCCGCCGGGGCGTGGTCGCGGACCCCGAGGCGATCGTCGTCTGTTCCGGCGTCGCGCAGGCCATGGCCCTGGTGGGCTTCGTGCTGCACGCGCGCGGGGTGCGCACCGTCGGCGTCGAGGACCCCGGAAGTCCGCAGCACGGCGAGCTGTTCGCCTCGGCGGACGTCGCCACGGTGCCGGTGCCCCTCGACGAGGAGGGCGTCGTCACCGGCGTACTGAGGGAGCGGGGCCTGCGCGCGGTCGTCACCACGCCCGCGCATCAGTTTCCGCTGGGCATCGGCTATTCGGCCGGGCGGCGCGCCGAACTCCTGGACTGGGCACGGGCCGTGGACGGTCTGGTCATCGAGGACGACTACGACGGGGACTTCCGCTACGACCGTGCCCCGGTGGGCGCGCTGCAAGGACTCGACCCCGGGCACGTCGCCTACACGGGCTCGGTCAGCAAGTCGCTCGCCCCGGGCCTTCGCCTCGGCTGGCTGCTCGTACCGGAGTCGATGACCGACGAGGTCGTCGCCCGCAAACGCATGATGGACCTGGGCAATCCGGTCCTGGACCAGGCGCTGCTCGCGCGCTTCGTGGAGCGCGGTGACTACGACCGCCAGTTGCGCCGCTGCCAGCGTGCCTACCGGGAGCGCAGGGACGCGCTCGTCGCCGCCCTCGACGAGCACTTTCCCGGTACGGAGGTGTCCGGCATCGCCGCGGGACTGCACGTCATCGCCCGGCTGCCCCCGCAACGGGGTTCGCAGGCGGACTTCCTGCGGCGGGCGGTCGCGGCCGGGGTCGCGGTGCGCCCCTTGAGCGACTACGGCTCGGCCGACGCCCCCGGAATACGTCTCGTGCTCGGCTACGCCCACCTCACCCCCGCCCGGATCGCCGAGGGGGTGCGGCTGCTCGCCGAGGCGGACCACCGGCACGGTGACGCCGCCGGGACGGTCGTGTGACAGCACGTCATTAGGGTCGGCCGGGCCCGGTGACCGCGAGAGCCGTCGGCCGGGCCCGGTGACCCGAGCGAGCCGTTCGGACGCGGTGCCGGAGCAGTCCGGGGGGAGCAGACCTGTGGCCGAGGCCGAAGTCATCGTCCGGCTCCGCTCGCCGCAGCGTCCCGCGGCGGCGGCCACCACGGGTGTGCTGGACGTCAGCAGCCTGCTGGAGCGGTGGTTCGGCGTGACGGCCCAGCCGCTGCACCCCGGCGCGGACGACCCGGCCCTCGTCGGATGGCAACGGGTCGCCGTCCCCGCCGGTGTGGACGCCGAGGCCGTCGCCACGGCCCTGCGCGGCCACCCGGCAGTCGAGGCCGCCTATGTGAAACCACCGGCGGACCTTCCGTGACGTGGTGAAGGAGTCAGCTGTGCCACAGCGATCAGGTGCGGGCAACAGCCGGGGGAACAGCAGCCCGGCTCCAGGAATCGGACCCCTCTTCGGACGCCCTGAGCTGGTGTGCGTCACGCGCGCCGACGCCGGGGTACGCATCACCTCGACCGGCGCGAGCGCCGAGGCGGACATCTCCGTCAGCGGTCTCGACGCCGTGGCGGCCCGCGAGGACGTCACCATCAGGCCGCTGTTCGGCGTGGACCAGGAGAGGCTGCGCGCCCAGGCGGGACCGCTGCCCGAGGCTTCGGGGTCCGACGACGCCACGGCGGAGACACTCGACCGGATGGCGCTCTTCTTCCATGTCGACGCGCCGGAGGACCAGTTGGACGCGCTGGCCGAGCGGCTCCGCGCGTCGGACGCCGTGGAGGGCGCGTACGTCAAGCCCGCCGCCGCGCTGGCCGTCCCCGACGTCGTCCCGAAGAAGGAGAAGGAGAGCGAGGCGGCCGAGTACCCGCCGCTCAACGACATGCGGCCGACGGGCGCCGACGCCCCACCCGTGACCCCGGACTTCACCGCCCGGCAGGGCTACCTCGACGCGGCTCCGGGAGGCATCGACGCCCGGTACGCGTGGACCCTCGCGGGTGGGCGCGGCGCCGGCGTGCGGGTGATCGACTGCGAGTGGGGCTGGCGCTTCACCCACGAGGACCTGCGCCTGAACCAGGGCGGCATCGTCTCCGGCACCGGGAGCACGGACACCGATCACGGCACCGCGGTGCTCGGCGAGATCGGCGGCGACGTCAACGCGTTCGGGATCACCGGGATCGCGCCCGACGCCGTCACCAGCGCGTCCGCCTTCTCGATCCCCACGGCGACAGCGATCCGCAACGCCGCCGACCGTCTCGGCCCCGGCGACATCATCCTGCTGGAGATCCACCGAGCGGGGCCGCACGCGACCGGCGTCGGACAGGTCGGGTACATCGCGGTCGAATGGTGGCCGGACGACTATCTGGCCATCCGCTACGCCGTCAACAAGGGCATCACCGTCGTCGAGGCCGCGGGCAACGGCGCGGAGGACCTGGACCACGCCGACTACGACACCCCGCGGGCCGGTTTCCCCGCCTGGTGGCGCAACCCCTTCCGGCGCACCACGCTGGACGCGGGCGCCGTGATCGTCGGAGCAGGTGCGCCGCCGCCCGGCACCCACGGCCGTCAGCACGGCCCGGACCGCTCCCGGCTCGACTTCTCCAACTACGGTGCCTGCGTGGACGCCCAGGGCTGGGGGCGCGAGGTGACCACCACCGGGTACGGCGACCTCCAGGCGGGCGCCGACCAGGACTTCTGGTACACGGACCGGTTCAGCGGCACGTCCAGCGCCTCGCCGATCGTGGTGGGGGCGGTCGCGAGCACGCAGGGCGTCCTGCGGGCGGCGGGCCGTATCCCGCTGTCGCCCTCGCGGGCCCGCCAGTTGCTGCGCTCCACCGGCTCACCGCAGCAGGACGCGCCGGGCCGTCCGGCGACCCAGCGGATCGGCAGGCGGCCCGATCTGCGCCAGCTCATCCCGGCGGCCCTCCAGACGAGCAGCTGGGTCGGCGTCCAGTTCCGGGGCACCCTCGCCGGGCACCGCACCGGCCGCTGGTTCACCTTCAACTGGCCCGCCCACTGGCACGTGGTGTGGACGGTCGTCCCGACCAGTCCGCGCACGGGCGCCCCGCAGGTCGGCTGGAAGGTCCGGGTCGAGCGGGCCAACGACACGTACGCGACGTACTGGATCGACGTGACCAACCTCGTGGCCGACCCGGTCGACTTCGAGGCCCGGTTCGCGGTTCTCGGATGGTGATTCGCGGTTCTCGGACGCTGAGAGGAAAACGACGATGCGCGTAGGCACGCAGTTCACCGGCACACTCAACCCGGGTCAGACCGGTCGCTGGTTCACCTTCAACTGGCCGCAGGGCTGGCACGTCATCTGGTACTTCATGCCGACGACACCGCAGACCGGCAGCCCGCAGATCGAGTGGGAGACCGAGGTGGAGCGCGCCTCGGCCACCACGGTCACGTACTGGCTGACGGTGAAGAACATCGGCAGCACCCAGATGAACTTCGAAGGCCGGTACGCGGTTCTCAACTAGGCGAGGGGGACGGCCATGCAGGTACACATCACGATCGCGGAGGACGCGGGCGCGGCTCCGGCACCGGCACCGGCTCAGGCCGCCGCCGCGGAGCAGCAGCTCTCCGTGACGCGGAACGCCACGGGCGCCGCCGGCGCGGGACCCGTCATGGACGGCGGGGAGGCTCCGGGCTGGCTCACGGAACTCGTCAGGCTCGCCGACGCCGGAGAGGTGGCTCGCCCCGGCGAGGAGTCGCAGGAGGCCCGTGGGTCGTTCGACGGCCATGCCATCGACGCCGGAAGCGCGAGGTGACGAGGCCGTAGGAGCGGCCGTGTCAGGAGTTGGCCCACGCGCGCGTGCAGAGCACCAGGCGGTAGCCGTCGGGGTCCTCGACGGTGACGCCCCACTCGTTCCAGTACGGGTTGGGTGACTGCACGCGCGTGCCGCCGTGCGCCTCCAGGCGGGCCACCAGGCTGTCGGGGACCTGCTTGTCGAGGTAGATGACGAGCAGGTCCTCCTCCGTGGGGCGGGGCAGGACCGGCTTGTCGGCCCCGTGGACGAGTTCCAGATGCCACGAGGCGTCCGGCCAGCCCACCATGAGCAGGTCATGCTCGCCAGGAGCGCCACCGCTCCGCGCACGCCATACGACGTCAAGGCCGAGGCCCTTCACCCAGAAGCGCTCCGCCGCCGCGAGGTCGCGGGACGGGCGGGCGATGCGTATGTGGCTCTGGCCGTTGACGGGCATGGGTCCCCCTTCGCCGGGGCACGCTCGGCCGCGCGCCTCTGACGCCGAGCGTAGACAGCCGACGATCTCCCGGCATCGGCCCTTCGGCCTCGGGCGGACGACCGGGCGCTGGGTCCTGCGGCCTAGGCCCGCGGCTCGGGACTCGGGACTCGGGTCCAAAGGTCTCGGGGCCGGGGCGCTCCGGGTCTCGGCCGGGGCTGCCGCCGACGTTCCGGGTGACGCGGTCTTCGCACACCGGTTCCCTTGCGGCCATGGCCAGTTGTTCACTTGTGGTTTGTGTGTGCGCCGCCGCGCACCACTAGTTGTTGCCCTGCACACTGGTCGGACCTGTCACTGGAGGCGCATCCATGTCACACCCTCAGCCGAGCCCGTCCCCTCGCCGCCGCAGTGTGCTGCGCGGCTCGCTCGCCGTGCCGGCGGCGCTGGCGGTGCCGTCCATCGCCGGGGCGGCGCCCGCGTTCGCCCGGTCGGGGCGCCCGCGGGCCGAGTGGGGCGTGCAGGCCGGTGACGTGACGGCGCACGCGGGTCTGGTGTGGGTACGTTCCGACCGTCCGGCCCGCATGATCGTGGAGACGTCCGCCCGCGAGTCGTTCCGCAACCCCACCCGCTGGAAGGGCCCGGTGCTGGGCCCTGACACCGACTTCACCGGGACGACGCGGCTGCGCGGGCTGCCCGCGGGCGAGCAGATCCACTACCGCGTGATCCTGGCCGACCCCGACGACCCCAGACGCACGGGAGAGCCGGTCACCGGCACGTTCCGCACGACGCCGAAGGGCCGCAAGGAGGGGGTGCGCTTCCTGTGGTCGGGAGACATCGCGGGCCAGGGGTGGGGCATCAACCCGGACCGGGGCGGCTGGCGCGTCTTCGACGAGATGCGCCGCAGGGACCCCGACTTCTTCCTGTGCAGCGGCGACAACATCTACGCCGACGGGCCCATCCTGCCGAGTGTCACCCTGCCCGACGGCAGCGTGTGGCGGAACGTGACCACGGAGGAGAAGTCGAAGGTCGCCGAGTCGCTCGCGGAGTTCCGCGGCGCCTTCCGCTACAACCTGCTCGACGAGAACCTGCGGCGCTTCAACGCCCAGGTGCCCTCCATCGTCCAGTGGGACGACCACGAGGTGCGCAACAACTGGTACCCGGGGCAGATCCTGACCGACCCCCGCTACACGGAGAAGAACGTCGACGTCCTCGCCGGGCGCTCCCTGCGGGCGTTCAGCGAGTACTACCCCATCTCGACGCTGCCGCCGGGCGACGAGGACGGACGGGTCTACCGCGTGCTGCGGCACGGACCGCTCCTCGACGTGTTCGTCCTGGACATGCGCTCCTACCGCAACGCCAACTCGCCCGGCCGGCAGCCCGACGACACCACCGGCATCCTGGGCGCCCGCCAACTGCGGTGGCTGAAGCGTGAGCTGTCGCGTTCGCGCGCCACCTGGAAGGTCATCGCGTCCGACATGCCGCTGGGCCTCGTCGTGCCCGACGGCTCGGCGAACTTCGAGGCCGTCGCGCAGGGCGACCCCGGCGCGCCGCTCGGCCGTGAGCTGCAGATCGCCGAACTGCTGCGGCACATCAAGCACCGCAAGGTCACCGGCACGGTGTGGCTGACCGCCGACGTGCACTACACGTCGGCGCAGCACTACGACCCCTCGCGTGCGGCGTTCAAGGACTTCGCCCCGTTCTGGGAGTTCGTGTCGGGGCCGCTGGCGGCGGGCGGCTTCCAGGCCCTCAAGCTCGACGGGACGTTCGGCGCCGAGCAGCGCTTCGTCAAGGCGCCGAACCGCTCCAACACCTCGCCGGCCGAGACCCCGCAGTACTTCGGCGAGGTCGACATCGACGGCGGCAGCGGGGACCTGACCGTGCGGCTGCGCCAGGAGGGCGGCGGAGTGCTGTTCACGAAGGTGCTGCATCCGGGGCGGGTGGGGCAGCAGTGATTTCGCCCCCGAATGCGCACCGAAAGGTCGCGTCCGCACGCCGGCAAAGACCAAAGTTGAACTAAACGGACAGAAGGCGTCTTAACTCATCAGTCACAAAACGTTCGTGATCACGCAACACCGTTCGTCCACAGTGACTGCATGAGTGCTGACATGTCTGATGTGACGCGAACCAAACACGGCCGCCCCGTGCACCACTGGCGGCGCGATCTGGTGGAACTGGCCGCCCTCTTCACGGCCGTGGCCGTGGCCGACGCGGTGGCGAACATGATCGGGCACGGCCCCGACGGCCCCGCCCTGCTCGTGATCTCGGCCGTGGCGCTGCTCGCCACGGTCGGGTTCCACACATGGTGGGCACGCCGCCACAACCACGCACCCCCGACGGCGGACGATACCGGCGCCCGGCCGCACGCCGCCGGGCAGGAGGCCGCACAGGAGGCCACCGGGGAGACGACCCTGTGGCGGATGCGCACCACCGTGCGGGACGAGCCGGGCGCGCTCGCCGCCCTGTGCACGGCGCTTGCCCACGACAGGGTCGACATCCTGAGCCTCCAGGCGCACCCGCTGGCCGAAGGCACCGTCGACGAGTTCCTGCTGCGCGCCCCCGCCGCCCTGTCCGCGGCGGAGATCACCCGGGGTGTCGCACACGCGGGCGGCTCGGGCACCTGGATCGAGCGGGCGGACGCCCACGACCTGGTGGACGCCCCTACCCGCATCCTTGGCCTGGCCACCCGCACCGCCCTGGACGCCGCCGAACTCCCGCTCGCCCTGCGGCAGTTGCTGGGCCGGTGCACCATTAGGTCGCTGCCCGCGAAGACGCAGGGCGCGGGCGGGCAGCGGGCGGACACACCCGGCGACGGCGCTCCCGTCGAGGGCGCGCTCGAAGGGACGGTGCTGCGGTTGCAGGCCCCCGAGGGTGAAGTGATCACCGTGGAGCGGCCCTATCTGCCGTTCACGCCGACCGAGTTCGCCCGCGCGCGTGCCCTGGTCGAGCTGGACACCCGGCTCGGTCCGCGCATCCCGCACAGCCAGGACGTACTGACCCTGGCCGAGGGCAACTCCATCACCGTGCGCCGGGCCGACACCGCCGACGTCGAAGCGGCGAAGGCGATGCACGACCGCTGCTCGCAGCGGACCCTCGGCATGCGGTATCACGGCCCCGTACGGGACGCCGACCGCTATCTCACCCACCTCCTCAGCCCGCGGTTCGGCCGCACCCTGGCGGTGCAGACCGCGTCCGGGCGCATCGTCGGCATCGGCCATCTGCTGTGGGACGGGGACGAGACCGAGATCGCGCTGCTCGTCGAGGACGACTGGCAGCGCCGCGGCATCGGCGGCGAACTGCTCGGCCGCCTGGTGACGATGGCGGTCGAGGCGGGCTGCGAGAGCGTGTACGCGGTGACGCAGGCGTCCAACACGGGCATGGTCGCCGCGATGCGCGGCCTCGGGCTGCCCCTCGACTACCAGATCGAGGAGGGCACGCTGGTGATCACCGCACGCCTCGAGGCCACACCGGTCAGTTCGCGCCTGCCGTACGACCAGCCTCAGGGGCAGGCGCAGCGGCACTGATCCGAGGCGCTCCGGCCAGCACGCCGATGCCGGCCGGGCAAGGACCGAGGGCGTTGTCGAGGTCCCGCCACAGGTCCTCGACGTCCTCGAGTCCGGCCGACAGCCGCAGCAGCTTGTCGCTCACGCCCGACGAGCGCCGGTCCGCCGGGTCCACGACACGGTGGCTGATGGACGCCGGATGCTGGATGAGCGTGTCGACGCTGCCGAGGCTGACCGCCGGGGTGATCAGCCGTACCCCGGCGGTCACCTCGTGCGGGTCGCCGACGACCTCGAAGGCGACCATGGCGCCGCCGAGCCGCGGATAGTGCACCCGGCTCACGCGCGGGTCGGCGGTCAGGCGCCGCGCGAGCTCCGCCGCGTTCGCTGAGGCGGCACGCACCCGCACCGGGAGCGTGGAGAGCCCGCGCAGCAGCAGATATCCCGCGAGCGGATGCAGCACCCCGCCGGTGGCGAACCTGACCTGCCGCAACTGCCGTGCGAACTCCTCGTCACACGCGACCACTCCGCCAAGGACGTCGCCGTGGCCGCCCAGGTACTTGGTGGCGCTGTGCAGCACGAGCCGCGCGCCGCTCTCGACGGGCCGTTGCAGGACAGGCGTCGCGAAGGTGTTGTCGGCGAGCAGCGGCACCGTCCCGCAGGCCTGGGCCACCGCACGCAGATCGAGTTCGGTCAGGGTCGGGTTGGCGGGCGACTCGACGAGAACCAGGCCCGTGTCGGGGCGTATGGCGTCGGCGATCCCGGCGGGGTCGACCCAGGTCACCTCGGAGCCGAGGAGCCCCGCCGTCAGGAGGTGGTCGCTGCAGCCGTACAGCGGGCGGACCGCGACGACATGGCGCAGGCCCGCCGCTCCCCGTACGAGGAGGACCGCGGTCAGGGCCGCCATGCCGCTGGCGAAGGCTACCGCGCTCTCGGTGCCTTCGAGCCTGGCCAGGGCGGTCTCGAAGCGGGCGACGGTGGGGTTGGCGAGGCGGGCATAGACGGGCGGTCCGTCGTCCAGGGCGCCGTCGGCCGCGAAGGCGTCGATGCGCGCGGCCTCGCCGCGGGTGTCGTACGAGGGGTAGGTGGTGGACAGGTCGATCGGAGCGGCGTGCAGACCGAGGCCGGCGAGGTCGTCGCGTCCGGCGTGCACCGCCTCGGTGGCCAGAGCCCGGGGTGCGGGAGATACCGTGTTCGTGTCCATGCCGGACAGCCTGAACAAAGACCGGTGCCCGGTAGTTGAACCCCGTGCTACGTTCGGCAAGTGGCTGATTCTGTCGTACTCGACCCGGTGGATCTCCGCATCCTGCGGCTGCTGCAGAACGATGCCCGGATCACCTACCGCGATCTCGCGGCCCAGGTCGGCGTCGCGCCGTCGACCTGTCTGGACCGTATCTCCCGGTTGCGCCGCTCCGGGGTGATTCTCGGACATCAGCTGCGGCTCGACCCGGCGAAACTCGGACGCGGTCTTGAGGCACTGCTCTCCGTGCAGGTGCGTCCGCACCGGCGTGAGCTGGTCGGGCCGTTCGTGGAGCGGATCAGGGCGCTGCCCGAGTCCCGCTCGGTGTTCCATCTCGCGGGCCCGGACGACTATCTGGTCCATGTGGCGGTGGCCGACACGGCGGACCTCCAGCGGCTCGTCCTCGACGAGTTCACGGCGCGTCGCGAAGTGGCGCGCGTGGAGACACGGTTGATCTTCCAGCAGTGGGAGTGCGGGCCACTCCTTCCGCCGGGCCCGGGAGCCGATGACCAAGGGGAGTCCTCCGGCCAATCGTGATGACGGGGGCGTGGTCCGCGTACGAGGATGTGCGCATGTCAGACACGAAGATCCCGAACACGAGCGAGAGCGGCGGCCCGCTGCCTCGCCAGGTCGCCGACGCCTACGTCGACGAGCTCATCGTCCTCGACCCCGTCAACGGCACGTTCCTCGGCGTCAAGGCCAGCCACAGCAAGCTCCCCGACGCCTCACCGGCAGGCCAGGAGGCCATCGCGGAGCTTGCCCGCACGACGCTCGCCCGGCTCGACGCGGCGGAGCGCAGGCCCGGCGCCGACAGTGACGCCGAACGCCGGTGCGCGCGGCTCCTGCGGGAGCGGCTCACCGCCGAGCTCGCCATGCACGAGGCCGAGGAGGGACTGCGCGCGGTCGGCAATCTGCACACCTTCCCGCACGCGGTGCGGGAGATCTTCACCATGACGCCGATGGAGACGGACGAGGACTGGGCGGCGATCGCCGAACGGCTGCGTGCCGTGCCCGCCGCCTACGAGGGATATCGCGCCTCGCTCGAACTCGGCCTGGAGCGCAAGCTGTTCGCGGCTCCCCGGCCGACCGCGGTCTTCATCGAGCAGCTCGGCGAGTGGGCGGGCCCCGGCGGCGAGGAGGGCCGCGGCTGGTACGAGGAGTTCGCCGCGGACGGGCCCGAGTCACTCAGGGCCGAGCTGGACGCCGCGGCCCGCGCCGCCACCGCTGCGGTCGTGGCACTGCGCGACTGGATGCGCGACGTCTACGCGCCCGCGATCGAGGGCGCCCCCGAGACGGTGGGCCGCGAGCGCTACGCCCGCTGGTCCCGCTACTTCAACGGCACCGACCTGGACCTCGACGAGGCGTACGCGTACGGCTGGTCCGAGTTCCACCGGCTGCTCGGCGAGATGCGCGCCGAGGCCGAGAAGATCCTGCCCGGCGCCGAGACGCCGTGGGTGGCGCTCGCCCACCTCGACGAGCACGGCACGCACATCGAGGGCGTGGAGGAGGTACGGGTCTGGCTCCAGGAGTTGATGGACGAGGCGATCGAGGCGCTGGACGGCACGCACTTCGAACTCGCCGAGCGGGTGAAGAAGGTGGAGTCCCACATCGCGCCGCCGGGCGGCGCCGCGGCCCCGTACTACTCGGGACCGTCGGAGGACTTCTCACGCCCCGGCCGGACCTGGCTGCCGACGATGGGCGAGACCCGCTTCCCCGTGTACGACCTGGTCTCCACCTGGTACCACGAGGGTGTGCCCGGACATCACCTGCAGATCGCCCAGTGGGCGCACGTCGCGGAGAACCTCTCCCGCTACCAGGCGACCATCGGCATCGTCAGCGCCAACGCGGAGGGCTGGGCGCTGTACGCGGAGCGGCTGATGGACGAGCTCGGCTTCCTCAAGGACGCCGAGCGCAGGCTCGGTTATCTGGACGCGCAGATGATGCGGGCGCTGCGCGTCATCGTCGACATCGGCATGCACCTGGAGCTGGAGATCCCGGCGGACTCGCCCTTCCGCCCGGGCGAACGCTGGACGCCCGACCTCGCGCAGGAGTTCTACGACGCGCACTGCAGCCGGCCCACGGATTACGTGGCGAGCGAGATGACCCGCTACCTCTCCATCCCCGGCCAGGCCATCGGCTACAAGCTGGGCGAGCGGGCCTGGCTCCTCGGCCGCGAGAACGCGCGGCGGCGGCACGGCGAGGCGTTCGACGCGAAGGCGTGGCACATGGCCGCGCTGTCGCAGGGGTCACTGGGGCTCGACGACCTGGTGGACGAGTTGTCCGCGCTCTAGCAGCTCCGGCCTCAGCAGCCGCAGTCCTCGGCGTCCACCGGGGCCGTGAGGGCGTCGGGCGTACGCCGCTCGTCGCCCTCCCAGGTCTCGTACCCGAAGCCCTCTCGGGCCCAGTACTCGAAGCCGCCCAGCATCTCCTTGACCTGGAAGCCGAGTCGGGCGAGGGCGAGGGCGGCGCGGGTCGCGCCGTTGCAGCCGGGGCCCCAGCAGTAGGTGACGACCGGCACGGACTTGTCGAGGAGTTGCTCCGCCTGCTCGGGGATGAGCGCGGTGGGGAGGTGGACCGCGCCGGGGATGTGGCCCTGGTCCCAGGACGCCGTCGAGCGGGAGTCGACCAGGACGAAGCCGGGGTCGCCGTCGGCGGCCAGCGCCGAGGCGACGTCGGACACGTCGGCATGGAAGGCGAGGCTCGCGCCGAAGTAGGCGGCAGCCGACGCGGGGGATGCGGGAGGCACCCGCAGGACGGCGTTTGGGGCGGCATCCGCCGCGGTCGGGGTGCTCGTGGCGGTCGTCGTCGCGGTGTTCGTCGCTGTGCTCATGGCCAGAAATCTACGGCGGAAGCCTCCGGCCCAGAAGGGACGATCACCGGCGTACCTCTTGATCGGCCGGGGATTCCCCTGTTACCTCTCAGGTATGACCGGTTATTCCACGGACGCCACCGACTGGCGCATCCTCGATGTCCTCCAGCGCGAGGGCCGCGCCAGCTACGCCGAGCTGGCCCGTGCCGTCGCCATGTCCCCGAGCGCCGTCACCGAACGGGTCCGCCGCCTGGAGGAAGCGGGCGTGATCCAGGGGTACGCGGCCGTGGTCGACCCGGAGCGTCTTGGCCTGCCCATCCTGGCGTTCGTGCGCCTGCGCTACCCCAACGGCCATTACAAGCCGTTCCACGACCTGGTCGAGGTGACCCCCGAGATCCTGGAGGCGCACCACGTCACCGGTGACGACTGCTTCGTGATCAAGGTCGCGGCGCGCTCGATGGGTCACCTGGAGGAAGTCGCGGGAAAGATCGGCGCGCTGGGTTCGGTGACCACCAGCATCGTCTACTCCTCTCCCCTGCCCAGGCGCCCGCTGGGCCGCTGAGCCGCCCGCCCGGACCCCTCACACCCCGCCGCGCTGCCGCACGACCGACCCCGCGCGCCCCTTCTCCACTTCGAGCTGCGCGTGGACGCGGCGCCGCAGGTCCGCGACATGGCTCACGATGCCGACGCTGCGGTCCCGCTCGCGCAGGGAGTCCAGGACGTCGAGCACCTCGTCGAGCGTCTGGTCGTCGAGGCTGCCGAAGCCCTCGTCGATGAAGAGCGTGTCGCAGATTCTTGTGCTGTGATTAGCCTGCTCTGACCAGGGGAAACACCGCATGAAGAGCCCCTCGGAGTGATCTCCGAGGGGCATTCTTCATTGGCGGGGGACGAGCGGGGGACAACGCGATCAAGCGGCGTCGGGCGTCTCATCCCGAGGGGCAGCGCGCACCACGCGCAGATGTCGGTCCTCTGTTGTCTCTGCTGCGGCAGCGGGAGGTGCGTCTTGCTGCACCTCCTCGTCCTCAGGGGCTGAGGCAGGAGGGCTCGTGAAGTGCGGCTCGGCTGCAGGGGGTTGTGGGTCGGTGGGCTTCTCGACGCCGTTGCTGCGCGGTACTAGGTCAACGGGTGCGTTGGCGGCGGCGTGCTCGAACTGGGGCAGGAGGCTGGTGTAGGTATCGGCGGTGAGCTGGTAGCTGCTGTGGCCGAGCAGGGCCTGGATCGCCTTCATCGACAGGCCGGCGGCCAGGCTGAGTGATGCGGCGCAGTGGCGCAGGTCGTGCAGGCGGACCGGTGGTAGGCCGATGCGCTGAATGAACCTGTTAAAGGCTTGGGAGACGTTCGTGGGGTGGTGTGGGCGGCCGTCGGGTCGGGTGAAGACGTAGCCGGAGTCGACGTATGGTCCGTATGTCCTGGGGTCGTTGCGGTGGTACTCCTCCCATTCGACACGCTGGGCTTTCTGTACGTCGCGCCAGGCGGTGAGCAGGGCCAAGGTGGCGTAGTCGAGGGCGATGGCGCGGCGGCCGCTGCGGCTCTTGGGGGTGTCCTGCCACACGTTGTAGGAGGAGTCTGTGACGAGTTGCCCGGAGACGTAGGCGACGCCTTTGGCCATGTCGAGTTCGGTCCAGCGCAGGCCTGTTGCCTCGCCTCGACGCGGCGCCCGGTACACCATGAGGTGCCACATGATGTACATGGGGTGGTTGACGGCTGCGTCGAGGAATTGGCCGGTCTGTTCAGGGGTCCAGACCATGACGGGGCCGGGCTTCTCGCCGGTTTCGCGCCAGCGGGCTACGCGCTCGTCGGTCCATACAAGCGGTTGGGGGCGCTCGTATTTGGGGATGACGACGAGCTTGGCCCAGTTGTGGGTGATCAGTTTTTCGGTGGCGGCGTCACTGAGTGCGGCGGCGAGGCAGTCGAGGTACTTCTTCTGTGAGGCGGGGCCGGTGTCCTGGCGGGGCTTGGTGCGGGCTTCTTTGAGGGCTGCGTGGGCCTGGCGCCATGCTTGTCGGAGTTCTGGCGGTCGTGGGGTGGTGGCTTGTCTCCATGCGTGGTGGGCTGCCTCGTATTCGAGTTTGGACAGCTCGGCCGCTTCCCGGTTGGCCTTCTTGATGTCGTTGAAGGCCCATATCTGCTGAAACATCTCCTGGATGTGGCGGTCGCGGAGGTCGCGTATGGCGAGGTGGCCGAGGGCGGGTTTGAAGATGCGGTCGATGAAGTCGCGGTAGTCGCCGCGGGTCTTGCGTTTGAGGTCGACGCGCTTGGTGTGCCAGCGGTCGAGGTACTCCGCGACGGTCTCTTTGGTGTCGACGTCGATGCCGCCTTGAGCCTGATCCCACAGCTTTTGCGCCTCCTCTTTGGCTTGCGTCTGGGTGAGGAAGCCGCCTTTCCGGGGGCGGCGGCGCTTGCCGCCGGGGCCGTCGGGGAGTTTGACGTAGTAGTACCAGGTGCCGTGATCGCGTTTCTTCAACAGGGGGCAGGCGGAGCCGAGTTCCCGCACCAAGGGTTTGCCGTTCGCGTCGACGATGTGTTGGCCGTCGTCATCGAGTTTGGGTTGGGTGCACTTGCATCGCTTGTAGGTGCTGCCGTCGAACACGTGGGGCCCCCTGAATGTGCCGGGTTGTTCCTTACGTGTCCTGATCATGCTGTAGCGAAGGGGACGCTTCCTTGGGCGCCGTATGCTTCCTGCCAGGTGGCGCGGGGAAGAGGGATGTGACCACCTTTGTCCTCATCTGTGATTGCCGTGCAGCGTGCTCGTTCTGAGGGGCGTCGTGGCGGGATGTCGGTGGAGGAAGTGAGGTCCCTGCCGGCTGCGGTGAGCGTGGTGACGGCGGCCCGGGCGCTTGGGATCGGTTCGGACAAGGCGTACGAGTTGATCAAGGATGGTGCGTTCCCGGCGCAGACAATTCCGTTGGGGCAGACGCAGAAGGTGTCGACGGCGAGCCTGTGGAAGGCCCTGGGGATCACTTCGGATGTGTAGCCACCTATGCAGCCCGGATCTTTCCCGCCTTGTGGACGTCCGGGCCCTTTTTCGTACTCAATTCGACGGTTGCGTAATTGCTGAAGACGACCACGCCCCGTACAGGTTGCTGTGAGCCGTGACACACGCGGCGGTGACTGATGGGGCCTGGCCTGCATGTATCGCGCTACTGCTGATCAGCCAGCCGGTCACGTATGCCTGCTCAACCTGGCCACCCATATACATTGGCCTATGCCAGGTCTAAGCGGCCCCTAACGTGATGTCACGCGGAGCGGTCGCAGGTGCGAATGATTGATCGGAGTCAGCTGCGTGGGACGGTTGTCGGGCTACGTGCGCGCAGGGGTGGTGCATCAGCAGGAGGCGCCGTTGCTGCGGGAGGCCGTCACGCTGCTGTTCGGTGGCACCCCGGAAGCCGAGGCGACCCGTTGGCTGACCAGCAAGGGGATGCTGACTCCACGCGGCAACGAGTTTCGCCGCGAGGTCTTGCACCGGCTTCTGACCAATCCGCGGCTCGCGGGCCTGGACGAGAACAGTGAGCCGATCGACGGCTGGGACGAGCGGGTCCTGGAACCGGACGTTTTCCTGCGCCTGCAAGAGCTGTTCACGGAACGCAGTGAGAAGCGCGGCAAGCCGCGTGACGCCCACGAGTATCTGATGACTGGCGGGTGCGCCGTGTGTGACGAGTGCACGGCGGGCATGATCGGCAGCCGCGTCCACTCCGAGGCTCCGCCGTCCTACAAGTGTGACGGCTGCGGCAAGACCCGCATCAACGCCGAGAAGCTCGAAGACTTCGTGGCCGAGCACGTCCTGGCCGAGCTGCTGAAGCCGGGGGCGCGTGAGCGGCTTGAGAAGTTGGAGTGTGACATCGAGGCGGAGATCACTCGTCTCAAGGAGCACATTTCGGGGGCTGACGAACGGTTCGCCGGGATCGGCGATCTGTACGGGCGGGGCCTCATGGTGAAGGCCGCGTTCGTCGCCGCGCAGAAGGCGAGCCAGGAAGATTTGCGGCTCTCCAAGCTCCGGTTGAAGTACCTGGAGCAGATGACCGATCTGCCGATCGGTGACGTGCACGACCTGGTGGCCTGGTGGCGTACGGCCCCGTTCGCGTCTAAGCGCGGGCTGGTGCTGCTGGAGGTCGAGCATGTGCGGGTCGGACGGGTCGAGGGCAGTCAGGCTCCGGAGAAGCGGGTTCTGATCGACTGGCGACAGCTGGCGGCGTGAACAACAGCGGGCTATCCACGCAGCTCCTCTGCGAGACGGCCTTCAGCGCGGCCCGCCGCCCAGGGAAGGCGGGCCGCGCTCAAGCCTGAGTGCACCGAGGACCAGGCAGACTTCCCCCTGGCTAGTCGCTCAGCGCCCCTAACGGCAAGGGGTGCACTCCTGTGGCTGCACCGCAACTCCCTTCATTCTCGGTGAGTTGAAGCCACCCGCGCATTGTCGGTGCGCTCCTCACGGGCAGGCGACCGGCCTCGGTCTCCGCGGCCGTCGGGGCATCGCTCGTCCCCGGCCGACATCACCATGAGTGGTTGGCGTCTCCCAGGCGGAGGGCCAATCCAAGGCCCGATGTCATGGGACAACGCGCCTAAACGCGCTTTAGAACCCGGGGCCCGGATCGCCCCCGCGACCGATTCGATGGCCTGCTCGCGCTCAATGCCGGAGGCCACCTTTCCGTCAGCGGGGAGCCGCCTGTCTCTCCCGGTCCCCCTAGAGGGTGTACGTCCAGGTCACATCCGCGGAGAGTTGGGGCCATACGAATTGAGCCGACCTTCGCCCGTCGGAAGAGGCTCTTCCCAGAGTCCGCTTTCACGCTTTGGTCACAGGAAAGTTGCAGGTCTCTCGCTCTATCTGTGGCACCGTCCGGTTCCTCCGCCTCGGCCTGGGCTTTCAGCCAAGCGTTTGCCCGACGGTGTACGGCCTGTGCCTGGTGTGCCTACGGTAACTATCGCGCTCGCCGGTCCAGACCAATCCGGCGTCATGCGTACTCACGGAGCGGCCAGGGGGGATTACTGATGCAGCACACTCAGCCTGAATGCATGTTCGCGCGGCAACGCGTCTCGCTGTATCGCCCCTGAAGCCCTGCGTGGGGAGACATGGGCCGTAGCGATGTTGGCCGAACTCTGTGCGTGGACCTTGGTATTTGCCAGGCCCTGGCGCGCAGCCCCATAGGGCGCCGCTGCTGCAACGAATCCGAGCCGACGGCGTAGCTCACTCTCACACCCAGAAAGGGATGCCCTACGTGAGCACGTCTGCTCGCACAACGCCCCCTGCATGCAGGGTCTTCGCTGCCCTCGCAACCTCGGCGGCACTGGCTGCTGGCCTCATATGCCACCGCCATTCCGGCGCAAGCTCTGGGCGCAGCTGGCGAGTTGTGCACCTCGACCGACACCAACTTTCGTGAACGGGAACTGCCCGGCGCAAAGCCGGACACGCTCGTCGCCGTCGACGTGTGCGGCGGAGCAGTCAACGGCATCGAGTTTCAGGCCCCCGCCACGGTGCACTGGCAGATCTTGGTCGACCAGGTAGTGGACAAGTCCGAGCGTTTCGCCAGCTTCAAGGTCACCACGCGCGCCGAGATGCGCACCACCGCGACGAGTACGGACACCGTGGTCGCGTCGAAGACGTATGACTGCACTGAACAGTTCAACAAGGACCGGGCCAGTGCCACCGGCCTCACCTGCCAGGCACCAGCCACTCGCTTCGATCCAGCCGCTTGGTGGTAATCGGACACCACTGTCACCTATGACAACGAAGGCGATAGCAAGGGCCCAACCACGTGGCAGCTGACTGGCTCTTCGCTCGTCCACTGACCCTTCCCCAGCCGCTGTGGCCATCCCCCCATACGGGGCTGCGGGGCTCCCCTTTTGACCAACCGACGATTGAGGAGGACCCATTGCGGACGAGATGGTCAAACCTGCCCAGCAGTTCATCAACAGGACCTGGAACCCCACTCCCGGCGAGGGTGCCGGGGTCATCGTCGACCCCTCGCTGCCGTCCCGGCGTCGCAGGGCCGCGACACTGACACGATGAAACGACTCCTCCCCGCACTTCTCCTCGCCGTAGCCCTCCTCACCGCAGGCTGTACAGACGACGCAGGCCCGCACAAGGACAGCACGGGTCCGTCCGGTCCCCCGACCATCAGCGAGTCACCCTCCCCGCAGGCCACTGATCTCGCCAAGCGTTACCACGCGGCCGGTGGGGGCCGTGACGTAGTCGGCATTCGCCAGACGAAGAACAAGAGCGGTCTCCCGATCCTCACCGTATGGACCCAGAAGAAGAGCGGCTACGCGCAGTTCGACGACTTCGCCACCGACTTGGCGTCCTTCCTGGCTGGGGAAGGCGTCCATTTCGACCAAGGCTACGTACTCAATGTGTACGGCCCGGACGGAACCCGGCTGCACACCTACGACACGACACCGGAGAAAAACCCGTGATCCGCAGACCCCTGACCGCCATGGTCCTCGCCACCGCTACCGTCGGCGCCTTTCTGTTCGCCGGCAGCCCTGCCGTCCACGCCGACGAGCCCACCCCAGAACCCTCTGCCACCGCCCCGACTGAGACGCCCGAGGAGGAGCCGCCGGTAGAAATTCCGGTGGACCCGGTGATCGCCGAGTACAACGGCCGGAAGATCAACCTCGCCGAATCATGGGAGGGCGCTACCAGCTGCACCGAGATGCCCAACGGAGAGGTCCACTGCTACGACTCGGATGAAGAGGTACTGACCGATCCCGAACTGCCCGCCGAGACACGCAAAGCGACCATCGAAGGCAACAGTGACGACGCCTCAGCGGCACGCCCCAGCCGGTGCGTCGCCGACTACTGGTGCCTCTATATGGACGCCAAGTACAAAGGCAGGATTCTCCGATTCTCCGCCGACGGTGGGAAGAACCTCGCCGACTACGGCTGCCGCGACAAACTGAGCTCGGTCTACTACTGGGTCAACCGATGGCACATTAACTACGGTGACGCCAGGATCATCGACAAGCGATCGTGGCCGGTCAACGACCGAGTCAGGCAGCTTGACGCTCCGGCTCACGTCTCCCGCCTGTCAAGTCTGGGATATCCCAACGGTGGCAACTGGAACGACAAGACCGACATCTTCGATGTCCGCCGCAACTAAAACCTGGCGCAGCACGGCGAAATGATCCCCGGTGACCGTTTCACAGCGTCTCCCAGGCCAGTGGAAATGGGAGCGCAATAGAGCAGTTGACCTTGCCTCAGGTGACCGGATCTGAGTAAGTTCGCCGTTCTGCAACAGTTCTAAGGGTTGTCCTCTGGGCAGCGGCACCGGGACAACCCAAAGGCGGAGGAACGCTTCGTGCCTATCGGTTCGCCGCTCCCAGCGGATGCGTAGGCGTTTGAAGCCGTGAAGCTAGGTGAAGCTGCGCTCACCCACCCACCCGCCTGTAGGTCTCAAGTGCGGTGCCGCGGGCGGGCGATAGCCGGAACGATTGACTGGGCGGGTGAGTAGCCGACACCACCTGTCGGCTAACGCTTGTCCCGCAAATCGCCTGCTCAGGGGACCCGGATCCCCTGAGCAGGGGTTTGCGGGACAAGCCCTTGGGTTCGACCCGGCGGCGCTGGGATCGACGACGCATCCGTCTCATCAAACGAAGCACATTCGAGTTTCCCGCCCTGCTCATGTCCGATTGGAGATTTCGCTCAGTCCGGGAAACCAAGGTGGACTTCGTGGCGTCAGGCTGGGGTCAGGCCAACCTGCAGGGGCATGACCACTGGATCCATCTCTACTCGCCACGGAAGCAGCACAGACGAAAGGTCCGCCGCTATCCACACACTGTCCGCTCCGGCTGGAGCGGACAGGAGCGTCTTCTCGCCCTGCACCAACGATGGCGTGTTCCGCTGCATGTTTCCGCAGTTGATGCCCCGGCACCAGAGGGAAAAGCTGCGCGGCCTGGCAATCTGCCTGCCGCCACCCACACGACCTTGAAGGAGAAGACTCCTCCGATGGATGAAATGGTCCTCAAAGCCCAGAAGTTCGTGAACTCCGTCTACGGCGGCAGGATCGGAAGGCAGGTTGAAGAGAACGGGCGGACTGCGTGGCCCCTCATGTATGCCCTCACCCGTGCGCTGCAGTGGGAGCTAGGCATTGCGCCCCTGTCTGATGCCTTCGGTGCCACCACCCTTTCTACCCTCCAGTCAAAGCATCCGAAGATCAACGCATCCACTGCGCCGTCTGCAGACTTCATACGGCTCGTCCAGGCCGCGCTGTACGCCAAGGGCTACGACGGCGGCGGCATTGACGGCAAGTACAGCGATCGCGTTGCCTCCTCGGTCAGCAGACTGAAGGCAAACATGGGGGTCGATACCGTCTACCCCGGCTCCGACCTGGTGCCGAAGGTTTTCAAGGGCCTGTTGAACATGGACGCTTACGTCGCCGTCGACGGCGGGTCCGACACCATCCGAGAGATTCAGCAGTGGCTCAACGGGCGCTACGTACACCGCCGGAACTTCTACATCATCCCTTGTGACGGCCACTACTCACGGGATGTGGCCAAGTCCACGATGTACGCGGTGCAGTATGAGATCGGCATGTCCGACGACGTGGCCAACGGGAATTTCGGCCCCGGCACTCAGGCCGGCCTCAAGAACCACACCCTGTCCATCAGCTCCAGGGGAACCTGGGTCCTTCTGTTCTCCGCTTCCATGGTATTCAATCAGCGCAGCGGGGTGGGCTTCGACGGAACCTTCACCGCCAGCCTGGCCGACTCTGTACGTGATTTCCAGAAGTTCGTGAAACTGCCAGTCACCGGACTTGGCGACTTCCAGACCTGGGCCTCACTGCTGGTCTCCTATGGTGATCAGGATCGCAGGGGTGCAGCCTGCGACGGCGTCACGAAGGTGACCCCGGCACGAGCCGAGACGCTGAAGGCAGCAGGCATCGAGTACGTGGGGCGCTATCTGTACAACCCGGACCCGACCCCGAGCGGGGACCTCAAGCACAAGGAGATCCAGCCGGGCGAGCTGAAGACCATCGCTGACCACGGCTTACGCTGCTTCCCCATCTTCCAGACCTTTGCAGATTCTGCGAGTTACTTCAACGACGGCCAGGGCGTCGCCGACGCCAGGCTGGCTGTGACCCAGGCATCGAAGCACGGGTTCAAGCGCGGTGCGCGGATCTTCTTTGCCGTTGATTACGACACCATGGACGGCGAGGTCACCTCGAACGTCATCCCATACTTCCGGGCCATCGCCCACGAGATCACCAACCTCGATGACCCGTATCGCGTCGGCGTATACGGGACCCGCAACGTGTGCGCCCGCGTCGCAGCTGCCGGGTATACGGGAGCCAGCTTCGTGTCCGACATGTCGTCGGGATATTCCGGCAATCTCGGCTACCCCATGCCCACCAACTGGGCCTACGACCAGATAGTTACCCGCACCATCGGCTCCGGTGACGGTGCGATCGAAATCGACCACAACATCGCTTCCGGGCGCGATACCGGAGAGAACAGCTTTGACCCGATCCCCTCCGGGACACACCTCGACACCGACCTTCCGACGGAAGCACACGGGGCGCTCCTGACCGAAATCCGTCAGACGCTGCAGAGCCTCGACCCACCGATCGGGGAAACGTCGGCGAACACCAAATGGTCGACGAAGCAAAGCCTCGACCTCGTGCTGCACAACGACGCCCTGATCACGGGGATGGCGCGGACGCTGAAGATCCGCAAGTCCCTGATCCAGGTTCCGGTGTTCTGGGAAACCCGCCACTACGACACATCACTCGACTACCTGGGTGACCTCGGCGTCCGCGTCTACCACTCAGGCGTACAGACAGTTCCTCCCGTGGCGGACGCGTTCATCAAGCGGGACGCCAGCACCGGCCCAGGCCAGATCTTCGCCGTCACCGCCATCAGCGCCCGCAACCAGGCGATCACGGACGGGATCCTTGGCGGTTCGACCCGGGACCCCAATAGCGACGACGACGTGTGGACGATATGGCAGAAGCTAAACGGGGAACCGGAGTTCAACATCCGCCAGGTGCCCTACGTGCACCGTTATCATGCCGTCAAGTACGGTGTCCCGCGCCCGAGTCTGACCACCACACCTGAAGAACTGTTCGACCTGCTCAAGTACTACCAGGGCGACAACGCAAACGCCGAGACCGAGGCAGCGAAGAGGCTCAAGGTGTACGGAACGTTCGAGAGGTACAACGCCATCTCCCGGGGCGATAGCCTCTGACTGGTATGGGACGCAACGAGGACACCTATCTGGTCAGGCTCGGCGCCAACTGGGCCCGTGTCACAGTCACCATCGCGCTGCCCGCGGCCGCCAACTTACTCCTCGGCTATATCGGCAACAGCATCGTGGATGTGCCCTGGCGCTTGCTCGAAGTCTGGGTGTTCCCCGGATATGGGTGGGCACCCGCGCCATCCCCGACGGACACGGATGACGGCATAGGGCCGATCATCGCGGCGCTGGTCCTCCTCACCACCCCGTACCTCCTGATGTGCGGCTTCATCAACTACTTGGTAACTCGGGCGATCAACGTCTACCGGCCCTCGTACGCCCTCATCGCCTTCGTCGCGCTGATCGCGCCGGCAGTCGTCTTCACCATCGACCCATCCCTGTATGCCGATATCCCTCGGTACTGACAGAAAGTCGCCAACATGCCTGATCAGATATCGCGTCGTGCTGCCTTACAGCAGGCAGCAGCCATCGTCGGCGGCACCACCCTGGCCACCGTCACCGGAAGCGCAGTCCTATCGCCCCAAGCCTTCGCCGCTCCCGCGCCTGACCCCATCGACATCGGGGCTGCTATGCGCCGCCACAAAGCCGAACACGATCGGGTGTTCACCGGTAAGCCGTCCAAGAATGGATGGGACATGGAAAAGGTCACGAACGACGGCGGCACCATCTGGACCCGACCCATACCCGGCACCCCCCTCGATGATGTGACCATGCGCATCGGTGACGTAGCAATCGTCCTCGTGCACATCGTCCGCCGCTTTCACTACGAGATCGACGAACTCAGACGTGGTGACGTCGTCGGCTGGCGCAGCCCGGACCAGATGCGCAAGAACCTGGCGGAGTCCAACCAGGCCTCAGGAACCGGGGTTCAAATCCGGCCCGGCTTCTACCCGTCGGGCAGCCGGGGTGGGCATTTTCCGCAGGACCTGGTCGTGGTCCGGGACATCCTCGCCGACTGCGGCGGCACGGTGCGCTGGGGCGGCGATGATAGGCACCCCGACGAGGCACTGTTCTACATTGATGTCGGCCCGGGTGATGCCCGATTGCCTCAGGTAGCAGCCAAGTTTCGTGGGTGGGCGCAAACGCCGGGCCAAGGCGCCGGGGCGATCAGCGATCCGCTCCAGCCACAGCGCAGGCGCGCTGCCCAACGGTTGGCCCGCCAGCAGTCCTAGTAGGACGCCCTTAGGCGCAATGCCGTGACGCTGTTGGTGATCTTGTCGGGGTGGTGACGGCGGTCGCTGGTGGTGGTTGGCTGGTCTGTGGCGGGGCGGCCTCGGTTTTGAGGCGGTGGACGGTGTCGATGCGTCCGGCACGTTTCCAGCGCATTCCCCCGATGACGGTCCGGACGGCGTGGGCGGCGTGTCCGAAGGGGACGTCGGTGATGCTGATGCCACTCATGTCCTGGCGGCGGTGCGGCGGTTGAGCCGGCTGGAGCTGGCGGGCGAGAGCGTGCGGGCTGCGCTGGAGGAGATGGCCGAGGCCGATCCCAACTGGTTGCTGCCGCTGACCGAGCCCGCGGGGGCCAAGCGGTACGGCCGAAGGTCGAGATCGGGAAAGTTGCGGGCGGCAAGGTAGCGGTGCGCGAACGTGCCGAAGAGTTCGGCCGGGACGGGCAGAAACTTCTCACCGCCGCCTGGGCGTCCGACGCCCCATCCCGTCTGCGGATATTGCGACAAGTGGAGACCCTGCGACAGGTCTGGATCCACCAGTACTACTGGGATCACGAGGGGCAACTGCGCTGGCGGGAGGGCACTGCTCTGCCGCCGGCCTCGCTGCGGTTCGACTCCCCCTATGCCACGGACGCGCACTACTGCGTCAAACGCGATGTTGAGTGGAGCGGATACCGGGTTCATTTCACCGAGTCATGTGATCAGGACCTGCCGCACCTGGTGACGCATGTGGCCACCACCATGGCTCCCGTCCAGGACGGGCAGCTGACCGCGAAGATCCACGACGACCTCGCCACCCGCAGCCTCGCTCCGGCCGAGCACGTCGTGGACACCGCCTACCTCACTCCCGCCCACGTCGAGCGGGCCCAGCGCGTCCACGGCATCACGCTGCTCGGCCCGATCCTCGCCGACAACAGCCGCCAGGCCAAAGCAGGCTCGGGCTTCGACAAGGCCGCCTTCACCATCGACTGGGACAACGAGCAGGCCATCTGCCCGCGCGGCGCGACGAGTGCGTCCTGGACCAAGCTGAATATCTTCGGCCATACCTACCTTCAGGCCCGCTTCGCCGAGAGCGACTGCCGGCCCTGCCCAGACCGTGCCCGGTGCACCTCCTCGGCCACTCGCCCCCGCTCCGTCGCAGTCCTGCCGCGGGCACTGCACGAGATCCAGATGCGCAACCGGCTCGACCAGCAGACCGAACAGTGGCAGCGTCGATACGCGATCCGCGCCAGCATCGAGGCCACCCTCTCGCAGAACGTACGAGCTCACGGCCTGCGCAGAAGCCGCTATCGAGGTCTGACCCTCACTCACGTGCAGCACGTCCTGACCGCCATGGCCTGCAACCTCAGCCGTCTCGCCGACTGGTACGACACCACCCCATCAGACCGCCGGGCACCCCACTTCCGAGCTCTCTGCAACACAGCCGGATTCGCCAGCACCTGACCGCTCAAGATCACCAACACAGTCACGGCATTGCGTCTAAACGATGTCGCCCGGTGCGACGATCATGAGGCGGGTGTTGTCGCGCAGGCGGGCCAGGGCCACGAACTCGACCTCGGTCTCCTCGTGCTGGTGCGGCAGGTAGAGGCGCCGCCTGTCTCCATCAGGGTGGGCGACCGTGGTGACGTCGTCGTCGAGGATTCTGCGGGCGACCGGATCGGCCTGCCTGATGTGATCGCAGACCTCGTTGAGGCGCGCGTCGTCCGGATTCGCTTTGTGAGCCAGGCGCAGCTGTGAGGCCATGGGCTTGGCCCAGACCTCCTCCCAGTCGATGAGCTGGAGCCGGGCCTCCCGGTAACACAGAGCCCAGATCATGACGTTGATGCCGTGCAGCATCCAGGGGTAGTCGCGGGCTGCGGCCTGGTTGAAGACACGTACGTCCCAGCAGTGGTCGAAGGTGTAGGCGGGATACGTCAGGCTGTGAACGATGGCCGCCCCCACGGGGTCGATGGTGCTTGCGTCCGCGTGCGGGAGCGGCGGTGGCTCGCCGCCGTTGGCCTCCAGCCACAGGTGCGCGCGTTGCGCGCTGTCCAGGCCGAGGACGCGAATGATCCGCTCCAGGAACTCGTCACTGACTTGGTCGAGTACGCCGCGCTCCAGCCTGCCGTACCAGCCTTCGGTCACGCCGGTCAGCTCTGCCAGGTCTCTTTGCGTGAGGCCCTTGCGTTGGCGGGAGCCGTAGCGGGCAGTGAATCCGGGCACGGCGTGCGGGTCGCGTTCTTCGCGCCAGGTCTTGAGCATCCGGGTGATCGGCGGCAGGTTGCACATGAAAGGCAAGACTCCCCTGAGTAAAGAAAAGCAAAAGTATCAGGAGATCCTAACGCAGCTTATACCTTTACCTGCCTTGTTGGTGAGTACCCGTCACACCGCTAAAATACGGATCTTTTTGGGCATAGCCACGCACGGAACGGGCCGTAACCCGCACTCGCAGTGCCGGTACTGCGGCTACCGACACCCTCACAACCGGCCTAACAGCACCGAAACGGGGCAAGGTGTGGCACCGCTGCCCAAGGTCACCTCCTTTCGGCAGCAGTCCGCCCCGCAGCGCCTCCCCACCTCGTCAGGCCGCCGCGAGCGGGCGCCGCATCATCAACGATCCGAGAGGTGTCCAGGCATGAGCGTTTTCATCACCGGCGGCAACCGAGGCATCGGTTACGCCATAGCCCAGGAGCTTGCCGAGGCCGGCTTCAGCGTGGCTGTCACCTATCGCTCCGGGGAACCGCCCGCAGGCTCCTACCAGCCGGGCCAAGAGCACTGCGGTGGACGCTTCCTCGCGGTTCGCTGCGACGTGACGGATGCCGGGCAGGTCGATGCCGCCTTCAAGCAGGCCGAGGCGGAGCACGGCCCCATCACCGCTCTCGTCTCCAACGCGGGCATCACCCGAGACGGGCTCCTGGCCCGCATGAGCGAGGGCGACTTCACCGCGGTCCTGGACGCGAACCTGACCGCTGCCTACCGGGTGGCCAAGCGTGCCCTTCCGGGCATGCTGCGCGCCAAGAGCGGCCGCATGGTGTTCATTTCGTCGGCCACCGCGATGTACGGCGAGGCGGGGCAGACCAACTACGCGGCATCCAAGGCGGGATTGATCGGGCTCACCCGGTCCATTGCCCGTGAATACGGCTCTCGGAGCATCACAGCCAACGTCGTCGCTCCGGGGCTGACCGCGACGGACATGGTTGCCGCTCTTCCCGAGGAGCGCATCAAGGGCCTGCTCGGGCAGATCCCACTCGGCCGCCTGGGGCAGCCGCAGGAGATTGCGCGCGCGGTGCGCTTCCTCATCGAGGACGGCTCCTACGTGACGGGCGCGGTCATACCGGTAGACGGCGGTGCGGGAATGGGGCACTAAAGCAGTGATCGGATGCTGCGGCAGCCCCCTCGGGGCTGCGGGGGAAGGCGGTGGCGCAGCAAGCGCAGCCAGCCGTACCGCGGATGACGAGCGGCGGCCGATCCATGTTCTGCCGGGGCGAGGGGGCGGGAGTGATCGACGCTGAGCGCATCCTGACACTGGCCCGGGAGCCGGCCCGCGTGGCCGCGGACCGGGGGCGTGATGCGGGCCGGATGACGGTGCTGGCCGGGAGTGGGAGCGGACCCTGTGTGCAGACGGGGCCGGTGGCATGGTCGGCGGCACGATGCGTAACGCGGTCGCAGGGCGCGGAGGTTCAGGTACCGGAGGGCTCCCGCGAGGCGGTGCAGGTGTGTTACTTATGCCCGATTCGCAGCGGCTGCTTCTCCACCCCGGAGGCGAGTGCACCTTCCCGGGTGCGGGCGTGGCGCAGGCGAGCGGACAGCCAGTAGGCGGGTGATGCCGGTGGGCGCCGAGAACATCTCGGCGCCCACCGGCATTTCCGCACGTCAACACCCTCGCGAGGGCGTGGCCGAGGTCACGTGGGCGGGGAATTCCGGGAATGGACACCCCCTCCAGTCATAGTAGAATTAACTCAAGAGGTGAGGGGGAAAGAAACCTCACCAGCACCACTTGGAGCCCGACATGCAGCGCGTCATAAAGATGAGCCAGGTCCACCGCAACCCGCGCCAGCCGCGCGAGTACTTCGACCAGGACGCGCTGAACGAGCTTGCCAAGTCGGTCGAGACGTACGGCCTCATGCAGGCCATCGAGGTCCGCCCCGACAACGAGCAGGGCGGCTACGAGATCGTCGCGGGAGAGCGCCGCTGGCGCGCGCACCAGATCCTCGGCCGGACCAAGATCCGCGTCACGATCACCTCGGAGAAGAACGAACTCCAGCGGTTCAAGCGGTCCATGAGCGAGAACGTCACCCGCGAGGACATGACTCCGTTCGAGGAGGCCCACGGCTACCAGCGGATCCTCGACGAGGAGGAGGGCGCGACCATCGAGTCCGTGGCCGCCGACTTCGCCAAGACCACCACCTACGTGAAGCTGCGCCTGACCCTGCTGGACCTGCGCATAGAGGTCCAGGAGCTCGTACAGGACGGGAAGATCGGCACGCAGGCCGCCGTGCAGATCGCCGCCCTCAACCTCGCCAACCAGGGCTCGGTGCTCAGCAAGTTCGTGCGGGGCGAGTTCGCCTCCGACAACGAGATCGTGCACTTCGCCTTCGCGATGAAGCAGCAGCAGGACCAGGCCGTCCTCATGGTCGTCGAGGAGATGAGCGAGGAGCAGCGCACCGAGCGCGCTGCCGCGCAGAAGAAGACCCGTACGACGCTCGACAAGATCGAGCAGGTGCGTGTTCTGCTCGACGAGATCGGCCGCACCGAGCCGTTGAAGCTCGCCGAGACCCTCGAAACGCAGGTCGGTGCGCGCCTGGAGCAACTCGACCGGGTCGCCGAGTCGCTGACCAAGGCACGGTTCCAGCTCAAGCAGGCCAAGGCGCACGCCGAGGCCCGTCAGCTGGTCACGGTCAATCCGGAGGCCGAGGCAGAGAACAACGCCGAGGAGGCGGGCGACGCCGCGCGCGAGCCGGTCGCAGCCTGACCGGTACAAGCCCCGGGGGTGTGGGCACAAGAGCGCGCACCCGGCTGGCGCGGCCACGATCGCCGCGCCGCCCTCTTTCCGAGATCCCACGACTGCACAGGAGTCAGGTTCGTCATGCGCTACAGCGCACCCCTCACGCCCGCCCAGGCCGAGCAGCTCGGCGAGGACATCGGCATGATCGTCGCGTTCGCCGCCAAGGCTCTCAACCACATGCACGGCACGGACATCGACCGCCTCATGCAGAGCTTCACGTCCTCGAACGCTCTGGAGGTCACCGCAGGCCGGTATTTGAAGGCCCTCGAGGACGGCCTCACCCCCGGAGAGGCCGCGGGCCGGGCCGGGACCGCTCTGGCCCGGGACTGGGCGGACGCGGTCCTCGAAGCCACCGGCACCCAGCAGTCAGCGCACATGTCCGCTCCGGCCGAGGAGGCGGGCGCGTGAGCACCGGCACGGACTGGACGGATATGGGGCGCGCCGACTTCGACGAAGCGGCCCCCAACCAGCTGCCTGTGCCTGCAGGCCCCGCACGGATTGCCGCCGCACCTGACCGGTTCGGCACCGCAGCTCTCTTCGGCGACCCGGTCCCCGACTCCAGCCCACGCCCAGCGCGCCGGGAACAGCCGTGCGATGCCGACGGCCAAGAAGAACTGTTCTGACATCCGCACCATGCAAGGAGCAGTCCGTGAACGCGAGCACCGAAACGCTGCTCGGCGACGTCCGAAGCACCCTGCACCGGCGCCGCATCTGGTCCCACTCGCCGAACAAAGACCGCCCGGGCTTCCACCAGCTCCGTCACGGTGACCCCGAGCAACGGCACCATTCGGGTCTTCTGGGGAACCCGCAAAGCCCAAGCAGCCGACGGCTGATCAAACGCACAGCCTACGGAGAGTGCAGCCGGCGCTCGGGGTTCCGCGGGCGGCTCACACGGCGATCTGCCGCGTCACACTCGGAGGCGGGCGCGGATTGAGCCGCTCGGGAGAGGCGCCTACCAACAAGGCCCCTTCACATGGACCGCACGCGCCGCCGCGCCGTATGCCGCGGGACGGTGGGAGGCCGAACCCTCGGCGGCCTCGGGCGCGGCAGCATTCGTGAAGACTGCTGCACCAGGCTGCGGGACTTCTCCGCGAGTTCCTGCCCCAGAGCCAAGAGCGTGCGCCGCGTGTCCACCCATCGCAGCACGGGTGCTGCGGCACCCGCCAGGGACAGGATCAACATGAGCTCATATGCGGGGACGGGTCGATTGCTGACGTCGAAGCTGATCGCGGACCATGCCGCCAGGAAGATCGGGAGAGCGACGGAGGTGACGATCACTACCTGCCGTCTGCGAGGTTCTGCGCCGAATGCGCCACGCCATGACCGGGCCTGGGCAGCTCCTGTGATTCGGGAGCCAATCGCGCCCAGCGCAATTGCCCGCCTCCGAAGCCTGACGCGCTCGGGGCCTGTCAGCGCAGGGTCGCCGGACAGTAGGTGCGCCAGCTCGGCGGCCTGCTGCCGCCAACGCGCACGCGGTACTGGGCGCGGGCGCCGCCCAGTGGCCTCTCTGTACTGATTGCGCATCACTGTGTAGACGAGGGTCCCGGCGGTCAGCACGCCGATGAAGGTGGCCCCCAGGCTTTCGCCGATCATGCTGGTTGCATGACCACCCCCCAGGCCCCCGATAAAGGCCATGGTGGGCGTAATGAACACAGTGAAGTACCGCTCGCCGGGGAGCGCGTCCACGCGCTTCTCAAATCGCATGATGCGCCGCCACAGCAACAGGGATATCAGCTCGCTCACAAGTACCGGGACGACGTAGATCACGTCGATTACGAACAGTCCCATCCAGATATATCGCTCCACCTGCCGCAGCGTAGACAGCATCCGATCGCGCACGGTCAAGAACACAGGAACCTGCACTCACGGCCAGGTCTCCTACGACGCCATGGTTGCTCAAGATCACCGGCGTGGAGGGCATCCCCAACGCCTCCGCGACCGCGGCCAGCACAGCGGGGCCCAACTCAACACACAGGGAAGACGTGCACCCTCGCAAGCGTCGACGGCAGTCGGGACGAGCCACAGACGGAGCCGGCCCAGGAGGGCCGCCCCCAGGCATGCGCGCGATCTCAACCCACCTTCATCACAGCCAGATTGGGCGCAGTGGAGGTCACAGGCGAGGAGTGGACACCCACGCATTACATAGTAGAATTAACCCAAAGGTGAGGACAGGGCGGCTCACACCAACACCCCAGAAGGGACCAGCGCATTGTTCACGACTCCCTCAATAGTCGAGGCCTCCACTCTTGGCGCCACCGCCCCCGAATGCGAAGACTGCGAGGGAAGCGGCGCCGTCACCTACCTCCACGGCCCTTATGCACACACCCGCGAATGCGACACCTGCCACGGCACCGGACGATGCCTGCCCTGCCCCGCATGCACCGACGGCACCAGCCCCACCACCGGCGAAGCCTGCACCACCTGCGACGGCTTCGCAGCCCTCACCTGACCACAAATAGGCCAGTACCCAAAGGAATGTTTAGTGATCCTCGGCGACTCACTAACCCAAGAAGCCCTGTCAACGGGCAGCAAGACCAGCACAACCATCAGCCCCGACGGCGCGATCCGCCTGGCCGTCACCCTGCCCGACGGCGCGATCCAGCACTTCGAACGCCCATCGGCCACCACCTGCGCCAACTGGCGGGCCACCGAGCTCAAAGCTCCCGGCTCAGGGTTCATCTTCAACGAACCCGTCACCGAACAGTGGGGGCACGCACTCACCCTCATTGCCCGCAACTCCCTCACCTGAACAGCAAGGAGACCGACATGGAAGACTTCAAGAAGCACGCTGGGGTGACGCTCGCCCAGCCTGCACCCAAGGGCCTACTCCGCCCGTTCGGCGAAGTCCGCGGCCACGCAACCGACCCCTTCAGCGGCAAGAGGCTCGTGATGGTGCAGTGGCCCGGCGCACCCAAGCCCCTCCCCTACGATCCCGACGAACTCGCGATCGTCGACTGACCCAAAATAGGCCAGTACGCATCTTCGTGTTAGGTTCTGAGTGATGTCAGGCCCTGGCACGGCCCACACATCCACCCGATCTCCGGACGGGCAGCGACCCCCCGCGCCCCGCCCGCCCGGAACGGCTCGTCAGATACGAGCCACCCCTCCGGCCGGGACCCGCACCCCCCTGCGGGTCCCGGCCAACCCATGGAGAACCACGACATGCCTGCCATGAACAACCACGACGACACGCAGCTCACGAGCCACGACGACGCCCTGCACCAGGCCCTCGTCCTGGAGCGGTACGGCCGCCCCCTCCACGAGATCCTGTGGGAGGAGACCCGACACCCCCTGCCTGAGCTCCTCAAGGAACGCCACCGCCGCCCCCAACTCCCGGCCACGACCGCACCCTCCCGGCATCAGCCCCGGCCCGACCCGGATGCCTCCGCGCACCGCGCCGCTCTGCTCGAAGCCGACACTCCCCGCCGACGGCGGAGTACCGCGTGACCGAGGAACAGTTGCGCCGGCACGTCCGCAAGCTCGCAGCCCTCCGCGGCTGGACCCTCGCCTACCACACCCACAACTCACAGCGCAGTGACGCCGGATGGCCCGACGAGGTCTACGGACATCCCAGAGCCAAGCGCGTCATCTTCGCAGAGTTCAAGGCGAACGCCGGACGGCTACGCCCTGCCCAGCGCGACTGGCTCAAGCACCTCCAAGCGTGCGGCTTCGAAGCCGCCCTGTGGCGGCCCAAAGACCTCGACCACATCGTCAACGTCCTCGCCCCAGACGGCCCCCGCGCCCAGCTCCCCGACAAACTCTGACCAAGGAGACCACCGCGTGCACGACCACACCAAGAAGCACTCCGACACTCCGCCCATGCCCGGAGCCTCCTGGTGCGACTCCTGTGACAGTTGGTTCAACCCCATCACCAACACCTGCCGCTGCAACAACCGCTGACCGCCCCCGGGAAGACCATCATGTCCAGCTCTGCTCATACGACACTGCCCTCCGGCACTGAACCGGACCGCGGGCAGAGCACCCCGATCACAGACGTCAGCTCCGAGCAAGCACTCACCGAGATCGCCCGCCTGGCCAACCAACTATGCGAGCACCTCGCCGACAGCCAGTGGCACGCAGCCGCCCGGGTCAGGGACCTCGCCGAAACCACTCTGCAGAACGCCGGAGACCGCTGAATGCATGCCCGCTTCGAACCCCTGCCTGCCCCAACCCGCAGCCAGGAAGCGCATGACACCGCCCAAGCCCTCCGCGAACACCCGGACGAGTGGGCGCACATCGAAGAGCTCGGGAATCTGAACCGGGCAACCAACCTCGCGTACCGCGTACGCACCGGCCGCCACAGTGCCTTCCGCCCCGCTGGCGCATTCGATGCCACCGCACGCCTCGCCGACGACGGCACCGCCAGCGTCTACGCCTGCTACATCAGCGCCACCGGCAGTAGTCACTGACCGAGCAGCTCCGCTCCCGGAGCCAACTTCGTCAAAGAACAGGGACGAAGGCAGTGCGTCCGAAAGAGCGCACAGCAACATAACTCGCCCAAGCAGCACGCTTGGGAAGAGAACGAGAGCGCGTGCTAAAAACGACCACCGGACTGCCGCTATGTAGCTATGAGTTTGGCCAGTTTCTCGTACGAGTAGTACCCAGGAGGCGGCTCGTGCTCCTGCACCGTGTCGATGAACCGAGTCCACAATTCATGGTCATCAGGCCGCAGGTGAGCCGTTCCGTTGTACAGCGTCACCGCATGCAGAACCATGTCGCCAGCTTCCCGACACTGGTTGTTACCGGACCAGGTGTCCAGAACCTCCGCTAGCTCCTCGCGTGACAGGAACTTGGCGCAAGGCAGGAGCGCGGTTTGTGCAAGCCATTCAGCAGTCCTGAAACTGCGTGTCTTGTTGAGCAGATCCGCCAGGTACTTGGTGAAGTACGCCGACGGACGTTGCTCGATCACCTTCGCTATGTCGACGCTGCCCAGCTCGTCGAAGGATGTCTTGAGAACGGGCATCTCGTGACGAATGGCGTCTACAGCGACCAGCGACAACACCCTGTGCTCGTCTTCAGCGAACGGGCGGTCGAGGCCTGCCAGTCCTGCGATCCGTGTGGCCAGATGGCTTCTGGTCGGTTCGTCGAGCGCGCTCCAGAACACATCCAGGTCACCGAGTCGGGAGACGGCACGAATCTGGACGTCTGCACTCTGGGTGCTCAGCCTCTCGACGGCCTTCGCGACGCCGTCCTGGACGAGGGTCCGGTCGCGGTCTGCGAATGCGCGTAGGCAAGGGGCCATCCGATCGGCAAGGAGGCCAGCATCCAGCGGTTCGGGAGCGTCCAGTTCAAGAACCGCGTGCTTGGCGGCCAGGTCCACAAGGCGCTTGCGGGCTGCCGGTTTGACCCGGTCGAAGAACGCGTGGGTGAGGTACTCGCTGCTGGCCGCGAAGTCTGGGTCGGCCACGTAGTCCCGGAAGCGTTGGAGGACCTGCCGGCCCTGCACCGGAGGATGAATCAATAGAGCGTCCAGCGCGGCAACCAGATGCGCCCGGGCGTACTCCGGAGTCGGGGTGAAGAGTTCACCGTGTGGCCTGAGTGAAGGATGGGCACACAGGTGCCGATCTTCCTTCAGCCGCTCCAGGTCACGCTTCTCCACGAAGTCGATGAGCTCAAGCTGTTCGGCTGAATCCAGCAGGTTCCGCTCGACGTCCTGCATCGTCTTCACAGCTTGGGCGTCGTTTTGTGTGCGGGCCTGCTCGATCTTCTTCGCGATGTCTTCTGCCGACTTCTCACCGTCCTCGGCGAGACGGCTGATCTTTTCGATCAGGTCGGCGCACACTGCACCCCATGTGAGAAGGATGCTGGCACGCGCGGCTCCCGTCGCATAGCTGCGGTGTGCCTCGATCACCATAGGCCGGATGTCGGGATTCCAAACGCGGCCAAGTCCTTCTTCCAGGTCCCTCACCCGGCGCTCCCTCCTCCATGTCCATCGCGCAGCCCGAGTGTAGATCGCTGCTGGGCACGGTGTTTCCCATTTAGTGATCACGCTCGGCGGGCGGCTGCGGATCTTGGCACTCGTCCGAATCCCATCCAGGCCTCCAGGACAGCGGCACCGATGGGGTACGTAAGGTGGCGTCAAGCGGTTGTGCGGGTTGGGGGCAATGTGGGAGCTGAGCAGCGGCTGCGGTCTCGGATCGTGGGCTTCTGGCGTGCGGTGGAGCTGTTCAGTCCACAGAAGATCCCGTCGGTATCGGCGCGTGAGCGGGTGTACGCCGTGGCGGAGGACGAGCCTCTGCCTTGGGAGGACGACCACCCGCTGCGGTCGGTACAGCTGGAGCCTGGATTCGTATGGCAGCACGTGGTGTACGGCGGTACGTACGCCCTGCGGACGGTGCGGGACGTCGTCCTGCAGGTCTTCGGCGAGAACGAAGAAGACCACGATGGCCGGCTCGACGGCGAGAGCGCCATGTTCGCGCTGACCGTCAACGACGAGGGACGTCTGCTTCTCGACTCTCCGGTGCTGTCTACCTGTGCATGGGCCACAGGCCGGGCGTTGGACCCGGGGCCCGCCCGACCAGGTTGGCTGGACGGCTTCGACGAGGAAGAGGCCGCATGGCTCGCCCGCGCCGCAGACTTCGGCGAGGAGCTGGCCGATGATCTGCCCGACTTCGACGCGACTGACCCAGACCCCGACGGCGAGGAGGACGAGGACAAGCTCGGGTTGTACCGGTTGTCCGCGAAGGATCTGCTGGGCTTCGTGCACGATCTTGCCCAAGCCTGGAACGTGACGGAAGCTCTACAGCCGGAGGAGATTCGGGTCCGGAGCGTGGCAGTGCGGCAGAAGCAGGCCGATGACGCCGATCAGCAGGATTTCCTCAACAGCTTCTATGTTGCCGATCTCGACCGGGTCTCACGCGCCCTGCAGACTCAGGAACCTGGGGCAGGCCTGGCGGCCTATCTGACGCCGGGAACGCAGGTGAACGCCGCGTGGCGCATCGACATGCGAGAGCAGCCGCAGGCAGCCTTGGACGCGGTAGCGCCCGGGCGCACTCCGATGGGTCGTTGGCCGGCGAACCCGAAGCATCCTTTGGCTCTCAGCCAGCAGTTTGCGGTGAACACCATCTGGAGTGAACTGGGCAAATCGAGTGGACTGTTCGCTGTCAACGGACCGCCCGGCACAGGTAAGACGACGATGCTCCGCGACTGCTTCGCCGCTGTGATCGTGGAGCGTGCTCAACGTCTGGCGTCGCTGCGCATGCCCTCAATGGCATTCGTCGATAAGGAGCCGTACCGGTGGCAGAGCGGCGATTACACGCGTACGGTCACCGCGTTGAAGCCGGAGTTCACGGGTTTCGAGATGGTGGTCGCCTCGGCCAACAACGGGGCCGTGGAGAACATCTCCACCGAGATCCCGGCCCGCGCGGCCCTCGATGATTTGTGGAGTGGGGACGCCGGCTACTTCGCCGAACAGGCAACCCGGCTCCTCAAGGGCGCGCCGGCTTGGGGCGCCATTGCGGCGAGGCTGGGAAACAAGAAGAACCGGATGGAGTTCATCAACCGGTTCTGGCATGGCAAGTACAAGATGGATGACGAGCAGGCGCCGCCCCCGCCGAAGGGCCGCCGTCCGCGCAGTCGGGATGCCTGGATCGACAGCGAGCAGGGCGTCGCGCACCTGCTGCGTGAATGGAGTCGGCAGCCGCACAGTGGTGTGTGGCGGGAAGCCAAGGAACGGTTCCGCCAGGCTTATGCCCGGGTAGAGCAGTTGCAGGCCGAGCGTACGGCCGCCGCGGCAGCCCTTGGACGGGTGCCGTCCGCAGGCGCCGCCTTGCGGGCAGCCGAGCAGGCCGTCGCGGACAGCGACACCCGCGTACATCAGGCTCGCGCGCAGGTAGCAAGCGAGACAGCCGTACTGCAGCACGCTGAGGCGGCGCTCCACGAGGCACAACAGGTGCTAGACGCCCATGCTCGTCGGCGTCCCGGTTTTGTCGTAAGCATCAGCACGCTGGGCCGTGCGGCACGGGAGTGGCATCAGCGCGACCAAGAGCTCGCTGGCCATGTGGACACGGCTCGCAGCGTTCGTGACGCCGCAGCAGCATCGCTGTTCGGCGCCCAGCAGGCAGCGACTCAGGCCGAGCACACTCTGGGCGTGTGCCGTCAGCAGCAGGCTTCGGCAGCCGCTCAGCTTCAGGCGCTACAGGAGACCGTCGCCCAGGCCCATGCTGATTGGGGCGGCCACGTCCCACAGGAGGCGTGGCTTCACGACGACACCACCCGCGAACTCGCCGCTCCCTGGGGCGACGAAGAGATCGCCCGAGCCCGCGCCGAACTGTTCCTCGCAGCGATGGGGCTCCACGAGGCGTTCCTGCGGTGCACAGCCCGCACCATGTACGCCAACCTGATGGCCGCTATGGATGCCGTGGCCGGCGCGGTCCCCAGGACCGTCTCCGCGGAACATGTGAAAGCTGCCTGGCAGAGCCTCTTCCTGCTGGTTCCCGTCGTCTCAACCACGTTCGCCTCTCTGGACCGGGTCTTTGGACGCCTCGGGTCGGAGTCGCTGGGCTGGTTGTTCATCGACGAAGCCGGACAGGCCACCGGGCAGATGGCCGTCGGCGGAATGTGGCGCGCCGCCCGCACCGTCGTCGTGGGTGACCCCCTGCAGCTCGAACCGGTCGTGGTCTTGCCCTGGACCGCGCAGCGGGCCCTGGGCGACGAGCTGGGCGTCGACGCGGAATGGGCCCCCAGCCGCACCTCAGTCCAGCAGCTCGCCGACCGAACCAACCGCTACGGCACCCTGCTGCCCGCCGAACTCCCCGACGGCTCCCAAGAGGTGTGGGTGGGCAGCCCGCTCCGTGTCCACCGGCGCTGCGACAACCCCATGTTCGGCATCAGCAACGCCATCGCCTACGACAACCTCATGGTCTACGGGACCCCCGACCGCGGCGACTACCGCTACCGCCCCCGCAGCTGCTGGGTGAACGTGGAGGCCGCCGAAGCAGACGGGCACTGGATTCCCGAAGAAGGCCGCGCGCTGCGTCGCGTCTTGGAGAAGCTACGGGACGACGGCAGTGTCGATCTCGCCCAAGACGTTTACGTCATCAGCCCGTTCCGCGCAGTGGTGCGGGGTGCGGAGCGCGCCTGCCGTGGCCTGCTCCCCGACTCCCGCGTCGGCACCATCCACACCACCCAGGGCAAGGAGGCCGACGTAGTGATCCTCGTGCTCGGCAGCGACCCGCGCCGTCCCGGCGCCCGCTCTTGGGCTGCCTCCCGCCCTAACCTCCTCAACGTCGCCGTGAGCCGGGCCAAGCGCCGCCTGTTCATCATCGGCAACCTGGAGGCCTGGCGCGACCAGCGGTTCTTCTCCACTCTCGCGGACGAGGTGCCTGCGCACACCTGGCAGCCGTGAGGTGACGTGAGCAGCCAACAGACGTCCCTGTCCGCAACATGCGCGAGTCACTGCCCCCGCAGATCATGAAGAAGCTCTGACAGAACCTGTTCCTCGTACTCCCGAGCAGTGTCGTTGGCCGCGGTCACCCGCAGCTCGTACCTCCACAGTCGGCTGCCGGGCGCGTACTCCCGTAGCAAGGCAACGATCCTTTGGCCTGCGTTGTCGTCGTCAGCCCGGACATGGAGCTGTGCTCCCGATCGTTCCAGGCCGGTGATCAGATCCAGTGCCGCTGATGAAGGCCAGCCGTAAGTACAGACAAGAGGAGCACAACTGACACCGTATTGCTCGGCCGCTGCCTCGACAACCGCGGGGTTCTCACAGACGTAGACGGCGTCCACCCCCGGCGCCATGGACCAGATCCCACGGAGTGAGCGTTGGGTGAGCCACACCGGCTCCCCGACCGTCGCCGCCGCGGCCGCGATGGATACCGCCGACGCCGTACCCGTGAGCGTCAGATTGAGACAAAGCACCGTACTCGAGACCTCGTCGCACACGATGCCTCGTGCTGCCCAGGCTGTCCGCCAGTTCTCACCTGCGGTGATGGTGCCTGGAGTAACACGATCGGCCAAGTTCACGGCCCCGTCTGTCTCGAATGCTGCACACCCGGCGATCAGCACGGCCACAGCTCTGCCGAGTTCGGTGTCCTTGTCCAGCGCGTGTGGATCATCCAAGACGGCAGCAGCGAAGACGGGGAGAGACACCGCCCCCTGGTCGGCTGTTGGTAGCTTCGCCCATACGGCGCCTACCCCGTCCGCCTGGTCCTTCAGGCTTCCGGATCCTGCTCTGGGGCGCGCCCTCAGCCTCAAGAACCAGTGAGCCACCGAGTTCGGAACTCCGGCAGCGGTGAGGCTGCCCAGGGATTCACTGAACTCAGTTTCTCGCTCGGCCTGCTTCTGGGCCTTCAGGACCCGCAGATCGGCTAGCTTTCCCTGACTTTCGGCGAGGGACCTGAGCGTCGCGGATCGAATAGCGAGCGCCTTCTCCAGTGGCTGGACACTGACGCCTTTGCCGGACGTCACCCAGGAGAGTCCGAGGAGTTTCCCGACTTCACGACGCTCCGATTCGGTGAGTTCCACCTTGATCTCACCGCGCACGATGCCCCTTTGCGCGATCCGCCGCCGCACTTCCTCGATGACTTTCCTGGGCCCCGGCAGTTTGGCCCAAGCCAACAGCGAGGCGTCGATGTCGCTATTCGTCACGGAGTTCTCCAGCAGCAGAGAAGAGGTCTGGGGCCGGCTCTTGGCCAGCACGTGCGGCGGTTGCCGCCGCACGTGCCGCCAGGTGGGCTGGGTCTGGGAGCTCGAGAGGCTCCATGCGGCCCGCCGCCCAGAGCATGAGCGTGAGGTCAGCTCCAGGCAGGGGGTGGGGTGCTCGAACGACCTCGTACATGGCGGCGCTGGGCACTGATGCGCTGTTCACGAGAGGCCCCGGGCCGGCGAGGAGATAGTCCATGTCGAATTCGTGGAGCAGCCCGAGGACGCTGGAGCGGTTGGGGCCATCGACGCCATCGAACGCTTCGTCCAGCCACAAAGGCCGCGGGCCTGTTGGGGTGCCCTGGTACATCGTGGCGAGCGCCGCGACGAGGGGCAGCATGAGGGTGACGACGCGGGCGCCTCCGGAGAGTTCTCCGTGTGCGTCGCGTTCGAGTGGTGTCCACCGGCCTGTGCCGATGCGGCTATCGATGACGACGGTGAACCACCGTCGGTAGTCCAGGACTTCGGTCAGGCGGCCGCGCCAGTCCGTCTCGCCTTCGTCCCTGGCTCTGCGTTGGGCTTCCTCAACGCGGCTGCGCAGGAAGAATTGGATCTGGTCTTGAGCTTCCGCCGGCAGGAGATCGAAAGCCTCTCCGCTGAGGGCATCGAGGACCTCGGCGCCATGGGGGTCTTCTTCCAGGGGGGCACGACGGAGCCGGAGGGTAATCCGGCTGGTTCCTGTCGGATGCTGCGCGAGCGTCTGGTTGATGGTCGTTTCTAGCGAGTGGACAGTCTCAAGCCGGTCGCGCAGATGCTCGATGAATGTGGATCCGAGGAGCTTGTCGAGGGTTTCGTGCCATGTCTGGTCGTAGCCCCGTTGGAGCTCCTCGTGCTGCTGTGCCAGCCGGATGAGAGCTTCTCGTGGGCTGTATCCGATGCCCGAGCTGTCGACGACCACTTCGACCATTGGCAGTTCATCGGGGTTGTCGGACTCGATGATGCGCACGGTGCGTCCAGCATTTACTTCCAGGATTGAGCGCACCTGCGTGGTTTCTTCAGCGAGCTTGCGCCATGCCCTCTGGATACGAATGTTCTGTGCGTGGGTGTCTCGCTCAGGCCAGTCCACGAGGTCGATGGCTGCGCGCGCCGCCCGAGCCGCTTCCAACGCGCCGGAAGTTGTTGACGTTTGTTCGGTCTCAATCTCGAAGTCCTCGGCCAGCCCGCAGTCGACCACCCTGTTCCAGTCTGCGGTGGCGTCCTCGCGAACTTGCCTGGCTTTCGCTCGCTCTTCTTCGATCGACTGGAGCTGTGCTTCTGCACCCATACGTTCTTCAACGTGTTGAGAACGCGCCTTCTGCCTGAGCTCGGCCTTGTGCTTTTGCTCCTCAAGGAGCCTGTCGATTTCCTGCACGCGAGCCAGGAGGTCCTGCCCGTCCTTCGAGAGCGCCTCCAGGGCCGTACGAGCCTGTACGTTGAGGAGCTTGGCCTTCTGGCTCAGTGTCTGTGCCTTGTTCTCCTGTTCGGTTGCCCGAGCGGCTTCCCGCGCGGCGATACCTTCCGCGTGCCGTACGTTCTGCCGTTCTCCTTGGAGGACCCGCCGTTCTGTGTTCAAGGTCTGTAGCCGTCTTCCGAGAGCATCGAGCTGCTGCTGGAGCAGTTGGAGCTGCTCGTCTGCTTGGGGCAGGTGATGCGCTTCTCTCCATGAAGAGGCGACGCGTCGTGCTTCAGCAACCTGCTCGTGCAGGTCGTCGAGAAGCTGCTGTTCGGTCGCGAGGCGGCCGGCGGTGTCATCCTTGTGCTTCTCTGCGGCAGCGACGGCACGGACCAGCGTCACGAGAGTTGAGTCGTCCGGGGCGTCAGCCGTGAAAGCCCTGAGCCGCGATAGTCCATCTTGGGCGGTTTTGGCGGTGGTGTTCGCCTTGTCGATCTGCTCGGCGAGCTCATGGAGCTCGTTGCGGAGTGTGTCGATGCGCTGTTCGCGACGGGCCTGCCGCGCCGCGATGCCGATATAACAGGCGCCCTCGTCCAGGGGCTTGCACTGCCCTGTCATGCCTGCAGCCGACCAACGTCCATCCGCCGCGATGTATGAGCCGTTCGTCGGGGACAGTCCAGCGGTGATCCACGCGATGGAGGACAGCATGGCCGTAACCGGCTCGGCCAGGGCTCCGGCATCAGCGGCGGGTGTGAGCATGGCGGCCAGCGATGTGGTGGCCGCCGTCTCACTGCCGGGGGACATCACCGCGTCGATCCCGTCGCGGGCGGCTTCCCACCTGCCGTCGGGAGTGACCCACGCATCGAGGAGACCTGCTGCCGCGAGTGCAGCCTCGATGAGGCCGAGTTCCGCAGCATCTGTTCCGTCAGCTGGGTCGAGAAGTCGCCACAGCGGTGCGCCGTGGGGCGAGGGAAACGCAGGCCTGTCCCGTCGCACCCACCCATACGGGATGGGGGGTGCTTCGTCAGGCTGGTTCTCCAGCTGGTCGATCTCTTTCTGCTTTTCATCCGCCTGTACTTGAAGACCTTCGACTGTCGCTTCGGCCCTGTTCTTCGTCTCCATGAGCAGCTCACGCCGAGGCCCAAGGAAGTCCTGGTCGATGAACTGTCGAAGGACCGGGAGAGCGTCCTTCCCGCGGAGTCGGCTGGCGACCTCGGTCCATGCCTGGACGTGCTGTTCTGACGGTGGGGCTGGGATGTGGACGGACCACTGGCCGATGTGATCTACGAGCCGCTGGCGTTCAGTGTCTGCGTCCTCGATTGCCGAAGTCAGACCCTTGCCTGCTTCACCATCGGTCTCTTTGAGGGTTCGGACTGCTGAGTCCTTCACCGCCACGTCCTGCTGGGCACCTTGAAGGTCTTCGAGCAATCCACGCAGGTGGTCGAGGTGACCGCGCCGTTCCTCGTACGAGGCCTGGGCGCGAGTGTCATCACCATCAGTGATCCACTGCTGGACCGCTTCGGAGAGTCCCGCCTCATGTGCCAGCTGGGCAGCACCTCCGGCTGCCTCCTGGATCTTCTCCTCGTGAGCCAGCACCTCTTCGCTGAGCCGCTGGGCCTCCCCCTCCAACTGGTCAGCGGAGCCCCTGATGCTGTTCGCATGCCCTTCCTGCTCTGCGGCGTCCTCTGCGTGGCGCTTGGCCTCTTCAGCGAGGGTGCGGGCGCGCTCTTGTGCCGTTTCAGCATTGGTGTAGGCGTCCAGTCGGCGGATCTCACCCTGTTCGGTCAGCAGATCGTCTCGCTGCCGCTCCCCCGCCGCTGACTCAGCATCGATCTTGTTGATCTCCTCGACGGCCGTGTCATGGCGTTTGCCCTCGCTGCGCGCCTTGCGGGTGATGTCGTCGAGGCTGCTGTTTGCGGCGACGACATTGTCTGCGGCATGGCGGACCGTCGCTCCTGCCCAAGGCGTCCAAGCGCGCCGGTTGAAGACGCTCAGAGCATCCCGGGCTTGCTGGGCACTGTCACGATCGTTAGTGATCTTCTCCAGCTGGTCCCAGCCGTCGGCGAGCTGACGAATCTCGTGGTCCTTCAGGGGCGGAAAGGCCATCCGTAGTTGCTCGGACAAGAACTTCATGTCGAGGCGCTCGCCAAGCTTGGGGGTTCGGATCACCCGCAACATCCGGACGTAGCTGTCGAGGGCCGTCTCATCGCTGTCGAACACGAGACGCGCGAGGTGTCTCTTGTAGTCCTCCGCCGATTCGCAGCGGTGCCATCCGTCGGTGGCTTCAAGGTCGCTCGCGGGGATGACGGAAGCGCCCTTCACGAGCAGAATGCCGTCGCGGACGCGGGCAGGCCCTTCACATACTGCCCAAGTCAGCGATGGGCGGCCGGATTTGGCACGCTTGGCCTCTGTGTAGAGGAGAGCTGTGACGTACTCGGGACCTGCGGGCGTCGTGCGGCCGTACTCAACCCAGATCCATCCCCGGCTCACCGACTTGGATGCGTCACGTCGGTCCTTGTCGGAATCAGTCGGCTCCACGTAGTACCGGAAGCGTTTCTTGCCGTCCCCGAGGGTGTCGATGAGGTGCGGCCCCGTGTTTCCTGCAAGCATGATCAACGTGGTGAGGGTCATCAGCGTCGACTTGCCGGTCTCGTTGCGTCCCATGAGCTGGGCTCGCCCGTCACTGGCCCAGAACTCTGCTACCTCGAACTCCCACATGTTGACGACGCCGGCGCGCAGCTGCTGCCACCGGTCGGTGCGTGTGGGTTCTGGAAGCCCTCCGGATACTGCCGCTTCACGCCAGCTCAGCAGCTGCTCGGGGGATAGAGCTTCACTGGTGGCTCCGCGGAATTCGAAGCCGGCAGCCTGGGTGGTGTTGTTCACTCTGAGTCCTCCGTGAGGGACGTTGAGCTGTTCCAGCTCGCTGCGGGCTCCGGGTCCCTGTACCTGCCGGCTGCGGCTGTCAGTGTCCAGTTGCCGTCGTTGTCGACGTGGAGAAGGCCCGCGTCGCGCAGCGTTTCTTCGGAGACTGGTCTGATCCGCTCAGGGCGTTGTTTGAAGTAGTCGGTCAGATCGGCGTGATGTTGGCGGTGCAAGTCGGAGGCCAGAGCGTCGACTTGGTGTGCTCTCAGCCAGACGGTTCCATCAGCGTTTCGCTGTCCAATGTTGCCTGCGGCATCGCAGATCCTCAGCGCCACCCATGAAGCTGCGGCTGCCTTGGGCCAGTCGAGCGTCGCGTCTACGGTCCATGCATGGTCGGGGTGGAGGATCAGCACCAGGCCCTCGGCGCGCACTTCGACGGTTCCCCCGGTCATGGTCCGTGCCGCATCTGCCAGGCGGCCAGCCATGCTCGTGGCGTATGCGGCGTCATCTTCGTTGAGGTCGGCGTACAGCAGCGCCGGTGTCTCGATGAGGATGCGCAGCATGCGCGACCAACGGGTTGCGGCAAAGAGCTCCTGCTCGCCTTCTGCTGATGCCGACAGGGCCAGGGCCACAGTGTGGGGGTCAAGAAACTGAAGGAGCGCGGCACGATCTATGTCGTATCCGGCTCCGATACCGGTACGCGCGGCTTCCCAGGCACGCAGCATTTCTTCGTCGCGTGTGCGGCGGACGAGGACTCCGTGTGACTCCAGGCGTCGGACCGCGAGGAGCAGCGTGGAACGTTCATAGCCTTGCTCGGGGTCGTAGGCGGTTACCGGACTCGTCTCGAGGCTGGTGATCACGCGGACCTGGTCCGAAATGGCCTGCAAGGTGGTGGTGGTGTCCCGCTCTTCGCATGCAGCGGCGGCCAGGAGAGCGAGTACGAGCTCTCGTCGCTTGGGGGGCTGCGAGGTGTAGGGGACGGCGATCGTTCCGGCGTGCGGCGTACGGTGAAGCCGGATGATCTGCCCGGCGATGATGAGCCGGTATCCGAGTCTGCGGAACCACTCCGTGAGCTGCCGCTGGTGACGCATGACAAGCCGGTGGAGTTTGCTGTCGTTGGCTGTAGTCACCAGCGACTTGGTCAGGAGTCCGACGAAGGCACTTTGCTCCTCGAACCTCTTGTTGACGGTGAGCGCCTTCATCCTCGTTGAAACTCCAAGGTCACGTCATCGAGCACGACGACTCCTTCGGGAAGCTGGATGGTGGCGGACGACGTGGTTTGGAGGGCTGGAACCATTCGGATCCGCCACCGCGCGTCTTCTGTGGATGCGCTGCGGGATCCATCCGGATGTCTCGTGCCTGACCTCGCGGTGGACAGCATTTCCCAGAGCAAGACCCCTTCTGAGTCCGTGAGTTCGCCCCAGGTGCTCAGCGGCCGTCCGGATCGGCGCAGGATTCCTTCTTCCGCATCGGCGAGCTCTCGACGGGCCTGGGCTGCCTTGCTCCGGGCTACGGCGCGCGCCTGGGAAAGGTCGGGGATGCGCCCCGGGGTCCCTTTCAACGCTTGGTGGCCTCGCGCGCGCAATCGACGGTCTACTGCGGCGGGGGGAGCGTCCCAGAACGATGATCCAGCGGGAGCGGCATCCGGAGCATTGAGGATCAAGTGGACGGGCTGGTAGAGGCCCGTTGCTCTGCGCCAGATGTTCCACGCGGCGTGATCGTCTTCAGCTCGCTCCAACTCCCCGGCTAGAGCGAGTACTTCTGCTCGCCGGCTTACTGCTCCACCCACGGAAAGGAGCGTTCTGTGGCTGCGTAGTACGTCCGGTACGGCGTCTCTGACCTGACGCCGAAGACGTCGTGACTCGTTGTCTCGGCCGCAGAACCAAGCTCTGAGCGTCGCTGCCGCGTCCGTGAGCTCGTGGACTGCATCGGCGAGAACACCATCAGGCACTTCTGCCCCAAGGCGATGGAGAGCGATCGCCCGCCAGGTATCGGCGTCGAGCTCTGCCACCCGCAGTGCAAGAGCCCCGATGGCCGGCGTATGTAGGTCGACGCTCGCTCCCCACACGTCGACGTAGTTGCGCAGCAGGGTGGTGAGAGATTCGATCTTGTCTGCGGTGGGGGCTCCGCTCAAGCCGTGAGCCATCGCTGACTGCCAGCGATGAGCGGCCCGCTGCATGTCGCTCAGAGTCAGCTGAACCTGCGCCCAGGCTGTGTCCGCTGTCTCGTGATCTCGCGTGAGTGCCGCGCTGCAGAACTCCTCGACATGCTTGGCGATCAACGCGGGCCCCAGGAGAGCTGATGTCGAGGTGTCTCGCTGCGCCTGCTCTTGGGCTACGACAAAGCGATGCAACTCTGCGGCTTGTTGGGTGAGTTGGTACCGCTCACGGTTCCGGAGGAAGTCCGTCTCAAGCTCGGCACGGTCCTGCCAGCTCTCGACGGCCCCCCACTTGAACAACTGCACCATCTTCTGGTCGAGTTCAAGGGCCTCCTCTCGAAGGAGATCCTCCGCAACCCCGTGTCCATACCGCTCAGCCGCGTGCTCACGCAGCAGCCGCGGTAGATCCACCCGAGCGACTCCCGTGAGGGATCGCGCCTGAGCTTCCAGGAGCACATCGACAATCAGTCGATACGGGGCAGAATTTCGGACAGTCAAATAGGAGGCGAAGCGAATCCGCCCGGCCAGCCCCGCAAGGGCCCACGCATCAACCTCCGTCGCTGATCCAGCATGCCCACCGCGCTGCCGCGGCAACGCATTCGCGCGAACGTTCGGATTTTCGCTCTTTGTCGCTCGCTCATCCACCGGCGATTCCTCCCCCGCAGCACCTCATTGCGCTACTCAAGGACCGTAGCTTCGGGCACTGACAATCCATCGGCCTTTGTCCCTTACCGCCGATCAAGAAACGTTCCCAGAGAACACTGCTGCGAGACATGACGCCGGTGATTTGACAACCACTGGGCTGTCCAGCCCGCTGGCGTAGGCCCTTGCTTGGCTCGCCTAGGCTCGGGGATGGGCGTGGGGCTGGAGCAGCATGCCCACCGCTTTTCGCATACCGGCCTCACTCGCGGACCTGGCAGTCCCGGTCGATGAGCTGGTCCCCTACCACCGGAACCCGCGTACCGGTGACCTGGACTCGATCACCGAGTCGTTGTCCGTCAACGGCCAGTACCGGCCGATTGTCGTCAACCGCGGCACCCTGACCGGCCGCACGAATGAGATCCTCGCCGGTAACCACACCTTCAAGGCCGCGAAGCAGCTCGGCTGGACAGACATCGCGGTCACTTGGCTCGACGTCGATGACGACGCCGCCGCGAAGATCGTCATCGTCGACAACCGCACCAGCGACCTCGCCGGGTACGACAGCGTGCTCCTGGCGGACATCCTCACCGAACTCCCCAACCTCCAGGGCACGGGCTACGACCAAGACCACCTCGATCAGCTCCTGGACGAGACGGCGCTCCCAGCACCCATCGAGCTACCCACCGACGGCGCGGACACCGGAGCTGCGGCGACGGTGGACTACCTGCAGTGGGGGTTCATGCAGTGGTCCTCCACCCGCGTACGGATCACACAGGCCGAAGTCGAGCTGCTCGACGCGCTGTACAAGAAGTTCGTCGGCGATCACGACTCCGACCTCGGGTTCGGCTGGCACGTCCTCAACGAGGAGCATCGCGCCGAAGAGGGAGCGGTCGCGTGAACCCCCTCGACGTACGCTTCGACCCCGCCTATCCGCTGTCCAAGTTGCGGCCCGCGGACTACAACCCGCGGCGCCTGTCCGAGGAGTCGTTCGTCCGGCTTCAGGGCTCGCTGCGCCGCCACGGCGTCGTGAAGCCCGTGATCCTGAACGCCGACGGAACACTGGTCGCAGGTCACCAGAGGACCAAGGGACTGAAGGCAATCGGCGAGACGACGACGCCGGTGATGATCCTGCCCCAGAAGGTGCGGCTGCAGGACGAGATCAAGTTCAACCTCCTCCACAACCGCGTCGAGACCGAGTCGTCCGTGGCATACGCGGAGCCGGGGCCGATCGGCCAGTGGTGCTGGATCCCATGGCAGACCATCGAAGTTGAAGAGTCGAAGAACCTCCCCTTCCAGCAGGCGATCGGCTTCATGACCGCGGCCCACGGGCCATGGGGCTCGGTGGTGATCGACGACCAGGGCCGCATCGTGCTGAACGCCGAGTACGCGGCCGTCGCCAAGGCTCAACGCTTCGACATCCTCGCCTGGACTTGCGCCTCCTTCGACGCCGGCCAACTTGTGGAGGACCTCACCGGCGAGTACGGCGTCTACGACTGGACCGGCCTCGAAGAGCAGGCCCCTGTATGGAATCAGCACATCGTGCAGCCCAACCGGCTCCGCGAGCACTCCTCGAAGGCGAAGGCGGACAAGGTCCGCTACAAGTCCGAGGTGTGGGAGCGCCTCGTCCTGCCGTGGCTGACCACCTCGCACCGGGTGGTGGATTTCGGTGCCGGGCACGGCGACTACGCCCGGCATCTTCGCGGCAAGGGCTACAAGATCCACGACTACGAGCCGTACCGCACCCTGAAGGGCAAGTACGCCGTCGACATCCGCACCATCGTCGGCCAGATCCGCAGCATCGAACGCGAGTTGAAGGACAATGGCCTCTACGAGGTCGTTGTTCTCGACTCCGTCATCAACGCCACCACATCCCTCAACTACCAGCACTGGGTTCTCACTACCGTCAACGCCCTCTGTGCCGCCGACGGGCAAGTCTGCATCGGCACCCGCAACTTGGAGCGGGAGCTGGCGTACGAGAACTCCGAGCACTCCATCAGCCGCGACTCCACCCGCCTGTCCTTCCTCGACAACGAGAACGTGGACATGCGGTTCGTGCGTGGCAAGTGGCAGCGCATCCGCTACCACACACCCGAGTCTCTCCTCGGTCTGCTGTCCGCCTACTTCGAGGACGTTCAGATCAGCGACACCACCAGGGCCACGGTTAAGGCCGTCTGCAAGGGCCCCCGAGTCCTGCCGATCGAAGAGTACAAAGAGGCGTTCTCGAAGGAATTCAACATGCCCTACCCCAACGAATTCAGGCACGGTAAGCACGAGGGGCTTTCGTCAATTCTGATAGAATTGATTCAGAGTAGAAATTCAATTCAGGAGGGATGAAAGGGATGAATTCGGGGGTGGCCCCAGACAGGGTCCGAATAGAAATAGAAGCCCGGGACAGCTACCGCATCATGTGGCTGGCTGGCATCCGTGAAATCGATCTGACGCAACACTGCCTGAGGACGTTCGGCGAGTGCGACCGGCCACACATCAACACCCATCAGCGAAGGCAGACCCTGCACCTGCCGACGGCGAAACCGCCAGCCGCCTGGTACTTGTGTGCACTGCCGATCCCCTGGGACTGGCCCCGCAATGCTCACCTGGCATTCGAGTATGCGCCGGGTCAGACCTGGGAGGGTGATGCTCTCGTGCCTGGCCTCGGCGTGCATCTGGCCAACGCCCGCCCCATCCTCAACTGGGGCGAGCACACCGTTCCTCTTGATGCCCCATTGCGGCAGTCGAAGCGCCATCGCACCTGCCGGAACTGGCAGTTCGGGTGGTGGCTGCGCCACAATCGGGACGTACCCGATACGGAGCCTGCATTCACGCAGCTCAGCGATGACAGAATGGAGCAACTGCCCCTCATCTGAGAGCTGACGCTTCGGGGGCGGAACCGACAGCTCCGCCCCCAGGTGCGAGCTTTTCGACGTACCTCGCACATCCTGGTGGCGCGATCACAATCGGCTGGTCAGCCATCTTCCTCCGGGACGCTCTTGACCAGAGAAAGGGCAGCGGCCTGCAGCGCGCAGCTCTTGATGTGCTCGGGCAAGCTGTCGAAAGCGCCGCTGTCGTACGGATAGTTGGAGTAGAGAGCGCACAGGAAGGCCTCGAGAGTGTCCTCTCGGTCTGGCTCAGCCCATCCGCGACGTTCGGCGATGCACTGACCGACTCGGTGGTTGATGTCCATGCCGTCAGAGTCGCTTAGTGGCCTGCCCACGAGTCCGTCCAGGTGCTCCAGGGCACGGGGAGTGACGAAGGCTTGGACGTCCCTGTCGTTGCGGACTTGCAGGTAGGAGCGCAGAGTCTCGGTTGTGACGTGGTTCTCCTGGAGGTGACCAGCGATGGTGCCGATCATCAGGTGCATGTGCTCGAGTGCATCGGTAAGCCGGTAGAGGACGATGCGTGCCCAGTCCTTGTAGCCTCGGGCGTAATGGGCCTGGGTGAGCACCTCTCGGAAGTACATGTTCACCGTGTCCACGTGATGGCGGACCAAGTTAGGCAGCTCGTCGGGGACAGGCGCGTCGTACGAGAGAGTGCCGGGCGGTGTGTACTCCGAGCTGGTGACACGGTCGCGGTGATCAAGTCGGTCGGCGCGAATGTGCGCAAGCGACGCAGCGTAAGACCCACCAGCCGCTTCCCGGTGCTGACGGGCTGCATTCTTCCGTGCATGATTGTCGTGCATAGCTCGTCCTTCGGCGGCGGCCCCGTGACCCAGCACGCCTGAACCAGCGGGCTCGACAAGATAATCTTCTGCGATGCTGCGGAGCCGCTTTCGACCGTTGACGCTTCCCCGATCACGGGTCGAGATAGCTGAGGACGGGGCCGTCGCAGGAACTGCCCATCGTGGAAACGAAAGCACACGCCGATCCGTTACGGGGAAGCGGCACGCCAAACTCATCGACTTGCCCGCGGCCGGGCATCGCACAGCAGGTGGCGCTCCGCGAGCGTGACGCTTCGGTGGGGGATCATGGACAGGAGGCGCGGGGCCCTGGGAGTTGTTCATGGGCCGCCCCAACCGCGCCACCCGGGCTGCCATCACACAGCGCCGCGCCGATGCGATCGATCTGAAGCTCGCCGGCGTCGACTGGCTGACCATCGGCCGGAAGCTCGCAGCCGACCCCTCGATCAACTCTGATGGTGTCGCATACCCGCAGGGGTACGGCGTCGACAAGCATAAGCGCGGCCTAGAGCCTCCGTCGGCCAAGCGGCTGATCGAGCTTGCCTGCAAGGACGTCTCCAAGGCTCTCGTTGAGCGCACCACTGCACTGGACACAAATACCGATGAGCTGCGTCAGCTCATGGTGGAGCGACTCGAGCGACTGTTCTTCGGTGTCTACCGAGCCGCGATCCGCAACGGCGACTACCAGGCCGTCGACCGGGCGGTGCGCATCATCGAGCGCAGCAGCCGCCTCCTGGGCCTGGACCGCCCCGTGCGTACAGAGCTGTCGGGGCCGGACGGTGGGGCAGTTCAGGTTGAGACCGCGGGCCTGGACGAGCTGGAGAGGCTGATCAACCTCGCCGGTGGCGACGGTGACGAGGCCTGACGAGGCTGCGGTCCTCCAGGTCTACCGGTCGCTGCCCGCACAGCGCCGCCGTGAGATAGCCGCAGCCTCCACCCCCGAACTGCGCGCCCGGCTCGTGCGGATCGAGCGCGAGCTGGCGATGGACCGCTCCCCCGGCGCGATGGCCTCCGTGCTCACCGACGGCCGGGAAATGCAGGCCCCGCATCTGGGGCTGATCGACGCCGCCTTCGAACAGGTCGCGGCAGGGAAGCCGACCCGGCTGCTGCTGACCATGCCGCCTCGGCATGGCAAGAGTCGCCGCGCTGCCCGCTGGGCACCGCTCTGGTACTTGAGACGGCGCCCGGAGCACCGAGTGATGATCGCCTCCTACTCCTCCGACCTTGCCGACGATCACGGCCGATGGATCCGCGACGCGATCCTCAACTACGGCCCGCAGCTCGGCGTCAGCCTGCGGCCCGGCTCCAGCGCGGCGAACCGTTTCGACCTGGCCAGCACCGAGGGCGGCGCCGTCATGGCCGGTGTCGGCGGTGGCCTCACAGGCAAGGGCGCCCACCTAGCCGTGGTGGACGACCCGATCAAGGACGCCCAGGAAGCGTCCTCGCCCACTATGCGCAAGCGCCTGTGGGAGTGGTGGCAGGCCGTCCTGCTGACCCGCATCGAGCCAGGCGGCTCGGTGATCTTGATTCAGACGCGCTGGGACGAGGACGACCTGGCCGGCCGCGTTCTGGCGGACGAGGGCGACAGGTGGACAGTCATTGATCTCCCGGCTCTCGCCCTGTCCGAGGACGACGCTCTCGGCCGTTCGATCGGTGCACCCCTGTGGCCTGCGCGGTACGACGCCGACGCGCTCACCGAGATCCGCCGCTCGGTTGGCGAGCGTGTGTGGTGGTCGCTGTACATGCAGCAGCCCCGCCCGCAGGACGGCGGCGTGTGGCAGTGGCCGTGGATCACAGAGAACCGGACCAGCGCGGCGCAGCTGCGCGGTATCGACCTGGCCCGCATCGTCGTCGCTGTCGACCCGGCAGGCGGAGAGTCCGCTGTCGGTGACGAGACGGGCATCGTCGCAGCAGCTTCCGATCGCGACGGCCACCTTTACGTCCTTGACGACCGCTCGGGCAATCGCGGTGCGGACGCATGGGGCCGCGAAGCGTGCCTGCTCGCCATCGAGTTGCGGGCCGATGCCATCGTGGTCGAGTCGAACTTCGGCGGCGATATGAGCACGCAAATCCTCCACCAGGCGTGGCAAGGACTCCAACGCGAACAGCGCACGGAGAACATGCTGATACCCGCGGTGCTACCGGTGACTGCCAAGCAAGGCAAGCGACTTCGAGCAGAGCCGATCGCTCAGCTCTACGAGCAAGGCCGTGTCCACCACGTCGGCGAATGGCCCGCATTGGAGCAGCAGATGGTCACCTGGGTCGCAGGGATGGGATCCCCGGACCGCATGGACGCCGCCGTCCACGCCCTCACGCAACTCGCCGACCCTAAGACATCCGGGACCGCCCGAGCTTCGTACGGTGATCACCGGCTCTCCGGCCGCCGATAGTAATGGCCCTGAGTTGAGGCAGCAGGCGCCCAAGCCCTGGAGTCCACCTTGATGAACGGCTTGTCTCCCAAGCGGGCGCCTCCGATCGCCTAGGGTGAAGGAGGCGCGGGGTCAACGTTACGGATCAGTCCTCATGGGCCTGCGCACCTTCTTGACCGACGCCTGGTCGTGGCTCAACTACAAGCCAGTGATGGCCGGTACGTACGACGGGCGACCACACCGGGCGCTCATCCCGGAGCTGCAAGCAACGTGGCTCCCAGACGAGGCGGTACGTCGGCTCGCCGCGTACAAGCTGCTGGCCGCCTACGACAGTAACCAGGCGGGCGAGCTTGCCAGCCTCGCCGGCAACGAGGCCGCGGCCGAACGGCGAGAGTTCGGTGATCCGTCCACATTCGTGGACACGACGCTCGCGCACTTGCTTGGGAAGTCGCAGCAGATCATCGTGCCGGGTGCTGAGCACGCCAAAGACGATGATGCGACGCCGGAAGCCGTGGCAGCGGCCAACGTGCAGCAGCGGCTGAGGGACTGGGCCGAAGCGGAACTGCTGTCGCTGCGTATGCAGGCTGCCGAGCGCAAGGCCGTTCTGCTGGGTGACGGCCTCTATCTGCTGGCGTGGGACCCGGAGAAGCGGCGGGTTCGGCTGAAGACCTATGACCCCGGCTTCTACTTCCCTGTCCTCGAGGACGACGCTGATCCGGGTGACTACCCGCATCGCGTGCACCTGGCATGGGAGATCCCAGAAGACCCGAAGAGCGGGCTCAAAGCCCGGCTGCGGCGAATCACCTACGAACTCGGCCCAATCCAGCTGGACAGCGGAACGCGAGAACAGCACAGTCCTCAAGCCGGGTTGGGTGGGCCCATCGTCCAGTTCGGAGACAGGTATAATCCTGGATCCGGCCGCGTCGAGCGGACGTATCCATGGGCTCCCGACCTACCGTCTGACGTCACCTGCTACCTGACCGATGCTGAGTGGTTCGTCGACGACCTTCGGCGCGGCCAGACCATCGATGACCTGCCGCTGGACAAGGCCCACTTCCGTACTCGTACCGACGGACAGGTGCTGCACCGGCTGGATCTGCGACTGGACTTCATTCCGCTCGTCCACATCAGCAACACGGTGGAGGATGGGGAGCACTTCGGGCAGTCCACGCTTGCCAAGGTCATGCAGGCATTGGATGAGCTGGCAGAGACGGACACCGACTCGGCCCGTGCCTCCGCCACCACGGGCGCACCCATCATCGGCCTGGCCGGGGCCCGCCCGGAGGTCGACCGGGTCACCGGCCGGCCCAAGCCTCTTGCCGTCGAACCAGGCACGATCTTCACGTTGGCTGACGGCGGCCGAATGGACGTCCTGGACACCTCGCACCAGCTCGCTGAACTCCGCGCCCGTGTAGAGGAGATACGCGAGCGGGCCGCGGTCAACGCCCGTCTCCCCGCGGTCAGTCTGGGCACTGTTGACCCCTCCGACGTGCCCAGCGGCTACGCACTCCAACTGTCTCTGGGCCCGCTTGACTCTCTCGTCGATTCACTGCGCCTAGCCCGCGCACACAAGTACGCGCTGCTGCTGAAGATGGTGCAGCGCATCCACCAAGCGGGCTACGCCGACGGGTGGCCGCATGGCACGCCGCTTCCAACTCGGATCGTGTTTGGTCCGCATACCCCGACTGATCGCACGGCGATCCTGGACGAGGTGATCCGGGGGGTCACTGCAGGCGTCCTATCGCTGGAGACGGGCATCCGCATGCTGCAGGACGCCGGCTACCCCATCGAGGATGCCCGTGGAGAGGTCAGCCGCATCACCTCGGGGCAAGGCACTCACGTCGGTGATAAGACCCGGCAGTCTGCGACGAGCCGACCATCCGGCAAGTGATCACCAACTGAAGGGCCTCACCCGTACCCGAGCAGGACGAGGGGCGGACTGCGCATCATCCCGCTGTGCCCCATGAGGACACGCTGGCCAATCTAGGCAAAATAGCCACGCTAGCCTCCGCGACTGCATATTCTATTAGCCAGCCAGACACCTCAAAACACACAATAATAGGAGTCCGGCAACGGAACCTCAAAGAGCACCCCTAATTTTAACGAAAGGAGGGGATGACGGGAAAGTGGAATTTCTACAGACGGATGGGATATACTCTTACTCGATTCACTTACTTGCAAAGCTGCCGGGGTTGAAATGACAGACATTGACGGAATCACTCCTCCCGCACAAGAGAGGACGGCTGAAGTTCATGAGGGAGACGCCTATGACCTCATGGACAAGGTTCCGGCAGAGTCCGTCGACCTAATCATCACGTCACCCCCTTACTGGGGCCTTCGCACTTACGGCCTTGACCATAACGAGGACATCCTCAAGGAATGGGAAGCCGAGGGCGGTAGCAAGGAGCAGGCGCCGTCGTACGACTGGTACCGGCTGCACGGTGGCTGCCTCGGCTTGGAACCCCTGCCCGAGTGGTACGTGAGCAACCTCGTCGAGATTTTCCAGCGAGGCGCAAAGGCACTCAAGCCGGGCGGCAGCATTTGGATCAACATTGGCGACACCTACTTCGCTCGCTGGTCGAGCATCCGCATGGATGGCCGCCAAGGGCTCGGCGATAATCCGCGGATGCGCCGGAAAACCCCAATGGGCGGGTTTCGCCAGGAGAAGCAGATGTTGCTGATTCCTGCGCGTTTTGCGATCGCCATGCAAGACAAGCGATGGATTCTTCGCAATGATGTCATCTGGGAGAAGCGCAACGTCCCGCCGCGGCCGGAGAAGGATAGGCTGCGACTCGCACACGAGCACTTTTTCCACTTCGTGAAGCGCCCAAAGGAAGGGCGTGCGAAGTACTACTACGACATGTCTGCCGTGGAAGACGGGGCACGAGACGTGGTTCGGGTTAACGCAGCACCAGGATCAGACGGCCACTCGGCAACCTTCCCCGCGAACCTGATTGAGCCGCGAATCCTTAGTTCGTGCCCACCGAACGGCCTTGTGCTGGATCCGTTCTGCGGGACCGGCAGGTCGCTGGCGGTGGCAGTCAAGAACGGACGCCGCGCACTGGGCTTCGAGATCACCTCGCAGTTCTCGACATCTGCCCGCGCCAACGTTACGGATTCGACGTTCGCCTCTGCTGTAGAAGACGAAGCAGACCTGCCGGCGCAGAAGGCAGACGAGCCGCAATCCCAGCTGTTCTAAAGCTAGAAAAGACCATTCTGACTGGGCACCGTCTTTGCCTTCTTCCGCGCTTTTTCTACAAAGTCGGAGCGACTGGCGGTGCCCACGGTGCTTGAAGTCATGGCCTGTAGATAGTTGGCCAGGGTCGTGCGTGCAACCTCTACCAGTTCGAGCGGGAACATTCCCTCAGAATCCGACTGCCGACCGTAGTCAAACCCGGCGAAGGTTATATCCCACGGCTCCCCCTCCTCGACGGGAGCGAAGTCAATCCGGGCTCGAAGTTGCTTCAGTACGCTCTGCTGCATAATGACGTAGAGGGGGACGTCTATGTTTTTCAGATATTCCCCTTTAGTAGCCACCTGCGTCCCTAGACGCTTGCTGACGTTACTCGTATTCACGCCATAATCCACGGTATCCTTGCGGCCCTTGAGGTTTGCCTCCTCCGTGAAATATTGCCGCCAGTTAGCTACGTCATCTTCTTCCCATGCCTTCCAGGCAGGCCCTACCCCACCGCCTCGAAGGTCGATCGCCTGAGTTTCGATTGCGATGATTCGCGTGTCGTCGGGATAGGCGGGGTCGTCGCAAAATGCGACATAGTCGATGTTGAGCTTGGCCGGCTTACTCGTGGCCTGGACCTCGGGAACCAGAGTGGCCCGCTGGTCCGGAAAGTAATCTCCCACTGCCCACTCGACTGGAGAACCATCCAGCCGGTGATCACAGACCGCATAGGTGACCTGCTCGCCCTTATTCCAGTCCGCAGAATAGGTCACCGAACAGTACCCGTATCCGTACTGCCGATACTTTTCGCACAAGCCATCAGCAAAGGGACAAGTCTTCTCTTCCCGTGCCTTCGCCGCACTTGGAGAGTCACTGTCGTGGGCATACCCAAATGCCTCAACGATCGGGAAAACGGTCCCGCGTCCATTTTTGCTGGTTCCCTGCGCCATCTGGGCATCATAATCGCCGTGGCCTGCTGCGACACCCGACTTGATCAAACTCCAGCAGCCTGCCCGGCCAAGGGCTGGAACGCGTCGCGGCTGGCTCGAATCATGCTCGGCGCTCACGCCCCGACCCGACCATGATCCTGGATGAGGTCCGAGCAGTCACTGCCAGCACACGATGCAGGACGCCGCCGGATCACAGCGCGCCAGGAGCACCCCGAGACGCTGATCCAGGAGACGGTCAGTCCTGCTGCTTCTTCATCGTCTCGAACCGTTCACGCTGCTTCTCCGGCGCCAAGCGCAGCTTCTCCTCGGAAGCCTTGGTCTTCGTACCGCCGCGCCACTCGGTGACATATGTGCCTTCGCCACCCGGCACGTTGTCGATGCGCGTGACGAACATGCAGTCACCTGCGAAGTCGTTGAACTCAGGGCCGATCCGCTTCCCTTCCTTCGGCGCGCGCGCCGAGGCAAACCGCTTTGCCCGTCCTCGTCGTATATGGCGGTCTCTTCTTCTGAGGCTGCCGTGCGTACGCACGAGTCCACGGTGGAGCCCAGCACTATGGACTCCCCGTGCGCCACGGACACTTCGAACGCGGTGAACGGGCCTCGGTCCACCCAGGGTTGCCACACCCACACCCACACAGTCACACCGGCAGCTACAGCCGTGACACCGAGACCAGCTTCCCACTGGATAGCGCGCTTCTTCCGCGGCCCGCTTCGTGAGCGAAACGTCCCCATTGCCAGTCACAGACCCCCCTCACAGGCATGAAGATGATCACGCCAGGTGTATCGGACACCCCCAAGTGGCGTGTGGAGGTATCTGACGGCGGTACGCGGGATGTTGCGTTGGCCTACGTAGACTCGACCTCGGCGCGGGGCCATCTGGGAGCAGCACACTTTGAGGACTCGCAGCCTGCCCGCACCGTCCACCGTGCTCGGTTACCGCGGCGATGGCCGCCCGATCTTTCCGGTACTCGGCGCCTCGCCGGACGACGACTCAAACGGTGACGAGGCGGCCGTCAGCCTCAGTCAGAAGCACCTCAGCACCCTCATGGCCAGGGAGAAGGACCAGGGCGGCCGAGCAGCGGTCCGCAGTCTGATCGACAAGCTGGGCTTCTCAAGTGCCTCCACCCTGGAAGAGTTCATCACCGCCGTCCGCAAGGCCGAACAGGAGCAGCTCACCGAGACCGAGCGACGCGAGCAGGCACTCGCCGAACGAGAGCAAGCCGCTCTTGCCCGTGAGAATGCGGCCGTTGCTCGCGAGCGAGAGGCGACGCGCCGCACACTGCTGGCCAGTGCCGGAGCGACGGGCTGTGATCTCGACGATGCCGTTGCTCTCCTGCGCGTGGCTGACAACGCGGACGAGACCGCGTTCGGCGAGGCCGTCCAGGAGCTGAAGGACCGGCGGCCCGAGCTGTTCGCCCAGCCAGCTCCCCCGGCCCCGGCTGCGCCTGGTGGTGCTCCTGCGTCGGTTCCACCGCCGAGGCCCGGCAACATCGAGAGCAAGCCTGGCGCGGGTGGTCTAGAGATGGCCCGGCGTCGCGGTCTGGTCCCCGACCCCGGATAGCCCGGCCCTCCCTCCGCCTTTCACGCTCTGGGGACCACGCCCCGCTCTCTCCTCGTGGACCGCGCCACCACCCCGGTGAGTGCGCGACCGCACCCTGCACCACCTGGAGGAAGCGGCTTGAGTATCCAGCCGTACACCACCTCCGTGACGGTCACCGCCGATCGGGACTGGCTCGCGTCCCGGCACGGCACCGACTCCACGGAAACCATCACCCTCGACCTGACCAAGCTCACCAAGAACACTCACTATGTCGAGCCGACAGCCGCGCAGCCGCATGGCTATGTGCGGTCCGGTGTCCCGGTCGGCCGCATCACGGCCTCCGGCCTGTACGGGCCCTACGATCCGGCAGCCAAGGACGGTCGGGAAGTCCTCGCCGGCTTGGTGTACGCCGAGGCGGCGTTCACGCCCGGCACGGCCAAGGTCCCCGCGGCACTGTTCTGGCACGGCACTGTGAAGACCGCGAAGATCCCCGGCGGCATCGACCCGACGGAGATCGCCTACAACCCGGCGGCAGCGCAGATCCGCTTCATCGGGCCGGTGAGCGCATGAGTGTCGCCGACCTCCTCAAGGGCGTCTCCGTCGCGGACCTGACGGTCTACGCCCGATCCATCCCCAACCCGTCCGACTTCCTCCTCACCCAGAGCGTCTTCGCCGAGACGCAGGTGAAGGATGTGAAGTGGCGGGTCCGGCAGTCCAAGCGGCGCGTCAACACCGCCTCCTACCGCGCCTACGACGCATCGGTGCCGTTCGCGAAGCGGCAGGCCGAATCCACCCAGACCGAAGGCACCCTCCCCGCACTGGGCCAGAAGCTCCTCGTCGGAGAAATGGAGCAGCTACTCCTCGACGCCTCACGTGGAGCGGACGAGGACCGCCTGGTCGAGCTGCTGTACGACGACGTGGAACGGCACGTCGAAGCCATCCGCTCCCGTCTCGAACTTGCCGCCGGTGACGTGCTGCTGGACGGAAAGTTCAGCCTGGCCGGAGAGAACGGCCTGACTGTCGAGGTCGACTACGGCGTACCGCAGGCCAACATGCCCACCGCGCCGAAGCCGTGGTCCGCGCCGGATGCCGATCCGATCGCAGATGAGCTGCGGTGGATCGACTACCTCGACTCCATCGGCGCACCCGCACCGGAGATGGTCCTCACTTCTCGCAAGGCCTGGTCGCATCTGGTCAGCAACCAGTCCTACCGGGCCGCGTACTACGGCACCCCGGCCGGTGGGCAGACTCCGACGGCAACACTGAACCCAGAACAGGTCAATTCGGTGCGCGGCACGTACGGGCTGCCGCCCGTGACGTTCTACAAGGCGCAGGTGTGGCAGGACGACGCCTCCAAGCGGGTCCTGCCGGATGACCGATGGATCATGCTGCCTCCGGACCGCGCGAAGTGGGGTCAGACCCAGTACGGCACCACCACCGAGTCCCTGGCTCTGTCGCGCGGCACGAATCCGCAGATCGAGCGGGAAGACGCCCCCGGCGTCGTCATCACCCGCGACGTCCAGGACGACCCCGTGCAGATTTGGACCAAGGGCGCCGCCGCGGCGATGCCGGTTCTGTACTCGCCGGACTGCCACATCACCGCGACCGTACTGTGAGCGCCGCCGTGAAGTCGCTCGGCGTCCTCGCCGCGACCGTCCATGTTCTCGACCCGGTGGAGCACATCCCCGTGGTGCTGCTCTCCGGCGAGCACGTGTCGGATCCCGCCCTGGCCGATCAGATCACCAATCCCCGCTGCTGGGAGGGCGAGCAGCCGCCTGCTCAGACCAGCAAGCCGTCCGCCCGGAAGGCATATCCCGCCTAGGGCCGACCCGCGCGGCGGGGAGGAGCTGATGCCGTGTCTCCTCCCCGCCGCCTCTTCGAGGAACTGTGTGAACAGCGACGTACTGCGCTGGCTCCAGGCCCAGCTCGGGCCGGAGACCGATGCCCGCGACTTCACCAGCCGATACGGGCGGCTGAACTCTGCCAAGGCTGTCGCCCTGGAGGTGCTCCACGAACGCATCGCCGCACTCGTTGCCGAGCCGCTCAAGGTCACCATCAGCGGAGTCGCCACCATCGACAACTCCGCCAACGTCGCTGCCCTGGAGCGCCGTGCGGCACAACTAATCGATGAGACAGCTCCCGACGATCCGCCCGCCACATCCCACGACCTCATGACCACAGTCCCTTTGTGCGCGCGGCCCAGGCGGTGAGCCACTGTTGCGACCGGCCCGCCCACGGGATCCTGCTGACCGGTTCGCCTCGGTTGAGGCTCTGGCGGCATGGGGTGGCGTATGCGGTAGGCGCTGTTGATCTCTTTACTGTCGTGGTGAGCGCAGCGTCTCGTCGGCCGCGCCTGCGCGAGAGATCTCGAACGCGATCAACGGTCACAGAAGGCAACGGACAACAGTTCGCCTGCACAGGGTGCAGTCGGCTGCGGGTGGGCCAGCGGCCATCTACAGTCTGTGGAAGGTTTTGGCGGGCGCCCCGTGCGCACATCGGCATGACGGACGACGCTCACCCGAGCGATTGAACAAACCACATGCATGACGCGTCCTGGATCCCGATAGTGGCTGCATGGATCCGCTTGTCGTTGCCCGCGCCGTTGTAAAGGAGCGTCATCCTACCGCTCGTGCCACCCCTTGCTCGGGGATGGGACAGACCTGCTCGCTGAGACTTCCCACCCGCTCGTCGCCGCCAAGTCCCCCTCAGGCGACTCTGACCGGTACGGCACAATCGCGGTCACTGGGCGGGCACAACGATGGGGGTGGGAACGTGGGGCTTTTTGGCTCGCGAAGCCGACGTAAGGGCATACCGAACGAGCCGGCCCTGCTGGGTGAGGCTGCTGAGAACCCCGGTGGCAGCGTCGCTGAGATTGACCCGACGTACATCGACGACCCGAACGGCTACGTACCTCCCGAGGCAATCCATGGCGCGTGGTTGGTGGATAGCACCGGGAAATTGACAGGTGAGTACCAGCAGAATCCCCGTCACGGGCCGCCACAGGACGACTTCAGCAAGCTCACTGACCCTGATCACTGGCTTGGCTGGCTCGGCGATGATCCCGCCACCGCTGTCCGGAAGGGCATCGAGGAGTCCTTGCGAGCCCAGGTGGCCGACGCAGTGGTCCAGTGGGTCAAAATCCTTGAAACACCCCGGTTTCTCACGGTTGGGCGTCAACCTTCTGAGGACGAACAGGTCATGGTCGTCACCCGCGCGGCACTCGCCGCGCCGTTCGCGTTGTCCGTGCACACAACGCAGCACGGGCGCTCCATCCTCCTGGGGGTATTCACCTGGGCAGCGGTGAACCTCGCACCGCCCAAAGTCCGCAAGGATCGGCACTGGTTTGACCTAGGCGTCGAGCTGGAATGGGCCGGTGAACGGCTTCAAGGGCGCATCTACGAGGTTGACGGCGAGGGCGGCACCGCCGAGCGGTAGAGCGCCCCACTCTCTACCGGCGGTCAGAGCGGATACATGACGCCGTAGGTGGCTCGGTAACCACACCCATCGCAACCCCCGCGCGCGCATCGGCCTCTCAGTGACGATACGGGAGCCGGCGGCGCATCTGTAGACCGCAGGAGGATACCCTCCGCGTCTCAGCTTGAAGCCGCGTCTGTGACCGTCGCTCACCGAACGACACTGTCACCGGTCAGGCAGTAGTGCGCTCGCACCGGGGCTGCAACGAGCCACGTGACCACCTTCTGGCCAGTGGACCGGGGGCGCAGTATTGCTCATTCCCACACCACCCCACTGCGTAGAACCACCCCCCTCTCGGCTGCCAGACCCGGCAATTGCCCCAGCGTCCTCACCCATGTTGGGAGAGTGAACAGGTGGACTGGACAGGGAAGGCACCGGAGACGAGGAAGCATCCGGACAGGGCGGCCAAGGCGCATCGAGCTGCTCGCCATCGACTCCACGGTCGGTGGGGAGGTCTGCGAAGGGGGTGGTGGCGTCGTGCTCGTAGGCCTCGTCTCCCCTGATGGATCGACGTGTTGAAACGGATCGAGCAGGGGTGGATGCGTGGCGGGTTAGCGTACGTTCTGGGTGCCCGAGGAGCGTCGAGTGGCGGGGGACAGGGTGCCTGTCACCGGGTCCAGGGCCTGGGCCGCTGGAGTGGACTGCACGGTTTCTGTGCGCAAGTCTGCGCAACGTTGAGGCCGGGATCTTGTTGCGTTGCTCGGGCCCACAACTTCCCGCGGTTGAGGAGATGCCGTGCCAGATCCGGTGATCGAAAACCCCTTGCGCGGCGAGGAAGCCTTTTGGGACGTCAAGGGCGATGAGGCCGCTTGGTCCCGGGCCGCCCAGCTCGTCGGCCTCGGCCTCCAGCTCGCCGGACAGGGAGAGACTCTCCGGGCGGACGACGATGCTTCTGACTTGCTCATCCCCGAGGTGCCGGACCTGCGCGCCCCATTCCCCGCCGAGTACGCCGAGCTCTACATTCAAGACCATCTTCGTACCCGAATGCCATTCCCGTGGCGTCAGTTTCCCGGATGGTCCCAGCCGATCACGAGCTACATCCAAGACCAAATCACTCCAGCCCCGCAGCGGTGGTGGACGGAGTTCGGCGGATTCGAAGAGAGCGTGGCGCCGCAGCTCTATCAGGCGATCAGGGAGGACGAGGACCCAGCTGCTGCAGCGGCTTCCCTGCTCCACATCAGCCAGCTGAGCCGCCACCGCATCGTGCGCGTCGCCGCAGCAGCTTCGCTCGCCAACTTCCGCACCAGACTCTCCTGGCCCACAATCGAGGCCCTTGCGGAGGGCTGTTCATCCTCCAATGGCACGATTCAGCAGATGGCTGTCGACGCTCTGCTCCGTATCGCTCCTAGCCATCCGGTTCTGACCGAGCTGCGAGAACAGCAGGAACCGGACGAGGAGAACGGCACCGACGAGGCTCACACCTCGATCATCGTGCCCGGTACATGGACCAGGTTCAAAAGGCCATCATGGTGGCGGCCGGGAGAACCGCTCTTCTCCTACCTCCAAAACGAGCCCGGCGGCAGTGAGCCCTCCGACGGAACCTTCGAACCCATCGGAAACGACCTGTACGCGCAGGACAACTACTTCCGATGGCCCACGGGTCTCACGGTCAGCGACCGCGCCGCCGGTGCACACAAGTTGGCTGGCTGGGCAGTCCGCCACGGGTGCACAAACGGCTTCTCCAAGGTATTTGCCCACAGCCACGGCGGAAACGTCGCACTTCTCGCAGCGGCCAGCCACAAGATTGACATCGACTTGCTGGTCATGATCGCGACGCCGCCGCACCAGCGTTCCAGCTTGGAGTGGGCGGCCATCTCGCAGCGCGTCAACCGCATCGTGTCGCTGCGTCCCCGCTTCGACCTGGTCGTTTGGCTCGACCGTGCCTGGTCATCCATCAGGGACATCACTGTGACTGGCGAGTTCCCCTCCGACCGAGTGTGCAGCCTTAAAGTACCCGTGTGGTACGGGCACTCGGTGCTCACGCAGCCTGAGATCTGGACGAAGTACCGCCTCGCAACTGAGTTGGCATCCGAGTGGGAGACCAGCCAGCCTCCACCCGACGGACTCCTTCCGTGAACAAGACTGGCTACGCCCTTTATGCCACCGCCCTGGCCACGATCCACGATGCCTTCTCCTGCGACAGGGGCGAGAACCCTGCGTGGGTGGACCCCGGAGCGACGCCTGCGCTGTCCCGGGCGGCTCGGAGGCGACGAATTCGCCTTCCTACTGCGCAACGCCCAGCACGTGCAGCAGGACCTCGGCGCGCTCGCTCAGCCGGTGCGCCTCGGCCGTCCACCACGGCGTGACGCTGCAGGTCGGCATCTCGCCGCCCGCGTTGCTGACCTTATGCCGATAAGGCCGGCGAAGAGGGCTGGCGTCTCGGGGTAGATGGCCATTGCAATGGCGCTCATGCCGTCCTCCTGTGCGGATTGTCGATATCGGGGTTCGAGTGGATCACCATGCCTGAGCGGGAGGTTCGCCCTCAACACGCTGAACCTCACAGTAATGTGCGCGGTGGCCATGACTAGCACATGTTCAACCAACTGGCGCCGAGGCAGGGCCAGTTCCAGTCGCAGATCCATGCGGCACCGGTTGCGTCGATGAGGACGTTGTCCTGGCGGAGGTCGTGGTGGAGAACCGCATCGCCGACCACGGCTCTTCGCCATCGAAGTCCCAGCCCGGCAAGAGCGTCCATCCTGTCGGCGGGTACCCATGCTGGCAGGATGTCCACACTGGTGGCACCGCTGGTGAGGTCACGCCAGTCGACGAAGTCACTGCCATCGCCGATCGGCTTGAGCCCGACCTCCTGGAGTTCCGCTGAGGGCGATGGGAGCGCCTCGGCCTTGATCGTGCAGGCGTCGAGGGTTGAGGCGAGCCCGTTAGGCTTCCAGGGAGCCATGGGCATGCGGCCGCCAGCGATCGCGTCGAAGCCAAGGACGATCCATCCGTCTTCCTTCTCCTCGGCCCACCGGAGGCGGGGTGCCGGCACTTCAATCGGGAGGGCCTGGTGGATCAATGCCTCTCGCTGGTAGCAGTCGGCGATCACCGCGTTGTTGTTGGCGTTGACTGCCTTGACGAACTCGGGCGCGCCAGCTCCACGGAGCACGGCGGCGAAGCCGCTGGTGAGCCCGCTTCCGGCGCTCGGCGTTGCGTCCACTACACCGCCTAGGCGTCGGGAGATGACCCGCCGCATGTCCTGCGGGAGGTCGTGCCAGCGCGGGCGCACGGCCGTGGCGCTGTACTGAAGCCGCGGGGTGACGGTGTTCGGCACTCCGTCAGGGTGAGGGAAGTACATCGGTCTGCGCGACGAAATTCTCACAAGCATCTGGCGCTGGTGCACGCTGCCCAGCCTCACTGCGGGACGTCCCCGCGGTTCCTGGTGCAGCCGCCGCTTTACCCGGCCGAGCAGTATCGGCTCGACCGCCCGGATGGACGCTATTCGCCCGTGGAGCTCGCCATCCGGCGCGGCATGGGCAAGTGAATCGTCGGGACCGGACGGATCCCGGTTGGGTGCTACGGCGTTGTGTTGGCTGCGAGGTTCCGGGTGGTGACGCTGTCTTCGCAGGCGGCGGCGAAGGCGGCGAGGTCAGTACCGCGAGAGGGCCGTCGTCGCGGAGCCACGAGGCTGGTGGTTGATGCTGGGCCGCAACATCGGTCCGGTGAGTTCTGGTGGAGCTTGTAGACCATCCAGCAGTTGAATGATCTTGTCGATGTTGGTCAGCTTGCGGGCTCCGGACTCGAGCATCGACAGGAAGGCTTGGCTCAAGCCGGTGATTGCGGCTATGTCGTCTTGGCGGATCCCACCGTGCCGCCTAATCAGCTGGCACATGCGCCCGAATTCGCGGTTGACCAAGGCTTGCCGGACGTCGGGTAACTGCCAGATGTTCATGGGGACGCTGCGCGCGGTCCCTGCCTGGTGCCGGGTGTCGCGGCTGCAACCGGCACACAAGTCTTCCCCGTTGTACCGACTCAGATGGCATCGACAGAGGCTGCAGAGCCGGGTGCCGCCAGCAGGTGTGGGAGTGTCCGCGTCAATGCGTTCCGTGCCTGGTGGCGATAGGGCGGCCTCTGACGAGCGTCGAGACGAGTAGTCACCGCTGGCCATCCCATTCGTGCGTCCGCTCGGGCAGCTCCTGGATGGGTCGCTCAAGGCTTTCGCGCCGGGGAGCGCCGTGCTCAGTCCCTGATCGGGCACCGGTTGCCTCCGTTAGTCCGTGGTGCCCTCAGGTTGGCGCCCGTCATGACGAAGGACCCGGACATACTGTCCGGGTCCAATTCCTCTTGTTCTTAATGCTATTGATGGGTTGTCAGGCACCCGCTCTGCCAGCCTCGTCCAGTACGGCTTCCCACGGGTACCGGCGGCCCGGCATCCCTGCCCGCGGCTCGGCGAGCGGCCACACCTCGTCTCCGCAGATCAACCGCACCCCCGAATCGTGCAGGGCTTTGATGTGTCCCTCCCATGCAGGGTGGCGGGTATGCGCGGCGTTCACCCGGGGCCAGACAATCACGGGGAGGTCCAGTGTGCCGATGGCCTCGTTGACCTGTGTCAACGCCTGGTTGTCTGAGATTCCCAGGGCGAGCTTGGCGACGGTGTTGGCGCTCGCTGGGGCGACGACGTAGCAGTCGACTGGCGGATGCGGCCGTGAGTCACCCGGCAGGCGCGGTTCGGCCCGTACGGGAAGGCCGGTCAGCCCTTCGAGCTCCGTAGTCTCCCCGCTCGCGCGGAGCCACTGACCCGCGGTCGGCGTGAGCGTGACTGCGACCGTCCAGCCTCGTTCGAGCGCCGGTATCACGAGCCCTGTACGCAGTTCCTCGACCCCGCCGGCGCTCGATCCCACGACGCCCAACACCTTGCCTCGCACCGAACTCACTGCACCGCCCTGCATCGTTGGGCCATGGCCAGCAGCTCGGACGAGTGGCTGCCACCCGTGACCGGGGACTGTTTCCTCAGGTCGCGAAGGGTCTCGCGTACGCGTGGATTGTTCCGTACGAGTTGCGGCGAGGTGCGTTCGGCCTCCCGCAGCTCGCTGAATGACTCGTCGACGCGACCGGTGAGGCAGAGGCCGCGGGCGTAGTCGATGCGATGGGACACGGCGCGTTCCGCCGGCATGTGGGAGACGTCGATGCCGCCATGCTCGACGACGTGCGGGATGTTCTCCAGGTCAAGCTCGATCGACAGGCGGTGCAGCTCGACGTTCGTCGGGCCGAAGCACGTCTGCCAGTGGTTCTCGTCGGTGCCGAGCCGGTCGGCGAGCCGCTTCGCTTTCTCCAGCAGGGAGTTGGCGGTGTGGCGATCCTGGTGACGTGCGGCGGCCACAGCGGCTCGCAGATGAATCATGCCGAGCAGGCTCAAGGCGGCCGGGTCGTCGTCGCGAACCTGTCCCGCGAGCCAGGCCGCCGCTGTATCGCCCAGTTCGAGGGCGTCCGAGTAGCGCCCGTTGGCCAGCAGTGCGTGCGTGCCGGAGCGGGCGGCGGACACGAGGGACAGCGGGTCCTCGGATTCGTCGGCGGCCCGCATGGCGCGCTCGGCCGCGAGCCACGAGAGGTCGGACTCGCCGACCTTGGCGAGGGTGGTCGCCGCGAGGTGATGCGTGCGAGCCGAGACGGCGAGGCCGCGTCGGCGCTGATCGCCACTCGGAAGGTCTTCCAGCTGCTGGGCAGTCCTGAGCAGACCGGGAAGGGCGGCGATGACATCCCCAAGAACGCCGGCCTGGTAGTCGCTCCAGCTGCGTTCGACGAAGACCTGCGCCTGATCCGGCCGCGGCAACTGCCGCTCCGCCGTACGACCGAACAGCAGCTTGGACAGACGTCGAGGGCTCATCAGCGCATCGCGGACGGCTGGCACGTCGTCCATGTGCTTCTCTCCGTCCTCTAGGAGGACAGGCTGCCCCAGCAAGTCGCCGAGCGGGACCCGCAGTACACGGGCGAGCTCGGCGAGCTTGTCGATCCTCGGCGGCTTGCGCACACCTCGCTCGATCTTCGACAGCCAGTCGGTGCTGTGCCCGACGAGCCCGGCGAGCACAGGCTGCGTATAGCCCCGGCGCTCACGGTAGAACGCGATCCGCTCTCCGACGCTGAGGTGATCCCCAAGACCACGCATACACGCTGCCTCCCTGACGGTTGGTCCGTCATCCACGTTAGCGGCCGAGCAGACCCTCGATGTGAGGGAGTGATTCGAGCTGCTGTGCCGTGGTTAACATCCGCTATCGGGCGTAGAACGGGCCGGACACTCTGTCCGGCTACACCAACAGGTCCACGAGGAGCCAGCGCGTTGCATGTCCGCCAACAGGGCCAATGCTCGATGCCCTGGCGGAACTACTTGCGTGGCGGTGCAAGTGGGAATCTCCAATCCGCTTCAGTTCCGCCGACTCCGACTTCGGGACTTACCCGAACCGGGCGAGCGTCCCTCGCGACGTCTGGATCTCCTTGTTGCAGGGTGCGGCGAGAACTGCGGCATGTCCTGGAGTGCAAGGAGTTCACCGAGACGGAGGCCCAGCTTCCGGACTTGGGTGGACTGGACGCGCGGGTCTGGACGACGGACGAGGGCCCGAAAGGGCTATTCGATGCCCGAGACAGCGGGTGGGATCACCGGGGAGGCTCATCGCACCCGCCTAGGCTTGGCAGATGGCGAACCGGAGACAGCAGACGACGTACGTGGGCGAGTGGTGGCTGCCTGAGCGGCCAGATCAGGTGCTGAACGGCACACTGACAGTGGGCCCTCATTATCCGGAGCTTGAACTGTACGACCGAGCTTCGTCGCCCGCAGGTGGCGCCTCGGAACCTTTCGAGCCTCCTGTGATCCACGGCCTCAGCATGGGCACCAAGCTGACACTCCTTACGAACGTGCAGACTGACGCCCCCGCAGCCGGTAAGGGCGAGCACCGAGTGGTCCATCGGCGTTTGATCGTGGGCACAGTGCTGATCGGCGGCTCCCACCTGCGAGAAGAAGCCGTCCGGTTTAACCGGGCCTCCCTGCGTCTGACCTATCTGGACGAATGGGTCAACCGGTCGCCGTACAACTGGGAGGAGGGCCCGCCCGAATCGCTGCAGGTAGTCGACGATCTAGCGAATCTGACGGCATCGGTCCCCGGTTGCGAGATCGTTTTGGGCAGAACCTGGAGTTCGCACTTCAATCGGCTGGCGGATGCCGGGTTCAGCAGCCACGAGGTGATCGAGCTTCGGCTCGACGAACGAGTTCCGCTCAACGAGCTGGAGTACCTGTTCGTCCGCCCGCTTGAACAACTGCTTACCCTGGCCGCTGGCTTTCACAGCAAGGCGCTCGACCTTCAGGTGGGCAACGACGACGGTGACGTCCTGGCCTGGGAGTTGACCGCGCACTCCGTCCGGCGCCGGAGGCCCGATCAGGACCAGGTCGAGCGGCCGGTGGTCCGCCCGCACATGCGATTCGGGATGAACAGCAACGGCTACCCGCCGGACATCGACTTCGGGGACTTGGTGCCCATCTGGTTCGAGCTGCAAGCACGCTTGTCAGGCGTCTGCGATCTGATCTTCTCTCTCCGCTCTGACACCGACGGCTACCTGCAACAGCATCTGTTCACGATTGCTTCAGCGGTCGAAGGTCTGCACCGCGGACTCAATCCACAGCTGGAGGAAAAGACTGCCGACGATCGAGCCCGAAACACTGCAATCCTTGAGGCCGTACAAGAGAACTACCCAGAGCACCGCGAGTGGCTGAGGAACGTCATCGGGAATGCGCACCGTAAGAGCTACGCCTTCCGGATTCAGGAGTTGCTGCAAGAAGCCGGCGAGGTGATGGTTGGCGTTTTGGGGGACCAGGACAAGTGGTTCCGGAAGCTTCGCGATGTCCGCAACGAGCTCGGCCACGTACTGTCCTCGAAGACGACCGTGGACCAGATGGTGGGGATGCTTTCCTCAGCCCTTCTTCTCGCCGAGGCCGTTCTACTTCGCCGGCTCGGGTTCACCGAGGCCGAGTGCCGCCGGTCGCTGAACTACCGCTGGGAACGGGAGAACGTAGGCGCCCTGGTGAAGAAGGGGTTCCCTGAGTGGTTTCCGGATTCTGTCAAGACGCGGGCTAGGTAAGCACCGTCTGCTGGGGGCCGGGTTCCTATATTGGACGCGCCGTTGGCGGCAAGCCCGCCATCAACTACGAGGCAGACAGGGTCCGTTGGGTCCATCCGGACAGCCTCGGCACCCTCGATATCCATCCCAGCATGCACGAGCAGATCGGCCACTACCTGGCCAGCGCCTACCCTCATCTGGGTAACAAGCTCAAAGCGTCATGCCCGCGGCGTCCGCCGCCGCCTGCACCCGGGCCACACAGGCGTGGATCTCGGGCGCGGCGCGCCGGATGAACCGCCCCACCACGCTGTCCGCCCCGTAGCGGCACAGGATCTCGGCCACGCGTTCCTCGGACGTTGTGCGCTCCCCGTCCGGTGTGGTGGTCATGTCGCAATACACCAGCGCATCAACGAGCAACGCATCGTCGAGCAGGGGAAATTCGTCGGCGAGTTCCTTGTGGAGATGGCGTTCCTCCGCTTCCAGCAAGGCGAAGGAGTGGTTGGCTACAAGCCTCATAACGCGGCTGTCCATGACCGGGGCACCGCGTAGGTGTCGCGCGCCGTCAAGAGGATGGAATCCCGTGACAACGAGCGGTGGCGCATAGCCAATGTCGTGCAGGACAGCAGCCGCTTCGAGCAGCGAAGCCCTGTCCTGGACGACAGCGGCGAGTCGTCGAGCGCAGGCCGCCACACCCTGCGTGTGCGCCCACCTTCGTGGCAGGCTGTCCTGCAGCAGGCTGGCGGCTATCTCGTGAGCCTGCTCCACGTCAACTACCGTCACGGTTGGTCCAATCCGCCATATGACGGGCAGGTTCGAGGCGCGGATCTTCGGGGTGCGCGTCTGGGCAGGGTACAGGCAACGGAGAGGCACCTGACATACCGAGTCACGAGTTGACTCAGCCAGTGGATTCAGCGACTCCTCAAGGACGTCCCCTACATTGGCGACTGCCGCGCCCCGTTTGCACGCTCACTACTGACATTGGCCCTCGCACGGTGCCACTGCAAGGTCATTTCAAGCCCCTCTCGCACAGTCACCGGCGTGGTGTCCGGGAACAGTGATCGGAGGCGTCCGCTGTCCGCGCTTGAGTGAGCAACATCGCCAGGCCGCGGCGCGGTGTGAGCCACGGAGGCACTGGAGCCGCATACGGCCCCGATCTCGCCGATCAACTCCTTGAGTGAGATGTCGGCGCCGAAGGCAAGGTTGACGGGGGACGGATGGGAGATTTTGTGGAGGGCCGCGTCCGTAAGGACTTCACAGACGGTGCCGACGAAGGTGAAGTCGCGGGTCTGGGTTCCGTCTCCGTGCACGGTGATGGGCTGGCCGGTAAGTGTGGCGTGGATCCACTTCGGGATGACCGCAGCGTAGGGGTGGTCGGCACGCTGTCCGGGGCCGTACACGTTGAAGAAGCGAAAGGGCAGGACGGGCAAGTCGTAGCTGTAGTGGTATGCGCTCAGGTACGCCTCCGTGGCGAGTTTCGTCACCGCGTAGGGACTCATCGGCGTTGTGGGTAATTTTTCGTGTTTCGGAAGGTGCGGTGTGGCGCCGTAGACCGAGGAGGAGGAAGCGGCGATTACGTGCACGTTGCCGGCTCGTCGGGCGGCTTCGAGGACTTGGAGGGTTCCGGTTGCGTTGGCGTGGTGGCTGGCCAAGGGGTTCTTCACGGAGCGCGGTACGGATGGCAGGGCGGCGAGGTGGATGATCGCGTCCGCGCCGTGGAACGTCTGGTCCAAGAGTTCGGCGTCCTGAACGTCGCCCTCGACGAAGCGGATGTCGAGGTCTGCAAGATTGTCTTTGGAGCCGGTGGAGAGGTTGTCGATCACCCGGATCTGGTTGGTCTTGGGGTGGCCGGCCAGGGTCCGGGCAAGGTTGCTGCCGATGAATCCGGCGCCGCCAGTGATCACGATGTCCACGGAGGGGTTCCCTTCAGAGAGCGTCGACGTGTGCGCCGACGAGTCGACGACGGCAGTCGAGGATGTACGTGGCGTGGGCGGTGATCGTCGGGTAGTCGAAGGCGTCATGGTCGGCGAGCAGGACCACGGCGTCGGCCGCCGCGAGTCGCTCAGGCGTGACGTCAACTCGCTGGACCGTTGAGAGGTTGGCGGCGCGAGGGTGCGCGTCGTCAAGGACGTGCGGGTCGGCTGCCTGGATCTCGGCTCCCATGCTGGTGAGCAGCTCGGCGATCCGTGTGGCCGGGGTTTCCCGCGCGTCTCCGGTGTTGGCCTTGTAGGCGAGACCGAGCAGCAAAATCCGGGATCCGTTGAGGGATTTCTTGCGCTCGTTGAGTCCGTCGACGAGGCGGCGGACGACGTAGTCGGGCATGTGGTTGTTGACGTCGTTCGCAAGTTCGACGAAGCGGAAGTTGCGCCCAAGGGCGCGTTGAACGCGCCAGGACAGGTACGACGGGTCGATGGGCAGGCAGTGGCCTCCCACCCCCGGGCCTGGGGTGAAGCGCATGAACCCGAACGGTTTGGTGGATGCGGCGTCGATGGCGGCCCAGACGTCGATGTCGAGTTCGTGGGCGAAGATCGCCAGTTCGTTGGCGAGCGCGATGTTCACGTGCCGGAAGGTGTTCTCCAGCAGTTTCGTCAGCTCGGCCTCCTTGCAACTGGAGACCGGCACGATCGTGTCAACGCACGATGAGTAGAAGCGGCGGATGGCTTCTGTGGATGGGCCGTCGATACCGGAGATGACTTTGGGGGTGTTCTCCAGCCTCCAGTTCGGATTGCCGGGGTCGATACGTTCGGGGCTGTAACCGAGGTGGAAGTCGATGCCGGCGGTGAGGCCGGAGGCGTGTTCAAGGAGCGGGCCGAAGAGCTCCTCGGTGGTCCCCGGGTAGGTGGTGGACTCCAGGACGACGGTCGCTCCTCGCCCGAGATGTCTGCCGAGCGTCAGGGCCGCATCCTCTACATGCGACAGGTCCGGCACGCCTTCGCGCAGTGGCGTCGGGACGGTGACGATCGCGATGTCGAAATCCGCGCAGTCGGAGGCGTCGATGCTCGGGCGGTAGGCGCCGGATGCGAGGAGCGGGGCCAGCCGTGCGTTCGGAATGTCCTCCACGTAGGACTCCCCGACTATGAGGCGCTTCACTCGCTGTGCGTCAACATCGAAGCCAACGACGAGGTGCCCCACTTCGGCTGCTCTGACCGCGAGCGGAAGCCCCACGTATCCCTGCCCCACGATGACCACGCGGAGCTGCGGGCACTTGGAATTCTCGATCATGCTGTCCACCTCGCTGTAGTGGTGAGAAGGCAGTGCTTGCGGACATGCGGCGGTGCGGTGGCCTTAAGATGGGCCTGCCTCGGCCGTACGAGACTCGCTTGGCCGCCTGTCTCGGACGGCCGAGTGCCTTTCCAGCCGCGCCCTGGGCTCCTGGAAATCCGCAGGAAGGGCGTTCCCCAGGTTCGATACGATGACCGTGGCTTGCAGCTTCGATCCGTCACCGTGTGTGACGTCACCGTGCGACTTGAGTGGTCGCGTCGGCTGCAGCCTCCCGACTTGGGCCCCGCCGTGGCACTGTCACCGGCGCCGTACGTACGAAATGGAGCATCCAAGGATGGCTCGACACCTGGTCACCAGCGCGCTTCCCTACATCAACGGGATCAAGCACCTGGGCAACATGGTCGGGTCGATGCTTCCGGCGGATGTGTACTCCCGGTACCTCCGCCAGCGTGGCCACGACGTCCTCTACATCTGCGCCACCGACGAGCACGGCACGCCCGCCGAGCTGGCCGCCAAGGAGAAGGGGCTGCCGGTCGCCGAGTTCTGCGCGCAGGCGCACGACGCGCAGAAGGCCGTGTACGACGGGTTCGAGCTGGCCTTCGACCACTTCGGTCGCAGCTCCAGCCAACAGAACGTGGAGATCACCCAGCACTTCGCGCGGAAGCTGAACGAGAACGGCTTCATCGAGGAGCGGGCGATCCGGCAGGTGTACTCCCCCGCCGACGGCCGTTTCCTCCCCGACCGCTACGTCGAGGGCACCTGCCCGCACTGCGGCTACGACAAGGCGCGCGGCGACCAGTGCGAGAACTGCACCCGCGTCCTGGACCCGACGGACCTGATCGACCCGCGGTCGGCAATCAGCGGCTCCACCGAGCTTGAGGTCCGCGAGACCAGGCACCTCTTCCTGCTGCAGTCGAAGCTGCAGGGTGAGGTCGAGGCGTGGATCGACGAGGTCGGCGACGAGTGGCCGCAGCTCTCCTCGTCCATCGCCCGCAAGTGGCTGACGGAAGGTCTCCACGACCGTGCGATCACCCGCGACCTGGACTGGGGTGTACCGGTGCCGGCCGACACTTGGCCAGAGCTCGCGGCCGAGGGCAAGGTCTTCTACGTCTGGTTCGACGCCCCGATCGAGTACATCGGCGCGACGAAGGAGTGGTCGGACGCCGCCTCGGACGGTGAGACTCGGGACTGGAAGTCGTGGTGGTACGAGGCCGACGACGTCCGGTACACGGAGTTCATGGGTAAGGACAATGTCCCCTTCCACACGGTGATGTTCCCGGCCACCGAGCTCGGAGTGCGCGAGCCGTGGAAGATGGTCGACTACGTCAAGAGCTTCAACTGGCTGAACTACTACGGCGGAAAGTTCTCCACCTCGCAGGGCCGCGGCGTCTTCACCCACCACGCCCTGGAGATCCTCCCGGCCGACTACTGGCGCTACTTCATGATGGCGAACGCCCCCGAGTCGGACGACACGTCGTTCACCTGGGAGCACTTCGCCGCCACGGTTAACAAGGACCTGGCCGATACCCTCGGCAACTTCGTCAACCGCGTGCTGTCCTTCTCCCGGAAGCGGTTCGGCGACGAGGTCCCGGCCGGACACGCAACAGGTGAGACGGAGGTGAAGCTCGGCGACGAGATCACGCGCCTGCTCGCCGAGTACGAGGAGCAGATGGAGACCCTCCAGTTCCGGAAGGCCGCGGCCGCGCTGCGCGCCCTGTGGTCCGCGGGCAACTCCTACCTGGAGGAGAAGGCCCCCTGGCTGGAGATCAAAACTGACCCCGAGGGCGCCGCGCTGACCCTGCGGACGGCGATGAACCTGATCCATCTGTACTCGATCGTCTCGGAGCCGTTCATCCCCGCCTCGGCCGCCGCCATGCGTGGTGCCTTCGCTCTGGATGGCGACACCGCGACTTGGGTCACAGCCGAGCAGACCAAGTCCCTGGACGCGGTCCCCGCCGGTACGGCGTTCACCGTGCCGCCGGTCCTCTTCGCGAAGATCACGGAAGAGGACCTGGAGTCCTACCGGACCCGCTTCGGCGGGGCCGACGCCTGACGTTTCCTTCCACGCCCGTACCGGTCCCGGCTTCATCGGGCGGTACGGGCGGTGAGGTGGGCCAGCTCGGCGGGCAGCCCGTTCATCAGCCGGATCCGAGGGGCGTCCTCGACGCTCTCGACCCACGTCACGGAACCGGATCCGGGCACGTACTCGAGGTAGTGCTCGAAGCCGCGCCGCGTGAGCTTCAGCAAGAGGCACGCGATGCCGCCGCCGTGGCCGACCAGGACAGTTGTGCGGTTCGGTCCAGCGCAGACCTCGTCCCACAGGCGCACGTAGCGGGCTTGTACGTCTTCGGATGATTCCCCTCCCGGCGTGCGGAGTTGGTAGATGGGGACACCCTGGCTAGCCGCCTCCGCCGCCGCGAGGCCCCTGGGCCGGCCGCCAAGATGACCGCTGTTCTTCGCGGCCAGCCGGTCGTCCACGCGTGCGTCCGTCGGTGAGAGCGCGGCGGCAAGGAGTGCGGCCGACTCACGGCATCGGGACATCGGGCTGACCAGCATCTGATCAGCCGCGATTCCGGCGGCGGCGAGGGCGTTGCCAACGGTGCGGATGTCGTCGCGTCCGCGCTTGCTGAGTGTGCCGCCGACCGCCTGGCCCTGGTGGATGCCGCGGGCGTTCTCCTCGGTCTCACCGTGCTTGATCAGGTAGATGTGCTTCGAGTGCATGCGGACCTGTCCCCTTCCCTTGATTAGTCCCAGTCGCGGACGTCGACGAAGTCGGAGACGGCGGCGACGAGCTGATCATGGTCGGCTCGGCTCATGGCGGGGAAGCGGTCGTAGTGCCACTCGATGTAGAGGACGGAGATGAGGTTGATCGTCCCGTCGGCGACCAGTTTCGTGAGTACGGGGTACTCGGCGCCCTCGATGTCCATCTTCACGGCGACGTGATCGTTCGGGGTGACGGTCCGGCGTAGCCAGGCGCTGAAGTCGGTCGTCGGCACGGATATGGGAGTGCTGTAGTCGATCTGTTGGTCGTACATCGGCGGCACCCGCTTGCCGGGCATCACGGTGGAGCTCTCGTGATGGCCGAGGAAGAGGTCGATCGTCCCGTCATGGGTCCATACCGCGCTGTGAGAGATCTCGACGCGGGGCGAGCGATCGGCCCGCTCGACCTGCTGGTGGATGGACGGCAGCAGTTCTTTGTTGGGCTCGAAGGCGTAGAAGTCGTGGTCCGGGAGCTCGTTGATGAAGCGGTTCAGGACGACTCCGAGGTTCGTTCCGCAGTCGATGAAGACCTTGCGCATGGGGTACTCCCGTAGTCAGGGGTGGGCGTGAGGAGTGCGATCTCTTTCACGGTGCGATCAGTGAGCAGTAGGAAGCCGCCGGTGTCTGGCCGGTAGAAGCGTTCCTGGTAGCGGATGGTGATGCGGCTGACTGGCTCCTCGCCGCGGTAGGGAGGCAGGTCGCCCCAGTGGTAGAGCTGGCCGCCCGGTGCCTTCAGGCTGTGCAGTGACCGAGGCAGGGGGCCCTTCGGAGTACCGGTGTTGAGGCGGGTGAACATCGTGGTCAGGAACGCGATGTGCTCGCGCGTCTGTACCTGGTCCGTCTGCCGCTGGCCGTAGGTCTGTTTGAGCGCCTGCAACTTGTCCTGGTCGCCGTCAGATTGGACGAGGAGGTCACGTAGCTGCTGGTCCCAGACGATGCCGAGATGTCCGTGGACTATGGGCTCGGCGGTGAGGAAGTAGCCCAGGACGCGGCCGAATTCACGCTCGTACGGGCACATGAAGTCGTTGTAGAGGCCCAGCTTCGTGCCGGAGACAGTCTCCACCTGCCAGTGGATGCGTGCGGTGAAGGGCGAGTCCCACCAGCCCAAGTGCCAAGGCTTCCAGAGGAGATCAGCGGCGCTGAGCAGGATTACCACGAGCGCGATCAGCACGGCGGGCCAGCCGAACACGATGTCGTAGCCCTGCTCGGGCGACAGCGTGACAGCGATCACGAGGGCGATGTTGGTGCAGATGTTCTCCCAGAAGAGGATGCCGGAGGCGAGGGCGACGGCCAGATTGAACAGGGCGGTGGCCACCAGGGCCGCGATCAGGAGCCGCCGGTCGAGGAAGGCGACGAGTCCGACAAGTTCGATGGCCACCGTGAGGAAGTTGGCTGGTCGATCGACGACGCGTGCCCCACGCAGTACGCGGGAAACGGTGTCGGCTCGCAGGAACCGTGCCCAGCCCCAGCAGTATGCGGAGGCGATGAGGTAGTGGGTGCGGTTGTGCCAGACCCACGACCATGGGCGGGGCCCCAAGCGGGCCTTGCTCCAGGCCGGCTTGACGTAGTGAGACAGCGAGACGCAGCCGAGGACCAGCAGCAGTCCGGGTGCGGACACTCGGGGGCCGATGGCAAGCGCGACGAGGAACCAGGCGAGGTACGCCTTGAGTAGCCGCAGGGGCATCATCGCGTGATGCCTCCAGCCGCGCAGCTTGCCGCAGTACACAGCGAGCCACGGCAGCAGGGCCGGTGTCCACAAGCACGAGGCGACCGCGAGGAGTAGCAGAAGCTGCTTGTCGCGGCGCTGTGGCCCGATGGGCTGGGTCACGTCATAGTCGCTGGTGGCTCCCTGCCAGGTGAGCAGCGCAATTACGAGGACGGCAACCCACCGGAGCGGGCCCGGGTCGGGCAGCGGGCGGAACGCAAGGAGCACGGCGGGCACGACGGCATAGATGGCAGCCCGCAGTGCTCTGGGCGTTCGGGCGAGGGCGCGTACGGCGGGTGAGACGGCGAATCGGTAGCAGACGACGACGGCGAGCACAGCTCCCGCGGTTTCCACGGAGGTATGGAGCGGAGCGATCTCCATGACCGTCTACCGGACAGACTGTGTGGTGACGCGCCCGGTTGCCGCGGGCAGGCTCTCCAGGTAGGAGGCGATCCGCTCACGGGGGTCGGACGTGAGGTGCTGGTCGCGGTGGCGTATGACGTTGTGGCGAAGCTCGCGGCTGCGGTTGAGGAAGTCGAGTATCGCTGCGCGGTCGATGCCCGGTGCCCAGGTGCCGAGTTCCGCCTCGTGGACGACCTTGGCGCACCAGTGCTGGTCGTATGTGGGCAGCGGCACCAGGTGGACAGGTTTGCCGAGGACGAAGGCTTCGCTGATGAGGTTGAAGCCAGCGTTGGAGAAGACAGCCTCGGATCGCGCCATGTCGGTGATGAATGCCTGGCGGTCGAAGGTGCAGATCTCGATCTGTCCGTCGGCGTACTGGCGGAGGTTCTCGACCTCATCCGTGTGCGCATAGATGCGCAGGGCGCGGTCAGGAACGTACTGGCGGAAGACCTCGGCGAGCGTGCGGACGGACTCCTCGGGGCCGTGATCGAAGTACCGCGAGAAGTAGGCCGTGGCAAGAGGTTCGGTGGTGACCGGCGCTGAGCGGACGAGGTCGGGGACGATGGGGGCGATGAACTCCAGCGTCTGGTCGTTGGCCTCCAGGGGGACGTAGGAGCAGATGAAGGAGCGGTCGGCGCGGGGCGTGAAGTAGCGCAGTCGCTGCTCGTCGGCGGTGCGGGCGTATCGGCCGACCGTCGGCAGGTCGAGGTGCCGGTACTTGCTCTGCTGGTCGATGGAGATCAGCGGCTTGCCGAAGTGGTAGGCCAGGCGCGGGGTGTTGGGCTCGTAGTCGGTGATGAAAACGTCTGGGACACCGGTGTCCCAGACGGCGCGGCGCAGGCGCAGGTGCTGAGCGAGGCCGGCGGGCGCCTGTCGGATGTTGGCGCGTACCGCGTCGCTGGTGTGGATGCGGTCACCGCGGGCGAGGAGCGAAGGCATCCAGCCGCCCCAGGCGGGAAAGCCGAGGTTCTTGAAGTAGTCGACGCGCGCACGTCCGTTGGTGACGATTCGCACCTGGTGTCCGCGGTCGCGGAGGTACTGGGCGATCACGCTCTGTCTGACTGAGTGCCCCATTCCGATGCCGTTGACTCCGATGATCACGTTGAGGGGCTGTGCGAGTCCGAACACGACGATCCCTTCGTCAAGCGAGGCGGGTGATGACGTTGCGGGTGATGGCCGCGACCTGGGGGTCGGTGACCAGTAGGCGGGGCCAGTCGGTGGTGGCTGCGGTGAAGACCGTGCCGACAGCGGTGTAGAGGCCGAGGGTTGCCGCTCGGGGGCTGGGCATCGGTTCCCGGGCGGCGAAGTTCCACTCCGAGGAGAGTGGCGCGATGCCGAGGATCTCGAAGTTCTTGGGGGTGCCGTCCTGGCCCGCTGGGCGGGGTCGTCCGAGCTCGTCGATCTCGTACGCTGCGCCGTCGCACTCGTAGCCGATCAGTGCGCTGTCGCGGCCGAGGGTGTCGCCGGTCTTCAGGCCGGTTCCGGTGAACATCCAGTGGTCGGCGCCGGTGATGGTGAACCCGAGAGGCGTGCGGGGGCCGTCCCAGTGACCACCGCCGTTGCGGTAGCTCACTCCGAGCAGGGAGTTCTCGGGTTCTGTCTCCCACCAATGGTCCGGGCATCCGTACGAGCTGTCGGGGTCGGTCCCGGCGGGTGCTTCGGGCGGGAACTTGATGCAGTCAAGGCCCGCTCCATCCAAGGAGACGTTCACCCGCCACCAGCAGGTGTTGGCCCCGAAGTTGGAGATGTTGCCTCCCGCATCCCGGAATGTGGTGACGTTCCGGCGGGTCTGGGCGCTCCAGTACTCGTCGTGGCCGGCGGAAACCAAGAGCCGGTATCCATCGCCGAGGAGCCGTCCTTCGTGAAGGTCGAGGTCCGTGCAGTAGTCGGCGTCGATCCCGTTGTCCTCCATCCACGAGATGAAGGGCGCGTCCCAGTGCGCGAAGGTCTGGCGAGGGGAGGAGGTGTCGTACGGGTCGGGCAGGCCCTTGACGGGGCCTCCTACACCGCCTCCGGGGCGGCGTAACGTCACTCTGGAGGCGGTGTACAGGCTGCCTCCGCCCGAAGTGTTGTACGCGTGGTAGGTGAAGGTCGGGATCTTGTAGAGGATCCTTCGGGCCGAGGGAGCGGCCGGTGTGACGACTAGCAGCATCCTGGCGTCCCGCGAGTCCATGGACGGTGTGCCGGATGTCGGCTCCGCGCTCAGAACCGCGATGTAGACCCCGGACTTCCAGTCGTGCGGTACACGGAACTCGTATGCGGGCCATTGCCAGTCCTCGTCGAACCGGCCCTGGGCGGCGGCTCGTCCCGGCCACTCGACGTGCCCCGTGTGCCGTGGAGTAGTCCCCCAGCGGTAGAAGTCGACGTGGAACCGGGGAGCTTCTGTGGCGACATGCAGTCGGACTACGTCGCCGGCGCGCACGCTTGGACGCGCGGGATAGCCGTTGACGCTGATCACTTGTGGCTCCGGGGCCGGGCGATGCCGCCGACGTGGTACGGGTCGAACTGCTCGACGTGGGCCTCCCACCCGAGGTCGTTCAGCTGCCGGGTGAGTCCCGCCGAGTCGTGCAACACCTTGACGGCGAGGTGCTGGGTGCCGTCGGCGAGGGTGCGGAGCACGGTCGGTACCTGCTCCTCGGGCACCTGCTCTTCGATCTCCGCCTTCGCCCGCGAGTCGTCGAGGAAGACCACGCGGCCACCGGGCTTCAGGGCCAGCCGCAGCATGTCCCAGAAGCTGGCCATCTCCGCGGGCGGTACGTGGCTGAGCCAGAAGGCGAAGAAGACGGTGTCGTATTGGCGGTCGGGCTCCCATCGGAAGATGTCCGCCTCGATGAAGCGTGTGGCCGTGTTCTGCATCTGGCCTCGGGCGACATCCAGCATCTCGGGGGCGGCGTCAAGCGCCGTCAGGTTGTTCGTGCGACGTGAGAGCAGCTGGGTCCACTGGCCCGTACCGCACGCCAGTTCCAGAACGTCGCCGCCTATCGGCCACGTGTCGAGGGCCTTCTTGAGCTGGGGCATGCGCATCCGTTCGGCGTACGAGGCGTCGTATTCGGAGGCTCGTGCGCGGTAGTAGGCGATCTGGCGCTGCGACCACTCGCCGAACGGGTGCTTTTCGTGTGTGGTGGTGTGCATGGTGATCCCTCTCTGTACGCATGGCGGTGCTGCCGCGCTGGCTGCGCAAGCGGCTGGGGAGATGGGGGAATCGGTGAGCTGCTGCTCGATGAGCCACCGGGTCGTGCCGACGCATAACGTTCTTCGGGAATCGGGCTAGCCGAGCTGCGGGCCTCGGCATCGCGACAGTCCTCAACGGTGCTGGATGCTATGCGGAGACGCACATCTCGGCGGTGATATCACAGGCGTCATGTAGCAGCGGTTGGTGTCGAGTAGTCGTATCGACGCCGACTCGGTGGGAAGAGAGGCATCACGGTGCCCGCGCGACCGCAGCATGGGTCCGGTGAGCTCCTGCGGAGCTTGCAAGCCCTCGAGGAGTTGGACGATCTTGTCGATGTTGGTCAGCTTGCGGTTTCCGGATTCGAGCATCGACAGGAACGCCTGACTCAGGCCCGTAAACGCGGCTACATCTTCTTGCCGGAGCTGGCCGAGCTTGCGAATGAGACGGCAGAGTTCACCGAACTCTCGATTGAACAAGGCCTGTTGGATGACCGGTAAGCACCAGAGGCGTGCGGGTACGGCGGGGTGTACGGGCTGCCGAGTGAACACGCTACGAACGCAGGCGGTGCAGTGGTCCTCTCGGTTGTACCTGCTCAGGCGGAACCCGCACCCCTGGCAGCGTCGAGACCCCTTTCCGGTCGTGGATGCCTGGGTGGCGTTCAGCGCCGACATGACGATCGTCTCCTTCGCGGGGCAGCCAGAACCTCAAGGGATGGGCACCGGCTCGCGCCGCCAGCCTCATCGACGCCAAGTAAGCCTGATTCCAAGCCAACTCGTCAGTGGACAGGGTTAACAGACCCCCCGGTTAACTGTTAACTTCCCACGTCAGGCGAGGCTTTGACCGCATGATGGTGGGTGCCGGCGGCGACTTCTCTGGGGGTGAGCGATGAAGGCGAAGAACAAACTGCAGGGGGTGCGGCAGAACCTCGGGTGGGCGCAGGCTGATCTGATCGACGCCCTGCTGGATACCGCGGAACGGCTCGGCGTCGAGTCGCCCAGTCGTACCAGTTGGAAAACCCTCATCTCGATGTACGAGAACAGTCGACGCCCGGTGAGCGCCGACCATCGGCTGCTGTTTCGCGAGGTGTATCAGACGACGGACGAGGAGCTCGGCTTCCCCGCGAGTGAGGGGATACCAGAGCGGTCGACACCACCCGACTTGCCTGGCCTTCGCAGCAAACTGCCTGTTCCGGTGAACCCGGAGATGCTGAAGTACTTGACCTCCGTCCTGGAGCAGCATGCCCAGGCTGAGCCACTCGTGGGCCCACGGTTCCTCGTAGCACCCGTGCAGAGCCAGATGCCGCTCATCGAGCAGATGTGCCTCGAAGCCTACGGACCGTTACGGGAGAGAGTGCTGCGGCTGGGAGCGCGGTACGCCGAGTTCCTGGGCTGGTTGTATCAGGACACGGGCGACTCATCCGCGGCCATGCGGTGGACAAGCCAAGCCATGGACTACGCGCAGGAGCTGGGGGACGCGTCACTCATCGCGTACATCTTTCAGCGGCGCAGCAACATCGCCACCGAAGCCGGACACGCCGGGCATGGCGCTGGGCTCGCCAGTGCGGCCCTTCGATATGCCTCAGAACTGTCACCGCGAGTGCACGCCGTTGTACTGCGCCAACTCGCCAACAGCAAAGCCAGTCTGGGGGAACAGGCCGAAACCGCGCGCGCCATCGATGAGGCCCTTTCGGCTGCGGGCAGTGGCGACGACTCTGATCCGATGGCCGGGTACTGCTCGGTGGCGTACGTCGAGATGGAGAGCGCGAACTGCGCTGTCCGGCTGGAGCAGCCGGACAGCGCAGTGGAAATCTTCCGGGCGAGTCTGACGCACTGGCCGGCGGTGCAAGAACGTGACCGCGGCCTGTGCCTTGCCCGCCTCGCAACGGCGGACGCCATTCTGGGCGATGTGGCGGGCGCCCATACGGCCGCCGAGCAGGCACTCGGTATCATGGAGCGAACGGGGTCGGCCCGCATCCGGAGCGAGTTGCACAGGCTGCAGCCTCGCCTTGCGCCGTGGCGCAAGCTCGTGGAAGTTTCAGAGCTGAACCAGGCGCTGGATAGGACAAAGGGCGCCGATACCTAACCGCTCAGGGGAGTGCTGTGAACCTGCTGCCGATCGCTACGAGCACGGATGTCGAAGAGAAGCAGCCGCGCGTGGCCGTACTCCCGGTGGGCTCCTTTGAACAGCACGGGCGCTACCTGCCGCTCATCACCGATACGGCGATTGCCTGCATCATCGCTCGGGAGATCGCCGACGCGTACCCTGTTCATCTCCTTCCGCCCATCACGATGTCGTGCAGCCACGAGCACGGCTCGTGGCCGGGCACCGTGAGCATCAGCGCCAAGACCCTGTTCGCGGTCATTGATGACATCCGGGAGTCGCTGGCGCGGTCCGGCATTGAGAAGCTGGTGATCGTTAACGGCCATGGCGGGAACTATGTCCTCTCGAACGTCGTCCAGGAGGCCAACGTCGATCGGCCCCAGGCGTCTCTCTTTCCTCTCGGCGGAGACTGGGATCAGGCCAGGGAACATGGTGGCCTGGTGTCGGACCGGCACGGCGACATGCACGCGGGGGAAATCGAGACTTCCATCCTCTTGGATGCCGCTCCGGACCTGGTGCGGCCTGGCTATGCAGACGCCGATCACGATGGCGGGGCTCGCCGTTTCCTTCTCACTCTCGGTATGGGTGCGTACAGCGAGTCAGGCGTCATCGGCTACCCGTCTTACGCCACGGCCGCCAAGGGGAAAGCAGTCCTCTTGAGCCTTGTCGACAGCTTTGCTGCCCATCTCGAAGCCCTCGGTGAGCGCCCATGAGGAGTTCGGGCGATTCAGGGACGGCACCGATAGCAACTTGGCACTCCCTGCGCGATGAGGGCCATCGGAGGTGCTGCCGAGGCCATCCGCCCCGTGCTCGATCGCTCACCCGCACAACGTAGTCACGGCGTTATCGTCGTTGTCGAGGAAGAGTGGCGCGCAGCGTTGTGATGCGGCATGCGCCGAAGCGCGGAGACTGGCCGCAGGGCCCCGTGCCGGCGTTCAGTCTTCCCGGTAGTGCCACTCTTCCCAGAGGATGCGCCGCCACTCTCGCTGTTCATGTTCGAGGCGCACAGCTCGCCGACTCTGTACCGCGGCTCCCCCGGCTGCCGCACCGGCTAGGACAGCGATGATGCTGAACGCAATCCAGACTCCGAACAGCAAGTTGAGAAGCAGTGCCCCGCCACCGACAAGCAGGAGGCCGATAGCGATCGCCGCAGGATCGTTAGCCCGCTGCGGCGTCATCCGTCGTGACGGTGCGGCCTGTGGTGCACGTTAGGTGTCGAACTGCGGCGTATGGGGCCTGACATGGCCTTCTCCCTCCGGGGTGGAGTCAACTGTGCGGGGACGTGACGGGAGCGATTGCGTCCATCATCGGCTGCACGTCTTTTTCCAGACTGTCGAGAACAACATCAGCCCCTGCTTCCTTGAGCGCCACGCCACTCACCGTGAGGGATTGACGGCGGTCCATCGCGCTACCTCCAACCGCAGCGCCTAGGACACCATACGAGTCGCGGTCCAAGGCAGAAGCGGATCGAGGCCGCCAGCCAGCAGGTCCGTGGAAAGCTGGGACCGCACGGGCGTAGGGCGGGAAAGCGGGGGCCGGACGAGATCGACAGGTACGCCGAGGCCATTGAGGAACTCGACAATCTTGTCGATGTTGATGAGGCTTCGGCTTCCCGAATCGGGCATGGACAAGAACGCCTAGCTGAGCTCGGTGAGTTGCGCAACGTCCTCTTGCCGTAGGGAGCCACGTTGGCGGATCAGGCGGCTGGCCGGGCCAAAGTCTCATGCAGCGAGGGCCTGTCGAACATCCGGGTCACGCCACACCCGCTCCGGCACGGTAGGGATGCGGCACTTCAGAGCCTGTGAGCGGAGGCAGGCGGAGCACAGCGCGCCGGAGTTGTATTGGCTCAGCTGACAGCCACACCGATCGCAGCGTCTCGACGACTGCTGGAGCACCCCTTGCCTCCCCGTTGAGCGAGAGCGTGCGGACTCAACTACCGCTAGCGAAACTGAAATCACTCCAGTGATATCACCCAGGGAATGTGTGCACTGGAGGTTTGACCATCAGTCTGGAAGTCCCGCAGCAAGCAGCTCGGACGAACTATCTGGGAGCGTGATCATTCGGTCGCGCCTGAGCACACCTAGCCGTGGGGTACGCGTACTAGTCGCTGATCTCTTCCACCGGAGTCAAAGGTGTCCTCGGCCTTACACACAGGTTTGGCAGGCAATCCGCTGCCGTCACTGATCAGTCCACTCGCCACGGCCTCACCGCGGGCGCCTCAGACGGTCGGAGTACACGTCACTGGACAGGTGTGCCGTGGCCGTTAGCGTCTCCGCCGTCGTCTTGCTGTCCGTCCTCGTCTTTCTCTTCATCAAGAAGGGCGGGCTAAAGGCAGGACACGCAATTGTCGCGGTTCTTCTGGGCTTCTACTTGGCCAGTTCCTCGATCGCGCCAACGATCAGCAAGGCGACGAAGAACGCCGCTGACATGCTCTCCCAGCTCAAGTTCTAGGTCGACCGCCGGCACAGCTGAGGCTGATGCTCCCCTTCTCTGCCTCATGTCCGGCGGTCTCCCTCGCTCTGCCCCATTCGTAACCCTCCAAGGACTGTTGATGATGCCGATACCGACTCTGTCACCGAGCCTGACTGTGGGTACGGCTACCGCTGCTGGTGCGCCGCAGCACATGCGTCTCGAACTGGCCGCGATGCGTGGCGGACCCACCGTGTCAGAGCGGTTAGCGGCTCGCTGCCCGCGACCTCTGCGAGATCGGAAGAAGCGGGTTTACCCACCATCTGGGCTGGGCGTGACGATCGCCGGGTCCTCTCCGGCGCCCTGGCGGGTGAGGCGGCCGTGAGCAGCCGTAAGCCAGCTCTCGACAGACATCCCGCGCACGACGACGCGCAGTTACGGGTCGTGGTCGAGGATGCGGCCATGGGCCGCTGGGAGGGCGCCCGTGAGCTGCTTACTTCGACGGGTACGAACTGGGACAGGCGCATCTTCCGCCTGCAAGTTCTTGCTCGTATGGGAGTGCGGCTGACGTTCGCGGACACCTGGGCGCAGGCCGAGCCGCGCTCCCCGCACGCTCTGGCCCTCCTGGCCCACGTGCAGGCCCTGCGGTCGATGGCTACTGGTCGGGGGCAGGGCCGCAACCAGGAGATGGAACGGGCCTGGGAAGCCTGTGATGCCGCCTGCGAGGCACTGCCGAACGACCCAGCACCGTATGTTGTCATGCTCGCATTAATTCGGTTTCACTCTCCTGCCCGCGACCGCCGGTGGCGCGCGACAGTTCGGGAGGTGTGGAAGCAGGTGGAGCAGCGCGACCCGTGGAACCGGGAGGCGCACCACGAGCTCCTCACCTACCTGTTCCCCTCTTGGCACGGCATGGGAGGCGAGGTGTTCCACTGGTGCCAGGAACGCTGTTCCCAGGCCCCGCGCGGTCTGCCCGTACACGTCCTTCCCCTCGTTGCCCTTGCCGAGTCTCACCGCCAACGCATGGAAGTCGACGGGCACCGCTACGGGCTGACGGTTCACCCCTGGACGGACAATCCGTCGACCTGGCAGACCTGGGACAACTGGTGGGCCTATCGCGCCCCGAACACCCCGCATGCCGCGTTCTGTGAGGACGCCAATTACCTCGCCCATGCCTTGTCGTTCGCGAACCGGCACCGCGAGGCCGCGGAGATCTTCGACGCCATCGGCCCGTACGCCACCGACGTGCCATGGAGCTACTGCGGAGACGCCCCGGCGCTGTTCAACCGGCACCGCACGTGGGCGGTCAAAGCCTCCGCCCCGTAGGCCCATCACACCTGCAGAGCCTCAATTCCTGCTGCTGTCCGAGCAGTTATCCATGACCAAGCCAAAGGAAGCCCGCACATGCCCTTGGACATACCGAGTGTCACGCCTTCCGAGGAAGAACGTCTCGCCGAACTCGGCATCACTCAGACCCTGGACCGCTCCATGTCCGGGCGCCAGAACTTCGCCGTCAGCTTCACGATCATCAGTATCCTGTCCGGCTGCCTGACGATGTACGCGTACGGGATGAACACCGGCGGCCCGGCGCTGATCATGTGGGGCTGGGTGGCCGTCGGGCTCATGACGCTCTTCGTGGGTCTGGCCATGGCGGAGGTGTGCTCCTCCTACCCCACGAGCGCAGGCCTGTACTTCTGGGCCCACCAGCTAGCACCTCGCAAGTCCGCGCCGGCTTGGGCCTGGTTCACAGGCTGGTTCAACACGCTCGGCCAGGTCGCTGTCACCGCCGGCATCGACTTCGGCGCCGCATCCTTCCTGAACGCGTACCTGAGCCTGCAGTTCGGCTTCTCCGCCACCCCCGGCCACACCATCATCCTGTTCGGCGTCATCCTGCTGGCGCACGCCTTGGTGAACACCTTCCGTGTGCGGATCGTGGGTGCTCTCAACACCGTCTCGGTGTGGTGGCACCTGATCGGCGTCGTGGTGATCGTCGGCGCACTCCTGGCCATCCCGGATAGACACCAGTCCCCCGGGTTCGTGTTCGGGGAGTTCGTCAACAACACCGGCTGGGGCTCGGCCGTCTACGTCGCGCTCATCGGCCTATTGATGGCCCAGTACACCTTCACCGGCTATGACGCCTCCGCCCACATGACTGAGGAGACGAAGAACGCCTCCGTCGAAGGCCCCAAAGGCATCGTCCGTTCCATCCTCGTCTCCTGGGCCGCGGGCTTCGTGCTCCTCTTCGGACTGACCACTGCAATCCAGTCCTACAGCGGCTCCCTCAACTCGGAGACCGGGGTGCCGCCCGCGCAGATCTTCCTCGACGCTCTGGGCGAGAGCACCGGCAAGATGATGCTCCTCATCGTCATCGGCGCCCAGTTGTTCTGCGGCATGGCCTCCGTGACCGCTAACTCCCGCATGATCTATGCCTTTTCCCGTGACGGCGCCCTGCCCTTCTCCAAGGTGTGGCACAAGCTGCACCCGGGAACCCGCACCCCCACGAACGCCGTCTGGCTCGCCGCCGGGAGTGCCTTCATCCTCGGCCTGCCCTACCTGTTCAACACCACCGCGTACGCGGCCGTCACGTCGATTGCGACGATCGGCCTCTACATCGCCTACGTCATCCCGACGCTCCTGCGTCTGCGTCAGGGCGACGGTTTCCAGCGTGGCCCGTGGCACCTGGGCCGCTGGTCCAAGCCCGTCGGCATCATCGCCGTGATGTGGGTCGGTCTGATCACCGTGCTGTTCATGATGCCCCAGGCCGCCCCGGTGACCATCGAGACCTTCAACTACGCCCCCATCGCGGTCGGTGTGGTGCTGGCCTTCTCCGGAACCTGGTGGCTCGTCTCCGCGAGGAAGTGGTTCCTGAACTCAACCCATCCGAAGAACAGCACTCCGGCGCTTCCCGCCTCGGAGGGAGTGCCTCGGCAGCCGACGCGCTGATCCCGCCTCTTCGGCGGCCAGCCGGGGCGGCGGGAGTGCGGCGCCGCTGCCCCGGCGACGATCCTGGTCCGACCCGTTCCCGGAAGCAGTCGCCTGCGACTGCTGGCTGCGGCCAGCTGTCGGGCACCTGCAATCCTTCCCACCCAGATGACCCTGAGTTCTGAATCGATCACGCAGAGTCCAAGTGTGAGTAGAAAGGTGCGTCATCGTGAAGACCCTCCCCCACCGCGTATCGCAGCCTGCTGTCCACGGTGACCGACGCCTACGGCCTCATCGACGAAGCGCACACGCTGTTCGCAGACTTGCGGGCCGCGCACACCCTTCAGATGGTCGGGGATAAGCCATGAAACAGGAGACCGCGCGCGGCGACGAGGTCCTTCCCAAGGTGCTCTCCGACCGTTACGGCGTCGACCTGGTCGCCGCCGAACTGGTACCGATCGGCACCGAGACGATCAACCGGCGCGTCACCCTGGCGGACTCGCGACGCATCTTCGTCAAGCAGTACCGGACGACCGCTGATCTGGAACGGGCCCAGGCCGCGGGAGCCATGGCAGAGTTCTGCCGCACGGCCCGCGTGCCCACCCCGCGGGTGTGGCGCAACAGGGACCGGGAGACCCTCACCTGCGTTGACGGCACGGGCTGGGTGGTGACCGACGAGGCTCCCGGCAGGGTTGCCACCGAGCCACTGACCGTGCCGCGCGCCCAGCACATTGGTCTACTCCTCGGCCGCACGCATCTGGCCCTGGCCTCATACCCAGCGCCGGCGCGCGTCCGCCAGACCAGGTGGCGCACAGCACGCATCGACCGAGTGCTCACCGAAACGGACGCGGTCCTGGAGCGTGCCGTCGCGCAAGGCGATCCGTGGCTCGACCAGCTCCGTGGTCAACTCGAGCAGCGCCGAGTCGACCTACAAACGCACACTCCGCGTCTCCGCGCCGGATTGCCGAAGCGCCTTGTCATCCAAGCAGGGCACGCTGACTTCACCCGCACGAATCTCCTGGCCCAAGGTGATCTGATCACCACGGTTCTGGGATTTCAGGCCGAGACCTGCCTGCCGGCCTGGGAGTTGGGACGCGCCGCGTTCGACCCGCGCACCATCGCGCATAGCCCGTCATGGCGACAACGCGCCCTGCGCATGATCGAGTCCTACCGTGTGGAGAACCCGCACCTGCCGCCCACCGACATCCGTGCCAGCGCGCGCATCGCCCTGCTGTACATGCTGTTCAGCCTGCACGGCGCCACCGCTGCCGAGTACGGGCTTCCCGCCGATGCAGAGGCCGATCTGCGCAGGCACTGGGCCGAGCGTCAGGTCGCCATCCGTCGTCTTCTTGATGAACTCGACGATCTCGAAGCCGCTCTCGCGGACCTCGGGCAGCGGAAGTGAGGAGGGGCGTGGCCAGCGCACCAGCGCGTCCCGCACGGCTTACGCCTCGTCGGCATCACCCCCGGGCTGCCCACCCCATACAGCTCGAACTCCCGCACACACCAACGACCTTGAGGACTGCTATGCCCGACACCCCTTCCTCTCCTACTCCCTCATGAGCCCCTACTCCCCTTCTCGCACCCGCCGACCTCCGCCCGTGCCCTCACTCCCCCTCCCAACCCAGGTCTCCGAATGGGCCAAGGCCCACCTCGGGGCCATCACGCCCTGGCCCCTCCCTGCGGGTCTCAGCGGGGCACGGGCCTGGCGCGTCTCGGCACCCCAGGGACTCATCGACATACGCATCACCCGCAACCATCTGGACTTCCGCAGCGAAGTCCACGCCCACCGGACGGCAATCCACCACCTCGGCCCCACTCAGGGGCCGCGGCTGACCGCCTTCGAACCGCGGATACGCACCCTGCTGGTCACGCATCCGCGCGGCAGACCGGTCGACAACGAGACTGCCCTGCACCTGCTCCCGCGCATCCACCAAGACGCCGGCCACCTGCTCGCCGTCCTCCACGACAGCGTCGAACAAGTTCCCGATGCCCGCGCGCAGAGCGCCCGGCACCTGGCCCAGTACACCCAACGCATCCTGTACCTCCTTGACCGGATCGGTGCGTGGCTCAGCGTGGAGGAAGCCGAGAGCGTTCGCCGCAGTGCCGCCCGGCTTCAACAGGGGGGCAATGAACTACCGGTCGCGTTCTGCCACGGCACATTCGGAACCGGCTCCTGGCGGTGGAACATCCAAAGCCAGACCCTGTCACTGAGCAACGTGGAGCGCGCTCAAGTCCTCCCTGCTATCTGCGACTTCGCGCGTAGCGCCTCTCTGTGGGCCGCACACAAGCACCTGGCCGAATCCTTCCTCACGGCGTACGGACGCCAACTCGATGACACCGAGCAGCTTCTCCTCTCCGATGCTGCTCTCCTCGCCTCGGTCGAGGACGTCCACCACGCGCTCGTCTTACGCGATGGCGATGCTCTCTCTGCTGCTGGAGCGGCCCTCCGCGACACGGTTCGCCGGCGGTCATCCACTGACCGCCGGGAGTGGAGCTGATGCGAAGTAGCAGCGCGTGGGCCTCGGAGCAGACCGAGGATTCGTGGGGCAGCAGGCTTCTACCAGAACGAACTCCAGCCTCCGAACTATCTCGTACCTATCACTTCGCAAGGAGGCACCATCGTGTTGACCGTGGTGAGCCAGAACGTCCAGTACGGAGCCGACAAGGACGGTAGATGGGACGGCATCATCGCGAAGCTCCGCGCCAACAAGCCGCAGATCGCTCTTCTTCAGGAAGTCGACTTCCTCGCCGACCCCGAGAAGGCCAAGGCCGCAGCGGATGCCCTCGGCCTACAAGTGCAGGTCGCCCCCAGTCGAAATCGAAATACAGCGGTCGCCTGGGACCCGGCACATCTGGAACTGCTCGGCGTCGAGACCAAGCTCAGCGTGACCGAGATGCACCACGGCTACTGCGCGGCACGGTTCCGTCCGCTGGGCCTGGAGCGCGAACTGCCTGTGCCGTTGGTCGCCGTCAGCACACATCTCACCCCGTACTCAGCGGAGGTCGCCGCTCAGGAAGCACAGCTGCTGTGCGCGAGGGCTCGCCGTTACGGCGGGATCGCGCTGGTGGGCGGGGACATCAATCACGTGCCGATTGGCGACGAGGAGATCGACTGGACGCTCGTTAAGCCCTACAACCGCACCTCGCGCTGCCACCGCCGGAAGAGTCCCGATGAGCCGTGGATCGGGAATCGGGTCGTCGGCGAGACCTTCCGTGATGGGGAGTTCACCGATGTCGCCGCGCATCTCGCCGACAAGCTCGAAGATTCCTCCCTGCGGGAGTGCACCGGCAAGGGCGGTCTGCTGCGTGTCGACCAGGTCCATGTCACAGACTCGCTCGTGCCTGCAATCGGGGACTACTGGCGGGTGGATCCCGGCGAAGACTCCGACCACTACGGAGTCGGAGTCACGCTCGACCTGGACCGCACCGATCGCTCCCAGGCCCACGACTGGACGTGAAGATCGTGCGCGGATCGTTGCCGCCTGCGCATGGTCGGCACGGAACACGCCTCGACGAAGGTCGTAGCCCCCGGAGCCACAAGCTTCGACGACCGCTTACATCCGACTACGACGGGCCGGCGCAGACGACGCCGACATCGAAGGGACCCATCGGTGAAGAAGTGGACCCCCTCCTTCCAGTCCCAGCCGTGGCAGCACGCAATGCGGGCCAGGCACGTGTACGCCCTTCCGGAGTCGACCGACCATGAACTGTTGGCGCTGGCAGCGGCCTGTCGTTCCGCGATGTCCTCGTACCCGATCGACCCACAGCCCGACGATCTGCTGCACATCACGATCGCGATGGACACCTCGATGCCGTCGGACCAGATGAGCCCGCAGGACACCGAAGACTTCGTGTCCGCGCTCGAACAGCGCCTGGTCGACACTCCGGCCTTCACTGTCATGTGCGGCCCACCCATCGCCAACGGAGCCGGGGCTCTGCTGGACGCGTTCCCTAACGAGGAGTTCGACGAGCTCCAAACCCGCGTGCACAAGACCCTGCTGGACGCCCGCGGCCCCTCATCTGCGCAGTACGAACCGGGGCGGCCGCATGCGTCGCTCGGCTACTCATTTGACTCCGCCGACAGTGATCCACTTCAAAGCGCGCTGCGGAAGATCACGCCGCGCCATGCCCCATGGACCGTCTCGCGTGTGCACGTTCTCGACGTCGCGTACCACCACGTAGAGGCCGGAAGCAGCCAGATGGCCTGGCGCATGTCTTGGGAACCCGTCGCCGAGATCCCACTGCTCCCCGTACAGAGTAGGGACGTTGCGCCTGTTTCCGCAGAGGCCACATGACACGCGGCTGAAGGGTGCAACTGCACCCACCGACATCACACCTGCTTTGGCACTGTGCAGCTCAGCAACGAAGGAGACAGAAGATGGAACACGTCGAAATCATTCCTGGCCTCATCGTGGATGAGGAGATGTACGAGCACGCGGTTCGTGGCCTGGAGCACCATGCGCCGGACGAGAAGCTCACCTGGGAAGCCTTCATCGATGAGCACAGCTGGCTCCTGATACCGGATCCGGATGGCGCCGGGTACAAGGGAGAGCTCGTTGTTCACCGCGGAGAAGACCGCACCATCAAGATCAACCTGTGGATGGCGCCGGACCTGAGGGCCGGCGCGAGCCCCGCCCCCCATAACCATCCGTGGGCGTTCCGCGCGCATGTGCTCATGGGCGGCTACACCGAGCAGCGGTACCAGGTTCTTGACGGCAGGGTTCATACGGAGACGCGGTCGCATATGGCTGGTGGAGAGAACGACGTGCCGCTGGACGTCTTCCACGAGGTCACTCACATTCATGCCCCTGCCCGAACTCTGACACTGATGGTCTGCGGTGAGGGCAGGACGGGGCACTGGGGCTACCTGGACGTAGCCACCGGCACCTTCGAGGAGAACGCACCCGATCCGACGTTCAAGGCCCGACTGCTGGCTCTCAATCCGCGGCTTCGGTGACAGGTCCGCTGCGGGCAGTACGAGTGCCGTTGATCTTCAGAGCCGGAGGTCGGTGATATCTCCGCTGGCGGGAGGCTGTGTAGGCACGACGGCCCGGGTGATCACGCCGAGGGTGGCCCAGTCGCACAGGACTGGCACCCTTGTGGACAGGAGGTCAGCCACCCTGTGGATCTCTATCGCCTTGAGCAGAGCCGTATCACCGGGCGCTCCCTGTCGGGTCTTGAGGCCGTCGAGTTCTTCCTCTGACAGGTCCAGGTAGACGGCGCTGCGCTGTGTGGCGAGCAAGTTCGACTCCGGACGGGAGCCCATGCCGCGGAGCTGGTCCTCGTGAATGGTGAGGCCAAGGTCTGAAGTCAGCTTCTGTAGCGCCTGCGTACGCTTGCCTTCGTCTCGGAAGAAGGCAATGTCCCAGTCTGCGGTCGGCAGTTGCAGTGGAAACAGCGTAGGCGCGGTGGTTTTGGGTTGAGCGTCGTGGCTGTTGGGACTGCGGAGGAGGACGACTTCACTGTCGGACCAGACTTGGCGTCGCCGGCAGATGATGAGGCTGAGCGTGTTGGTCCGGCCGACGACCAGCTCGTCGGTGACGTGTTGGTCGGGGTGGCGGATGTGAGCATTCAGTGCCCACCACTGGGCGTGCTCGTCGTCGGGGTCGCGGGGAGCCCACTGAGTCGCCGCAGCATCGAGGGTTCGGTCGGCGTCACGCAAGGCGTCCCTCCAGTACAGGAAGCCGGTATTGCGCGCGACCGGGAGTGGCACTTGGCGCTGGCCGCCTCCACGGTTCATGCCGCGGTCGAGGCGCTTCAATACGGCAGCGGCAGCCTCCGTGGGTGTGCGGACGAGCGGGACCGCGTTCTGGGCAGCCCAGGTACGCGTGGGCTCATCAGGTGTGATCGTCTGCAGGATGAGACGGGCACATGCGTCCTCGACGTCTACGGCTCCTCCCGACTTCAGTGACGACGGAACGCCAGTGCTCGAGGTGGAGTTGAGAACGATCTCGTCGGCCCACTCATACGCGTCGTTCAGCCATGCAGACTTCTCATCGGACGCGGGAGTGCCGTCTGGCTGGTGCGGGATGAGGACGACGAGCCGCCCGGTCGCGCTCTTCCATCCGTCCTTGAGTGCTGCGATGGCGTCCTGCTGCCAAGTCCCACCAGGTTCCGCGCCAGCAAGCAGCACGGAGGCGCTCCAGGAGAGGGGCATCGGCTGGCCTGCGTAGACGACGGCGAAGAACTGGTCCCACTCTGGCTGCGGCTCCAGATCCTCGGGAGCAAGGTCCGCAGCGTCGCGGCGATCATCGAAGCTGACCTTGAACGATGCGGGTGGTTCGGCGCACAGGTGCTGGCTGTCGTGGACGGTCCAGGTGACGGAGCTCAGCCGTCCGCTGCGTCCTCGGTGTCCGGTGCCGGTGACGAGGACTTTGGTGCCCAAGAGCGGGGCTCCGCTGGCGGGTAGAAGTAGCCTGTCGAGGGTTTGTGTGAGGTCCTGCACGCTGTGTTCGAAGACGGTCTTGCCTGACGCGACGTGGGCGCGGTCGCCGCCTGATGCGTCGTAGGCCGCAAGCTCGTCCGAGGTCAGGGTGTCATCGAAGGGGATGCCGTGCGGTGCTTGGAGAGCGGCCCACCGCCGCCAGATCCGCCCTTCCAGTGGAGCTCGGCCTGGGAATCCGTGGCGTTCGCTGACGACGGCATCGAGGCCGCTCTTGAGGAGTTCCTCCAGGCCGGGTGTTCCTGTGTAATGGCCGCTGTCATCTACGAGTTCATCAAGTCGGCTTCTGTACAGCTCGGCGATCCCGCCCTCGATGGTGGTCGCGCCTTGGTCGAGAGGTCCGGGCAGCAGGGCCGACAGGTCTTGGTGTAGCTGTTGGGTATCGAGCAGCCGGTAGCGCACCGCCCAGTGGGAAATGGCGTCGATCGCGGTGCCGTCATCAGCTGCGATGAGTGCATAGATCAACGCGAGTACGTCGCGCTGTGCTCCGTCCAGACCGCGGAGTTGCCCGGAGCGGGCGCGGGCGGCTTCCCAGTGCGGTACGACGCTGTTCGGCATGTCGGGATCCTAGCCAGCGGGCTGCCTGGGCAAGCGTGCTGCAACGGAACGGGCAGAGAGGGTTATGGGCAATGCCCGTGTCTTGATGGACTGTCGCTTCGCAGTGTGCCGAAGGTGGTCCCTCGCGCGGACGTGCCGTGGCATCCTCACAGTTCATGACCATCACGGAGCCCATAGGTCGGTGGCGGCGCAACCGGGTACGGCGTGTGGCCGACAAGCAGATAGCCGATTTGCGAACTTCTCTGGACCGCCTTCATTTTGACTGGTGGCCGCTCCCCCTCGCTGTTCGTGCCACCCTTCGCCAACGTGTAGGTACTGCCCTCTGGGCGTCCCTTCATGTAATCGCGGTGGCCTTCCTGATAGATACGGTCCTGGTGTATCTGGCGGGGGCGGTCCTCAGCGGCAATGCCAGCCCTAGGCCCTTTGCCGTAGCCGCTTTCATCGTCTGGGCCGCCTTCCTGTCATTCATCGCAGGTGCCACTCGTGAGGCGTATGTCAGGACGCGGAGATGCATCGTGGTGATGCACTGTGCAGAGGCAATCAAGGCATGCGCCAGGGCGCACCGGGCGGGAGGTTCACGGCGCACGGAGGAGTTGCGGACGGTGTCGGCTTCGCTGCGGATCGTGGAGGAGTGCGTCCAGCGTGCCTACCTCTTACGCGGGACTGTTGCTCGCAAGTCCCCGCGACGCGGCGAACTGCGTCGGCATGCCGGCCAGGTTGTGGCGAAACTTCGCGCTGCGGAGTCTCAACTCGACACGGGCGCGCCGGGCGATGCACTCGAGGAGCTGGCGGGCCACATGGCCACCATTGCCGAGCAGTATGCGGCGGGGCATGTTGGCGCGCTACTTCCCGCTGCTTCGTTGGCTGGGCTCTCTCCGGTTCGGGATCGTGAGCTGCTGCGTGTCGGGGTAACCGTAGTGGTCATCGCTGGCGTCGCCGTCTCGGTATCACTCCTGCATTTGCCCGAGTTGGCAGCGGCGACGGTGGTTTCTGCTGCCGGGATACTTACTCTCCTGGTGGTGTTCAGGCAGCGATGGCACCACTATCTGCTTGTGGCCGAATTCTTCAAGCCCGGCCCATGACCAGCAGCGTGCTCGATTGGAGCTGTGGTCTCGCGTGGTGGCTGGGCTGGCGGCCCATTGCGAGTGGGCGGGGTGATTGTTAGCCTCGCTTCGATCTTCACTTGCTGTAGGCGTACCGTTACAAGTTCGGGGTGGGTTATGGGGCGGCCGTGGGAAGCGGATCCGGATGCTGGTTTTACTCGCCGACTGGGGCGTTCGCCCGCCGAGTTGGGGTTGACGAGTTCCACGGAGACGTGTCCGGATATGTGGGAACTGTCGAATGGTGATGTGGCGGTGATCGGCCGCGAGGCTCCATCGGAGCTTGTTGCGCGCCTTCCTGAGGATGCGTCAATCGGGCCGGATGAGCGGCTGGTGATTCTTCCGCGGAGTCTGGTAGTTGCGGCCAAGCCGGATATTCCCGATGCGTGATGCGGGTGACGTGGGCCAGCCCTGCGATGCCGAGGCTGGTCCAGACGGGATCCGTCGCGTGGTGGAGCTGTCCGAGGCTGAGCGTGGCACGCTCCTTCCCGTCTCGGACTATCTGGCGGCGTTCCGGGAGGACTATGCGCACGAGAGTGTGTCGGTGGTCGACAAGGTGGAGTGCGGTCAGCATTTTCAGGAGCCGGGGTTCGCTTCATGGGACGCTTTCGATCGTGGCGAGTGGCGCGAGTCGATGGCTCTCCTGATGGACGAACGGCCAAAGATGGCGGAGCAGTTCACTGCTGCTGAGCAGCGTGGGCTCCGCTTGCGTCGTGTCCGGTATGTCGAGCTTCCCGTATCGGACTATGTGGTGTGGGAGATGGCTGTGCTGCGGCAGCGTGTTGATCTTGGGGAGCAGGTTCGTATCGTTGTCGGCCAGGGCCGACCCGGCTTTCAAGCACCCCCCCCCCGCTGGTTTTCCGAACTTGTCATTCTCGGGACGTACTCGCTCTTTGAGCTGAGGTACAAGCCAGATGGTGCTGTGGCTGGCGCCTATCGGCACACTGATCCACAACTGATCGAGGCGTGCCGCAAGGACTTTGAGGGCTTGTACGCCGCAGGCGAGGACTTGGCGTCCTTCCATGCTCGGGAGATAGAGCATGTGCTGCTGGCTCGATGCTCGGGGGATGCGCGATGACGGCTGCACCGCGCCCGCCGGTGTTGAACCAACGTCCGGGTGTGAATCGGCCCTGGTATCGGTCCCGAGCTGCCGTTCTGGCGATGTCGGTCGTGGCGATTGTCGGTGCTCTGAGTCTCGTGGTGTTGTCGCCGTTCGCGTTGCGGGCTTTCGATCCCGGCAAGGACGAGGAGTGGCAGGACGTCAGCGAGATCGCCCAAGCGTATGGGGCGGTGTCGGCGCTGTTGTCCGCGCTGGCGGTTGTTGGTGTGACGGTGTCCTTGGTGCTTCAGGCCCGGGAGGCGAAGGCGACACGGCTGCAGGGCTCCAGGATGATGCACATCGACTTGACCAAGATGGCCATGGAGAATCCCGAGTACCTGGACTGCTGGGGCGGCCCCGATTCCACCCGTACTGTGCTGCTGCGCCGTCAGCACATGTATGTGAATCTCGCGATCTCGCACTGGTCCATGGAGTACGAGGTCGGGGACCTTACCGATGAGTGGGTTGCCGCTGCAGCCGACGAGATCTTCGCCGGCGAGATCGGCCGTTCCTTTTGGGCCCGCGCCCGCGCGAGCCGCATAGCGACGGCCAAGACCCGGCGCTCACGCCGCCTGCATCAGATCATGGACGCACACTACGAGCACGCGCTCCTCACCCCGCCACGCACGGCTCCGGCCCTGCCCGATCTAGGGGTTCCGGGAGTGACTCCACCGCGTGTGAGCGATCCGGAAGGCTCTTCTCGCAGGGACTCCTAAGGCCGTGTCCTACGAGGTGAGGCGGTCATAGACTCCGTTATGGGGCCGGGCACTTGGAGTTGGATCTTTCCGGACGAGCTGTGGGAGATCGCGAAGCCGCTGTCCCACCATCGAAAGTGCGCCCGCAGGGCGGCGGAACGCAGGACACGCCTGACGAGACGCTGCTCGCGGCGATCGGCTACGTGCCTCGTCAGCGACGCGCCCGGCGGGCGCTGCCGACGCGCTTCGGCATCTCGAAGTCGACCGCGCACTCACCCGCTAGGACATGGTCAAGTCCCCTGATCTCGGCGGATAGTGAGCGGTGCGCCTGGTCGTCTAATGTGCCTTCATGGCTGCTGATCGCCCCATTATTTCCCGTGCTACGCGCAACGCTGTGCGCCGACTGGTGACCAATCTCTACGTCGCGGCGATTGCGGAGTACTGGGAGAGCGAGAACTTCGCGCGGAGCGAGATAGCTGCACCTCGCCAAGGAGGAGCCCGCCAGCAGACTTTCGACGCGTATGAGGCTTCAGTCGACTGGGACAACGAGGAGCACACGCACAGGGCCTTGCGCGTGTTCGAGACGTTGCTGCGTCGTCTCGATCGCGAGAGCCGGAAGCTCGGTGCCAACGGTATCGACCCCTCTGAGCTGGAGGAGCTTCGCGAGGTACTGAACCGTGACGGCTATCTGTTGGACGAGGACCTTCGTGTGCAGCCCGCACCCACCGCCGCCGATCCAGGTCGGCGGGCAACGTCCATCCCTGCCGACGCACAGCACATCTCCCAGGTCACGCGCAAGCGGCTCTTCAAGTACCTGAAGAACAGGGAAGTGCAGTGGTTCGGCGATCTCGACGAGATTGCCTTCCTCAGCCGGCTCTATGCCCTTGAGGAGCTCCCCAGCTCAGACGTCAGGTTTGATGACGCAGAAGACGACATCACGCAGCACCGGTACAACAACTACGACTGGGAAAACGATTGGATCTTCATCGATGACCGGTTCGGGCTGCGCAACGGTCCGGATGTTGTACTCCTGCGGTTCCTGTCGGAGATGGTTCATCCCGAAGTGCGCTCTGATGATGCTGAGGCTGCCCTTCTGGCCGAACTCGTGGACAGCATGGTGCGCCGTGACGGCTATGCCTTTGTGCCCGTGGCCGACATCAGCGGCTACCCCGTCTACGGGGCGCGCCGCCTAACCGAGGCAGCAGCTGACGTCGCGCCTAGTGGCGGGCCTTCGCGGTATACGCCCCGCCCAGGGGCCTCCGAGTTCGAGCGGATGGCCACTGCGATCTGGGGCAGGCCGGGCGCGGACAGCGAGCCTGATCAATCAGATCCCGATCACCAAGAGACCGAAGTCGACGCCGCGCCTTCGCGGTATACGCCCCGGCCAGGGGCCTCCGAGCTTGAGAGAATGCTCACCGCCGCCTGGGGCAGGCCGGGCGCGAACAGCGAGCCTGATCAATCAAGCCCGGATGACCAAGAGACCGAGGCTGCTGTGCCTGGCCAGGACACTCGAGCGGGTGACCTACCGGGTCCGTTGGGGGTCTACGCGGCGGTGCAAGGCGTCGCCCGTGGGCAGCGTAAAGACTATGCCCTGGAGAGGCTTCCGATGAAGGTAGGCGGCCAGGCAGAGGTCTTCGAGGCCACCCACAAGGCCACAGGTGTCCGTGTCGCCTTCAAGCGCCGCCTCTCCTGGCGGGAGACGCCTGCAGCACGTATGCGGCGTGAGATCGAAGTCGCCCGGGACCTCAACTCGCACCCGAACTACGTGCCGATCCTTGACGCCAACCCTGTGGAGGGCTGGCTGGTCATGCCGCTGGCTGAATGTACTGCCGAGGACCGTCGCGAGCAGCTCAAGGACCCCCCAAAGCTGAGGGAGTTGGTGGACGCGCTCCTCAACGTGCTTGAGGTCGCGCACGACGCCCAGACGGATGGCTGGATGCACCGCGACGTGAAGCCCTCCAACATTCTCTTGCTCGACGGACGGTGGAGACTAGGCGACTGGGGTGTCGTGCGGCGGCCTCGCGGACAGACAACTTCCGACCGCACCCGCGCGGAGGTCGGCACCGACGGCTTTGCCGCGCCGGAGTTGTTCATCAACGCTCACGATGCCACCCCAGCTGCGGATATTTATGGCGTCGGTCGTGTCATTGCTTGGGCGCTGACGGGGGTCGTCCCTGTGATGACCCAGCGGCTGCTGCCCGCGGCAGGGCCGTGGAGGGAGATCGTCCGGGCGGCGACCGTGCGCGACCCCCACAGCCGCCCCCAGACGACTGCTGCCCTCCGCCGACTGATTCAGGAGAAGCTCGCCGGCCCGGTGCTGACTCCAGCAGAACGAGGCGAGTCCTTGCTATCCAATGCCCACAGCGGCGACCCAGAGCTCTTGGATTCTTTCCTCTCCTTCACCGCCGACCATCCAGAGGACCAGGACCTGTACATCGGAGTGCTGACTCAGCTCAAGCCCGAGACGGCGGCTGAGGGACTGATGCGTCTGCCAGCTGAGGCGGAGCTGCTCGTCGAGGCGCTGAGCTCTCATGCTTCGGCCCAACAGCGTCGTATCCAGTTCACGGAGGCCCACCGTGCCATCCTCTGGCTTCAGCGTGTCTCCGCCTTTGCCGCTTCCGCCGGCTCCTGGGACCTGATGGACGAGACGGCGCGCGCGATGTGCGTATGGGACAGCACCTGGGACCAGTACCGGCCTCGGGACGTGATCGCCGCATGGCTGCTCACCCTGCGGGGCGAGGCCGCGGTCCTCATGGCGTCAGCCCTCGAAGACCACCCCATTAGCGCGTTCCACTTCCGGACCCTACTCGACCAGCAAGCATTGGCGCCTCAGATCCGTGCAGCCATCGGCAAGGGAGCCCGCACACAGAGAACGTGAGAAAACCCGGGCGCAAAACGAGACAGGAACCGGAGGCTGTGGGGCAACTTCATCGGAGTCCGGATCGCCCGCAGGGACACCGAGTCCAGCGAACGATCGGGTCGCCGAAGATGAGTGATCGAGAGGACGATGTCGTGGCTGTCAGGCTGTGCCCTCGATACGAGCACAATGCTCGCAGCTGCCGGGCACTTCTCGGTCTCGCCGCAGCTCTGTGCTGCTGCAAGAGACTCGTCCACCTGACCACGTAGGACACGGTCTAAGCGGGTGCACGTCTGGTCCGCAGGGGGTGAGCATGCTCTGCCCCGGTCTCACGAAGTCGGGGCGGAGCATGCTCCGAGAAGCAGCCAGCAGCTCGGATAGGACACGTTTCACGGTAGTGCAGTGAAGCTCCGGCAAATGAATGGCGGGTTCAACTCCCCCGGACCCTGCGCCATCTGCGGCGTGCGTTTTTTCACCCACTCTTCACGGCGCCATCTCATCTGCTACTGAGGCGAGTGATCGTATCCAATATCTCTTCAGATGTGAGGCATGGGCGGAATTTCCCTGCATGCTCTGCAACAGCGCGCCTTGTAGTGCGAGTTAGGCCCCAGAAGGAATACGCCCTGCGCCATCCAGCGTCTTCTCGGCGGTCCAGGGGCCAGCCATTCGCGGCTGCAAGGCGTGCTGTTAGCCTCCTGGGGCTTGTGCTGGTTGTTGGCTATCGGGGGTTTGTGCGTGACGCTCATTATGGCGGCCGCGGCGATATACGGTGTTCTGCAATTGGCTTTGCTGGCCTCGCCGGTGCGGTCCTTGAAGCTCACCACTGTGCTGGTGACGGTTGCGGTCGGCGTGTACGGCAGTGGTGTGATGGCGGTGCTCATCGAGTACTTCTACGCGCGCGCCGCCGTCTCCCATCCGGGCCAGTCGCTGACCGAGGCGATGGGGAACGGCACCTACACCCTCGTCCCAGTCGTCGAGGAACTCGCGCAGATCGCGCCACTGGTGCTGGCCGGAGTGAACCTGAAGATCCGCTCGCAGCTGGGCTTCGCCGACTTCGTCGTTCTGGGTGCGGCGACCGGTGCTGGGCTCGGCCTGCTGGAGGTCCTGCTCTCGCACATGCTGGACGCCCAGCGGGCCTTCCCACTGCCGGGCGGCGGGGGCTGGATGCTGTCGGGCGGGATCGGCAGCATCGGCAAGGGCTCCCCCTACATTCCCGACTGGTCGACCGTGCTGAGCACTTGGCTGCCGAACTCATTGGGCACCCTGGACTTCAGCTTCACGGAGACGAGCCTGGGCATCAACCTGCACCTGGTCTGGGGAGCCATCGACGGGCTGGGCGTGGCGCTGTTGCTGCGAGCCCCTGGGTGGCGTCGACTGCTGGGCCTGCTGCCGCTGGTGTACGCGATCGGGCACCACGCGCTGTTCAACTACACCGGCGGCGGGTCGGCCGGAGCCGGGTGGGCCAAGACTCTGTTCAAGTTCCCCGACGCCGTCCTGGAGTGGGCGCCCTTGGCCTGTCTGGTGCTCGCCATGGCACTGGACTACACGGCGATACGCCGGGGTCGACAAGCCATGCCCGCCATCCTGCTGGACGCCGAGCGCGAGGGCCGCACCGGACTGGCCGCGTTGGGCGGGTTCGCGGCTTGGCGCGTGCCGTGGAGTCTGCTGATCGCGCTGCGCTTCGCCCGCATGCGCAGGTCCCTTTGCTATGCCGCCGGGCGCGTCCCGCCTGACCGCTTGCAGAGCCTGCACTCCGCGGTGGCTGACACCGCGGCGCGGATGAACGCCTCCAACCACCAGGGTGCCTGGGAGACGGCCCGGGTGCGCAGCCTGCTCAAGTCGGCACACCACCTGCGGCCCTGGCGGCGCCGCTGGCCAATGCTGGTCATCCCGCTCATCCTGATGACGCCGTCGCTGCTCTTCCTCGGCGTGGGCTCATTTACGTCCACGAAGGATCTTCAGAAGTGGTTCACCACCGGTAACGGCCCACGGATCCTGCTGTGGTTCGGCATTGCGGCCCTGGCCTGGACGCTGCTGCAGCTGATTCTCCTACTGCGCGCCTGGCGGAAGACGAGGCAGCAGCCACTCGCTGAGATCGTCGCGCTGATACGGCTGCGTTTGTGGGCGGCAGCCGGATCACTTCTCACTGGGGGCCTGCTGCTGTTCGTCCACTACCGCCAGGGCGAGCCGCTGGACGGAGATGCAACCGGACCGGCGGCGATGCTTCTGTCGTTCTTGGAGGACCTCGAACTGTATGCGGGCATCGCTCTGACGATCCTCTCGCTCATCGCGCTGATCATGCTGTTCCCGCCCGGAGGGCTGGCTCTCGCGGGCGGTGGAGTCCTCGCCGGTGCAGCCGCTACTGAAGCTGCGGTTCATGCGGGGGCCCTCGGCGTAGCAGGCATCGCCCTCATGGGTCACGGTGCATCCGGGGGCTCAGGGGGCGGTTCGAATGCCTGGCCCAGGAGTAAGCGCAAGGGACGGACCAAGCCAGAGCACCGTGCGGACGTTCGTGGCGATGAGGGAAAGAATGGCTCCCATACCATCGATCGGCACGTCGACAAGACCATCAGCGGCATGCGCAGGCGCCTACGCGAAAATCCAGGACTGAAGGCGGACTCACGCTTCACCGGAGAAGCCAAGGCCCAGCACTTCACCGAAGAAACATTGGCACGCCCCAAGAATCAGCGAAAGATATCAAACTGGCTCGGCAAAGGGCCGAAGGGAAAGCTGGAACTGGATGCCGATTTCCCTGGGCAACAAACCGGTCTCCATCTGACCCGCTACAACTTCACACATGGGGAGCCAACGAGCTGGGTGAGCAGAGTACGCGTCGTCCTCAAGGCAGACCCGTCAACTCCGTCCGGGTACCGTGTTCTCACCTCGTATCCACAGCCGTAACCCCCGTCCCGATGGAGCCGCTATGACCAGTCACTTTAAGCCCGGAGAACGCTTCTACGAATTGGACAGTCTCCTCGAAGCCTATGCCCAGAACGGTTTCGCCTTCTCCGACACACCGGATACCCCTGGCCCCGGCCTGGCCTCATACCTCAGAATTGCCGCACGAAATCCTGAGCGAGCCGCGACTGCAGTCCGGCAGATCGACGACCTCCTGGCCACAGGGCTCTTCTCCGAGGAAATCGCAGATGAAGTGGAGTACCTTCCGCGGGTTCAACCCCCCATCGGCATGAGCGTGGAGGACTGCTTGCGGATCGCGCGGGACCACATCCAGGCTGTTGCGCAGCATCCAGGGCAAGACCTCTGGAGCAAGCCTGAGACCAGGTGGGAATGGAGGGAAAGGTTCCCAGGGATCTCTGAACTGCTGGGCGCCTACTTCAACCAGGATCATCCGGACGAGTACGCCTCACACGATGAGGCTCTCAACGACTACCTCTCCGCCACCCCCGGCGACGACCTCGATCGTGTCATGCGTGAGGTACCTGAACTGCTCTCGCTTGTGCAATCCGAGAGCGAACTGGACCAGGTCACTGAGACGTTGGGGCTCGAAATTCTGCCGCCAAACGGTGCCACACTCCGACAGTGGTTCGACTATCTCGGGTCCGCGATCGCCACCTATCGTCAGAGTCATCCATAAACCAGGGCTGCTCCAAAGTCCTTTGATCTTGGTGTCGTTGCTGGTCGCGGCGTCAGGCCGAGGAGATCGAGTGGACAGGTGAAGGGCCGTAGGGCATCTCCCGGAGGCTGACGGCGATGCTGGTGCGAAGCATGCCGTCGATGCCGTTGAGGGTGTCCGAAATGCTGATGATGTCGATCCAGCAGTGTCCGACGTGGCCGTCCTGGCAGATGCTGTCGGGGTGTTCGACGGTGACGGCGAAGATGAAGACGCGAGTGACTTGGCCCCGGTCATCCAGGCGGCCGTTGTGGCCGAGGCAGCGGCCGACAGCGCCCCCACCACGCCAAACTTCGGTGCGGGGGCGCCGCGTGTTCGACTTGGGATTCGCCTACAGCCCGTCGGTGTTCAGCTCAGCCAGGTGCTCCCGCAGGAACCGGTGCGTCTGCTCGTCGGTGGCAAGGTCTTCGTTGTCGAAGCGGCTGTCTGCCCATGACGTCTTGCCGCTGGAGCGGATGCGCAACTCCCCTCCCGTGATCCGGTACCGCCGGTACTCGCGGAAGTTCTTTCCCTCGTAGCTGGTCTCCAGCTCGAAGCCCTCGTTCTGGGCCAGCAGTTGCTGCCGCACTTCCCTCGTCAAGCGCATGATCCCCCACGATTCATAACGGTGGGGGGGATCATGCCACGTCTAAGCCACAACCTGCCCCCTGCTCGGCGGGAAGCAGTGCGAACCTTCTGGCCATCCACGGCTCAGGCGGCCGCGCCGTTCTCGCTCCACACCCGTCCGCACCCCCGGCAGTGCGCGAGCGGCATCCGGCCCTCCCCGCCATGCCATCTATCTGCCCGCCGCACGCGCACCGCTGCTCCAGCGTGCGGCGCTGCGATGTCCAGCGCACGCTCGACCCGGTCGGCGGCCCCTCCCGAGTGGCATCCGACCGCAGGCCAGCGCGGCCGTGGGTGGGGAGACGAGGTGAGCAGGTCTGGGGATACCTTGAGCGCCGGGTGGGGAAATTCAAGGGTCTGGGCGACATCTCATGACGGTCACGATCGCAACAGCACGCGGGTGCGGAGAAGTTGGAATGATCCGTCACACTCTGGGCCCGCGCCTCGTGGGTGGGTGTTGTCAGTGCCGGGTGCGACGATCGCACGCATGACTGAGACGGCTGGCGCGAGTTACGACTGGCGGGGTTTCCTCACGCGGTGGAGCGAGGAGTGGGCGGACGCATGTGATCCCGATGAAGTGCGGGACTCGGGCGATGAGGAGGCCCGTCGCACCCGCTGGCTCGGCTTCGAACCCGCGACGCCCGCGCGTGTCACGGCCCTCGAAGAGCGGCTCGGGCACCGGCTGCCGCCGTCGTACCGGACGTTCCTGGCGGTCACCGACGGCTGGCGGCACGCGGGCGGGTTCGTGTGGCTGCTCGCGGGCACGGAAGAGGCCCGCTGGCACGAGGACGACGCGGGACTCGCCGAGATCTTCCAGGAGGACCTGGGCGAGGATGCGACGCGGGAGGAGGTCCTGGAGGCCACGATCTGGACCCGGGGGCTCGATCTGGCCGTGGAATCCGACGCCATGACCGTCATGCTGGACCCGGAAGACGTGGACGCGCACGGCGAATGGGCGGTGTACACGTGGGCGCCATGGCGGGCCAGCCCTCCGGAACGGCACGCGTCCTTCTGGGAGTTCATGCAGGATGCCTACCGAGAATTCCACAGCCTGCGGGCCCGGGCAGACGACGCGCCGGAATTCGTGAACGCCACGACCGAGTCGCTGGACGCCATGGTGGAGGAGGCGCGGCGTGACGCGCTGCGCGGCGCCTACGAACGGGCCGAAGCGGTCTTCGCGCAGGCGCAGAAGTTCGGCAGGCCCCGCGCCGGGGCGCTGCGGGACCAGATCGTGTGGCTGCTCGGCGACCGCCACGCCAAGCACTTCGACGGGCTCGCTGCCGACCCGGTGTACGCACCGGAGCTGCTGCCCGCCCTGATCGCCGACCGAGGGGAGCGGTCCTGGCGTGACGAAGGGGCATATGAGGGCCACGTGCGTGGCAGGTCCGACGAGGTGCGCGCGCTGGAGCGGGTGGTGCTGCGGCAACTGCGGGAGGGCACCTACGCGTACACCGCGCCAGGCCCGTTTGGCGACGCCGTCGAGACAGCCCGGGAACAGGCACGGTGGGGCGAGACGGACGCGGCCTGGCAGACTCTGCTGACCGCACTGCCCCAGTGGCAGCCGCTGGGCGTTGACCACCTCGCGCCAGTGGGCCTCGTCGCCGACCCGCTGCTTGGGCCGCTGCTCACGCAGGAGCGGGGCCGGGCGCTACTGGCCACTTCCAGAGGTGAGGAGGCGACCGGCAGTTGGGGCGTTCCAGTCGACGAGGACCCCCAGGGCACGGCGTGGCTCGCGGAACGGCCTTCGAACGGCCAGCGCCAAGGTTACCGATTCCTCCTCGTCGAGGGCGTAGAGCCCGACGCGCTGCCCGCCCTCATCGGCGCCGAGGACGGCGCGGAGCTGCTCGAGCCGATGACTCTGTGGGATGCGCGCTCGAAACTGCGGTCGAGTGGGACGTCCTCCTCGTACGACGACAAGGCACTGGTCGCCGTCGGTCGTGCCGGGCACGGCTGGAGCTTCGCATTCGACGGTAAGCCACACCCGTTCAACGAGGCGCGGTTCACCTCCCCGGCCGTCGCCGCCTCACGACATGGCCGTGCCGTGGTGGTCTGGGCCTCGTCCGACCAGTTCGACAGGGGCACCCCCCTGTTCCACCTCTCCGTGGCCGAGCGCGGCACAGAACGTTACGCGTTCACGGTCCTGGGCGATCGGTGCGACCGTTCCGGCGAGATTCCGCAGGCTCTGGACCCGGACCGCCTCTTCCCCGAGGTTCGAAGCGGCGGCGAGAACCGGGAACTGCCGGGCGAGGCCGCCGCCCTGACTGCGATCGCCACGACGTTCGGAGCCACACTGCCCCGATTCGCCCTCGACCACGGCCGACTGCACACCTTTGTCACCCGCTCCTGGACGCGCCCGCCGGGACCCGGCGAGACGTACACAGTCATCACCTTTGGCCCACCTCGGCCAAATACCTCAGACGCGTGAACTCCCTTCTACTGCCCGGCAATTCCCTGGTTCCCGCCCAGCATCGCGATCGCTATAGGCAGTCGATCGTGACCGTCCCGAGATGTCGGCCAGACCCAAACTCAAAGAACGAATGGCTGCGCGACCTCGATGCCGCTAACCGCTGCCACGCCTGCTCGGAACCTATATCCGCGTTTCAAAGTCGGGGCTACCGTTGCGTGGAGCCTCTGCGGTCTGCGGTGGCGGGCAGAGGGGGGCGACCGAGTCCATGAGGAACTGGCTGTACATCCTGGACCCGAAGAAGAATCGGATGGACGGTGGGCCGTCGACGCCAGGCCACGTGCTGGCGCTCGCCCAAGCTGAGCCCCGGCGGGACTGGTGGCTGTCCAGGCGCCGCTACATGCAGCGCGGAGACCGCATCTGGATCTACTTCGCCACCCCAGAGAAGAAGGTCGCGGCGATGGGCTGCGTCGAGGGCGAGCCCTATGGGGTGACCTGGGACGCCGAGTACCCGTGGAGATTTCCCGCGACGCTGCACGAGCGGGCAACGCGCGCACTGAACAACTCCCCTGTGGACCTCATAGAGCTGACCAACCAGCACCCGCAGGGCGTCACCCTCGTCAAGAGCCAGGATCTTCCACTGTTGTTGAAGCGTGCGGGACTGTAACGACGACACCTCCCTAGCGTTCGCGAGATGTGTACCCTACGTCTAGCGAACGCTAGGGAAGGGGCATCATGCCAACGCGTATCAAGTTCAACTTCGGCGACGACGCCACGGAATTCGCCACGAAGCACAGGTCCGACGACGTGGCCCGCGCCCTGTACGACGCCCTCTGTGAGGATCGGACCGCCTCGGCGCCCAAAGCGACAGAGTTCATGGATCTGCTGCGAGATATCGCGCACATCAGCCATCTCATCCAGCACCTGGAAGGCTGGCGTGAGTTGGCGATGGTCAAGGCGGATGAGACCAGCGAGGACGCCGACCGATCCGCGCTGGGCATCGCAGCGAGCATGCCCCCCTCTCGGGTCTACCGAATCTTGGAGCGGAACGGCCGCCCGAGAAAGCGGCAGAAGGGCACTCAGTCCGGCTGTCTGGAGAACGCCGTGCTGGACGAGGGTGGCATCTGGACCCCCTCACGTGCCGTTGAGGTACTGGAGACACTGGGGCACAGCCTCGACGAGAAGCAAGCGCGCAAGCTGCTTCGCGACCTCGCCCACGAGGAAGTACTAGTGAAGGAAGAAGGCCGTCGCGCCCGCTACCGCAAAGCTGGCGAGTGACTACGAGTTCGGACCCAACGGGCAGCAACTCCGTCGCCGACCCGTAACCGCTGAGCTTCGCGCACCTAGGGTCGGCTTCATGAGCACGTACCTGGAGCCCCGCCGCGTTCGGATCGCTGCCCGCCCGGAGGAGTCCGCGGTCATCGAGATCGACGGGCACGATGTCGCATCGGCTGTTGAGGCGTATCGGATCACGCAGACCGTCGACGAGGGCCCCGAGGTCACCTTGTACGTTCAGCAGGGATGGCGTGGCGTGGAGTACGACGGCCTGGCCGAGGTGGTTGTGGAGCCCGCGGACGTGCGGCATGTCGTGATCGGCTTCCTTGAGGCGGTGGACTGGCAGAAGCTCGATGAGGCTGTTCTCGACCGGGATGACCTGGATGGGCGGCCGGGTGAGCTGACCCGCGGGATGCTGGCGCAGCTGAGGGAGTGGGCTGCGGGTGCTTGATCAGTCCGGGCTCGTCCGGTTTGCGGAGCGCCATCTGATGCCGGACAAGGTGCAGGTCAGTCGGGGCAGTGGTGTCGACATGCTCGACCCGGCGACGGGTGACCTTGTGGCGCCACCGCCAGTGACTGTGTACGAGGGCAAGGCGGGGCTTTACGCGCACCAGGAGCGGATCCGCAGCAAGGGTTCGGGGCAGGACGGTGCGTATGTCCAGGAGGTGCGTGCCGGTTACCGGCTGTTGTTGCCGCTTGAGGCTCCGGAGGTCTGGGAGAACGACACTGTCCTCATCGTTGAGGCCCGCGACGAGCAGGCCGTTGGCCGTACGTACCGGGTATCGACGTTGGGTGAAGTGTCGTCATTCCCGGTGCTGCGCACCGTGTGGTTGGAAGAACACAACCAAACGCTGACGGCGCAGTGAGCGGCGGCACATTTCAGAATCCATCCCAGCTGGCGGCAGCGTTGAACCGTGGTGGGAAGGCGGCGGTGTCCGAGGCTGAGACCGCGATGCGGCACGGCGCGAAGGCAATGGTGGTGCAGGTGCAGCGCAATGCCTCCAGCCGCCCGGGCCCAAGGGTGGTCACCGGCAAGTACCGAGCGTCGTGGCAGTCCGGCGTGCACCGGGCCGGGCCCGTGATCGTGGGCGAGGCCGGCACGAATGCTCCGCAGGGCAGGCGGCTGGAGTTCGGGTTCGTCGGCGTTGATTCCTTGGGCCGTCACTACAACCAGCCCCCGTTCCCGCACCTGGGGCCGGCAGTCAATGCCTTCGGACCGCTCCTCGTACGGGAGCTTCGCAACGCGGTCTCGGGAGCGTTGTGAGCGACATGAGCAACAACCTCGAGGACGCCCTGGCTGGTGTGCTCGCCGAGCAGGAGCGGGGACTGCTGGCCCGGGCCGTCGTGGTCGCCGAAGCCTTCGATGAGGACGGTGAGCGGAGTCTGTCGATCCTCACCACGCCCGGGGTAATGGAGTGGGACGCGCTCGGCCTATGCCGGTACGGCGTGCTCAGCATCGAAGGTCCCGCGGCCGCGTACTTCGCCGGAGGCGACCTGTGATCGACCGAGCCCGGGTGACCGAAGGTCTCCAAGAAGTGCTTGGCGTGGCGACGGGTAGGCCGTGCGGCCGTGGTCGGCTGCCGCTCCTCGACGGGCGTCCGGCGCCGTTGCCGTACACGGTTCTGTACCCGCAGGGCGGCTTGGTCGGCGGAGCACCGCTCGCGGACAGGGCTGAGGATGCTGGTCTCGTCTACCAGGTGACGATCGTGGCTGCCCGTACTGATCAGGCCGAGTGGCTCGCGGATCGGGTACGGCAGGCGCTGCTCGGCCGGACGGCGACAGGCGAGTGGTCGAGCCCGATCCCGGCTGCGGGTGTGGATGTGTGGGCGCGGGAGCTGCTGGTCGATGATGGCGTGGAGCCGTCCGGGGCAGACGATGGTGTTGTGACAGCTGCGCAGCGATACGAACTCTCGGCTACGGCCTACTGAGGAGCCTCGGCTCCCAGCGTGAGCTGATAGCGGTCTTGCAGGTGCATGTTGATCAGGGTGTCGAGCCTGTCAGCGAGTCGCGTAAACCACTGCTGCCAGCTGAGTGCACCCGTGATGTTCAAGTCTCCTGGTGTTGTGCCGCGGTGGACGGCCTCGCCTCGGATGCACACAAAATCGTCCAAGTTCGCGATCAACCGATCCGAAGACACGCCTTGCCACGCGCACTGCTCTATGGCCTTCGAAAGATCGAGGGTCTGCTCCAGCAGCTTGTTCACGTTGTCGGTCTTGGGAGTGTTCAGTGCGTCGACCAGGCCGTCCACGCATTGCAGCGTGTAGGTCTTCCAGCCGTCACCAGCCAGGACCCACGGGTTCTTGTTCTTGGCCTGGGTGGTGACGCGGTGGCGAAGCGCGTCCGGAAGGCTGTCGGGCGTAACGTCCGGCGTTTCGATGATGGCGTGCACCGCTTCACGGATTACATCCTCGACGTAGGTCTCCCACGCGGTACACAGCAGGATCAACGATGCCCGTACGGCAGGTCCGTTGGGAATTCCCCGGCCGGCGTTGGCGAGAGTCTCAACGTCGGTCAGGGCCGTTGTCATGTTCTGGCGTGCTATGGATGCCATTGTGTCTCCCTGTGTTGATCTCCCGTCCGGCACACAGTCATAGCGGGACCAGGCCAGTCGTGTGGCACTTCTTCCGATCTTTGGCCGGATGCCGGAACTGACGGCGGTAGCGTTGGCGGCAGTATGGTGATCTACATGCAGATCATGCAGCCTGCCGTTCCTGGTTGAGCTGTGGCCTGAATCCTTACCGCGGAGGCCCCGCGCGGACGCCCACCCGATACCGGGATGGGCCGGTTCCCCGACACGTCGTCGAGGGACGGGGCCCCCAACTCGCGTGACTGGCTGCCGTCCCGGAATCGGACAGCAGACCTTGCAGGTTAAGAAGTTCTCCCGGCGCGGAGTGACGCGCGTCCTGTGGCTTAAGAGCGTCACCGACGCAGGCCACGTCCCGACCCGCGCCGAGCTCACGGCCGGCACTGACCTGACCGACACGATCGCGGCGATCGACGGTTGGACGCTCCAGAACCAAGCCATCGAAACCCCCGACCTCGGCAGCACCTTTGAGTCGAAGATCCCCGGTACCGATCAGGCCGACGACTCCTCCCTCGGGTTCTACGAGGACAAGGTGTCGGACGAGATCGAGCAGCTGCTGAAGAAGGACGACACCGGCTGGGTCGTCTTCCTCCGCAAGGGCGACGTGGCGGGCTCCCGGTCCATGGATGTGTTCCCGGTGCGGATCGGTTCGCGCTCGCCGAACTATTCGACGGACAACGAGGCCGCGAAGTTCACGGTGAACTTCTCGATCACGGAGAAGCCGACTCAGGACGCGGCCGTACCGGCTGCCGTGCCGCCGAAGGTCGAGAAGTGATGCCGGTGTCCACGGAGACCAAGACCACTCCTGCCCCGTCGGCCAAGGCTGCTCCCCGGGATGCGCATTGGGCGAGCAAGCTGGCCCGGCTGCGTGCCCGCCAGCTGCCTGAGTACACGCTGGTGATCTGTGACGACCAGGACGCCAAGCAGCACCTGGACGAGATGCTGCGGGACCTTGCCCGCTGTCGCATGGCGGATGCGGAGAACGGCCGCGCGCACAGCGACGCGACTGCGAAGGCGGAGGAGGAGGTCGAGGTTGCGCAGGAGTTCTTCGACAATCTCTCGATCGAGCTGACCTTCAAGGCGCTGCCGCGGCCCATCCTGGATGGGCTGATCAAGAGGTTCCCTCCGACCGAGGCGCAGGCCGAGGACGGGGACGCGTGGAACCCGGAGACGTTCCCCGCGGCCCTGGTCGCCGCCGCGCATATCGAGCGGGACGACGAACGCAACGCCGTTGAGGGCATGAGCGAGGACGATGCTCAGGACCTGCTCGACTCGTGGCCAGTTGCCGAGTCCAACGCGCTGTTCGCAGCGGCGTGGCAGGCGCAGCAGATCGTCCGTACGTCGACGGTGGAGCTGGGAAAAGGCTGATCACGGATGTACAGCTCCGCACTGAGTTGGAGCTGTGTGACCGTTGGGGTATCCCGCACTCGCGGTTTCTTGGTGCAGGCGATGGCCGTTGGACTGAGCTGGACAGGGCGAAGGCCCTGTCGTTCGTGGCGTTTCAGCGGACGGTGTGTGATCAGTGCGGGATCCGGTCGGCTGAGTGGGATGAGCAGCAAGGTGGTGACCGGTTCGCGTATGTCACCACGAGTGTGCGCTGCACCGGCTGTGAGCTGATCGCGCACGAGCAGGACCAGGTGCCTGACGGCCCAGACGGGTACGGGGTGCGCATCGGCCTGGTGCCACGCGCCGTACGGTAGCGGGTGGTTGAGGGTTGGGGGCTAGGAGAGGCGCGGGGAGGTAGGGGCACCGGTAGGTGTCGTCGTACACGCTCAGCGTTCAGGCGCGAGCGGACTTCTCCCATCTCCTGTCGGAGATCCGGCAGGCCTCCCGCGCCATGCGCGGCCTGGGCCGAGACACCGCCACCCTCAACCGGCACCTCAACCAGATCGGGACCGGTGCTCGCGGATCTTCTGCCGGGTTGCGGGGCCTTACGCGTGACTCCGATCGTGCCCGTGCTGGGCTGCGCCGTGTCGGTGCGGACGGGCACGCGTCGATGCGGGAGCTCCGCCACGGGCTGCTCGGCGCCCGGCAAGAGGCCCACCACCTGCGTGGTCTCCTGGTCGGTGGCGGCATCGTCGCCGGCATCGCGGAGATCGCGAAGGAAGGCAACGAGTACCAGCGGGCCATCAACAAGTGGGGCGCGGTCACCAACGCGTCCGGCCTGGAGATGGTGCAGGCCGCAGCGAAGGCCCGTGAGCTCGGCGCCGACCTCAAGATCCCCGGCACATCCGCGGCGAAGGCCGCGGACTCGATGCTGGAGCTGGCCAAGGCCGGCCAGACCAGTACGTCGTCCATCGCGAACGCGCGGGCTGCGATGCAGCTCGCCGCTGCGGACAATCTCTCGGCCGCGGACGCCGCCCGGTATTTGGGCGACGTCATGGACCAGTTCGGGCTCAGCTCGAACAACGCAGGCCAGGCTGCCGACGTACTCGCAGCGTCGGCGAACGCCGCCTCGGGTGGGCTCAAGGACATCTACTACGCGATGTCCTACACGGGCCCGGTCGCCGCCCAGCTCGGCATCTCGATCGAGGACACGTCGGCGGCGGTAGCGATGCTGGCTCGCTCCGGCATCCTCGGGTCCAAAGCAGGAACGTCCCTGCGCGGGATGCTCACCAACCTGTCCCGTCCGACCGCGCGGATGAAGCAGGGCCTGGCCGAGCTCGGTATCGAGGCATGGGATACGCAGGGCAACTTCAAGGGCCTGCGCACGGTAATCGAGGGCTTCGAGAAGGCCCAGAACCGCATGTCCCAGAAGGACTTCCTGGGTTCCCTCGCCGATGTTGTCGGCAAACCGGCGCTGGCGGGTGCGTCCGCTCTGGCGCATCAGGGTGTCGAGTCTTTCGACCAGATGCACACGGCCATCGCCCGCACCGGAGCCGCCGGGGAGATCGCCGCCTCGCAGACCAAGGGCCTGGCCGGCGCAGTCGCACAGCTCAAGACCCAAGCCTCGAACACGGGACAAGTTCTCTACACGGAGGCGGCACCGGGACTGGAGAAGGTCACTCGGCTGCTGACCTCAGGCATGGCTGCGGCCACCCCCGGAATGGCTGCGGCCATCGATTACATGCACGACCTGTACACGTTGGCCGGGCCGTCCGTTTCCAAGGCCATCTCGGCAGGTTGGGACGAGGTCGGTGAATCGCTCGGGGGTCTGGGCGGGCCGCTGAAGGACCTCGCCTTCGACACCGCGGCTGCGGGGGTGAACATCCTTGTCAATGGCGGCCGGGCCCTCATCGACATCCTGCGCAACGTTGGTTCGGCCGCCTCCCCTGTCGCCGACGCCATCGGGGATGTGGCGGAGGAAGCGGATGCGGGCGGGACGGCGCTCGACATCATCGTCACCGCCCTGAACCTGGTGTCCTCGACCGCTGGCACCGTGTCGGGCGCGCTGCTCCCTATCGGGCACGTCGTGGCTGGGCTGGTGCGCGGCTTCGGGGCTCTTCCGGGCCCGGTGCAGACTGCGATCGTCGCGATGCTCCTCGCCCGCCGCGTCACGCCGGTGTTCCAGCGGTTGGGCAGCACCATCGCGGGTCCGGTCACGGGCGCGTACCGATCCCTCGGGGACCAGATGCGGGTCCAGCAGCGACTCGCGGCGGCGGAGGGGCAGTCCATTGGCCGGATCGGTCAGGCCCTCGCAGTGGTGCAGACCCGCATCCCGGTGGTGGGGCAGATGTCCAGCGCGTTCCGTAACGCCTCCGGCCCGATCACGGGGGTGGCTCGTGCGATCGGCACTGGAGTTGGTGGTGCGGCCCGCGGTCTGATGGGGGCGCTGGGCGGTCCGTGGGGTGTGGCGATCGCTGCTGCCGGTGTCGGGCTGTCGATGCTCGCCTCCCACCAGCAGAAGGCCGCCCAGGCGGCGGCCGAGCATCAGTCGCGGATCAGCAGCCTCACCCAAGCTCTGCGCGAGTCGAACGGTGCCGTAACGGACAGCGTCCGTACTGCGGCTGCTCAGTCGCTGATGGACACCAAGGTCCTCGACGGCAAGGAGCGCCTGGTCGACGTCATGTCGAAGGCTGGGGCGCCGGTCAAGGGCCTGACTGACGCCTATCTCAGCCAGGACGACGGGCTAGGAAGGCTCCAGAAGCGCATGGAGGATGTTGCCGCGATCAACCTGGAGCCGGTGCGTGGCGGCGGTGTCGCGTACACCGACGTGGGCGAACGTGCACACAAGGCGGCTGAAGCACTCGGTTCGGTCAAGGGCGAGATGTCCCAGGCAGTCAAGGACGCCAGGGACCTCGCCGACGTGAATGGCACCGCGGGCCGTTCCGCGGCGGATGCGGTAGGGCCGTTTGGGAAGTTCTCTGACGCGATGCGCCGCCTGTCGGATACGACGGCAGACGCCGACTCCCGTGCGCGTGGCCTGCATGACGCTCTGGACATCCTCGCGGGCGGTTCAGTGAACCTCTCCGCTGCCGAGGCCCGGCTGAATCGGTCGGTGTCGGATGCAGCCGAGTCGCTGAAAGGGGGTACCGACCACGCGCAGGGGTACGGCAAGTCCCTGCTCAACATGGACGGTTCGCTGTCGACGGTCACCCGCAACGGGCAGAAGTTGTACGACCTGCTGCAGGGCCTGTCGGCGAACTCCGCGGATGCTGCGCTGGCCGCCTACCAGTACGCGGAGGCCAACGGGAAGACGGTTCCGGAGGCGTTGAAGGCCGCGCAGGCGCAGATGGCTACCGCCCGCGACTCGGCGATCTCTACTGCCGAGGGCTTCGGTCTGTCCGCGGAGGCGGCGGCGAAGCTCGCGGACAACGCAGGCCTGGTGCCGGAGCAGGTGTCGATCCTCCTGCAGACGGCTGGCATGGATGAGTCGATGGCTGAACTGCTCGCTGTGCAACAGGCGTTGAAGGCGACACCTGGTCAGAAGACGGTCACCATCTCCACGCTGTCGAACGAGGCCCGCGAGGAGCTGGAGAAGCTCGGCTTCAAGATCAAGGATCTCAAGGACCGAAGGGTCGAGGTCACGGCCCCGACCGATCTGGCGCGCACGGATCTGGACGCGCTGATTTCGAAGATCGCGCAGACTCCCGGCGGCAAACACGTCAGCGTCACCGCGGCGACGGCGGCGACGATCAGCAGCCTGGAGGCTGTCAAGCAGAAGATCTCTGGTGTGCCTGGCGGCAAGACGGTCACCATGCGCGCGCCCACCGGGGAAGCTCGCAAGGAGCTGGAGGATCTCGGTTTCAAGATCAGTGCGGTTCCGGGCAGCAAGAACGTCACGATCGCTGTGCCCACTGGGACCGCTACGAGCAACGTGGCAACGATCCAGGGCGCCATCAACGGGCTGCGCGGCAAGACCATCGGCATCGGTGTCTACAAGACCGAGTACCTCAACACTGTCCGGCAGGGCGGTAATTACGGGCCCTACAAGGACGGGTACCGGCTGGGGAAGGCGGACGGCGGCATCGTCACCTTCGCGGACGGTGGTGTCCGTAAGGAGAACCATGTCGCGCAGATCGCGCGCGGCGGCACGTGGCGGGTGTGGGCGGAGGACGAGACTCAGGGCGAGGCGTATCTCCCTTTGGCCCCCAGTAAGCGGGCGCGGTCGAAGAGCATCCTGAACGAGGTGGCACGGCGCTTCGGCGGGCAGGTCGTCTACAACGCCTCGGGCGGACTGTCCGACTGGTCCTATCAACCTTTGGGCTCGTCCAGCCTGACGATCTCCGATGCCATCTCCAAGTCGCAGCGCAAGGGCAAGGGCGGCAACGAGCACTTCGACCTGCACCTTTTCGAGAAGAATCTGCGCCGCTCGGTGCGCACCGCCCAGGGATGGCGCAACGACCTGTCGACAGTGGTCCGCAGGGCGGGCACGGATGTCGCCAAGGCACTGGAGGAGATGGGCGAAGACGGTATCGCGCTGACGCGGAAGATGGCTCGCGGCTCGAACCGGTACGTGCGCGACATGGCCGCCCAGCTCACCAAGCTCGCCGGTACTGCCCGGGCGACGCTGAATGACTACACCGGCCAGTTGAACAACGCCGTCAAGAACAACAGCGCGTTCCAGAAGAACCTGGCGACGCTCGCCTCGCGCGGGCACACGCCGCTCGCGCAGCGTCTTGCCGAGCAGGGCGATGAGAACGCGGAGGCGCTGGCCGCTCAGGCGGTCAAGGATCGCAAGAAGGCGCAGAAAGCCAACACGGCCGCGAAGAAGGCCGCGACGACCCTCGATGGCGACCAGCTCCCGGACCTGGTGAAGCTCATCGGAGCGTTGTCGAAGAACAAGGGCATCCACTCTGTCGCTGAGGCGACGGGGCTGGCCGAGGACCGGATCATCGAGGTCGGAAACCTCGCAAAGAGTCACATCAGGAAAACGGGCAAGGCGGACCGGTTTCTGTCCGACCTGGTGAAGGCGAACGCGGGGAAGGCGTACGCGAACGGTGGCATCTGGGAGCCGGGCGTGTACTCCTCGTCGCGCGGGCTGATCAAGTTCGCTGAGCCGGAGACTGGCTCCGAGTCCTACATCCCGCATGCCGGTGCCAAGCGTGGCCGGGCGACGGCTGTGCTGGCTGAGACTGCGGACCGGTTCGGGTACGGGCTTGCTCCGCGTCGCCTGGTGGACGCTCATGCGGGGCGCGGCCGGGTGACGGTGGTGCACCAGGCCCCGGCGATCGGACAGCAGACGATCCACGTTTCCGGTTCTGCCGCGACGGCCGATGACATTGCAGCGACGGTCTCGTACCAGATGCGGCGTGCCCGCCGAGGCGGTGTCCTGCGATGAGCGACCTCACGGATTTCCAGCTGGAGATCGCCGGAGTCCGGCTCGGTCACGGTACGAGCGTGCCGGTCGCGCAGGTCGAGGGCTTGGCCCGTCCGGCTGTGCGTGGCGAGCTGGTGGAGCAGCCGAACGCGGACGGTGCCTGGCTTGGCGCGGATTGGTATGAGGCGCGCACGCTGCGCATCGACTGCGCGGTGAAGACTCCGGGCGATCCCGCTGCAGCGGCCCGTATCGTCGCCCAGCTTGAGGAAGCCGCCGACGATCCGCGGGTCCGCACGGTGAGCGGCGCGGTGACCGCCCTGCGGATCAAGTGGCCCGGTGCGCCGGTCCGTGTCCTGTTCGGGCGGCTGCGCAAGGTGGAGGCGTCATGGGAGCGGGCAGCGTTGGGCTGGGTGCCTCTCGACCTTGAGTTCACCGCTCCCGACTCGCGGTATTACGCCGACGTCGAGCAGTCGGTGGGGCTGCGGCTGGGCTGGCTGTCCGGTGGCGGCTTCACCGCGCCCGTGCAGGCTCCGATCCGGGTGAGCGATGGGGACCGGTCAGGGCAGAACCGGCCGGGCTGGGTGACCAACAACGGCACCATCGACGCCTACCCGGTGCTGACGGTGCACGGTCCGTGTGCGAACCCGGTGATCACTCATGTGGTGACGGGCCGGCGCATCGACTTGGGGATCACCGTGCCGGTGGGCGAGTACGTGAGCGTCGATACCCGGCCCGGGCGTCGCACGGTGACGCGGCAGGGCGGCGGCACCGTCGCGAGCACCTCGCCGCTGGGCAGCTTCAGGCTGCCGAAGGGCCGTTCCGAAGTGCGCTGGACCGCTTCCGATCCCACTGCGTCCGCCCGCCTGACGGTGGCGTGGCGTGACGCGTTCAAGACTCTCGTGAACCCGAAGGAGAACCTCGTTCGATGACGCTCGCCCAGGCCCCGCTGCTGGTTAACGGCGCCACTCACAGTGCTCAAACGTTCCGGCAGATGATCAAGGATCTGTCGCACGGCTCGGAGGGTGTGACCGAGGCCGCCGACCTCAAGGTGACGCCGCTGCCGGTGCCTGGCGGTGGCGTGCAGATCGCGGACGGGTCTGCGGTGATCCGCGGGAAGGCGTCGGCGTGGCAGGGCTCGTACACGGCGTACAACATCGGCGCGGCCACGGTGGATATCGCGCCGACGGGGGCTGCGCCGCGTTCGGATCTGATCGTTTTGCGGGTGCAGGACCCGGAGTTCGAGGGCGGGCTCGATCCGTCGAAGGACGCGATCAACTTCTTCGACGTCATCCCCAACGTGTCGTCCACTGCGGCTGCGGTGCCGAAGGGGGTGACGGGGGTTCCGCTGGCCCGTGTCGATCTGCCCGCGAGCACCGGGACCGTCACCGCGGGGATGATCCGCGATCTGCGGCGGGTGGCGAATCCTCGCAGGGAACGCACCCTGTACACGGCGTATCCGACGAAGTTGACCAAGGCGTGGAAGGACGACGACACGTGGCATGACTGGCCGCCCGAGGCGCGCTGGCAGGTGCCGGTGCCGGAGTGGGCGACGAAGCTGATCGTGACCATCACGGTCGCGGGTCTGCGGATGGACTTCGACTCGCTGTACGGGAAGTTGCAGCTGGTGTTCGGCACGGTTCACGGTCAGGACACGGTCGTGGACGACAACCAGGGCAAGGTCGTGCGCCGGCAGACGACGGTGGTCGCCGACACTCTCACGCTGCCCGCCTCTTACCGGGGCACTACGCGGGTGCTGTCCATGCAGGCGAAGATGGCGAAGGACTGGAAGGGCGACCTGAGTGTCGACGGCGGTACGTCGATCATCGCCGATGTCGAGTTCACCGAGGGCCCGGTGTAGCTGGCGGTGGCGTACAGGTATTTGACGCAGCACGCTCTGACCGGGGAGTGGCTGTCGCACGATCTCCCCCTTCGGGGAGTTGAGTTCGGCCCTGATTTGAACGGACCCGGCCATCTGCGGGGCGCTCTGTCTCCTCGCCTTGCGTGGTCGCATCCGGGGCTGACGGACCCGGGCAACACGCTGCTGTACGCCGAGGCGGGCGGGCGGATCCGGTGGGGCGGCATCATCTGGCAGACCGAGCCCGACGGCGGCACGATGCAGGTCGAGGCCGCGGGGTGGTCCTCCTACCTTCAGTACCGGCATGACCTGGACGGTGAGCTCGGCGGCCGTGGGCCGTACGTGAATTCGGACCCATGCCGGGTGATGCGCGACATCGTCACCTACGCGCAGTCCATCCCGGACGGCAGCCTCGGCATCACCGTGGACAACACAACGTCGACGGCCAAGGTGGGCAGCCCAGCAGAGCCGTGGCATTCACGCTGGTGGGAGACACCGGTGCTCGGCGACCTCTTCGACGATCTGATCAAGGCCCCCGATTCGCCGGACTACACGTGCGCCACCTGGTGGGGGAAGGACCGGCGTCCGGTGCGGCGAATCCAGATCGGCTACCCGCGTCTGGGGGCGCGCCGCAGCGACATCGCGTTCAGCTCGGACACCAACATCGTCGGCCATACGCCGGTCACCTACAGCGCGGACGAGTACGCGCAGGTCGTGATCGCCACCGGGTCGGGCGAGGGGCGCTCGCAGCAGCGGGCCGTCGACGCGGTGCGCAACAAGCGGCTACGCCTGGAGCACGTACTGGAACTGCCGGAGGTGCGCGGCCGTGACGCGCTCGCGCAGCGGGCCAGGCGGGAGCGGGCCTGGCGGCAGAGCCTCGGACACGTGGAGGAGATCACCGTCCGCAACCACCCTGCGGCGCCGATCGGATCGTGGCAGGTCGGTGACGACGTGCAGGTGTCGGTGCGCGACGAGTGGGCGAACTGGTCGGGCTGGTGCCGGATCACCGGCTTCACGGTCCGCCCCGACACCGACTCCGGGGAGACCGCCCAGCTTCAGCTCGAACCGGCTGGCGCCCACCAGTACGCCACCGCCGCCTGACTCTCGAAGGAACCTTGTGCGTAACGACATCGGTGCCCGCCTGGCCCGCCTGGAAAAGCTCGTGCAGACCATGATCCGCTCGCCCAAGTTGGTCAACGCCAGCCTGGAGGACGGCGCGGTCGACGTGTACGACGAGAACGGCTCGCTGCGCGCGGTCATCGGCCAGCAGCCGGATGGCACCAGCGGCGTCACTGCCATCAACGGCCCCCGACCTGCCATGCCGTCGCCAGCCGTTGTGGAGCCGGTCCTCGGAGGTATGCGCATCACCTGGGACGGGGCTTTCACCGACGGGCAGCCAGCGCCGTTGGATCTCTCCCGTGTGCAAGTGCACGTGCTGTCATCACCAACCGGGCAGCCAGATTTGCGGTGGCCGACCACGACGATCGAGGCCGCGTCGGGGGCCTCGGTGACGGTCGCGGTGAATCACTACGGGCCCGTGTGGGTGCGCTTGATCGCGGTGAACACGTCCGGCATATCCAGCCCGCCGTCTGCGCCGGTGGAGGTCTCGGCACGCCGGGCCGCTTCCGAGGACCTGGGGCAAGGGGTCGTGCGGCGTGATCACGTTGCCGCTGGGGCGATCACCGCGGACCTGCTGGACGCGGACGCGATCAACGGCAAGATCATCACCGGCGCCACTATTCAGACCGCCGCCGAGGGGCCGCGCGTCGTCCTCAACGCGGCCCGGCTGCGGGCCATCGGCGCGAACGGCTCGGCAATCGGCATGGAACCCAACGATGTCTACCCGTACATCTATTGGTCGTCCGTCGACGGTTCGAACCAGGCGTACATCAACGTCAGCGGTACCAGCTCTTCGGACGCCAACATCGGCATCAACTCCGGAACGTTCACCGACACGGACGACAGCGGAACCTACCGGTGGCGAACGTTCTTCGGCAACGACTTCTTCGCCGCGGAACGCATCACCGCCAAGGGAGCCAAGCCCGTTGGCGGACGCCTCTTCCTCAGCAAGAACTCCGCCCATCTGGGGTCCGGAGAGGACGGCGGCAGCCTGTCGCTGAGGCAGGGCGCCGCAACCCTGTCCGCAGCCTCGATCCGGGCGGCCGGCGTGCTGCGATCGGACAACGTCTCCCTCGGCACGGCCGCCATCAACCCAGTTGCCAACAAGCCCACTTCCATCACTTTGAGCGGAGGAAGCATCAAGGGGAAGACCTTCCGCGCGTTCGTCACCCCCGTCACCGCGGTGCCCGGCAAAACCGTTGTGGGCGTCGGGGTCACGGCTGTTTCATCGAGCGGTCTGACCATCTGGGTGCACCGCACCAACACCACACAGACCCTCGTGCACTGGATGATCATTGGAGAGGACTGAACCACCCATGGACGACCCGATCCCGGTCACCATGACCGCCACCTGCCGCACGCCGGGGTGCCCTGTGGCGGGGCAGCCGTTCACGGCGATCTTCTACGCGAACCCGGAGCCGCCCACGTACCGCGGGGCTTGCATGCGGTGCGGCCAGGCTCTCACCGATCTCGTACCCGTTCACGCTTCCACGGCGTAGAGCCCGCCAGTAAGCATCGGTTCATCGTCGTGCTGTTCTGGTGGCGGGCTGGCGTCGTGGGAGCAGGCGCATCCTTCGCAGCCAGCGCCATCGGGTCCCGCCCCGGAGGTCCGCATAGCGGGTGGTCGCCTCCGGGTGCAGGGTTCGTACCCATAGCGGTCTGCCCACGATGATCCGTTCGGTACCAGCAAGTGGGTCCCCTTGCTGGAAGTGCCACCGGTCGGGCTCCAGGACGATGTCGGTGTAGACCTTCGCGAGTACGGTGCAGTCGCCGTTGTGGCCGACGCTGTAGCCGCGGGTCTCGGGGCGGCCAGCGTGCTCCTCATCGGTACCGGTGCTTCCTTGGTGTAGGGCGATCTTCAGTGCCTCGACGGAGAGGGCCTCCGTATCGTCTTCGATCGGGGGCCTGTCTCCGTCGCCGGCGCGGAGGAGCTTGTCGATCGCGGGTGCCTCGGAGGAGACCCAGCCGCCCTCGAAGTCATCCCAGGGCCCGAAGCCGCTCACGTTGTCCTGGCTCCCGAACAGGCAGATATCGACCCGTTGGCCTGCGGGGCTATGAGTCTGGAGGTAGAGCAGTGCCCCCGGATTCTTGGCGTAGATGCCTTCGAACTGAGCGAACGCGACCCGCCCAGCGGCCTGGACGAACATGGCGGGTGGCGGCGTGGTGAAGTCCTCGACCACCGCTTTGGCCAGCGCCCGCCGCACGCGCCGGGCCTCCTGCACCCGGCTTCGGGTAAGGCGCTCCCGGCCTGCGAGGCCTGCTTGAAAGCCCCCGGCGCCGACGCCTACCGTCCAGCGCGCCCGTCCCGTCAGTTCGATGCCGTTGTCCTCCGCGAGCCTTTGGATGGCGCGGTCCGACCAATACAAGAAGCTCCCGACCACGGGTGCCCTTCCGCCGTTGGGTCGACTGAGACACCACTCTGACGGATTGGGCGACGTCCGGGGTCGAACGGCGAAAGGCTTGCCGTCGTTCTGCGGCGGCGTCCGGCCCGCCACGTTCTCAGACGCCAGCTGTAGCAGCCCGGTTTTCACCAAATGCCGTCGCGCGACACGGTGTTCGGCATACCCTCAACTCGTGCGCACGCACTGCCCCTCCTGCTCCATCTCATGTCCCGGGCTACCGGGCTCGGGACAGCGCACAGGAGGTTCTGCATGCGTAGGTACAGGGAGTGGCTTCGGCGGCTCGGTCGCCGTGAGCTGGCGCTGATCGTCATCGGTGCGGTCGTGTCCGCGGTCGCGTCCGCGGCGGCTACCAAGGTCGTTGAGGCCATGCCGTAGAAGCCGACCCCGATGTTTACGCCATCGGGGTCGGCGGCTCTGCGGCCGCTCCCACAGGACCCCTGTCCTGCACCAGCCATGGTGCGGGCAGGGGCTCTCTGCTGTGTGCAGGACGAGTCCAGGCTTGTTGGCGGTCAAGCCCGATACGACATCTCATCTGTTTCACAGAAGGTGATGTCTGAGTTCTCATCACTTGGCGGGTGCTCCCGAGCCTAGTTGATTGCAGTAACCCGCGTCCTGAACTCTGAGAAGCAACCACCACTGACATTCCAATAGGTGTCACATCCCAACTACTTTGTCACTTAAGTTCAGCTAATGAGTCAATTATTTGACCGTTAAGACTTAATACGGCGTCTTCGGCAGTCCACGGAGGGGTCGCCAGTCGCACTTTGCGCCGTAATCACGCGGGAAGAGCAGGTCAGAGCTACCTGTGCCCTTCACCCCCGTACGATCAAGGTAGGGCTCGGGGCTGCTCAGGAGTGATCGCGGTGTCCATGCCTCCCAGCGCCGAGCCGACGCTCTGGGAGCTGCACCGTGCCGTCTCGCAGCTACGCGAGGACCTTCGAGGCGACCTCGCGCGCCTGGCAGCCCGTCTTGATCAGGTCGTGACCGAGGACGTGTATCGGGCGGATCAGCGCGGGGTGGAGCAGCGGATCACGCATCTCGAGTCGGGCCTTGGTGCCTTGCGGATCGAGGTAGATCAGAGCCTGGAGCGTACGGAGCAGCAGCGCCGTGAGGATCAGGCGCAGGCGATGGCGACGCGTCGGCTGGTGTTCAGCTCGTTCGTCTCGCCGGTGCTGCTGATGGCCCTCCAGCTGTGGCTCGCCTCGCGAGGTACCGCCCCGTAGCAGGCGCGGGCAGCAGGGATTTCAGTTGGGGCGCGGGGAGAACAGTGAGCGCCGATCGTGGCGACACCTATCAGTGCCGACCGACTCGTTGCCGCGCTGCGCGCCGAAGGCGTGCACGTGGTGGAGCGACCGGGGTGGAGAACCCACAACAGGAACCACAAGGGACCATTCGGGCCGGTGAACGGTGTGGTGATCCACCACACCGTGACCTCCGGTACCAGCAATACCGTCAGCATCGTCGAGCGCGGCTACGCGGGCCTGCCAGGCCCGCTGTGCCACGGCATGATCGGTAAGAACGGGACCGTGTACCTCGTCGGACACGGCCGCACCAACCACGCCGGCCGCGGCGATGGTGATGTGCTGCGGGCTGTCATCGCCGAGCACGGGCTCCCCGCTGCCAACGAGGCGAACACAGACGGCAACACGCACTTCTACGGTTTCGAGTGCGAGAACCGCGGCGATGGCACGGATCCGTGGCCGAAGGCGCAGCTTGAGGCGATCGAGCGAGCGGCGGCGGCACTGTGTCGCGCGCACGGCTGGAGCGCGGCGAGCGTGATCGGCCACAAGGAGTGGCAGCCCGGCAAGGTTGACCCCAAGGGCTTCACCATGGGGTGGCTGCGCGAGCGTGTTTCTGCCCGTCTGAAGTCCAAGCCCTCCGGCAGAGGTTCGGGCGGTGGTTCAGCGGGCGGCTCGTCGACCTACGTGGTCAAGAGCGGCGACACGCTGTCCGGGATCGGCAAGAAGCTCGGCATCCGTTGGGAGCTCCTCGCCCAGGCCAACAAGATCAAAAAGCCGTTCGTGATCACACCGGGGCAGAAGCTCACCGCCCCAAGGAAGACGGGCAGCGGCACGTATACGCCGCCTCCGTTTCCGAACGGTCTTGCTCCGGGTCACTCGTCACCGTCAGCGAAGGGTCTTCAGCAGGCGCTGAAGGACACCGGCTGGCTGGACCGCCCCGTGCCGCTCTCCGACAACTACGGCCCGCAGACTCAGAAGGCCACGGCCGGCTTCAACCGCAAGCACAACCTCTTCACCACCGGCCACTCCAACGATCCTTCGATCGGACGCCGCGGCTGGAACCTCCTGCACCGACTCGCCTACGGGAACTGATCTCCTTGATCGACTTCATTCACGCCCACAGCACCCGCCTGTACGCCATCGCCGCCGCGGCGCTGTCTCTGATCGCCTACTACGTTCAGGACCTGCCGACGGGACTGATCCTCGCCCTAGTCGCCGCGGTCCTTGGCACCGGGGAAGCCATTCAGCGAGTGGAGGATCGCAAGACCCGCCAAGCTCTGCTGCTCGATCCTCCCTATGCCGACAAGGGCTGAAGGCTGAGCGCCTCGATGCATTCGTGACGGGACGGAGAGTTTGCAGTGCCGGATCCCGGCGGCTTGCGATTGCCCGATGTGCCTGAACGTGTTCTACGATCCCTCTCATGGCCCAGAAGGTAGTCACAACATATGTGGATGACTTGACCGGCGAGGAATCGTCGGAAATCGCCACACACAGCATCCTCATCGACGGAGCTGGGGTCGAGATCGACCTCACGGATGAGAACTACGAGAAGCTCCTTGCGATCTTGAACCCCTATCTCCATGCTGACGGTGCCCGCAGGATTCGCGGTGCAGCGAAGGCAAAGGGGAAGTCCAAGGCACAGGCTGGCGGCGAGGCCGATTCGTCGGCAATCCGGGCTTGGGCGAAGGACAACGGCTTCGAGGTAAACGATCGCGGTCGTGTGCCGGCCGCGGTCCGTGAGGCTTACGAAAAGGCTCGCTGATACTTTCCGAATAGCTGGTGACCCCCGCGTTTGCGGGGGTCACTGCGCATTCCACGGTCGTTGACTGCACCTGGACTGTCCGGCCATACGCTTAGTCCACGTGCGGGTAGCCACCATCGAGGTAGTGGCCGATCTGGCGGCGCATGGAGGGGTGGATGTCGAAGGTGTCGAGCTTGTCGGGCAGCACCCATTCGACTCCATCTGCTTCGTCGTTGATCGTTGGTTCGCCGCCAACTGGTCTGCCGATGACGGTGACTTCGTAGGCCTGCCTGATCTCTCCGTCGTCGTAGGCAACAACATGTTGAGGCGGCGAATAGACACCCAGCAGACCGGTTACCTCGGCGGTGATACCTGTCTCCTCGAAACACTCCCTGACGGCACACTCGGCTGGGGACTCGCCAATGTCCTGTGCCCCTCCGGGTAGAGCCCACTGACCGGTATCCCGTCGCCGTTGAAGAAGGACCGCACCGTCTTCTTCACGGACGACCAGCATGTTGGACGCCGGGATGAGCGTGTTGGGTGTCGGGGCGTTGCGGTCGTTCCAGTACTCGGTGCGCGGCACTTCGAGGTCCAATGCGGTCGGGGCTCGGGTCCCGATGATGCTATGGCCCTTATGGGCAAGCAGCCCCCGGCCGCCCGGTTCCTTGATCCTGCCCGTGCCGCAGAACAGTCGGGGCATGCGGTGCACTGGGATTTCGAACCCGACGCTTCTGTGGAACTACCGCAAGCCCACGGCGTGGTGGTAGCACCGGCGACGTTCAACACCGTCACCAAGCTCGCTGTCGGAGCGGCGGACACCCTGGCCCTGGCCGTCGCTGCCGAAGCGATCGGTGCTGGGCGCCCGGTGGTTGTCGCGCCATGGGCCAACGCTAGCCTGAAAAGCCATCCGGTGTATGCGGGCGCAGTGCGGTCTTTGGAGCAGTGGGGTGTCCACGTGCTGCCCGCGGATCAGGCTGAGCCGTTCCCCTGGGTGGCCGTGCGCGAGCGTCTCACGCTGATCCGAGCGAGCATCGGCGCAAGCGCCGGCTCTGCCTGAGTCCGTTCGTCAGTGCCGTTTCGACAAAGAGGACTATTGCTCTGGTGTCTGGCACCACGGTTGTGATGTGCACCGGGAACTCGGGGAAGTTCCATACGGCGCAGGAGCACCTCGCCCCCTGGGGCATCGAGGTCACACAGATGCCGCTGGATCTCGACGAGATCCAGTCGACTTCCGCTGCCGAGATCGCGCAGCACAAGGCCCGCCAAGCCTTCGAGATCCTTCGGCGTCCGCTTTTCGTGGAGGACTCAGGGTTCGCCATCGACGAGTTCAACGGGTGGCCAGGGCCCATGGTGAAGCACGCGCTTGAAGCGTTCGGGCCCCCGAGGGCATCGTTCATCTCGCTGACCTCACGAAGCACCGGGTCTGCCGCTTCGCCAGCGCCGCCGTGTACGCAGATGGGGATGGCGAGCTGCACACCTTCGCCGACGACACCCGAAGCCCCGGAACTATTGCCTCAGCGCCTGACCGTGGGGACGGTCCTCGTTCGTGGTCGGACCTGTGGTCGATCTTTGTTCCGGAAGGCTCCACCACCACGCTTGCGGCCATGCCGATCCCCGATCAGGAGAAGGTGTTCGCCCAGTGGCGCGGTAAGTCCGTGGTGGCTGCGCTAGGGGCGTGGCTCTCTACAGGCGAGTGATCACAGCTGGTCCTGACTGTCCCGGTCCCGCGTGGATCACGGCAGTGATATCACCGACGAAATGGTGCACCGTCGCTCAGGCTGCCAGGTTGAGGTCCCGCCATCGGCTGTCCACGCTCGGCCGGTCACGGAGCCCGTGCGGCCTGCCTCCAGGAAGGTTGCGGCCACTCCGAGGAGGTCTCATGACGCTGTGCCTCACCCTTCGTAAGTTGCCCTACGGGTTCAAGGTCGCTGCCGATGCCGAGGCTGTGGGATCGGCACGTCGCCTCATACGCGAGGTTGTGGAGAGCCTGGACCTGGGTCAGTTGGCCCCGTCATCGGACGACCTGCAGTTGCTCGCTGCGGAGCTGATCACCAACGCTGTGGTTCACACGGAGGCAGCATGCGTCGTGTGCATCCGCTGGACAGGCCGACGCATCCGTATCGAGGTGACCGACACGGACACGAGGGACGTGGAGGCAAAGGACCCGCATTCGAGCGACGAGCACGGCCGCGGTCTCCTCCTGGTTGGCGCACTGGCGGCAGCCTGGGGCAACTACCGGGGGTCGGCGGGGAAGACGACGTGGTTCGAGTTGGATCCGGTCAGCCCGGGGGCGACGACAGCACCCGGTACGGCGTTGTCCGGCCTCCAGGGACCGGAGGCCAGCCCGAGGTCACAAGTGGCATGAGCAACTCGGGCTCGACCGCGTGATCAGCCTGCTCGAAGCGCCGCGATGACCAGTCCCGTGACGCGGTGTGCGGGCAGCACGGGCCTGCAGTGGAGGCGGTACGCCTCTCGGGTGCGGAGTTCGCACCTGCTGGAAGTATTCTGCTATGCCCAGGCTGTGGACAGAGGAAAGGAGGCCGTCGTGGCGAAGCCGCTGATCGTGGGCCGCAAGGAGTTCGCGAAGATCTATAACGTTGCGCCGACGGCGGTCAGCGACCGGTGGATCCCGGCCGGGATCGTCTCCTACGAGGATGCCGTGATCGTCTCGGGTAAGCCGTATTGGCCGGGCGGTCTGGCGGTGGATTTCGCGCTGCCGCCGGGTAGTCGTGGCCGGCAGCTGGATGAGGCGCTCCTTGCCCAGTTGGAGGAGGAGCAACAGGCGACGGTCCGTCCGATGAAGAAGGGTGAACTGCCGCCGCTGGTGGGGCTGCAGGAGTACGCGGCGCTGTTCGGTGTCAGTCAGCACGTGGCGTCGAACACCCGCAATCGCGGTGGCGGGATGCTGCCGGCCGAGGACTACGTGCTGGGCGGCTCCCCCGTGTGGTTGTTGTCGACTGTCCTCGAGGGCGCGGAGCACACGATGACGCAGAGCCGTGGTGGCGTGTGGCAGCTGCAGGAGGATGTTGCTGCGGCTTTGCGGGAGGGCCGCTACGACGGACCCGGGTCGGCGATCTCCGCGCGAGGCAAGGCCGCCGCAGGCGGATCCTGACGTCGTCGCGTCCGCCGGATTCACTGCCTTGGGGTGGTTCGGCGGAGTTGCCTCCCCTCCATTTCATAGTAGAATTAACCTCATCCACTAAGGGTGCATGCACAGGTCACGGCGATCGCATGCAAAATAGGCTGCGACACATTGAGCAAGGAGGGGCAAGTGACCGTGCAGCTAGAGCTGCCCATCGCAGCCATACAGCAGCCCGAGAATCCAGGCGGCAAGCTGACGATCCAGGAACGGTTCGACGCATTCGACCAGCTCAACCCCTGGATTCTCAAGCACCTGGAGAACCTCACCACCGACTGTGTCGAGCGCGGACTCAGGCGCATCGGCATTGGAATGCTGTTCGAGGTCCTGCGCTGGCAGTACGGCATCGCCACCCGCGGGGAACCGTGGAAGCTCAACAATGACTTCCGAAGCCGCTACGCGAGGCGCCTTATCGACCTGCACCCCGAGTGGTCACCCCTGTTCGAGATCAGGAAGATCCACACGGCTTAAAAATAGGTCAGTGTCCATCTTTCTGTGAGTCTCTTGGAGATGTTCTGTGTCCAGCATGACCGCGCCAAGCCTGCGTACCCGCAAGCCCACCGGCGTCACCCCTTGGCCGATCGTCCTGATCGAGGGCGAGGAGAAGAGCGGGAAGAGCCATCAGGCTGCGGCGTTCACCGGCTCGGAGCAGACCGGCCAGGCGTACTGGCTGGAGCTCGGCGAAGACACGGCCGATGAGTACGCGAACGTGCCGGGTGCGGACTACCTGCTGATCGAGCACAACGGCAGCTACCGCGACATCCTCGGCCAGATCGAGGCCGTGCACGCCGAGGCCAGGCGCGCGGCCGCCGCGAAGGAGAAGCCGGTCGTCCTGGTCATCGACTCGGTGTCGATGCTGTGGCGGATGCTCGTGAACTGGACCAATGAGCGCGCCCGCCGCACGGACAAGAACCAGGACAAGCTGCGTCACGACCCGGATGCCGAGATCAAGCCCTCCATGAACCTGTGGAACGACGCATCCGAACGGTGGCAGCGGGTCATGTACCTGGTGCGCACCATGCCGGGCATCGTGATCCTGCTCGCACGCGGCAAGGAAGTGGCCGCCGTGGACGGCAACGGCGATCCGATCCCGAAGACGAAGGACTGGCGGGTGGAGGGCCACAAGTCCCTCGCCTACGACGCGACGGTGTGGGTGCGCCTGCAGCGTGACAGCAACCCGAAGGTCATCGGTGCCCGGTCGCTGAAGTTCGAGGTGCCGCGCAGCGGCAAGCCCAAGACACTGCCGGGCTTCACCATCGAGAAGCTGGTATTCGGCCTGATGGGCTGCTCGATCCACAACCAGCCCAAGGTCACCCCCGAGCTGACCGGGGATCTGGCGCAGCAGTGGATGCCGAAGGTCCACAAGGCGGCCGAGCAGGGCGTCGACGGCTTGAAGAAGCTGTGGCGCCAGATCGAAGCGGACGAAGACCTCAGCCGCAACGAGGTGCTCGTGGTGCGCGCTGCCATCGAGCGCAAGGCCGCCGAAGTCAAGAACCCGAAGAAGTTCAGCGACCCCACGAGCGACGACGTATCGCGGCTGCGGGCAGCTGCGGCTGAACAGCAGGACCAAGCCGCCGAGGGCCCGGGCGACTTCGAGGAGTTGCCGTCCGACGAGTTCACCGCCGCCTGACCTTCGCACCCGTCACTGCCGGGGCCCGCTGTGACGGGCCGGGCCCCGGCGTGCCTTCTTGGAGACTGCTGTGACCGCCACAACCTTTAGTGCTCCCGCTTCCCTGTCGATCTGGGATGCCGCGCACGCTGCTGACGCCCGCCGCCCCCGTTCTGTGCAGACCCAGTTGGGTGCGTCGGACACGATCTGCTCACGCCGGGCCGGGTACATCCTGGCCGGCACGGAGCGTACGAATGCCGGAGCCAAGCGCGCCGCAATCCTCGGCACGTACATCCACCAGGGGCTACTTGAAGATGCCCGCCGTGAGTACGGGTGGCTCATCGAGCGCACCGTCGCAGACGGGACCTTGCGCGGGCACATCGACGTCGTACAGCTCGATGCTGCCACCGCGGCGCGGCTGCCCAAGCGGCACCGTCCGGCCGAGCCTGCCGCGCATCTGACGGTGGAGGACGTGAAGACGAAGTCGAGCCGGGTCTGGGACCGGGTCGTGAGGTTCGGGCCGACAGCAGCAGAGATGCGGCAAGTCCTGCTGTACGCCGATCTGTTGCGCACTGTCGGGTTCGCGGATGCTCCCGGCCAGCGGTACCTGCACAGGCTCGGTCCGATCGACGTGCAGCGCATCCGGTTCCGCTTCGTGTGCCGGGATACGGGTGAGGAGCACATCGAGGAGTTCGTCTTCGACGAGTGGCTGGCCGCGGAGGCTCGTTGGTGGGTGGACCGTGTCGTAGAGGCGGACTGTCCGGAGGAACTGCGGCGCGACCATGACGGGCCGGGCTTGTCGGTGATCTGCGACAACTGCCCGTTCGTCTCGGCCTGCTGGCCGGGGGTGGCTCCGGGGCAGCCTGCTCAGACGATTCTCGTTCACGACGACGAGGACCGCGCAAAGGCGCTCGCCGACTACGTCCGCGCTCATGAGCGGCACCGGGAGGCGAAGCGGGTCAAGGAGATGGCGCGGGCGATGCTCGACAACTCCCCGGAGGGCAACTACGGGGACAACCACCTGGGGTGGGGCGGCGGCAACGACAAGGAAGAGACGGATGTCGCTGCGATGGTCGAGCAGTTCGAGGACGCGGACCTGGTCGTGCCGATGGTCCCGGACGAGAAGGCCATGATCCAGATTCTGCGTCGGGCCGGCATGGTCGTGCCCCGCCGTAAGGCGGCCGGCCAGAAGACTGCCCGCACCATCAAGGTCAGCCGGGCCCGCAAAGCCCCCTGATGACCTCTGTGGCGGCCCCGCGCGGACGGTGCGGGGTTCGCCTCCCTTTTTGATCTTTCGAAGTCCTGTTACGCCTTGGAGGCATGCTCCGTGTCGATTCTGCGCCGCCATCTCAGCACCGGGTTCACCGTGCTGCCGACGGCCACTCTCGAGGATTCCCGCCTGTCGTTTCGGGCTCGGGGCGTGCTGGCGTTCCTGATCTCGAAACCGGACGCGTGGAGGGTGCGGGCCGAGTCGATCGCGAGCGCGGGCAAGGAGGGAAAGGAGGCGATCAAGACGGCGCTACGCGAGCTGAAGGACTTTGGGTACTACCGGGTGGTGACCGAGCGGCTGGCGGACGGGACGTTGAGCCGGATCACCGAGGTGTACGACACGGCTCAGGAGTGGGCGGCCGAGGAGTACCGCAAGTTGGAGGCTCGACGGGTGGCGCGCAGGCTCAAGAAGCAACTGGATCAGGGGGATTCTGCCGCCGAAGTGGACCGGGGCGACGATGGCGACGGAGAGGCAGGCGACGGGACCGAAGACGGGTTTTCGGGTGGCGGTTTTCCGGACGCCGGTTCACCGGACGCCGGGTCTTCGGGCGTTCTAGTTAGTAACCAGAGCCAATATCCAGAGAAGAACCCCCCTACCCCCACAGCTGACGCTGCAGGGCAGCCAGTTGACGCTCTGCCCGACGAGGCAGGGACGGGTGCATGCCCGGCGCATCCGGATGAGCCGGGCCGTTCGTGCCGGGGCTGCGGTACGAGTCCGAGGCAGCAGCGGGTGTCGCAGCAACGGGCAGAGAAGGAGCGGTTCAAGGCCCGTGAGCGGGAGGCGAACGAACGGGTGTTGGCGCAGGTGCGGCGTAAGCCGGGGGTTGAGGGGTTGTCGGAGGTGGCGCGGCAGCAGCTTGCTGCCATGCGGGGTGGGAGGGGGGAGACTGCGGCTGGTGGCGGGGAGGTAAAGTCACCCCCAGAAATAGGCTGATGTATAACTGTGCAGCAGTTCACGCTCGGGCGATTTGCCACCCTCACCACAGATAGTAGAATTAACCATACGAGAGGGGCCCGCTCACTTGGGAGGCGCACATGACGTACGGCTCAATCTGCCGCGGGATCACTTACATGCCCGACGATGAACTCATTGACGCATTCACCAGGGCGAAGATGTTCCAGGTGGCCTCCCGTGGTGATGAAGTGCGGGTGATCGCTTATCACGGCGAGAGCTTCGTTGAGGCCCGGCACCAACCGGGCGGCGAGGGGTGGGAGGCGCTGGCACTGACACAGCAACCCAAGGGCGACCCGCCGTTGACAGGGGTGCTGTTCACAGACATTCCGCGGAGCGCATGGGGCACGCTGGACCTGGCAGTCAGTGTGCCGCGGAGCCGATTTGGCGACCACTTCACCAAGCGCGTGGCACTGAAGGTCAAGTAACTGCAGCTGGTTGCGCACTGGCCAAAACTAGGCCAGTGCACAACTTGTCACGGAGGTTGGATAGACATGCTTGATGTGACTGCCGAGGTGGCCGGGATCCGCGCCACCTACGGGCCGGACGAGCACCGCGCTCTCGCCGTGTACAGCGACGTGCACGTTGCCCTCGAAGAGGCCGGACTGCACCCGTACGTCGAGACCCGCGGCGGCCTGGCAATCTGCGCCTATGCCGACGACGGCACCCTGTTCGTGGTCGCCAGCGAAGACGCCCTGCCGTTCAACCGCTGGGCCCCCGGGGTGCTCGCGGGCTGGCACCTGAGCCATGTACCCGAGGACGGGCCGGCGCCTGCCTGGCGGTGCGTGGTCTACGACAGCCTGCCGCCGCACCCGTGCCCTCATGAAGTGGGCGACTTGCGCCTGGAGCCCCTCGTCGAGGCCGCGACAGCACACTCAGATATCTGCTCGCACCACGTCGCAGGCACCGGGAGCAGGGCGTGAACCTCACCGACGACGACCTCCAGATGGCCGTGCGGGACTTCTTCACCCCGGCGCTACTCCTGGAGTTCATCGACCTGCCGGACTTCCACGCCCGCATCCGGTGGGGCGAGAAGCAATTCGACGAGGGTGAGCGCGAACGCAGCGTCCGTCGCCTCGACGGAGAACCGGACGCCGGATGCCTGACGCGCTGGTCGGCCACGGCGGGCGGCGGCGGGTTTCGCTACGAAGTCGACGCCCGCGGGGGCACGCGGTCCGGACTCGTGTACTGGCATGAGGCACACCGGACAGTGGACTCCCGCCTGACCCCTGTCCGTTACGGGTCTCTGCGCGCGGCCGTGGAGGCTGCGGCAGCGCACGACGCCGCGTACATCCCGGGCCCGATCCCGCACCGCACACCCGAGTTGTGGTCGACGTTCTTCTACCCGCCGTGGGCCCGCCGCGCCAGCGACCTGGAGCTGAAGGCCTCGGCCACCCTGGACGCGATCTGTCCGGCCGCCAAGGCGCAGCCCGCCCTTTTCTGATTCCACGTGACAACGAGAAAGCCCTGCCCCGTGATCACCTCCACTTCGTCCGCAGCCTGGACCACCGCCGCACCGTGCGCTGGCCTGGATGGGTACATACCAAGCGAGCACCTGATGCGCAGCACGCCAAGCGCCGTCATGAAGGCGTGCAGTCCGCTCATGGCGGACTGCGCGGAACTGTGCCCGTTCGTGCTGCAGTGCTACGAGCTGGTGAGACCGAAGGAGAACCGGTTCGACGGGGTGTGCGCGGCGCGCACATGGGTCAACGGCCGGGAGGTCGCGGTCGCTGCGGGTGCGCCTGCACTGCGGAAGCTCCCCTCGCGGGCGGGTACCTGCGGGACGAGCAGCGGGGTGAAAGCGCACAACCGGCTCGGGGAGCCGCTGTGCGGGCTGTGCCGGGTGACGTCACAGCGGGCCGAGGTGCGGCGTGCTGGCGCGGCGAGCATCCGCAAGCGCGCCTCCCGCACCGGCCGCGATGCGCGGACGGCAGCTTAGCGGCGCGCGAGACCAGGCAGCTCCGCATGCCTCTGACCTGGGCAAACGCAGTTGACACCCCCTCTAGCCGTAGTAGAATTAACCTCAGTTGGAAGGGGGAAAATACGCCCAACTCCCCCATGAAATACGAGAAAGGGAAGCACCGCCCATGCGCACGATGACGCCGGATCCGCTCACCGTTCTGCAGGTCGCCACCATGCACAACATCAGCGAGGAGCAGGCCGCGACCGCGATCAACTGGGCCGCGCACATGGCCGTGCACGCCTGGGAGGCCTACGCGGACACACTCGGCCTGATGAAGAAGGACGGCGACGCAATGGCTGCGTGGTACAGCACGCTCGGCCCGGACCTGCGCAGCTCGGTCCTCGAGGACGCGGTCACCGCGGTGGTCGGCGCGGACAACGTGCTCGCCGAGATCTACCGCAAGCAGGACGGCCAGGACCTTGCCCGTGCCCGGGTCATGCGCACCAACCGGCCCCGCGTACGCATCCACTGACACACCGCGACTTCGGCCCGCCCTGCATCCGGGGCGGGCCGCGCCATGCCGTCACCTCAACTCACGGGAAGGACACGCATGATGGGCGCCCTCGACTTCTACAACGCCGCCACCGGAACTGACATGCAGTCGGCCTTCCATACCGCCCGCGATCACGCCGAGTGGGAGTACGGGACCTCCGGCTTCACCGGCACCATCGCCGAGAAGGACGAGGTGACGCTGCTCGACGAGCCGAAGCGCAGCGAACAGGAAGCCATGGCGCGCGCAAAGGAACTGCTCGACGGCGAGGACCCGCGGGTCAGCACCAAGTACGGGCCCGCCGGCGCGCTGCCGATCACCACCGACGACGGCGCGGACGGCTGGCTGTTCTTCGGCGTGGCCGCCCACTGATGCCCGCTGAAGGGGTGCGCTGCGGCGCGGCTCCGGCACTGCCGTCCACCTCCGGATACCCGAAAGACGATGACCACCGTGCTCGACAAGCACCTACCGCTTGAGGCGGCCGCCGAGATCATCAGCAGCCTCGGTCTCCACAGCTCCCAGACCCGCCGGGCCAATCGCACGATGCAGTGCATCGTCTACCGCGCCTGGACCCGGCGCGGCCGGGCCAAACAAGCCGTGACGTTCGAGGAGTTCGCCGATGCGGTGCCCGAGTGTCACTGGTCGCTGATGTTCGAAGTGCGCGGGCTGGTTCTGCTCGACCGCGACACGGAGGCCTGCACGCTGATCACCGCAGCCCGGCATCTGGAAGCCGCGCGCACCGCAGGGGGCGCGGTGTGATCCTCACTCCGCGAGAGATCGCCCGCATCGGACTCGGTCATCACTACGCCGACGAGTTCTACAACGCCGCCGCGACCCGGCTGGCCCGTCGCGCCTTCCGGCAGCGCGACAAGCGCCGCACCCGCCAAGAGATCAACGCATATCTCGCCTCCCGCATCGGCGAATCGCAGCGCCCGTGACCACGCATCCGTTGCCAGTCGGCACCCGGGTGAGCCACATCAACCAGCAGTGGGCCCGCAGTCTGCCGGACGGTACCGCAACGGTCATCGACTGCAAGGGCCCTTGGCCGGACGGCTCGTGGGAGTACCAGGTGCTTGTGGCCCGCGACTTCTCCCGCCGGCCCGGCCCTGACAATCCCGAGTCCCGCACCACGTGGTGGCCGTCCTGGGCCGCCACACCATCACCGACGAAAGAGATATCCGTGAACGACAACAGCTCTGACAGCGAGACCGCGGACACCGAGCAGGAGGTGCTCTCGCTCCATCGACTCTTCGCCCGGGCCATAGCCGCTGTGGACAACAACATGGAGGAGGCCTTCGTCGTCTTCGGCCTGCCCAGCCTCTGGTCCCTCACCCGCCCGGAAGCACGACGGCAAGTACTGCTTCTTGCCGCGTGGGAAGCGCGCTCCGCCACGGCGGCCGAGCTCGAATCTCCGACGTCCGCAGGCCAGTACGCGTGGGCGTTCGTCCAGTACGCGTCCTCGTGGGCCGAGCAGCAACCGGAAGGGGACGCGGAAGGGTTCTGTGCCGGACCGCACTCGGCACGCCATGCCGCGTCGTCTCTCGCTTTCGACCACGACGACTTCTTGGTGTCGCTGGAGACGGCGCTGCTCCTGTGCTCGCGTGCGGCGGCCCCGGAGGAGTCGTGAGGCCCAGCGGTTACGTGTGGCTGCGTGGGCGCGGCGACCAGCCGTTGCGCGACACGAACGGTGAGGCGATCACGTTCCGTATCGCTGCCTCCAAAACCCTGACTGATCACGGCACTTGGTATCAGCTGCGCACCGCTCACCGAGCGGCGCAGGACATCTTCGGGGGCTGGCATACCGGTCTGGCCCTCATCCCCATCACCCTGTCTGAACTCACAGAAGGACCCCGACAGTGACCATCGAGATCATCCATACGCGCAGCGAAGGAACCCTCATCGAGGGCAGCGCGAAGGGGGATGGCGTCTACGAGATCGTCCGCCGTCACGGCTTCCGCTACTTCCCCTCCATCGGTCAGCTCGGCATCCGGCAGTCCCGCGACCGTGCCGCCAAGACCTGGTACATCAACGCGGCCGCGTCCGCCCTGCGCGAGGCCGGCTTCGAGGTCGACGTGCAGATCAACGAGAGTGACCGGCGTAGCTTCGCTGACGCCGAGGCGGACCGTGTCGAGCGGGCCGAGGGGCGGGCCGAGCGGTTCAGCGGCTACGCCGACAATGCTGCCTCCCGCTCCGAGTCCGCGCACCAGCATGGCCACCAGATCTCCGACAACATCCCCCTGGGCCAGCCAATTTTGGTCGGACATCACTCCGAGCGCCGCGCCCGCCGTGACTCCGAACGCATCGACAACGCGATTCGAACCAGCGTCAGCGAGAGCAAGAAGGCGTCCTACTGGTCCGGGCGCCAGAAGGCGGCTGAGGGGTACGAGCAGTTCCGCAAGGCGCCCCGGCGGACCCTGCGCCGCATCGAGAAGTTGCAGGCCGACTTGCGGCGCGTTCAGAAGTGGCAGCGAGGCGAGTCGGCCGGGGGCTTCCACCGGGATATCACCAACCCGGACACCGTGCAGGAGCTCACGATCCGGCACGAGGAGCTCACCGAGGAAATCACCTACTGGGAGGAGGTCATCGCCGAGGCCGAGAAGAACGGCTTCAAGGTGTGGTCCAAGGCCGACTTCAAGAAGGGGGACTTCGCCCGCCGAGGCAATACCTGGTTCGAAGTCCTTCGCGTGAACGCCAAGTCGGTGACGATCCCGCACATCCACAACGGCGTCGGCGAGGCAGTCGTGCGCGCCTCGGACAACAAGCTCGTCGACTGGACGTGGCTGCTCACCTACGACGAGGTGTTCGGGCGCCGTAGCGCCGAGGAGATGGAAGCCGCACTCGCGGCTGCTGCCGACCAGTAACCCCATTCTGACCTGGGGTTTCGCGTTTGACCCCACCCTCAACCATAGTAGAATTACTCATACAGAGGGGGTGCTGGACAGCTTGTCACCGGCACCCCCTCACCACACCCAAGCCCGCCGCGTCGCACAGCTCAACACCCGGATGCGGCACCACACTTCCAGAAAGCACCCCATGCCCTACGACACTCAACTCATCGCCCCGGATCTTCTCGCGCTCGCCGAGGAAACCACCACTGCACTCGGGCCCGAATGGACCGTGACCGGACTGCTCGGCACGGCAATCCTGACCCACCCTCTCGGCCTGCGCTGCAGCCTCCAGACCCGCAACGGTCTGCTCAGCGTGAGCGCCTTCGTCGCGGGTGGCGATCCGAGCCGGTCCGCCAAGCCGTTCACCGAGACGATCGCGGTGAAGACCGCGACCGGCGGGACGGTCGCAGAGCTGATCCACGGCCGCGTCCTGCCGCGCTTCGGGCGCCGAGACGCGATCGCGGCCCTGCGGCTGCTGAGTCTGCCGCTACGTGACGCTCGCCTGCCTGCCATGGCACAGGGGACGCCGGAACGCTCCGAGTTGGTGCTGCACGCCGATGGCAGCACAACCCCTGTCCTCACTGTTCGGATGCGCTCGCCGCGGCTTGGTGCCGTGAGCGTCTTTGTTCGCCTGACCCAGCTCACAGCCGATCGCGTCATCCGGTGCGAGCGCGCCTCGCGGCTGCCTGCACCCCGTTCCGCAGAGGACAGGTCGCGTTTCGCGCCGGACGTGCTGGCGGTCATGGATGCGATCCCCGAGCTGGGCGGCGCCGCTCTGCCCCTGGCCGGGTTCACCACCCTCTACCGGTCCGAAAGCGGCGCCGTGATCACCCACGACGAGAACGCCATCAATGCGGGCGCGCGCTTCAGTGTCGAAGTCGGCGGCTCCTCGCCCGCCAAGGCGTACGCCGTCCTGCGCGCCTACGCTGCCGAGTGATCGGCGCCGAGATCGTGAACAGTGAAGCCTCTCGGGCAGAGGATCTCGGCACCTATCTGTCCGGGTTGAAGCCGACCCTGCGCAACGTCACCTCCGCGGCGCTGGCCGTCGCCCGGATCGACGAACTCGGCTGGGCTCCCTTGGCCGGGTACCCGGGCAGCGACGTGCTGTGGCCCGTCGCTTGCCTGATGTGCGGCAAGTCCGTTCTCCGCTTCTACAGCCATCTGCGCAGAGCGCGACCAGCGATGCGTCACCGCGGCTGCGTGCCGCAGTCCCAGCATCCACATCTGCTCAAGGCGCTGTCCGCGTACATGGCAGACACCTGCCCGTGCCGGCGGGCGCACCCCACCTCCGTGAACGGCGTACTGCAGGTCATCGAGAACTTGCAGTACGCCGTCCGCAAGGACAACCACGGCCAAGTCGTCGCGTCCGTGCGGGCGCTCACCGGCCCCTGCCCTGCCACGGCCGCCCGAGCCGAGGCTGTCCGCACTCTCCAGGCCGCATCAAAGTGACCGCTACAGAACGGGAGTTGCCCACGTGACTGAGTACGAGCGCGGTGATCGCGTCGCCGTCCTCTACCTGTCGAAGACGAACGGAACGTGCCTGGCCTACAACCGCACCGTCATCGACGTCGAACCGCACGCCGAGCACGGTCAGCGTGTGTGGGTGAACATGCCGCCCGACGCAGCGGCGGGAAGTCCGCACGACTTCTTCGCCGACGACGGCGAGGGCATGTGGCCCATGGAGGACGCACCGGTCGAAGAGCAGCTGCCCGTGCGGCTGGCCGCGAACCTCGACTGGTACATCGAGGCTGCCGCACCCGACTCCAGCCGCCTGACGTGGCCGTCCAGCCGGGGGCACCTGCCAGTGCGAACTCCGTTCACCGACAAGGCCCGCGCTCTGCACGCCCGCATAGCCGGGCTCTACGTCCAGCAGCTGCGCGCCGTCGACCCGCGCGCCTTCGAGGACTGGGTGGTCCAGCACAGGGCCACGCCGGTGCCCCAGTAGACGTGCCACCCGAACACCGGCACCAGCCAGAACAGCACGACCAGCAAGGAGAAGGAACGCACATGCGGGGCCTATGGGAAGTGACGTACACGCACCCGGAGCACACCCGAACGACGTGGAACTATCTGATTCCCGTGTGGGACGCTCGGACGGAAGTCGCAGCTCGGGAGCGCGCCCAGGCGAAGCACGATGCGAATGCGGCCCAGTTCGGAGCGCGGATACGGGCGGACGACACCTCTGAACTTGAGGTGCTGAACGTGATGTTCAAGCCCGCGGTACTTTCGCGCGAGCGGGCGGCGGCCTGGATCGCACTGCAGCAGAACGGGGCGATCACGGAGCGGGGATGGCCGCTGTCGTACGAGCGCCAGGAGCGCCGTCGTGACGAGTTCTGGCGTACCGAGGTTGCCGAGCTGCACGTGAGTCTGCGTGAACGTGTCCATGGTTTCGGTGAGTCGGTCGCCGAGATCCTGCAGGCGCCGGAGGCGGCAGCGTCGGCCGCCTGGGCCATCGAGGCGCACACCGACCGCTTCGGGCGGGTGTGGTGGGACAGGGCCCGGGCGGAGATCCACAAGGCGGGCTTGTCCTGGCTGTGGCAGACCCCATACGGCATGGCCTGGGTCGATCAGGCCTAACCCCCCTCCCGAGCTGAGCGTTCGCAGTTGACTCCACCCCTAACCATAGTAGAATTAACTACCGAAGGGTGAGGGGGAGGCCGCCCCCCCCGCTCGAAACACCCCCAGCACCGCGACCCGCCCCATCCGGGGCGGGTCGCCTTTTGCCCAACTCCACTCACGGAAGGCGGATTCCGCCGTGACCCAGCAACTCGATCTGTTCGCAGAGATCGCCGCCGACCCCGAGCCGATACCCGCCACGTTCACCGCGCCACCAAAGCCCGCACACTCCGCACCCTCGACACCGCCGAAGCTGGCACAGCCGGCCGTACCTTCTGTTTCGCGCGCCCGGCATCCACACCCTGTGCGCGATCCGCATCGGCGCGCCATGGAGATCGGAGAGGCAGTTGCCGAGCGGTGGCACAACCGGCATGGTGGCACGGCCATCGAGGTGCCGGTCGGTGTCGTCGCCGCCCTCACGCTGATCCGAGAGAAGGACCGGAACGGGCCGGACCTCAAGGCGCAGATCCTCGCCCAGGACGGCCCACAGATGATCGAGATGCTGCGCGAGATCTGGTCGACACACTGGATGCACCGACCCGACCTGATCGACCGGGCACGGATTCTCCATGAGTGGCTGAACGACGACGTCGACGAGTACCGCGTGCAGGCGGTGCGCGCCATCGCTGAAACGGCCCTGAATCGCGGCTTGTTCGGCCTGACCGCGCACGAGGACCCGTTCCTGCGCTCGGCAACGGACGTCCTGTCGCCCGTGATGACGTTCCTGCGCTCCCACGGGGCCCGGCAGGGGCTCGGCGAGTACCACACCCCCGATCCTGTGGCTGAGGCGCTGGCTCACGGCACCATCATCGACATCACCGATGAGAACTTGCGCACCCTCAAGGGTGGGGAACACATCCACGACCCTGCGGCCGGCAGCGGGGGCCTCCTGCGTGCGGCCGCGCAACGGATGCGCGAGTTCGGCATGGACCCGGCCGATCACCGGTGGTCCATGGTCGACATTGACGAGATCGCCGCAGCCTGCGCTGCTGTCAACGCGATCGTGTTTGGGCTCGGCCAGCGGGTGACCGTGGCGTGCGCGAACTCCCTGGCCAATCCGAACGCCGTCGAGGATGCCATGAAGGAGGCGCGCGCCGTCTTCGAGCACCGCGACGAGGTGCTGGGCAAGGCGCGGATCATCGCCGCCCTGCGCCAGGCCGAGCACCTGATGGGGCAGGCTCTCTCGCCTGCGGCGTAGCCCCCCCTCTGACCTACATGGGCGCAGTTGACCCACCCTCTGACCATAGTAGAATTAACTTAGAAGTTGGGGGGTCACCTCACCGACTACAGACAGAAAGGCCGACATGCCCGACACCGTTCACGCCCTGCTCGTCGCCACCGACGGCACGATCACCGACCTGCGCCTGAGCACCAACGACACCGCCCAGCACACACAGATCCATCAGGCACTCGGCGACTACGCCGAGGCCCTGCGCTACATACGCCAACCGGACGGCTCGCACACCGTCGCCCTCGCCGCCGAAACCCGCGACGGCCAGCCCCCGAACCTGTACGCGGCCATCGCCCTGCACTTCCTCCTGGACGAGAGCCTGATCACCGACATTCAGGGTCCCGTGATCTTCGCGGGCTTCAACCGGCAAGACGCGCTCACCAGCCTGACCGAGGACGCCGTGCGCACCATCCGCACCGCCTCCGTCATCTCCGCCGTCCGCTGAGTCCCCACCTGCCAGTCCTCAACCCTCCGTTATCCGCACGCCTCTTGGAACGGGAGCACTCTCTTGAGCAGCACGACCACCGCCGAGCCCGACGCCGCTGACCTCACCGACCCCGAGGCGGGGGGCACCGAAGCACCGGAGCCCGCCATCCTCAGCGAGGTCGACCTCTACCTGCTGGGCAAGCCCATCGCCGAGGCCCTCGCCGAACGGATGGAGCGAGGACCTTGAGGACAGCCCGGCAGGCTTCGCGGATGACAGGTCGATCCGCCTCATCCACCCCGACGGCCGGTCCATCGGCATCCGGCATCTGTGGCAGGGCAGGGCCGTGCAGACCTTCGCCGTCGGCGGCCCCGCCCCCGAGCAGGCGGCAGGCTCCGACGGTGCGGCCGGTGAGAGCACCCGGCTGCCCAAGGGGGTGCGGTACAGCACCGGGGTTCGCTTCACCACGGCCTCACCGCTTCAGGAGATCCTCACCGCGATCCGCACCGTACTGCTGCCCGCCTTCGACGGGACTCGGCTGCGCCTGCGCGCCAACGGCACGCCGATCCCTCCCTCTATCCAGCCTCCGGCCGAGGACAGCACCGACACCCCGGGCGCCCCCGCCACGAAGGCGAAGGCCAAGCCGACGACCGCAGCGCGCCGCGCCACCACGGCCAAACGCACGACCAGGCGCCTCACCGCAGCAGCCGCCTGAGCCCGGACCTGCACGACACCGGCGGGCGCGCTCCGTCTCGCGCCCGCCCCTCTCACTCGAAGGACAACCACGATGAGCACCACCACCGACGCACGCCCGGATGCCGTCGAAGGATTCGCCGGCCGCTTCGTCTGGGTCGATCCTCACGACCTTGTTGTCGACCCGTACAACCACCGCAAAGACCGCGCCGAGTCGGACGGCGAGGACACCACCCAGCCCGACCCTGAACTCCAGGCCAGTGTCGACGAACTCGGCATTCTCACACCGCTCGTACTGCGCCCGCAGGAAGGCGAGATGGAGGGGAAGCTCGGGATCATCTTCGGGCAGCGCCGCAACAACGCGGCCCTGGTCTCCGCGAAGAAGGCCAAGGCGAAGAAGAAGCCCTTCCGGCTCGTTCCGGCGATCGTCCGAGACGACCTCGCCGGAGTCGACGACGCGGCCTTGACGGTGTCGTTCATCGAGAACAAGCACCGCCGACAGGCCACCATCCGCGACGACATCGACGCCGCGAAGCAGCTGGCCCTCATGGACATCCCCAAGACCCGCAAGAACCGGCATGCCCGCGCGATGGGCTTCAAGCCCGCCGAGCTGGCCGCCGCGACGAACGCGTCCAAGCTGTCCGACGACAACCTTGCCGAAGCGGTCGACGAGGGCTTCAACCTCGTGGAGTTGGCCGAGTTCCAGGAAGTCGAAGGCGTCGATGACGCCCTGTGGACCCTGCGACGTGCCAAAGCCCGTGACATACGGGAGGGCAACACCAAGCGTGGCCACTGGAACCACGCCCTCGCCGATCTGCGCGCCGAGAAGGAACTCACCGACAAGTGCGCCCAGCAGGCCGCCGAGTTGACCGCCGCGGAGGTTACGGTCGCCGACTGGCGCTGGAACTGGTCCGACACCAGCACGAGGCCGCTCACCGACCTCCTCACCGACGACGGCGCCCCACAGACCTCGCAGACCCACCACGCCTGCCCCGGTCACGCGGCGTGCGTCTCCCCGAACGACGCCGAGGTCATCTGGCTGTGCACCGCCTGGCACCGCCACGGCCACCCACTCACCACCGAAGCAGCCAAGAAGGACACCGCCCAGGCAGGCCCGGACAAGGAGGCAGCCAAAGCGGAGCGGCGCCTGGTCATCGCGAACAACAAGGCATGGAGGCAGGCCCGCGAGGTCCGCGCGGACTTCATCAAGGACCTGTGCCAACAGCCCGAGCCCAGCACCCGCGTATGGCCGCTGATCCTCTCGATGATCACCGGCACCAGCTACGCGTACGAGAACTACATCAGCCGCAAGAGGACCGACCTGACCGCACACTTCCTCGGCATCGAGGACCCCAACGAAGGCAACAGCCAGTGGACTCGGGTGGCCAACCCGTTCGGCACGGTCATCTCACGCACCAGCCCGGCGCGCTCTTGGAGGGTCCTACTCGCCCATGTCGCCGCCGCCTACGAGAGCGAGCACATGGACGACGCCGCCTGGCGCAACCACATCAATGGGCAGACCGTCGCGTGGCTGACGTTCCTGCAGGCCGAGGGCTACGCGCTGAGCACCGTCGAAGCGGAGACCGCCGCCAAGGGCCGCGCCCAGCAGGACGAGGGTGCTGGCGCGGACGACGAGCCGGAGCAGAACGAGGACTCCGAGGACGGCCAGGAGGACGCCCCGCTGGCGGCCGCAGCCTGACCTCGCTCAGCGGGAGGCCCACCCCTCTTCGGGCCTCCCGCTGCCCTTCTCACCACTGCACCGAAGGAGCCCCTCCGTGCGCACTGCTCGCTCCGCCCTCGACTACGCCCGCATCCTTGCCGCCCTGCTGGGACCCGACTGGACAGCAGACAGCTGCGGGCACAGCGACCTCGCCCTGCTCATCGGCCCTGCCCTGTCGCTGGAAGTTGCCACCCCGATGCCGGTCTGCGCGTCCGGCACGGTCAAGGTGTCCCTGTCGCTGACGCACGCCTTCGTCTGGCCTCGCCGCGGCGACCACCGTCATGAAGTGATCGGCACGATCGGGAATCCGCAGGCCGTCGCCGACGCCATCCTCACCACGGGCCTGCCCGCGTGGACCGGGCTCCTCGCCGACCTCAGCGTGCGCACTGACCGAATGCTCAGCGCACTCAAGGCATTCATGACCAGGGCCGAGCAACTGGCCGGCCCCGAAGCACAGGTGGCCTACGGATCCGTGCCCGGCGTCGCAGATCTGCGCTGGCCCGGCGGCAGGGCCACCATCCGCGCCGACGACGAAGGCGGCATCCGCATCACCCATCTCGACCTGTCCGGCCTGAGCGCCAAGACCTTCGTGAACGTGCTCCACACCGTGACCGCCGCCGAAGTCCCCGCCCCCTCTGCCAGCACCACCGCTTCCTGAACGGCACACGACACCCATGAAGATCAACCGCCGCAAGGCCACCTGGTACGCGAAAGTCTCCAAGCATGTCTCGCAGGCCGTCACGACCAGCGGGGCCTGGACCGAACGCACCGAGGAGGGCGACCTGGTTCCCACCGAATTCGCCCAGCGCAACCCGCACATCGTCGACCCCCTGCCCGACGAGCAGGAGTATGTGCGCTACCTCCGTCTGCACACCGTCCACGACGGCCGTGAACTGATCACCGAAATGACTCCCGGCTATGCCGAGGACCTGGGGTACGCGCTCATCGACAAGGGTGCACGGACCCGGGTCACCAACTACGCGCAGCAGGACGGCTTCACCACCGACCGAGAGCCGTGGGAGGCGGCGGTCGCCTCGCACAAGAGGGCACAGGCAGCTGCCGTCGACCGGTCGGTGGAACTGATCCAGATGGTGTGGCCCGCGCTGCAATCCCGCTACGGGAACATCCTCAGCTTCGACAGCGAGGTACTCGGCCACTGGTACATCGTGGTCGGCAACGAGGGGGCGACCGCGAGGGTCGAAGCCGCACACGTGCCTGCTCGGGCGTGGGGCACGTTCGTCGAGGCGGCCATGGATCGCGCCTGGTTCCACAAGGGACGCTTTCGCGGCGCGGAGGACTGGGCGCGGGCGAGGCCGGGCCACTACGAGGCGCAGTCCCACCGAGCCCAGCACCGCGACCGGCTCCACGTCGGCGCTGGCGGTGAAGCCGTTGAGCTGGTTCTCTACAGCTCCGAAATACGCAAAGTCGCGCGTGGCCTTGCTCTGATGCTCGCCACTATCGAGCGCCACTCCGGTAGCGCAAGGCCCTGAGTAGAGACCTCCATACTCTCCCTGAGCTGGGCTAACGGCTTTGACGCCCCCTCTATTGATAGTAGAATTAACTCAACAAGCAAGAGGAGAAAACGACCCACATGAGCACCACCACACCCAACGGCTTCATCGTCACCGTCGGACAGATCCCGACCATCCCCGCCACCGCCCTGAAAGAAGGCGACACGTTCACCCTCGTCGGCGACGACGGCCCGCTGACCGTTCTCGCGAAACGGCGTCACCTTCAGCTGCTATGGCTCCTCGACCTCGAAGGCCACAACTCGCCGATCACGCTTCGCGACGACGAGCCGGTACGGCCACTGCGCATGCTGCGCGCCTTCGACCTCACCTGCCAGCTCTGCACTCGTACCCACCGACGCGTGCTCGACCTCCCCGTCCACGGCATCCCGCACGTCTGGGTCTGCGAGCAGCACTAGCCACACGACCCCCACCCCAAGGACCCACAGACATGCCCAGCAGCGACCGCACCATACGCGTCGGCACCATAGACATCACCGTTCGCACCAGCAACAGAACCACGCTCGCAACCGCCGCCACCCGGACCGGCACCATCGTCGTCCACGGCCCGCACACCACTACCGACGAAGACGCCACCGCCCTCGTCGAACGACGACGGACCTGGATCTACAGTCAGCTCGCACGCGTCTCCCAGACCGCGCCCGAAAACCCGCTCAAGGAACTCATCCCCTGGGCAGGGTTCGACGTTCTCGGCCGCCCGCACCGTCTGCGAATCGTCCCCGACGACGAACAGGACGAGCCGCTCACCCGGGAGCGCAGCACCCCAACTGGCGGCTGGCTCCACCTACGACGCAGCACAATGCTGAAAGTGGATGAAACACGACAAACCTTCATCAAGTTCTATGTGGAGACCGGTCGCGAATGGCTGAAAATCAACCAGCCCCAGATCGCCAGATACGCACCAAACAGCGACGTACGGCTCACCTTTTCCGCCCGCATGCGCACCACCTGGGCGCACCGCCACCCCAAGCGCGGAGTCATCCTCCACTGGGCCACCGCCCAACTCCCGCCCACACTCCTGCGCGAACTCATCCACCGCACCCTGGGTCTCCACACCGTCGCCAGCAGTCGCGACCTCAGCAACGCCCTCCGCACACTCTGGCTTGGCCGACTCGCCACCCCCACCAGCACCATCGACCCGCGAATCCACCTCAACCCGGCACCCGCAGAACGCTGCCCAGACTGCTCCGCCCCACCAGGCACCCTGCACGCCGACCGATGCGACATCGCCCGCTGCGCCATCACCGGCTTCCAACGTGCCCACTGCCACCCGGACAACACCTGCAACACCGTCTGGACCGGCCACATACCCGGCGAACCCGAATGCACGGAGTACGGCTTCTACTGCCGCCCCACCCCTGACGGCTACGAACCGTGCAACGCCGACGACCCAGGCGCCATGCACGACTTCAACCGCCTCTACCGCGAATGCCACTGGGACCCCTCAGCCCAGCGCATGACGCTGCTGGCCTGACCACCCACTCCAAGACAAGGACAAACTCCCACAGTGACAACAACAACCCCGCGCACGACGGCGATGCGACCGGGCCTCTCCAACGACATGCGGGCGGTGTGGCAGATCACCTACTACGAGGCGGCCGAGGACGGCATCAGCCGAAAGCCGAACGGCCGCTACTGGACCACTGAGATCGACGCACACCCCCACACCTCCAACCGCACGATCGGCCATCAGGTCTGGCTCTACATCAACCAACAACGCCCGGACATACCCGAGGTGGACGTGACCAGCGGACAAGCCCAGCTCCAGGGCTACGCCGCCGGCGAGCCCGGCGAGGACGGGAAGCTCCCCCTCATACACGGGGTGCGCTGCACCGCGTGCGGCTCAGACCATGTGGCGTTCGCCACGAGAGCGTGGGCGACCTGCCGAACCTGCGGTGAAGGCCAGACGCAGGGCGAAGCGATGTTGTGCTCCGAGCACTGCGAGGACTGCTACGGCGCTGGCCTCACAACGGACTGACGCGATCGGCAGAGCCGTGGCAGTGGGGGATCCCGCCATCCGGTGTCCCCGCGACAGATCGCATGGGATCCGGCGACAGGGCCTTTTCCCCTCAATGCCGGAACCTCTTGGGAGGGCAAACCTCACTCCGCCATAGCGGTGGCCTCGCCAGTCAGCACTTGTCGAGCCACGTTGATGAAATTCGCGCGTGCCGTGTAAACCTCGTTCATCTTGTCCGAGGCCAGGTCCAGCTCAACCCGCTCCACCGGACGCTGCATCAGTTGCTGGCTGACCCGCTGCACGGCCAAGCAGAAGCTGGAGATCGCGTCATCAGTCGCTACAGCACATGCAATCACCGCACCCGGCGACAGCATCAAGATCCGGTTCAAGGGTTGCCGGACGGCATCGTACAAACGCCATGCCTCATCCATCGAAACAGGGTCGCCTTGCCCAATCTCGATCTCTTGGCGCACGAGACGAGCATGGAGATCATCCGCTTGCTCTCGGCACTGATGAACGGCCTCCGTCGCCCGCTCGCATGCGCCAAGGAAGTCAACGTATGCCTGCTCACGCTGACCGCGGACCCACTGCTCATGCTCCACGGCAGCCTGATCACGTACCTGCCGCCGGCCAGCCTTGTAGGCGATGGCAGCGCCCAGCAGCGTCACGCTCGCAGCAAGGCCTGCGGCGTAGATCGTTGCCTGCCCCCCGTCCATCCCTCAATGATCGCGAAAACCCGGCCTCGGGGAGGGGCTTCTCTCGAAGTGACAGCAGGGCGCAGTCTGTCTGCGGATTCACCAGTCGTCGGTGCTCAGAGTCCGGCATCGTTGGATCGGGTAGGTCACTCACGGAGCGGAGAAGCCATGGAGTGGATGACCGAGGAGTTCGGGGCGTCTCATGAGGGCTGGGTGGGCGCAGTCTTGGACGACGGCAGCGAGCCAAAGGAGGCCGTGCTCGATGCCGGTAGTGGCACCAACTTCCATAGGACGCGTGAGTGGTGGGCGTACAGCGGGAAACTGAACCGGCCGCGTGCCACCGCGGCGCGAGGAGCGTGCTCATGTGGCTGGCGTGGTGAAGAGCAGTACCCAATCGACTGGGACGAAGTCGACGCCTTCACCGACGAGTTCCCCATGAAGGAGCCGTACGACGAGTGGCGGCAGCATATTCGGGGCGTCGAGGCGCAGACGATTCCGCTGCCGCCGGAGCTTGAGGAGCTGCTGGGGCGGGTGGAAGAGCAGTTGTACGCCCTTGTCGAAGACGCGCCGCTAGCCGCGCTGAAGGCTGTTGCGGCCTTGGAGCGTACTGCCAAGAGCATCAGCCATCGTGCCGCTCAGTACGCCGCGGCAGACGACCTCTCGATGGAATCGATCAGCCAGGCTCTCGGCCTGTCGCAGGAGGATGCCCGGTCGCGTCTTCTGCACTACAGCCTCATGCGCTGACTGGTTCTTGAGGTACGGCTGGTGTTCTGGCACGGCGATGCTCCCGAGGGCAGTGGCCACCTCCAGCACTCGTGGCGTGACTTGCTCTGCCCAAGCTCGGGAGAAGTTCAGTCCCGTTTGGATGGAGGTAGCAGACTCGGCGTCGTGGTTAAGCGAGTTGAGCGCGTGTGGACATAGCGGCGGTAGTTGATGCCCAGACAGGACTCAACAAGGAACAGGGGCGCATCCGCCGGGAGGCCGACGAGCGTGACGCCCAGGTACTGGATGCCGCGAACTTGGAGCGGTAGTCACTCAAACCAATCGGGGCCCGCTACCTGCAACGACGGACGGGCCATTGATTCGACCGCGGCGGCAGGTAGGCCCTGAGGACGGTTCGGGGGACGGCCGGGGGACATAAGGACGAAGACGATCCAGGCCAGCGAGGGTAAAACAGGGAAAGAACCCATCCTGATAGGTGCCCCTCACCGGCAAATCAGTCGGTGGTCCCCCGCTGCCGTACAACCGATCCCGACCGCCCCTTCACCACTTCCAGCTGCGCGTGGATGCGTCGTCGCAGGTCAGCGACATGCGAGACGATGCCGACGCTGCGGTCCCGCTCGCGCAGGGAGTCCAGGACGTCGAGCACCTCGTCGAGCGTCTGGTCGTCGAGGCTGCCGAAGCCCTCGTCGATGAAGAGCGTGTCGAGCCGTACGCCACCGGCCTCGTCGGTGACGACGTCCGCGAGGCCGAGCGCGAGGGCGAGCGAGGCGAAGAAGGTCTCACCGCCCGAGAGCGTGGACGTGTCGCGTTCACGGCCCGTCCACGCGTCGACCACGTGCAGCCCGAGGCCCGAACGGCCGCGCCCCGTACGGTCGTCGGAGTGCACGAGGGTGTAGCGGCCCGACGACATGCGCCGCAGCCGCGCGGTCGCCGCGGCGGCGACCTGTTCGAGCCGCGCCGCGAGGACGTAGGACTCCAGGCGCATCTTGCGTTCGTTGTCCGCCGACGTGCCCGCGGCGAGGCCCGCGAGGCGCGCCACGCGGTCGTGATCGGCGCGCAGGGGCGCGAGCCGCCGGGCTCCGGCGGCCGACCGCTCGGAGAGCCGGTCGAGTTCGGCGCACCGCCGGGTGGCCGCGTCGAGCGCTGAGGCCGCCGCCCGGGCCCGCTGGTCGGCGTGCTCGGCGGCTTCCTGTGCGGCCCGGAGGTCGGCCGGCGGCTTCTCGGCGGCGGCGGCCGCGTCCGGTTCGGCGAGCAGGGAACGTACGGCCGCCTCTTCGTTCTGCCACGCGTCGATGCGGCGCTGCAGCTCGCGGTGGCCCTCGTCGTCGAGCAGGGCTTCGGCCGCGTCCCCCGGCGTGTCGAACCCGGCGCGGAAGGCCGCGTCGGCGAGTCGCGCGTCGGCGTCCTTGAGGCGCTGGGCGGTGTCGTCGGCGATGCGTGCGGCCTCGGAGGCCTCGGTCAGGAGCGCGGCCTGCCGCTCCAGCTGGGCGGCCCGCGCGGCGACGCTGCCGCTGGCTCCCCGCGCGCGGGTCAACTCGGCGTCGAGCCCGGCCTGTTCGCGCTCCAGGGAGTCGCGCAGGGTGGCGCGGGACGCGGCCCGCACGACGGCATCCTGCCGCGCGGCGACCCTGCGGTCGTGCTCGCGCTCGGCCTGGGCGAGGGCTTCCCTCGCGGCGTGCAGTCCGGAGGCGCGGTCGCGCGCTTCGGCGTGTTCCCTCCGCAACTCCTCGACTGCTGCGGCGAGTTCGTCGACGGACGGCCCTTGGGGGGCTGCCTCCGGATCGTCGGTGCCGGACTCCGCGCCGGTCTCCCTGCCGGACGACCCGAGGGCCGCGGCAGCGGCCGCCGCCAACGACTCGCGCACCTCGCCGAGTTGCCGCTCCTCCTGCGTGCGCGCCTCCTCCGCCTGCCGGTAGGCGGCGAGCGCCGACTCCTCCGTGGCGCGGTCGACGTGCCCCGCGCTCCGCGGTGCGGGCGCCGGGTGTTCGGTGGCTCCGCAGACCGCGCAGGGGGCACCATCGGTCAGACCGGCGGCCAGTTCCGCCGCGATGCCGGTGAGGCGCTGTTCCTTGAGGGCGAGCCAGTGCTCGTGGGCCCCGGTGGCGCGCTCACGGGCCGCGAGGGTCCGTTCGTGCGCGGCGGTCGCTTCCCCGGTGAGCCGGTCGCGGCGGCGCGCCGCGTCCAACCTGGCTTGGGTGGGATCCAGTTGACCCGCGAGATGCTCCGCGCGCGTCGCCGCCTCCTGGGCGGATTCGATGCGCTCCTGGAGGGCGGTCCTGGTCGCCTCCCAGCCGTCGAGCCAGCCCGCGGCCTCACGCAGAAGCTCGTCGTCGGCACGCTCCTCGCGCTCCAGGGACGTGCGCTCCGCGCCGAGTTCGGAAAGGCGCCGCTCGGCGCGCCGGGCGGATTCGAGGCCGCCGAGTTCTTCGGCGGCCTTGCGTGCGGCGGCGGCGAGTCCCGCCGCGCCGGACTCCGCGAACGTGGCGGGCAGTTGCGCCCGCGCCCGCGTCTCGTCGGCGCTCGCGCGGCGGTGTTCCTCCTCGGTCGCGCGGCGCAGGCCGAGCGCGGGGGCGACCCGCTCGGCCTTGCGGGCGCGCTCCATCCGGTCCAGTCGCTCCCGGTGTTCCCCGGCCCGCTCCTGAAGCAGCTCGGAGCGCTCCCGCGCCTGGGCGAACCGCGTCTGCAGCCGGTCGAGTTCGCGTACGTCGTCCAGCCGGCGCCCCGCGGCGGCCTGCGCGGACTCGGCGGCCACGAGCGCGCACTCGGCGACCGTACGCCGCTCGCGGGCGCTGGTGCGGGCGACGGCGGCCCAGGTCAGCACGGCCTCGGCGAGCCCCGGGTCGCCGGGTGAGAACTCGGGCAGCGGCGACTCGGCGTCATCAAGGCCGCCCCCGGCGGCCTGCTGCATCCGGTGCGCGTCGGCGAGGAGTTCCCTGTCGCCTTCGCGGACCGCGCCCTCGGCCTCGCGCCGCTGCTCGGCGAGGCGCTGCTCGACCGCGGCGAACCTGCGCGTGTCGAAGAGCCGCCCGAGGAGTTTGCCGCGGGCCTCGGCGTCGGCGCGCAGGAAGCGCGCGAAGTCGCCCTGCGGCAGCAGCACCACCTGGCAGAACTGTTCCTTGCTCATGCCGAGAAGCTGCGTGATCTCCTCGCCGATCTCCTGGTGGGAGCGGCTGAGGTCCTTCCACGCGCCACCGCTTTCGGCTTCCCCGGCTGCGTACTCCCGGAGCCAGCTCTGCGCCTTCTCCATGGTGGTGCCGGTGCCGCGCTTCTTCGGGCGCTCCCACGGCGGCTGCCGGGTGATCTCCAACCGGCGTCCGGCGACGGTGAGTTCGAGGCACACCTCCGTCCGTACGCCGGGCTGCGCGTGGTCGCTGCGCAGCGTCACGCCCTGGCCGCTGCCCTGCCGGGGCCCCGGCACCGAGCCGTACAGGCCGTAGCAGACGGCGTCCAGGACGGACGTCTTGCCCGCGCCGGTCGGTCCGTGCAGCAGGAAGAGCCCGGCGGCGGACAGGTCGTCGAAGTCGATGTCCTGGGTGGTGCCGAAGGGGCCGAACGCGGTGATCCTCAGCCGGTGCAGCCTCATCGGGCCACCTCGCGCAGCGTGTCGTCGCCGCGGACGGTGTCGAACGCCGCCCGCAGCACCGCCTGTTCGGGTACGTCGGGTCCCGCGCCCCGCACATGGGTCACGAAGTCCTCCGCGATCTGCTGGTCGCTGCGGCCCTTCAGGCGCTGGGCGTACGAGACGTCCGGGTCCTCGGGGGCGCGTTCGGGGTCGAAGACGAGACTGAGGGTGTGCGGGAAACGCTCGCTGACACGGGCCATGGGGTCGTCGGGGCGCACCGGGTCGGTGAGTGTCGCCTCGACCCAGGCGTCCTCGTGGCGGGCGAGCCCCGGGTCGGCGAGCAGCGTCTCGATGTCGCCGCGGATGCGGGCGAGCGGGCGCGGCACCGGGCAGTCGATGCGCTCGGCCGCGATCTCCCCCGCGGGTCCGAGGTCGACGAGCCACATGCTCTTGCGGTGCGTGGACTCGGAGAACGAGTACGGCAGCGGGGAGCCGGAGTAGCGCACGCGCTCGCTGATGGCCTGGCTGCCGTGCAGGTGGCCGAGCGCCACGTAGTCGACGCCGTCGAAGACGCCGGACGGCACGGCGGCGACTCCGCCGATGGTGATGTCCCGCTCGCTGTCGCTGGCCTCTCCGCCGGTCACGAAGGCGTGGGCGAGGACGACGGAACGGGTGCCGGGCGTCCGGGCGGCCAGGTCGGCGCGGACGCGGTCCATGGCGGCGCCGAGCACCGCCTCGTGCCCGGCCCGCGGTACCGCGAACTCGTCCTTGACCAGGGCCGGTTCGAGGTAGGGAAGGCCGTAGAACGCCACGTCCCCGTGCTCGTCGGCAAGGACCACCGGGTCCGCGCAGGCGGCGGGCGCGGTGCGCAGGTGTATGCCGGCGCGGCCGATGAGCCCGGCACCGACACCCAGGCGGCGCGCCGAGTCGTGGTTGCCGGAGATCATCACCGTCGGGACGCCCAGGTCCGCGAGCCGGTGCAGCGCGTCGTCGAAGAGCTCGACGGCCGCGAGCGGCGGTACGGCCCTGTCGTAGACGTCGCCGGACACGACGACGGCGTCCACCTCGCGCTCACGCGCCGTGGTGATGAGGTGGCCGATGAAGTCGGCCTGGGCGCCGAGCATGTTCACGCGGTGGAACGACCGGCCCAGATGCCAGTCGGACGTGTGCAGAATTCTCAAGACGCCGCTCCGGCCCGCATGCTCGCTTTCCCCTCCTACGCCCCGGAACCAGCACCGCCCCAGCACGGGCCTCGCCGACAGCACCCACCACGCTAGCGCCTGTCGGCACCTGCTCCATCACGAACGTCGATCTGTCACGGAGAGGACGGCGGCTGCGCGGGCTGCGACGCGGGCGGCTGCTCCTGCTCCGAGGAGGGCGTCAGCGGGGCGGACGGCGAGGAGGATTCACCGGAGGAAGGGGGAACAGAAGAGGGCGAAGAGGATGAAGGAGACGAAGAGGGCGAGTTCGACGGGGAAGACGAGGACTCGGACGGCGACGGGGACGGCTGGTTCACCGGCGGCTCCGTCTTCGTGTCACCCGCACCCGTGTCGCCCTTGTCACGTTCGAACCAGTCCCCGCTCTGCGGGTCGTACATGACGAAGGCGTTCACGACCTGGGTGGCCGGTGCCACGACCACGACGTTCGACGACCGGTAGCCGGGCCACGCATCACCTGTCGGCTTCGGGGTGCTCTTCTGCGCGACGGGGGGCAGCAGGGGGTTTCCGCAGGCGCAGCGCACGCGGGGCACGCCCCGGTCGTCGACGAGCACGGCGGTCCCGGCCTGGAGAACCGCCTGATAGGCGGTCGGGGCGCCGTCGCGGTAACCGTGATTGGTCACGCGGGTGTCCATGCGCAGCTGCACGGGTGTCAGGGCCCGCAAGTACGCGGGGACGGCCGACGCGTCGATGTCGAGGACCGAGGCGAACGCCTTGTTCTTCGCCGGGTCCTTCCCCAGGGCGTCCACCTGTTTCTCCACGTCGCAGGCGCCGACCTTCCGCGTCCCTCCGTAGAGACCGGGAGCGGCGCCGTCGACGCCGCGCGTCACGTTGGCCGACGCCGAGGAGCTCGGCAGGGCGCTCGGGGACGGCGGCGTGTCGTCGTCCCGGGCCGTGGACTCGGTGAAGGGATCAGGGCCTTGCTTCCCCGCGGGCTGAAGGGCGACCTCGCCGCCGGACTCCGAGGTGCCGTCCGGCCGCGTGAGGACGACGGTCAGCACCACGGCGGCCACGAGGACCAGGGAGATCGCCGCCACGCGCGGCGCCGACTTCCACCAGGGGCGGTCCGGCGCCGGGCCCCCGCCGGGTCCCGGTTCGGGGCTCGCGCCACCCGGCGGCGGGCCCGGAAGCTCAGGGGGTCCGCTCGGCGGGCCGCTTGAAGGGCCCGAGAGAGGGCCGGACGGGGGTCCTGTGGGGCGTCCTGACGACGGCGGTTCGGCGCTCACGAGCACTTCTTCCCTGCGTAGGGGATGCACGGCGCTCAGACCCGTTAAGACTTGCTTTCGCTCGATCCGTACGCCTTATTCCGTTACGCTCCTATTGTGTGTCCCGCTTCCCGGGGGGCCGCAAGCCGACGCGGTGGGCGCGCGGTGGGCGCGCGGTGGGCGCGCGGTGGGCGCGCGGTCGGCCCTCCCGAGGGGCGGACCGCGTCGGTGCTGCTTAGCGTGACAACGTGAGCGACCAGACACCGCCCGGGCAGGCAGGCGCGCAGCGCACGTCCGAGAACCGGCGGGCCCCCCACGGCTGGATCCACGCCCTCCTCGCGGTGCTCGCCGCGCTGGTGGCCATGGCCGTCGTCGCCACGCTCGGCCTGTGGGCCGCCGGGGCCGCGGATCTGCCCGACGGCGCGTTCCCCCGGGTCGTCGCGGCCGTCGTCGTGATGGCGGTCGGCGGTTCCGTCGGGCTCTCCGGTGACGCGGGGGCGATCGCCGAGACGAACGCGGGGCTCTCCGTGCTGCCCCTCTCGGTCACTCTCGCCGGGGCTCTGGTGATCGCCGCCGGGTTCCTCAGGCCGCTGCGGCACCGGGCCGTCGCCCACACCGCGGAACTGGCCGGCTGGGCGGCGCGGTTCGCCGTGCTGTGGGTGCTGCTCCTCGTCGGACTCGCCCTGCTGGCGCGCCACCGGTTCACGATCACGCTCGGGGAGGGACCCGCGGCCGACATCGGCGATCTGCTGGACGCCTCGCCGAAGGTCGGCTTCGAGACGGATGTGCCGCTGACCATCCTCTTCGGGCTGCTGTGGCTCGCGGGTGTCCTCCTGGTGGCGCTGCTGGTCTCGCGCGGGGCGCCGCTCCCGGCCCGCCTGGTGCGCTTCCAGGAGTCGGTGCGTCCGGCGGCGTACGCCATGGTGGTCCTGCTGCTCGCGTACGTCGCCCTGGGGCTCGTGGCCGGCCTGGTCGTGGCCGTGACCAAGGGGCACACGACAGAGACGTTCGCGGTGCTGCTGCTCGGCCTTCCCAACCTCGTCTGGCTCGCCTTCACCATCGGGCTCGGCGCGTCCTGGGAGGGGCGCGTGGAGGGTCCGTTCGGGTTGCCGATGCCGAAGGCCCTGGACGACGTACTACGCACTCCGGCCGACTCGACGCTCAGCCTGCGGACGCTCGCCGAGCACGACGGGCGGGTGTGGTGGCTGCTGGTGGTCGCGGCGGTGTCGGTGCTCGGCGCCGCGTTCCTCATGGCGGCGCGTTCACCGGCCCGGATGCGGGCCTGGCAGCACGCCGTGCACATGGCGGTGGCGCTGACCCTGACGGTGCTCGCCGTCTGTCTCCTCGCCCGCGTGTCCGCCCACTACGGCCTGTCGCTCCTGGGCATCGGCGATCTGGGCGGCGGCCTGTCGGGCCTGGTGAAGCTGGACCCGAATCTGGGGACCGCGCTGATCCTTGCCGTGGCGTGGGGTCTGGTGTCCGGTTTCATCGGCGGCCTGCTGGCGCGCGGGGTGCACCGGCGCGGTGAGGTGAAGTGAGTACGCGCTAGTCGGGCAGCCGCCGGAAGATTGGGCGCGCCCAGCTGGGCGGTTCCGGGGGCGCTCCTGGATCGACCGGGGCTCCGACGACTTCAAGAGCCACCTGTGTGGGGGCATGGCCCTGCGCGCTTCCGGTGGCCGCGGCGCGCAGTGCGGCCGCGAATTCCAGGCAGGAGCCGTACCTGTCCTCCGGGCGCTTGGCCAGCGCCTTCGCGAGGACGCCGTCGAGTGCGGCGGGAATCGCGGGGCGCTGCTCCGTCAGGCGGGGCGGCTGGTCGTACTGGTGGGCCCAGAGCAGCGCCATGTCGTCATCCCGCTGGAAGGGCGGCCCGCCGGCCATGGTCTCGTGGACGACGCAGGCGAGGCTGTAGACGTCGCACCTGCCGTCCACGGGGCGGCCGGAGATCTGCTCCGGCGCCACGTAGTCGAGGGTTCCCACGAACTGGCCGACGGTCGTGAAGCCGGTCAGCGACAGCGATTTCTTCGTCAGGCCGAAGTCCGTGAGGTAGACGTGCTCCGGGTGGTCGCTGTCCGTGCCCTTGGCCACGAGGATGTTGCCGGGTTTGACGTCGCGGTGGACCAGGCCGTGGTCGTGGGCCGCGTCGAGCGCGGAGGCGACCTGCGCGGCGATGCGGAGGGCCGCGCCGACGGGGAGGGGGCCGGAACCGTCGAGCAGATGCCGCAGGTCGAGGCCGGGGACGTACCGCATGGCGATGTACAGCACGCCGTCCGTCTCCCCCGCCTCGAAGACCGGCACGATGTGCGGATGCTCGATCGCGGCGGCCACGCGTGACTCGTGCGTGAAGCGCTGCCGGAAGGTGTCGTTGCGCGCGAGCTCGGGCGCGAGCAGCTTCAGGGCGACGGTCCGGTCAAGGCGCAGATCCTTGGCCCGGTAGACAACAGCCATCCCGCCACGCCCGATCTCACCCTCGACCCGATACCCGGCGATCTGCCGCCCGACCAGCTCGGAGGGCCGCCCGGAGTGAGAACTCGACCCCGCCGCCAGGCCACCACGCGACACGCCCTCCATCACCCATCACCGACCCGACCCGCCCCACCGGGGCCGGCCACGACGGGAGGGATACGACGGGTGGGTCCCTCGGCGGAGGGGCCTGGGGCGGAGGCAGGGCCGGGGGACGCCCCGGGGGCGACCGCGGGTTCTTCGCGGTACGTCTCGGGGGTACGCCGGGCATCTTCACCGTGCGAGGCAGATGCGAGCCCTTCGCTGCCCTCACCGCCACGGGCCGTCCCCGCGCTGGGCACCGCCTCGACCACCTGCGTCGGCTCCGGAGAGCCGGCGCCACCGCCACTCGCGACCCCATCAGGATCACCGGTCTCGCCATACCTCCCGGAAACCCGGTCCGCGTCACCAGCACCTTCGACCACCAGCGTCGGCTCCGGACCCACCGGCCCACCCGCGTCTTGGGACCCCCCGACCACCTGCGTCGGCTCCGGACGCACCGTCCCGCCGCCCCCACCCGCGTCCCGTTCACGCGCGAGCGCCCCGTCGCTGCCGTCCGGCTCCCCAGGGGTTCCGTGGGCGCTCGGAGGCTCCTCCACCGCGTAGGTGCTGAGCCGGGTTCCGTCGCAGTACACCCAGCGCTCGTGTTCGGCGTCGTAGAGCCACATCGCGTCGCCGTCCACGACCACGCCCACCCGCAGTCCACGGGTCCGCTGCCGGAAGGTGTCGGCGTCGGTTTCGCCGGCCGCCAGGTCCCGCGTCGCGCGGCGGAAGTCGGCCAGTGCCGCCTCGGTGCGTGCGAGGAGCGGGGCCGGGTCCGCCGTGCGGGTCAGGGGGTGGCCTGCGGCGGGCGGGTCCGCCGGTACGGCGACGAGGAGGCGGCCGTCGACCCACGCCGACCAGTCGTTCGCGCAGACGATCCGGGCCCAGTCACCGAGCCGGTCGACCAGTTGGACGGGCAGGAGCGCGTCGAGCGGCGTCGTCGGGCGGTTCACGTCCGGCGCCTCCCAGGCGGGAAGGCCGTCCTGGGGGACGACGTGAGTGGGGCGGAAGTCCGCTGTGGTCATGTCGTCCACTCCTGCTCCCTCGCCCGAATCCGCTCCCGCTCCCGCTCGCAGCTCACCGCGCACCCCTCGCTACTTCCGCATCACCGCGGGTTCGTGCCGTCTCAGCAGCCTCGCCACCAGGTAGCCGAACACCACCGAGAGGGCGACCAACATGCCCATGTTGAGCAGCCAGGTGCCCGCCGAGTGCCGGAAGAGGGGATCGGCGGTCAGCTCCCCCGGCACGATCCTGCCGAGCCCGATCGTGCCCGCCATCGCGCCCAGCGCCCACCGCGACGGCACGAGCCAGGCAAGCTGCTCCACGCCGGGCACCCCGTGGAGTTTCAGGAGGGCGCCGCAGAACACCACCTGCACGATGGCGAGCAGCACCAGCAGCGGCATCGTCACTTCTTCCTTGCGCACGAGCGCCGAGACCAGGAGCCCCAGCATCATCGCCGTGAACGCCAGCATCGCCACCGCCACGGTGATCTCGACCAGGGGCGGCAGCAGCACGCCCTCGCCGCCGGGTGCGTTGAGGTCGACGCCGAGCAGCGCCACCAGGGTCAGCACGACCGCCTGGAGGACGGTGATCGTCCCCAGTACGACGACCTTGGACATCAGGTACGCCGATCTGGAGAGCCCGACGGCCCGTTCGCGCCGGTAGATGACACGCTCCTTGACCAGTTCCCGCACGGCGTTGGCCGCGCCGGTCAGGACTCCGCCCACGCAGAGGATGAGCAGCGCGTTCATCGCCGTCTCCTGCGTCAGCCTGCTCCCGGCAAGAGCGCGGGCCATGGCGCCCATCACGAACGGCAGCGCGATCATGATCGCGAGGAAGGTCCGGTCGGCGCCGAGCGCGGCCGCGTACCGCCGCACCAGTGTCCGGAGTTGGGAGCCCCAGCTCTGCGCCTTGGGCGGCGGCGCGAACGCGGCGACCGGCCCCGCGCCGCCCTGCGGCATCGGCGGCTGCGCCGAGGAGTTGACGATGTACCGCTGGTGGAAGGGCGAACGCCGGTACTCCCCCGCCCAGTCCCGGTCGCGGTCCCCCTCGAAGGCCTCGAACGCCTCGGGCCACTCCTCGAAGCCGAAGAACGGGAGTGCGTCCTTCGGAGGCCCGTAGTAGGCGATCCTGCCGCCCGCGGCGAGCACCAGGAGCCGGTCGCAGCCGTCGAGGCTGAGCACGCTGTGCGTGACGACGATGACCGTCCGGCCGTCGTCGGCGAGGCCGCGCAGCATGTGCATCACCGAGCGGTCCATGCCCGGGTCGAGCCCGGACGTCGGCTCGTCGAGGAAGAGCAGGGACGGTTTCGTCAGGAGTTCGAGGGCGACGCTCACGCGCTTGCGCTGTCCGCCGGAGAGGCTGTGGATGGGCTGGTCGACGCGCTGTTCGAGGCCGAGTTCGCGGATGACCTCGTCGACCCTGGCCCGGCGTTCCGCCTTCTCGGTGTCCTGGGGGAAGCGCAGTTCGGCGGCGTATCCGAGGGCCCGGCGCACGGTGAGCTGCGCGTGCAGGATGTCGTCCTGCGGCACGAGACCGATGCGCTGGCGCAGTTCGGCGTAGTCGCGGTAGAGGTCGCGGCCGTCGTAGAGGACCGTGCCGTCGTCGGCGGGGCGCAGGCCGGTGAGGGCGTTGAGGAGGGTGGACTTTCCGGCGCCGCTCGGCCCGACGACGGCGAGCAGGCATTTCTCGCCGACGGGGAAGGAGATCTTGTCGAGGAGCGTCTTGCGGCCACGGTCGACGGCGACGGTCAGCTCCTGGACGTCGAGCGAGACCTCGCCGGTGTCGACGTACTCCTGGAGCTGGTCGCCGACGAGGCAGTACGCGCGGTGGCCGACGCCGACGATGTCGCCGGGGGCGACCGGGGCGCGGCCGACCGGCTGGCCGTTGAGGTAGGTGCCGTTGTGGCTGCCGAGGTCGACGATCTCGTAGCTGCCGTCCGCGAGGACCCGCAGTTCGGCGTGGCGGCGCGAGACGACCAGGTCGTCGATGACCAGGTCGTTGTCGGCGGCGCGGCCGATGCGGACGGTGCGGGCGGGCAGCGGGCGCACGGACGTCGGCTGCCGGAAGGTGCCGGTGGCCGAGGGCGTGCGGACGGCGGAGGGGCGTTCGGGGGCGGCTGGCGGGGGCGGCGTACGGCCGACGAGGACCGCGCGCGGGCCGTCGGTGACGCTGCCGAAGCGCAGGACGCTGCCGGCCCCGACGTCCCCTGCCCGGACGCGCCGGCCGTCGGCGTAGGTGCCGTTCGTGCTGTGCTCGTCCTCGATCGTCCAGTGGTCGCGCTCGGCGTGCAGGACGGCGTGGTGCCAGGAGACGCGGGCGTCGTCGATGACGACATCACTCAACGGATCGCGTCCGACGTGATAGTCCCGGCTCGGACTCATCACCGTGGAGCCGGTGTCGGTCTCCAGGACGAGTTCGGGCGCAGTCGGTGTTGCAGACCGCTCTCCCATGCCCGAATTCTACCCATTCGCACGCATCCACGCCTGGGCTCGGGGACCCGCCGGGCGTCAGGCGTCCCCGTACGCCTCTCCCCCGGGCTCGAAGACCGCGGCGCCCGCGGTCGCGTCCGCCAGCCAGGCCCTGAACGCCTCGACGTCGGCGTCGGGGAGGCCGATCTCGATGGTCACCGCGTCCCCGTACCGCACGTCACGCACCTCGCGCCCCGCCGACCGCAGATCGTTCTGGATCTTGCCCGCGCGCTGGTGGTCGACCGTGACGGTGGCGAGCCTGAAGCGCCTGCGGGTCAGCGTGCCGACCGCGTCGAGCGCCTCGCCGACCGCTCCTCCGTAGGCCCTGATCAGACCGCCGGCGCCGAGCTTGACCCCGCCGTAGTAGCGGGTCACGACGGCCACGACGTACCGCATGTCGCGACGCAGCAGCATCTGGAGCATCGGCACCCCCGCGGTGCCGCCGGGCTCCCCGTCGTCGCTCGCCTTCTGCACCCCGGCGTCGGCCCCGATGACGTACGCGAAGCAGTTGTGCGAGGCGGACGGGTGCTCCTTGCGGATACGCGCGACGAACGCCTGGGCCTCCTCCTCGGTGGCGGCGGGCGCGAGGGCGCACAGGAAGCGCGAGCGGTTGATCTCGATCTCGTGCACGGCCTCGCGGGCCACTGTGCGGTACTCGTCGTGCATCCCGCCAGAGTAGGCCCTGCCCTCACACCCCCGCGCAGGTCACGACCCCGGTACCGTGACCCGTTGTGACGTCACCTTCTGATCGCGTACGCCAAGTCTCCGGCGCCACTGACGTGTTGGGGGCGCTGCTCGCCGCCGCGCCCGTCACCGTCGTGGAGACCCGCGACGATCCGGCCGATCCCTTCCTGTTTCCCGAGGAGGCGGACGTCGTGGCGCGGGCCGTGGACAAGCGGCGCCGCGAGTTCGCCACGGTCCGGCAGTGCGCCCGCACCGCACTGGCCGGGCTCGGCGTGCCGCCCGCGCCGATACTGCCGGGCCCCAAAGGCGCCCCGCGCTGGCCCGACGGCATCGTCGGCAGCATGACGCACTGCGCGGGCTACCGGGCCGCCGCCGTGGCCCGCGCCTCCGAGGTCACCTCCGTCGGCATCGACGCGGAACCGGCTGCTCCGCTCGCCGACCCCGATGTCCTGAAGCTGGTCTCGGACGAGTCGGAGCGCGCGGCCCTCGCCGAGCTGGCCGTCCGGCACCCCGATGTCCCCTGGGACCGGCTGCTCTTCAGTGCCAAGGAATCCGTCTACAAGACGTGGTTCCCGCTCACCGGCCGCTGGCTCGGCTTCGAGGACGCGCGCCTCGACCTGGCCCCGGACGGCACGTTCACCGCGGCGCTCCTCGTCCCCGGGCCGACCGTGGCGGGGCGTGAGCTGACGGGCTTCGCGGGCAACTGGCTGATGCGCGACGGCGTGGCCGTCACCGCCATCGTCCTGCCCCTCACTCCTGCCCCGCCCGGAAGGTAGGCACCCCGGCGAGCCAGGTGCCGAGCACCCGCACCTGCCGGACGGCCATCGGGTCGACGGCGCGCGGATCGGCGGAGAGCCTGACCAGGTCCGCGGGCGCACCGGGCACGAGGGCGCCGCGGTCGTCCGCACCGGCCTGATGTGCGACGCCGCTGGTGGCCGCGGCGAGCGCCTGCTCCACGGTGAGCCGCTGATCCGGGATCCAGCCGCCCTCGGGCACGCCGTCGAACGTGCGCCTGGTCACCGCGACTTGGATGCCCTCCAGCGGCTCGTACGAACTGACGGGCCAGTCGCTGCCGAAGGAGAGCCGCACCCCGTCGCGGGCCAACTCCCCCATCGGGTACTGCCGCCCGGAGCGTTCGGCGCCGATCCTCGGCATGGACAGATCGGTCTGGAGCGGGTCGGGCTGCGCCCACAGCGGCTCGAAGTTCGCGATGACGCCGAGCGCGGCGAAGCGCGGCAGGTCGGCCGGGTCGACGAGCTGGACGTGGGTGATCACGGGCCGCCGGTCCCAGGCGGGATTGGCGTGGACCGCGGCCTCCACCGCGTCGAGCGCGGCCCGTACGCCCGCGTCGCCGATGGCGTGGATGTGCGTCTGGAATCCGTCGGCGTCGAACGCGCACACCGCCTCGGTGAGCGCGCCCGGCTCCCATACGGGCATGCCGCAGCTGTGCGGCGCGTCCAGATAGGGGTCGAGCAGGGCGGCCGTACCGCCCTCGATCACGCCGTCGCTGAAGTACTTCACCGTGCGCGCGGACAGCATCGGGCCTCCCTCGACGTTCACCCGCGCACGCGCCGCGTCGAACTGCTTGCGCTGCGCGCGCCAGCGGTCAGGGTCCGCGCGCTGCGCCAGGTCCACGCGGACGCTCAGCGCGCCGAGCCGGGCAGCCGCGAGATAGGCCTCCACCATCTCCGGCTCCACCCAGGCGTCCTGCACCCAGGTGATGCCCGCGCGCGCGTACGCCCGGCCCGCGCGACGCACGGCTTCGACCAGTTCGGCCTCCTCGCGCGCGGGCACCTGGTCGAGCACCAGGTCGCAGGCGTGCCACTCGCGCAGGGTGCCCATCGGCGAGCCGTCGGGGCGCCGGACGATCCAGCCGAGCCGCGGGTCCGGCGTCGAGTCCCGTACACCGGCCCTGCGCAGCGCCTCCGAGTTGCACCACACCGTGTGGTAGTCGTGGGCCCGCAGCACGACGGGCCGATCGCTCACCGCCGCGTCGAGCCACCGGGCGTCGAACTCGCCGTCGGGCGCGAGGGCGGGGTCGTAGGACGCGCCGACGATCCACGCCGCGTCCGGGTGCGCGGCGGCCCACCGCCCGACCTCCGCGACGATCGCGGCGACCGAGGTGAGGTCCTTGATCTGCGGGCCGAAGCTCTCCAGACCGCCGAAGAGAGGATGGGCGTGACCGTCCCCGAAGGCGGGCATGAGCAGCCCTTCCCCCAACTCGACGACCTCGTCCGCCACTTCGGCCAGGCCGCGCGCCTCGTCCCCGAGCGCGACGACGCGTCCGTCGCGTACGGCGAGTGCCGTGGTGTCCGCGTGACCATCGCTTCCGGTGCGGACCGCCCCCAGGAAGACCCACGTCAGCTTCTCGTCCGCCATGCTGTTCCGCTCCTCCGTCACACGCTTTCCGCGTCCACTGTCGTCAGCCGTTCGTACGCCCGTGGATCGCGGCGTCTGATCCGCAGGGCCAGTGCCGTGCCCGCCACGAACAGCACGGGCAGCGGCGCGATCAGCGCCGCGTTGACGCCGCCCGAAGCGCCCGTCAGGAGATCGAGGTGGGCGCACACCAGGGCGATGAGCACCGCGAGGCCCGCGCACGCGACCAGCGGGGCCACGAGAACCCGCCAGGCGGACATGCCCCTGCGGTCGCGCCGGAAGAAGCCGTACACGGCGAGCGCGGCGAGCGCCTGCAGCAGCATCACGCCGAGGATGCCGGAGCCGTTGCTCCACAGGAAGGTGACGGTGTAGGGATCGGCGCCGCTGACGGCGGTCACGGCGACCACGGCCAGCGCGATCCCCGACTGCGCCACGACCGCCGCGACCGGTGCCCGCGTCTTCGGGGACACGGTGGCGAGGCTGCGCGGCAACAGCCCTTCGCGGCCCAGGGCGTAGAAGTAGCGGGCGGCGCCGTTGTGGAAGGCGAGGGTCGCGGCGAAGGCGCTGGTGATGATCAGCACGTGCATGGAGTCGGCGGCCCAGGCCCCCGCGAACCGTTCGGTGGCCGCGAAGACCATGTCGGCGCCGCCCTCGCCGTTGGCGACGGCCTGGGCGCGGTCGGAGCCGTACGCGTTGATGATCGTCCACACGGTGAAGGTGTAGAAGAGCGCGAGGAAGGCCACGGCGATGTAGGTGGCGCGCGGCACCGTGCGTTCGGGCTCCCGCGCCTCCTCCGCGTAGATGGCCGTCGCCTCGAACCCGACGAACGCGCCGACGGCGAGCACGAACATGCCGCCGACGCCCGGCCCGCCCAGGTGTTCGGGCGAGAGCGTGCCGAGGTCGAAGCCCCGCGGGCCACCGCCGTGCGCGAACAGACCGGCTTCGAGGACGAGCAGTACGAGGACTTCGAGGATCAGGGCGGCACCGAGGACCTTGGCGCTGAACGTGACCTTCAGGTAGCCGAGTACACCGATCGCGGCGAGCCCGGCGAGCGCCCAGATCCACCAGGCCACGCGGACCCCGGTCAGGTCGTCGAACCCGGACTCGGTGAACCACCCGAAGGCGACGAGCAGTCCGACCTCGATGGCGTTGTACGAGAACAGCGCCACGTACGCGGACCCGGCGCCCGCGGGACGCCCGAGCCCGCGCCCGATGTAGGCGTAGAAGGCGCCCGCGTTGCGCACGAAGCGGCTCATCGCCGTGAACCCGGCCGCGAAGACGATGAGCAGCAGCCCCGACATCAGGTACCCGAGGGGCGCCGCCCGGCCCGCCATGCCGATCGCCAGCGGGGCCACTCCGGCCATCACGGTCAGCGGCGCCGCGGCGGCCACGACGAAGAAGACGAGATCGCCGGTGCCGACGGCGCCGCCGCCGAGGCCCTTGGCGGCGTGGGAGGGGGGTGCGGTCACGCGGGTGCTCCCGGGCAGCAAGAGGGGGAAAACTAAAGCCTTTAGTCGCGGCTGGGCAGGACCGTACTCTGCACACGGGCGGCTGTGAAGACCCCGCCCACAGGAAGACTCAGGGGAAGGCCCCGGGGATCGGCCCGGAGAACACCCCACACGGAAATGGGAGTTGACGGGTCATGGGCAGAGGAAGACCGCGCATACCGATGCTCGACGCGGATCTGATAGCGCGGGAGGCCCTCTCGCTGATCGACGCCGAGGGGGCCGACGCCTTCAGCCTGCCCCGCCTCGCGGCACGCCTCGGGGTGCGGACCGCCTCGCTCTACAACCATCTGGACGGCCGCGCCGAGGTCATCGAGGGCGTACGACGCCTGATCGTCGAGGAGATGGACGTCTCCGCCTTCGACACGCTGCCGTGGCCCGACGCCCTTGCCGCGTGGGCCCGTTCGTACCGCGACGCCTTCGCCAGGCACCCGCACTCCATCGACCTGCTCGCCACCACCACGATCAGCTCACCGGCCACGCTCGGCATGTACGAGGCCGTCGTGGCGGCCCTGGCCCGTGGCGGGTGGCCGCAGGGGCGGCTGATCGCGGCGCTGACCAGCGTCGAGTCCTTCCTCCTCGGCTCGGCGCTCGACCTCGTGGCGCCGCCGATGATGATCGACGCTGCCGGGCACGCGCCCCGCGTACCCGTCCTGGCGGCCGCCCTGGAGAGTGCCGCCGACGGCGACAAGGCGAGGCGGGCCGAGGACGCGTTCGCGTCGGGGCTGGACGCGTTGATCCGAGGCCTCGTGGCCCAACTGGCGGAATTGCGCGGGGAGTAGGCGGACTCAGACGCTCAGAGGCCGCGTGCCGGGTCGGCGAGGGTCTCCCAGAACATCGCCTCGTAGCGCTGGAGCAACTGCCCGTGACGCAAGGCGAAACCGGTCGCGTCAAGCCCATGACCCATGCCCGCACGCACCGCGGCAAGCGCCTGCCGCTCCAGGTCGGGAGCGGGCTCGGCGAAGAAGGCGAAGAACCCGCAGGCCTCCTCGCTGAAGCCGTAGTGCGCCGGCAGGGCATCGGCCAGCGTCGCGCAATAGGCGCCCCAGGAGACGAAGTTGGCGGTCAGGGCGAGGACCACGTCGACGGGGGTGCCGTTCAGGGCGAGCCAGGCCACGTACGCCGGGTAGGCCTGGCAGCCCGCCCGCGGCTCGTACGCGTCGGCGTCGGCCTTGTCCACCCCGCACGCGGCGACCAGGGCGCCGAGGCGGTCGAAGGCGAGCGTCTCGCCCTCGGCGAGGGTGCGGAAGAACGCCTCGCACTCGGATTCGCCCGCGTCGGCCGAGCGTGCGGCCAGGTGCAGGAAGGAGCGGCGGTCGGCGGGGATAACGGAGCGCTGCTCCAGCGCGAGAGCGGTGATCGCGGAACGATTCGCGGTGCCGTCCGCGAGGCGTGGGACGAGCGGGTTGGCCGCCGGATCGGGCGCGAGCCGCGCCACCACGTCGTCGAGCAGTTCCTGTGCGGTCCGTGTCATCGTCCGTCCTTCCCGCCTTCGGCAGAACCGGCTCTCTTGACGGCCCCTCAAGGAGCGCCACATCGTAACGGGACGCGGTACGAGGGGGCAGGCCATCCCGCCTCTTTCTACAGTGTTGTAGTTTTTAGTTCCCGGCCCTGACCACGGCCGGTACGCACTTCATCTCAGGACTTCAGGAGGACATCGTGGGAGTTTCCCTGGCCAAGGGCGGCAATGTCTCGCTCAGCAAGGAGGCCCCCGGCCTCACCGCCGTCCTGGTCGGCCTGGGCTGGGACGTCCGCACGACCACCGGCACGGACTACGACCTGGACGCCAGCGCCCTGCTCTGCGACGACTCGGGGAAGGTCGTCTCCGACCAGCACTTCATCTTCTACAACCAGCTCAAGAGCCCCGACGGCTCGGTCGAGCACACCGGCGACAACCTCACCGGCGAGGGCGAGGGCGACGACGAGGCGGTGAAGGTGAACCTCGCTCAGGTGCCCGCCGAGATCACGAAGATCGTCTTCCCGGTGTCCATCCACGACGCCGAGAACCGCGGCCAGAGCTTCGGCCAGGTCCGCAACGCCTTCATCCGCGTCGTCAACCAGGCCGACAACGTGGAGATCGCCCGCTACGACCTCTCCGAGGACGCGTCGACGGAGACCGCCATGGTCTTCGGCGAGCTCTACCGCCATGGCGCGGAGTGGAAATTCCGCGCGGTCGGCCAGGGTTATGCCAGTGGGCTGCGCGGCATCGCGTCGGACTTCGGCGTGAATGTCTGACGTGCGCGTCTGACGAACGGCAACAGAAGGAGCGGGACGTGTACGGCGATCCGGCAACAGTGCGCAAGATCCTGACGGAACTCGGGGACACCTGGGCGGTCGTGGGCCTGTCCACGAACGAGGAGCGGGCGGCGTACGGGGTCGCCGGCGTCCTGCAGCGGTACGGGAAGCGGGTCGTCCCGATCCACCCCAAGGCCGAGACGGTGCACGGCGAGAAGGGCTATCCGTCCCTCTCCGCGGTGCCCTTCAAGATCGACGTCGTCGACGTCTTCCTCAACAGCGCCCTCGCGGGCCAGGCCGCCGAGGAAGCCGTCGCGATCGGCGCCCGGGCGGTCTGGTTCCAACTGGGCGTCATCGACGAGGCGGCGTACGAGCGGACCCGGGCCGCGGGCCTCGAGATGGTGATGGACCGGTGCCCGGCGATCGAACTGCCGATGCTCTGACGCTCCGCCGGCCGTGCGGGGACGGTGCTGCGACGGGTGGGTTCCTCAACCCACCCGTCGCAGCGCCTTCTCCCGGCGCCGCGCCACGCTGGAGCCCGACTCCTTGCGGGCCATCCGGCGCAGCACGACCGGGGCCACCAGCAGGCCGGCCACGGCCCACAACCCCAGCACTCCGGCCGTCTCCCAGTGCCGCCAGGAGTCGGCGATCTCGATGCCGACCGCACTGTCCGGCAGCAGGGCCGAGCGCATGCCGAGCCCGAGCCAGTAGATGGGGAAAACCTGGGCGACACCCTGCAGCCAGTCCGGCATCGCGGTGATCGGGTAGAAGATCCCGGAAATCGCGATCAGGCCCAGGATCGGGAGCTGGATGAGCCCTTGGCTGCGCGCGCTGGTGAACACCGACCCGAGCACCGCGCCGATGGGCAGGGTCGCGAGCATCCCCAGGACGAGGACCCAGGCCAGCGTCAGCCAGGAGCCGGCGCCGCCGAACGCGAGGCCCTCCACGAGCAGGATTCCCGGGATCAGCAGGATCGCGAGGTCGGCGAGCAGGCCGCCGGACACGGAGACGACCTTGCCGATGAGGTAGCCCGGCATCCCGTTCGGTGTCGCCTTGGCGCGCAGCAGGGTGCCGTCCTCCCGTTCGGCGGTGAGCGCCTGGCTCATGCTGACCATGCCCATCGCGGCGTTCATGCCGAGGATGCTGGGCAGGGCCAGGGTGCCGAGCAGGAGCCCGCTCGCACCGAAGGCCGTGTCCCTCATGAAGAAGAGGACGGTCAGCATCAGGACCGGCCAGAGCAGGTGGGACAGCACGTCGCCGCCGTTGGTGAAGGACTGCCGCAGTTCGATCAGGCCACGCGCCAAGCCCGCGCGCACGGACGCACGCGTCACGGACGTCGCACGCGTCGCGTTCACAGCGTCGTCACCGCCTTGCCGGTCTCGCCCTCGCCTCGCACCAACGCCAGGTACGTGTCCTGCAACGAGGCCCGGCGGACCTCCAGTTCACCTACGGCCTCGCCGTACTCCCGGAACAACCCACGGACGAACGCCGTCGACGCGGCCGTCGTCCTGACGAAGCGCCGCCCGCCACACGTCCAGCGCACCTCGTCCTGCCCCGCGATCCGCCGCGCCAGCTCGTCGGGCGAACCGTCCGCGATGATCCGTCCCCCGGCGAGGATCACGATGCGGTCGGCGAGTCTGGCCGCCTCGTCCAGGTCGTGCGTCGTGAGCAGGACCGTGGTCTCGTGGTCGTCGGCGAGGCGGCGGACCAGCCCGTGGAACTCCTGCCGCGCCTCCGGATCGAAGCCAGCCGTGGGCTCGTCCAGAAACAGCACTTCGGGGCGGCCCACGATGCCGATCGCCACGTCCAGCCTGCGCCGCTGCCCGCCGGACAGTGTCTTGACCTTCTTGTCGGCGTGCGAGGACAGGCCAACCGCGGCCATGAGTTCGTCGGTGTCCCATGGGCGCCGGATCGTGCCGGTCGAGTACGGCGCGTAATACCTCCCGAGGTGCGCGAGCAGCTCACGCACCCGCCACTTGCCGTGGTCGCGCCAGGACTGCAGGACGACCCCGATGCGCGCACGCCATGCCTCGGTGCCGTGCGCCGGGTCCGTGCCGAGCACCTGGACCCGGCCCGCCGAACGCATCCGGAACCCTTCCATGATCTCGATCGTGGTGGTCTTGCCCGCCCCGTTCGGCCCGAGCAGCGCGAGCACTTCGCCGTGCCGCGCCCGGAACGTCACCTCACGCAGGACGTCGGCCGTGCCGTAGCGCATGCGCAGCCCCTCGACATCGAGCACCACGTCCTCGCTCGTCTTCGTCACCTCGACTCCTCCCCGTATCCGTGCGGACAGCGGATATCGGCGAAGCTACGTTGCGTTCAACACGTCTTCAATGAATAACTGGACGAACAGCGGCTCCACACAGGGAATTTCGTGGATTCATTGCAATGGACTTGCCGTTGAACGCAAGACCGCGAAACCCTCACCACGATCAGAGGGAAGGGGGCCGATGCCCGTGCCGGGTGGCAGGCTGACCCATCAGGACCGCCGGGACATCGGCGCGGGCCTGGCCGAAGGGCTCGGGTACGCCGAGATCGCCCGGCGCATCGACAGGCCCACCTCGACCGTCAGCCGCGAGGTGGCCCGCAACGGCGGCCCGCGGGGTTACCGCGTCGACCACGCCCACCTGGCCACCGAGCGGCGCGCCCGGCGGCGCAAGCGAATCCCGCGCCGCGATCCGGCCGCTCCCCCCGACGCGTACGGCCGCGACCCCGACGCCGTACGTGACTTCGCCGAGCACCTCGCGGCCCTGATGGTCAGGACCGGGGTGCCCCGCATGGCCGCCCGGGTCCTCGCTCGGCTCATCACCGACGACTCCGGCAGCCTCACCGCCGCGGACCTGGTCCAGCGGCTGCGGGTCAGCCCCGCCTCGGTGTCCCTGGCCGTCCGCTACCTGGAGGGCCTTGAGGTGATCCGACGCGAACAGGAGCCCGGGCAGCGTCGCCGGCGGTACGTCATCGACGACGACGTCTGGCTCCGGGCCTGGACGACCAGCGCCCAGAAGCACGCGATGTGGGCGGAGACCGCCCAGCGGGGAGTGGAACTCCTCGACGCGGCTACGCCCGCCGGGGCCAGGCTCGCCCACATGAGCCAGTTCTTCGCGACCCTCAGCGACGACATGAGCGGTGGCTCCGGAGTCGTCGAGGACGCGCTGACCGTCCTGGCCGCACAGCGGCACGCGGGCACAGCGCTCCCGGTGGCCCAACTGGCCACCGCACTGGGGTGGCCGCAGGACCGCGTGACCGAGGCCCTGAGCTGCGCTGGAGCGGACCGTCTCACTCCGGCGCAGCTCCGGGCCTTGGGGGGTGGCCGCGCCTAGGTTGCCTGGGCACGGCCACCCCCCGGCGGCCGGGGGGCGTCAGGCCGCCGCGCCCACCAGAGCGGGGCGCTCGGCTTCCCGCAGGCGCTCCATCAGGGCGATCCGGGCCCGCGCCACGCGCGAGCGGACCGTGCCCACCGGGCAGCCGGTGAGCAGCGCGGCCTCGGCGTAGGGCAGGCCGAGGAGCTGGGTGAGGACGAAGGCCTCACGCCGTTCGTCGGGCAGTGTCGCGAGCAGGTCGGCGAGGACCACGCCGTCGTCGAAGCCCGGCAGGCCCCTCGGCTGGGCCCGCTCCGCGGCGGACTGCCAGTCGTCCGTGTCGCAGAGGCGGGGCCTGGCCGCGGCGTGCCGCAGGCTGTCGATCACCGCGCGCCGGGCGATGGAGAGCAGCCACGTACGGGCTGAAGAGCGCCCTTCGAACCGGTGCAGGCTGCCGAGGGCGCGCAGGAACGTGTCCTGCGTCAGGTCGTCGGCGGCCTGCGGGTCGCCGCCGAGGTACGTCACGTACCGGCGGACGTCCCGGTGGAGGGCGCGTACGAAGTGCTCGACCGCTTCGGGGTCTCCGGCGCGGGCGGCGAGCGCCCAGGCCGTTATCGACTCGTCGGGTGAGCTGGGCAGGGCAGGAATGATCACCTGGTGTCCTTCTCGGGATTCCGGGACCCGGACACGCCGTGCGTACGTGCGTACGTGCGTACGTGCGTAGAGCGTCCGGCGGGTCCGGTGAGGGGGGTACGGCCGCGCGAGAGTGCGCGGAACCGATGCCCGAGCCGTCAGGCCGCGCGCGATGGCGCGCGGGAACGGCGTCGGGGAGCCGGCTGTCAGGCGACAGCGGTCCCCGCGGGCGGACCCCGAGAAGTGATGGCGTGGACAAGGAGCAACTGCCGCGGCCGGCCCGCCGAACGGTGGCGGTGGAACCGGATACGGGGCCGGTGTGCGGGCGTGGGCAGTGCGAGAGGCACCCGCAGCGGGGCGACGAGCCACGCGGCGAAGGCACGCGCGACACGGAAGGCCGCGCGTTCGCCGTGCGCGAGCCAGAGGCCGCAGAGGAGCGCGGCGAGCAGGTGGGCGGCGAGCATGCCGGTCGGCGACATGCCGCTCATGTCGTGGCCGCCGCCCATGTGATCCATGTGCTCCATGTGCTCCATGGCGGAGCCCATCGAGGACGCGGGCATGGCGGGCATGGGCGCCGTGCTCGCGTCGGGCATCGGCGCGGACATGGCCGAGCCCTGCCCCCGCCCCATGCTGCCCATCGAGTCGGCGCCCATCGGCGCGGCGCAGAGCATGTGCTGCACCCAGCGCCGCAGGAGCGGCACTCCGGCCGATGGCTGCGCGGCGGCCTGGGCCAGGGAGAACCCGGAGTGCAGCGCGGCCTGAGCGGCCACCGCCGCGGAGACGACCAGGGGCAGCCCCCGTTCGCGCCCGGCGAGCAGCCACGCCGTGCCGCCGACCCCGACGGCTCCGGCTCCCAGCGTCCACCAGGGCACCGAGGTCCCCGACATCATGACGTGCCCCAGGGCAGCGAGCAGCACACAGACGGCCGCGAACACCGCGGCCCGTACCGCGCGAGAACACCCTCCAGCAGTCATGGCGGGGACATCCTTGCATTCGCGCCCCTCCTTTCACGGATGGGTACGCGAATTGACCCCGCCGTGCTCATCGGCCGGGGGCGCCGGAGTGCATGTCCCCCATGTCGTCGCCGGAGTGCATGCCGCCCATGTCCCCCTCATGCGTCCCGGACTCGGTCTCTCTCCCGGTCTCGGTCTCTGTCCCGGTCTCGGTCTCGGTCCGCTGTGTGGCGGGGGCGCCCGGCCCGACGGCCGACCCCACGGCGTACGACACCGCGAAGATCACCGCGAGCAGCACGAGGAAACCGCCGAGCAGGGGCAGGGGGGACCGGTCGCTCATCCCTGACACTCGCTCATCCCTGACACTCGTCCTCCTGACACTCGTGACGCGACAGCGCGGTACCGTCGCGGCCGCGCCTGTTCAGGAGTCGGCCGCGCGGGGACTTGAGTTCCCGCGACCTACCGCCCACTTGACCTCAATCGAGCTTCAGGTATGAGCCTGGCCGCATGAATCCGACCTCAGAGGCAACCACCGAAGCCGTGGCCGACTGGCTGGGCCGGCACGCCCGCCCCCTCGACGCCCATGACCCGTCTGCCGCGGCGGACGACCTGCGCCCGCTGGGCGATGCGCTGGCGGGGGCCGAGATCGTCGCGCTCGGCGTGGGGTCCCGAGCCACTCATGAACTGTCCGTCGTCCAGCACCGGATGCTGCGTCATCTGGTCGAGGAGCGGGGTTTTCGCTCACTCGTCCTCGAAGGGGACGATCCGGCACGGCTCGGCCTCGACGCGTACGTCCTGACCGGCGCCGGCGATCCGCGGGTGCTGCTCTCCGAGGCCCGCTCCTTCCTGCGGACCGGCGAGATTCTCGACGTACTGCGCTGGATGCGCGCCCACAACGAACGCAACCCGCACGACCCCGTGCGACTGGCCACGTCGCCGTCGCTGTCGGCGATGCCCGTCGGCGGTCTCGCGGGGATCGAGCGGGCCGTGGCCGAGAGCGTGATCCGGTGGTACAAGCGCACCCGTCAGAAGACCGTCTACTGGGGCGGTATCGTCCACACGGCTGTAGGCGCCCCCCGGACGGTGTCCTCACCCGCTCCGCATCCCCACCGCAACGCGGGCGGATACCTGCGCGAGCACTTCGGCAAGGGGTACGCCTCCGTCGCGCTGACCTTCCACCACGGCGCCGGCCATCCCGTACCGCCCGCGGACTTCGCCGATGCGGTGCTCGGTGCCGTCGACCTGCCCGCGTACTTCCTCGACCTGCGGGCCCCGCGCCCCGCGCCCGTCGACGCCTGGCTCGGCGCTCCCGCGAGGACCCGCCTGGTCGGCCCCACCTACGACGCGCGCGAGGACGCCGACCACCACCTCTCCGGCAGCTCCCTCGCGCAGTGGTTCGACGCCGTGGCGCATGTCCGCGAGGTGACTCCGGCCAGGGCTCTCGGGGATGCGGTTCGGCCTTCGGGGCAGCTCACGCATGAGCGGGCAGCTCATGGCCGCCGATGACCGCCTGGGCCTCGGCGGCCAGCTCCCGGCGGTCGGACCCGCGCAGCGGGGCGTGCGCGGTGACCCGTACGGCCAGGCCGCGGGCACGGGCCACGCGGTGCAGTGAGGCCCCGAAGGACTCGTCGCCGAGGAAGGCCGCCGTGGTGCTGCGCGTGCCGTGCCGGTAGTAGCGGATGGTGACCGGCCGTACGGGCGCGCCCGCGTCGGCGGCCGCCTGGAAGGTGGCGCGGCGGAAGCGGCCACCGACCACGGAGCACCAGGTGGTGGCCTGCGGGAAGACCAGGACGGAGCGGCCCGAGCGCAAGGTCGACGCCAACTCGGCCACCACGTGGGGAAGTTGGCGTATTCCGTCGCGGTCGATGAACTGGGACCCGGCCCGCCGCGCGAGGGAGCCGATCACCGGCCATCGGCCCACCTCCCGCTTGGCCAGGACCGTCACCGGCTCCACGGCGAGCAGGCTGACGACGTCGAGCCAGGAGATGTGGTTGGCGACGATGAGGGTGCCGGGCCCGGAACCGGTCACCGTCAGCCGCTCCGGCCCCGCGTCGAGGCGTACGCCCAGGGCCCCCAGGATTCCCCGGGCCCGCGCCCGCAGCGCCCCCGGCTCCGCCAGCCGCGCGCCCTGCGTCACGCCGACGCCGATCTCGTACGTCAACGCCGCGTACCGGCGGGCCAGTTCGGCCGGGGGGACCTCCGGCGCCGAGCGGGTCACGCAGGCCGGGGTGCACAGCGCCGCCGGGGTGCCCGCGGGGTTCATTGCGTCTCCCCCAGGAAGTAGCGGCGGTAGCGGTCGCCGAGCCGGTCCATGTCCAGGAGGACGAAGAAGTCGGCGACGTCGAACTCGGGGTCGTGCGTGGGCGCCCCGCACATCCACGCCCCCAGGCGGAGGTAGCCCCTCAGCAGCGGCGGCAGGTCGGTGTAGGCGGGCCGCTCCACCGGCGGCGCGGTGGGCACCCAGGGGCGCCGGGGCTGCACCCGGAGCTCGGGCGGCGAGGCGTGCCGGGACGTGCCGAGCAGCCAGGCGCTCGACGCCGCCCTGCCGCCGTCGGACAGCGGCACCGAGGCGCAGCCCGCCAGATAGCGGTGGCCGGAGAGCAGGACGTAACGGGCGAGGGCCGACCACATCAGGTTGATCACCGCGCCGGAGCGGTGGTCGGGGTGCACACAGGAGCGGCCCGCCTCGATCGTGGAGGACCGCAGCCCCTCCAGCGCGCGCAGGTCGAACTCGCTGTCGGAGTAGGACGTCTCGGCCCGGCCGGGCGGCATCAGACGGTAGGTGCCGACGACCTCGCCGGTGGCGGTGTCGGTGACGATCAGGTGGTCCGCGAGGTCGTCGAAGGGGTCCACGTCGTGGCCGGGCAGGGAAGTGTGGAGGGTGGCACCCATCTCCTCGCCGAAGACGCGGTACCGCAGCCGCTGCGCGGCCCGGATCTGCTCTTCGGAGTCGGCGACGGAGGTGACGTACGCACGGGTGACGGCGGGAGCGGAGGGCGTCAGAGGGGTAGCGGATGTCGAGGGCATGACAGATCCGGTCTCCGTTCGGGGAGGGTCGTCTGCCGGATGAGGAGCAGCACGTACAGCACGGTGATGGCCCCGGCTGAACTGCGCACGATGGCCGCGAGGCCGATGGTCAGGACACGCGTGAGCATCAGGTGAACGGCGCTCGCAAACACCTGTCGGCACTTTCGCCGGGTCATCAACGGCCGGGGTAGCGTGCGCACATGATCAGAGTGCTGCTCGCCGACGACGAGGCGATGATCAGGGCCGGGATACGGGCGATCCTCGGCACCGCCGACGACATCGAGGTCGTCGCCGAGGCGGCCGACGGGCGCGAGGCGGTCGACCTCGCCCTCAGGCACCGGCCGGACGTCTGTCTCCTCGACATCCGGATGCCGCGGTTCGACGGCCTTCAGGCGGCCGCCGAACTGCACAAGCTCGCACCGGAGACGGTGGTGGCGATGCTCACGACGTTCTCCGAGGACGAGTACATCGCGAGTGCGCTGGGCTCCGGGGCCGCCGGTTTCCTTCTCAAGTCCGGGGCTCCGCGCGACCTGATCGCCGGGGTCCAGGCTGTCGCCGACGGCGGCGCGTATCTCTCCCCGTCGATCGCGCGGCGGGTCATCTCCCACCTCGGTGCGGGCACGCTCGGCAAGCAGGCCACCGCGCGGGCCCGCATCGAGGAGCTGACGGAACGCGAGCGTGAGGTGCTCGCCCTGGTCGGGGCCGGTCTGTCGAACGCGGAGATCGCCGGGCGACTGCACGTCGTCGAGGGCACGGTGAAGGCGTACGTCAGTCAGGTCCTGGCCCGCCTCGGCTTCAAGAACCGGGTGCAGGCCGCGATCCTGGCGTACGAGGCGGGGCTCGTCGGCGAAAAATGAGGGCCCCGGCGTCCGGAGTGATCGGCGATCCTTGGCGGATGCGCGGCGCAAACGGCTGGCTCTCCCGGCTCCCTCCCCGGTCCTCCCGGCTCCCTCCCCGGTCCTCCCGGCTTCCTCCACGGTTCTCCCGGTTCCTTCCCCGGCTCTTCGACATCGCACTGTGGCTCGTGGTGTGCGCGCCGCCGTTCTCCGCCGCCCTCGGTCCGGGCGGCCGTGACGCCGTCGTCGCGGCCGTGGGAATCCCGCTGCTCGGGGGCGCTGTCGCCCTCGGCAGGCGGTGGCCGCTCGCCGCGCTGGCCGTGCCCGTCGCGCTGAGTCTGCTGACGGACCCGGAGATGCTGACGCCCGTGTACTGGGCGGCGCTCGCCGTGTTCGGGTACCTCGCCGGCAGCCGTACGGCCGTGACGCGTCCGGCGCTGTGGTTCTTCGGGGCGGTCGCCGTGGCCGGACTCGTCATGAACGGGTTCGTGGCGAGCGATCTGTGGGGCTGGCCCACGATGCTCCTGACCTTCCTGCCCGGCGTGGTGCTGCCCTGGCTTCTGGGCCGGTACCGCCGTCAGTACGCCGAGTTGACGGCCACCGGCTGGCGGCTCGCCGAGCGCATGGAACGCGAGCAGCAGGCAGTCGCGGACCGCACCCGTATCCGCGAACGGGCCAGGATCGCGGGCGACATGCACGACTCGCTCGGCCACGACCTGACGCTCATCGCCGTCCGGGCGGGCGTCCTCGAGGTCGATCCCACCCTCGACGCCCGCCAGCAAGCGGCCGTCGCGGAGCTGCGCGAGGCCGCGGGCGCGGCGACCGAACGGCTTCGGGAGATCATCGGCGTGCTCCGGGCCGACGACGAGGCGCCGCCCAGGGTGCCGTCGGAGGAGAGCCCGGAAGCCGTGGTCGAGCGCGCGCGGGCCTCCGGGGTCGAGGTCACGCTCGAACGGTCGGGGGCCACCGATGACCTGCCGCCGATGGTCGCCCTCGCCGTCCACCGCGTGCTCCAGGAGTCCCTGACGAACGCGGCCAAGCACGCGCCCGGCGCCGCGGTCCGGGTCAGCATCGCGCGGGACGGCGACGCGCTGCGCCTGACGGTGGTGAACGACCCGGCCCCGGCGGGCCGCCTGCCCGGAGTGGCGTCGGGCGGCAGCGGACTCGTCGGCCTCGACGAGCGCGTGCGCCTGGCGGGCGGCACGCTCCGCGCGGACCCCACGGCCGGCGGCGGCTTCGAGGTGACCGCCGAGCTGCCCGCGGCCGGCGCCGCCCCCCGCACCGCGGACACTCCCCGGCCCACCACCTCCGCCAGGGAACTGGAGCTGGCCAGGCGGCGGATCAGACGGCGGCTGACCCAGGCGGTCCTGACCCCGCTCGCGGTGCTTGCCGGAATCCTGCTGCTCATGCTCCCCCTCAGCCTGATCAGCTCCGCCTTCTCGGTCCTGGACCGAGAGGTGTACGACGGCCTGCGGACCGGGCAGCCGCGCGCTGAAGTCGAGTCCCGCCTTCCGGACTTCACCATGGACGGACCGCCCGACGGCGCGCCCGCGACACCGCGCGGCCAGGACTGCGCGTACTACAGCACCCGCTTCATGTCGGGCGACGGCTACCGCCTCTGCTTCGACGACGGGCGGCTCGTGTCCAAGTCGGTGGTGGGCGGGGGCGACTGAAGCGGCGTGCCGTGTGACCGTACAGACTCAGGCAGCACCCTCGAACCCAAGACAAGAGAAGTAGGGCAGTGATGGCGACGACGCACCACGAACCGGCAGGTCACCTCCCCTTGGAGGGCATCACCGTCGTCAGCCTGGAGCAGGCCGTCGCCGCCCCCTTCGCCACCCGCCAGCTCGCCGACCTCGGCGCCCGCGTGATCAAGGTCGAGCGCCCGGGAGGCGGTGACTTCGCCCGGCGTTACGACACCACGGTGCACGGCCAGGCCAGCTACTTCGTCTGGCTCAACCGCTCCAAGGAGTCCCTCACCCTGGACCTCAAGTCCGAGGAGGGCAGGGCGATCCTGCATGAACTCCTCGCGGGCGCCGATGTGTTCGTGCAGAACCTCGCCCCGGGCGCCGCGGACCGCCTCGGCCTCGGCGCGGACGAACTCCAGGCCCTTTACCCCTCGTTGATCCCCTGCACGGTCAGCGGGTACGGCACCAGCGGCTCCTGGTCCCAGAGGAAGGCGTACGACCTGCTGGTGCAGTGCCAGACCGGGCTGCTCTCGCTGACCGGCACGCCCGAAGAGGCGGTGCGGGCGGGGATCTCGGTCGCGGACATCGCGGGCGGAATGTACGCCTACAGCGGCATCCTGACCTCGCTCTTCACCCGGGCCACCACAGGTCGCGCACGGGCCGTCGAGGTCTCCCTCTTCGACGCGCTCGGCGAGTGGATGGGCCAGCCCGCCTACTACACGCGGTATGGCGGCACTCAGCCGCCACGGGTCGGCGCACGGCACGCGACGGTGGCGCCCTACGGCCCGTTCACCGCGTCCGACGGCAAGGACGTGCTGCTGTCCGTGCAGAACGAGCGCGAGTGGGCAGCCCTGTGCGAACAGGTCATCGGGCAGCCCGAATTGACCGACGACCCGCGGTTCGCCACCGGCTCCGACCGGGTCGCGCACCGCGACGCGCTCGACGCGATCATCTCCGCGCGGTTCGCCCAACTCGGCAGCGACGAGGCGATGGAGCTCCTGGACCGTGCCAACATCGCCAACGCGGGAGTGAATTCGGTCGCCGAGTTCCTGGACCACCCGGCGCTCGTCGAGCGCGACCGCTGGCGCGAGGTCGCCATTCCGGGCAGCTCTTCCCCGGTGCGGGCGCTGGTGCCGCCCGCGGACCTGAAGGGCGTGGCCCCGCGCATGGACCCGGTACCGGCGGCGGGCGAGCACACCGAGCTGATTCTCGGCGAGCTGGGGCGCGGCCCTGACGACATCGCGCGGCTGCGCGAGGAGGGGGTCTGCGGGTGAGCGGGGCCAAGTAACCCCACCCGCGCGGGGCGACGTGGCCCCGGCCCGTGTCAGGCGACGCCGAGCCCTTCGAGCACCACCGCGTTGGGCAGCTCGGCGAACGCCTTGCCGGGCACGATGAGCTTGCCCCGGCGGCTGCCGCTGCCGATCAGGACGTACGGAAGGTCGACGACGGCGGCGTCCACGAGCAGCGGCCAGCCTGAGGGCAGGCCGATCGGGGTGATGCCGCCGTACTCCATGCCGGTCTCGCCGGTCGCCGTGTCCATCGGCGCGAACGAGGCCTTGCGCGCGCCGAGTTGGCGGCGCACGACGCCGTTCACGTCGACGCGGGTCGTGGAGAGGACCAGGCACGCGGCGAGCGAGGCCTCGCCGCCGCGCTTGCCCGCGACGACGACGCAGTTCGCCGACTGCTCCAGGATGTCCTGGCCGTAGTGCTCCACGAAGGTGGCGGTGTCGGCCCACCGCGGGTCGGTGTCGACGTGGATGACCTGCTCGGCGGGGACGCTCCCGCTCCATCCGCGCACGGCGCCCGCGACGGGTGCGACAAGGAGGTCGAGGGCCTCGGGCGCGGGTCGGACGTCGTCGAAATCTCCCATGGGTGCACGCATGGCCGCACGCTAACAGGCCGCCCCGACGGCTCGGCCCCGCGGTTCAGTACGACGAGGCGTGCGCCGGGGGCACCGACACCGACATGGTCATCTCGACCGGCTCGGCACCCTTGTTGTGATAGCCGTGCGCCACGTTCGCCTCGAAGGACGCGGCCGACCCGGCGGGCACGAGATGCTCCACGCCGTCCACGACGAGGGTCAGTTCGCCCGCGGCCACGTGCAGGAGCTCCATCGTCCCCGGCGGGTGCGCGTCGGAGTCGCTGCCGTCACCGGGCATCAGCTTCCACGCCCACAGCTCGAAGGGCCCGCGCGCCTCGGTCCCGACCAGGAGTGTCGTGCTGCTGCCCGCCTCCGTGGACCACATGCGCACCGCCTGCTCCGGCGGCACGAGCCGTACGTGCGAGCCCTGTTCGTAGTCGAGGAGCGTGGTGATGCTGACGCCCAGGGCGTCGGCGAGCTTCACCGTGATGCCGACGCTGGGGTTGGTCCTGGCCTGCTCGATCTGGATGATCATGCCGCGGCTGACGCCCGCGCGGGCCGCGAGCGCATCGAGCGTGAAGCCCCGTTCCGAGCGCCAGCGCTTGAGGTTGCGGGCGAGCGACTGGGTGAGCTGATCGAGGTCCGACACATTCCGTCCAATATATTGGATGACAGAGTTTAGAATAGTGAACTACGGTGTGGTGCACCTGAAGGTTCACCACACTGTACTGCGAGGATTTCCGATGACGGCACTGTTCGCCCTGGCCACCAGCCTCCTGTGGGGCCTGGCCGACTTCGGCGGCGGGCTGCTGACCCGGCGCCTCCCCGCGCTCACGGTGGTCGTCGTCTCGCAGGCCATCGCGGTGGTCGTCCTCGGGGCGATCGTGGTCGCCACGGGTGGCTGGACGGAGTGGGGGCCGCAGCTGTGGTTCGCGGTCGGCGCGGGGCTCGTCGGCCCCGCCGCGATGCTCGCCTTCTACAAGGCGCTGGCGCTCGGCCCGATGGGCGTCGTCTCGCCGCTCGGCTCGCTGGGCGTCGTCGTACCGGTGGGCGTCGGGCTCCTCCTCGGCGAGCGGCCGGGAGTCCCGCAGTTCGCCGGGATCGCCGTCGCCGTGGTCGGCATCGTCCTCGCGGGCGGGCCCGAGCTGCGCGGCGCCCCCGTACAGCGCCAAGCGGTCCTGCTCACGCTGGTCGCGGCCTTCGGGTTCGGCGGGGTGATGGCGCTCATCTCCGAGGCGTCGAGCAACCTCACGGGTCTGTTCCTCGCCCTGTTCGTGCAGCGCGTGACGAACGTGGCCACCGGCGGCGCGGCCTTGTTCGTCTCGGTGAAGCGGGGCGGCAGGGCGCTCCCCGAGGGCAGCGGAATGCGCGTCGTCTGGGTAGCGGTCCCGGCGCTGGCCTTCGTCGGCCTCGCGGACGTCGCGGCCAACGGCACGTACTCGGTGGCCGCCCAGAACGGCCCGGTCACCGTGGCCGCCGTGCTCGCCTCCGTCTACCCGGTGGTCACCGCACTCGCCGCGCGCCTGGTGCTCAAGGAACGGCTGCGCGGGGTGCAGGCGGCGGGCGCGGGCCTCGCTCTGGTGGGCACGGTGCTCCTGGCGAGCTGAAACGGGCCGCTTTAGGGGCGCGGGGAACTGCGCGAACAGCCACGACGCGCCCGCAGACGACAAGGCCCCGACTATCCCTCCAAATCCCCCAGCGCAAGCAGCTGCTCCGGCGTGACCCCGTCAGGAATCGGCACAGGCGCAGGCGTACGCAGCGGCGGCTGCCACCCCGCTTCGGGGTCCCAGGTCCGCACCACGCGGGCCGGCGCTCCCGCGACCACCGCGTGGTCAGGGACATCGCCCCGGACAACCGCCCCCGCGGCCACCACGACATTCCGGCCGATCCTGGCGCCCGGCAGGATCACCGCGTTCGTGCCGATCCAGCAGCCGGGCCCGATCTCGACCGGCTCCATGCGCGGCCACTGCTTGCCGATGGGCGTGTGCGGATCGTCGTACGAGTGGTTCGTGGACGTCACGTACACCGTGGGCCCGAAGTAGCAGTCGTCGCCGATCGTCACCGTGGTGTCGGCGATGACGTGGCTGCCGCGGCCGAGCACGACGCCGTTGCCGATGCGCAGGATCGGGTCGGGGCCGAGGTCCAGGTCGGGCATCATCCCGGCGGTGAGGGTGACCTGCTCGCCGATGATGCAGTGGTCACCGATGCGGATCCACGGCTCACCGAAGACGGTCCCCTGCGGGAAGGACAGCTTCGTGCCGTGGCCGATCGCGCCGAACCGCAGCCTGCCCGGCCGCTGCGCGGTGACGGCGCCCGTCCGCTGCACCCAGGCCCAGCCCGCGTGGACGGCGCGCTGGGTCGCGCGGCGCCGCCAGTCGGCGACCGCGGATGAGAACGTGTTCCTGTTCTTCGGCACGCGCTCACGTTACTCAGCCACGCGGGGCTGAGTGAGCCCGGACCCCTGTGATCTTCACCCCACGGGGCGGCGGACCCCACCCCGTCCCGTACGGTTCCGCCAGGCGCGAGACACGTACGAATGGAGAGTTCCGATGAGCCACGAGGCACTCATCACCGGGTTCGGCGGCAAGCACCCGCAGATCGACCAGGACGCCTTCACCGCGCCCACCTCGGTCATCATCGGCGAGGTGACGCTGCACGCCGGTGCGAGCGCCTGGTACGGGGCGGTGCTGCGCGCGGACGGCGGGCCCATCGTCGTAGGCGCCGACAGCAACATCCAGGACAACTGCAGCCTCCACGTCGACCTGGGCTTCCCCATGACGATCGGCGAGCGGGTCTCGGTCGGCCACAACGCCGTCCTGCACGGCTGCACCGTCGAGGACGACTGCCTCATCGGCATGGGGGCGACGGTCCTCAACGGCGCGGTGATCGGCGCCGGTTCACTGGTCGCGGCGCAGGCCCTCGTCCCGCAGGGGATGGTCGTGCCGCCCGGCTCACTGGTCGCGGGCGTTCCCGCCAAGGTGCGCCGCCCGCTCACCGACGAGGAGCGCGCGGGCGTCACCCTCAACGGCACGATGTACGTCGAGCTGGCCAAGGCCCACCGGGACGCCCACGCCGGGTGAGGTTCAGTCGGCGGCCGGAACGGGGACCGGCTCGGCCGCCGCCTTCGCACCGCTGTCGGCCTCCACGGCCGAGCGCGCCTGCGCCGACTTCTTGGCGCGGCGCTTGACCAGCAGCATGGAGCCGACGCCGATCAGGACGGCGATGGCCAGGCCGAAGTACGAGAACCGCTTGAGCCAGTCCTCGGCGACGACGCCGATGTAGTAGATGACGGCGGTGGTGCCGCCCGCCCAGACGATGCCGCCCAGGACGTTGGCGATCAGGAACTTCCAGTACGGCATGCGAAGGACGCCGGCCAGAGGGCCCGCGAAGATCCGCAGCAGGGCGACGAAGCGGCCGAAGAAGACCGCCCACATGCCCCACTTCTGGAAGGACTGCTCGGCGCTGCCGACGTTCGCGGCACTGAAGTGTTTGGGGAATTTGCGTTCGAGCCAGGCAAGGAGTGGCCGGCCGCCCTTGCGTCCGATCGCGTACCCGGTGGAGTCGCCGATGATGGCACCCGCGGTGGCGCAGATCCCCAGGATCACGGGGTTCAGCTCGCCGTGCTGCGAGGAGAGCAGCGCGGCGGAGACGAGGACGATCTCACCCGGCAGCGGAATGCCCAGGCTCTCCAGACCGATGACCACGCCCACCAGCGCGTAGATACTGACGGCCGGTACGGTCTCCAGCCATTCCTGGACGTGCAACGCCGGTTCCTCCTGTGCTGATGTGCGTGTACCCGGCGTGCGCGCTCCCCCCAAGATCGCGCACGCCGGGCAGCCTACCCGCTCACCCGGCGTCGGCCGGGGCGGCGTCCCAGAGGTCACACCTGTGCTCACGGGCCACGGAGGTGCTCAGCTCGTTGCCGCCCGCGGAGGCGGTGCGCAGCGAGAGCACCTGGCCCGGCCGCGTCCGCTGGTCGGGGGCGGCGGGCTGGCCGTCGGCGCGCGGCACGCCGCCGTGGAGGAACGAGCCCCAGTACTGGACCATCTGCCGGGCGAGAACCCGCTGCTCCGCGTCGAGCGGCGAGGCGAGCCCGAAGTGCTTGAAGAGGTACTGCACTTCGTTGACGTGGGTCGCCCCGAAGTCGAACGTCTTGCCCGCCTCCCGGATCGAGGCGAAGGGCGGCGAGGTGCGGTCGGCGAACTCATAGGCGTAGACCGGGCCCCGGCCCGCGAGCGACCTGTCCATGCGCAGTGCCGGGCACGCGAACATCTGGTCGCCTTGGGCGGCCGCGTACGCGTGGGTCGGCGAGGCGTGCTCCGCGAGCGGATAGCGCTCGAGGACCTTGGCGCCCAGCTCCGCGCCGTACGTCCGGGTGAGCGCGCCCGGATACTGCTCCGCGGTGAGCGGCTTGCCCTGGCCGTCGAACTGGCCGTAGGCGAAGAGGCGCCCCTCGTCGCTGTTCGCGCCGTTCAGGACCGGTACGCGCGAGGCGCTTCCGTTCCCGTACGCCTCCATAGGCTGGACCGGCAGGAAGTCACCGCCGGCCACCGGGCCCCAGTCGAACCCGCCCTGCGCCGCGAGGATCTCCTCGGCGGGCTTGGCGCGCAGACACGCGAGGGCGGTCGCCGGGTCGGGGCAGCCCGCCTTCTTCGCGAACGCCGCGCCCTGCGTGCGGGCCTCGTCGCGCTCGCGGGCGGCGCAGTCCCCGTAGGCGCCGCTCTGCACGATGCCCGCGCGGAAGAGGCCCCTGGCGGTGGGCGAGGCGAGCTGCGTGCAGACGGAGCGGCCGCCCGCGGACTCGCCGGCGATGGTGACGCGCTGCCGGTCACCGCCGAACGAGCCGATGTTGGCGCGCACCCAGCGCAGCGCGGCCTGCTGGTCGAGCAGGCCGTAGTTGCCCGAGACCTGGTCGGACGCCTCCGAGTCGAGGTCCTTGCCCGCGAGGAAACCCATCGCGCCCAGGCGGTAGTTGACGGTCACCACCACCGTGCCGGTACGCCGGGCGAAGGTGTCGGGCACGATGTCCTCGCCCGCGCCGGCGGTGAGCCCGCCGCCGTGCAGCCAGACCATGACGGGCCGGGGCTTGTGCTGCCCCTTGGGTGCGTAGACGTTGAGGTCGAGGCAGTCCTCCGTGTGGCTGGGGTTCTCGTATCCGGGGTCCCAACTCGCGCTCTGTACGCAGCGGTTGCCGAAGGAGGTCGCCTCGCGCACGCCCTGCCAGGACTTGGCGGGACGCGGCTCCTTCCACCGGAGGTCGCCGACGGGCTGCCGGGCGTACGGGATGCCGAGGAACTGCCGTCCCTCGGCGGTTGCTTCTCCGCGCAGCCACCCCGCGTCCGTGCGGACGAGGGTGCCGCCGCCGGTCCGGTCCGGGGCCTCGGGGGTGGTCTGGGCCTGTGCGGTGTGCGGGGTGAGCAGGGCCGCGGCGGCGGCGATGACCGTGAGGATGGTTCGGGTGGTTCGCTTGCGTCCCGTGCGTGCCGTGCGTCCCGTGCGTCTCATGTGGCGACTCCTCTGACGACGTCAACCCTGGCGGCCGGAAACTATGACCACTGCTGACTCGTGTCAATGAGTTGAACAGAAGGCGGGCCAGAACGGCTCGATGGAGTCATGACGAACGGCGCCGCTCCGGTCGGGACCCCCGTGGCCCGGCCGACGCGACGCCGCTGTGTTCAAAGAACGTACGGAAGCGAACGCCCGCACGCGACTCAGTTATTGGGTCGCAGCGTCCATACGACGGTCATCTCGCCGGTCACGGCGCCGTCCTCGCGCTGGATCGCGATCGCCACCGGGAACTCGGGACGCTGCCCCGCGTCCAGTTCGGCGACGACCTCGGCGGCCGGGCGGCCGAGGGTCGCGGTGGCGGTCACCGGCCCCATGGCGAGCTTCTTGTACGCGATGTCGGCGCTGACGGCGAGCGGCACCGCGCGCGAGAGCTGGTCGCCGAACGCGGCGAGCACGATGGCGCCGCTGGCGGACTCCCCCAGCGTGAACATGGCTCCGGCGTGCGGCCCGCCGACGTGGTTGTGGTAGTCGGCCTGGTCGGGCAGGGCGACGACGGCCTTCTCGGGCGTGGTCTCGCGGAACTCGAGGTTCAGCGTCCGGGCCATCGGCACGGTGGCGGCGAGCATCTCGCCTATCGACATCTGGTCAGTGCTCATGGCCGGGATGTTACCCACGAGTAGCGTTCTTTGGCCAGGGAGCCCGCCGGGGGTGGATCACGCTCACCTATCGTTGCTGCGCATGTGGCCAGGAGAGCAGCAGCCCGGGGGCGGGCCGAACCAGCCGAATCCGTACCACCAGCCCGGATATCAGCAGTCGGGACACCACCAGCCCGGATATCAGCAATCGGGACACCAGCAGCCGGCTCCGTGGAACGCGCCCACCGTTCCCGGTGGCACACCCCAGGCGCCGCAGGGCGGAGGGGGTGGCGGGGGCGGCAACAGGACCAAGGTCATCGCCGTCGTCGCCGCGGCGGCGGTCGTGGTGGCCGCGGGCGTCACCGGCTTCCTCGTCCTCGGCGGCGACAAGGACGACCGCGCGCAGCCGGACCCCACGAAGTCCTCGGCCACGGCGCCGAGTACGGCGGGGTCCGGGGGCTCCGACTCCCGCGGCAAGGGCGGCAACCCCGAGCCGACGATCCCGGGCTGGCAGACCGTCGTGAACCCCAAGCGCGGCATCGCCTTCGACGTGCCCGCGGGGTGGGACCTGAAGTCGACGGACTGGGTCGGATGGGTCGCGGAGGCGGACGATCCGGAGGACAAGCCCATCGTCGCCTTCGCCGCTCCCGCGTACCTCAAGGAGAAGTGGTGCGGGGCTGACGAGGACAGGGACGGCACCAAGGACTACACGCCCCTCGCGGCGGCGGGCACCAAGGGCAACAACGGCGCCAGGAGCACCGAGGAAGCCGCCGGCAAGGATGCCGAGCTGTGGGTCTACGGCGCCTTCACCCAGCCCGACAAGAAGAAGGTCGACGTCGGGGCCGCCGAGCCCTACACCACGAAATCGGGCCTCAAGGGCAGCGTGGTGACCGCCTCGTCCTCGGGCGTCGAGAAGAAGGGCAAGTGCGACTCGGACGGCACGGCCACGGTGTTCGCGTTCAAGGACTCCGAGGGCGCGTTCGCCTCGTGGTCCTTCCATGGCGCGACGGGCGTGAGCGACCAGGTCCCGGACGCCACGGTCAGGAAGATGCTCGGCACGGTGCGCGAGATCAAGTCACGACCGAAGTCCTGAACGACCCGCCCGTCACGGCCGCTTCACCACCCGGGCGGCCGTGACGTGTCCGCTCCAACACCCCGTATCGTTTCCCGCCATGTGGCCAGGACAGCAGCCGCCCGGGGGCGAGCAGAACCCGCAGGACCAGAATCCCAATCCGTACCAGCAGCCGGGGTACCAGCAGCCGAATCCGTACCAGCAGCCGGGGTACCAACAGCCCAACCCGTACCAGCAGCCGGGGCCGGGACAGCAGGGCCAGTGGAGCGTGCCGACCGCGCCGATGGGCGTGACGCAACAGCCCGGCGGTGACGGGGGCGGCGGCAACGGCAACAAGACCAAGCTGGTGGCCGTCATCGCGGCGACGGCGGTCGTGGTGGCCGCGGGCGTCACCGGATTCCTGGTGCTCGGCGGCGACAAGGACGACGAGGCGGACGCGAAACCGTCCAAGTCGCCCGCCACGTCCGGCGCGAAGAAGCCCGGCGCGGACCCGGCGACCGGCGGCGGCGAGGACGAACGCGGCACGGACAAGGGCCCCAAGCCGGTCGTCAAGGGCTGGCAGGTCGTGGTGAACCCCAAGTGGGGCACCGCCTTCGACGTCCCGGCGGACTGGGAGGTGCAGACCCCCGACACGCTCATCGGCTTCGAGGACGCGAGCAAGGAACCCGGGGCGAAGCCGCTCATCACCATGTCGGCGCCCGCGTACTACAAGTCCAAGTGGTGCTCCGCCGACGACGACAAGGACGGCACGAAGGACGACACCGCCCTGGGCGCGGTCGGCACCAAGGGTGCGAACGGCGCGAAGAGCACCGACGAGGTCGCCGTCAACCAGGTGCCGTGGTGGGTCTTCGGCGGGTACACGCAGCCGGACAAGAAGAGCCTCACCGTCGACAAGAAGGCGAAGCCCTACACCACGCAGTCGGGGATCAAGGGCAGCATCGCGCGGGCCTCTTCCACGAACACGCCCCAGAAGGGCAAGTGCGACTCGGACGGCAAGGCGATCACGTTCGGCTTCAAGAACTCCGAGGGTGGGTACGTCGCCTGGAGTCTCTACGGCGCCAAGGGCGTCAAGGAAGAGATCCCCGAGGCGACGATCATGAAGATCCTCAGTACGGTGCGTCTGCACGGAGACCCGACGGAGTCCTGAGCCGTTTCATGCGCCGGTGGGGCTTGTGACCCGATGTGCCGACCGCCCCGCGGGGGCAGCGATGACATCAGGCCACAAGCCCCTCTATGGTTACTGCCCATGTGGCCAGGACAGCAGCCGCCCGGGGGCGAGCAGAACCCGCAGAACCAGAATCCCAATCCGTACCAGCAGCCGGGGTACCAGCAGCCGAATCCGTACCAGCAGCCCGGGTACCAGCAGCAGCCGCACTCCGGCTCCTTCTCGCAGCCCGAGCAGCCGCAGTGGGCGGCGCCCACGCCACCGCCGATGCCGTCCCAGCCGGGCGGCGGTCAGGGCGGGGACGGAAACAAGACGAAGATCACCGCGATCGTCGCGGCGCTCGCCGTCCTGGTGGCCGCGGGTGTCACGGGCTTCCTGGTCCTCGGCGGCGACAAGGACGACGAGGCGGACGGCAAGCCGGACAAGAAGTCGCCGGCCAAGTCGGCCTCGCCGAAGCCGAGCCCCAGTGAGTCGGAGGGCGGCTCCGAGCGCGGCACGGACAATGGCCCGAAGCCGACGGTCAAGGGCTGGCAGGTCGTCGTGAATCCCAAGTGGGGCACGGCCTTCGACGTCCCCGCGGACTGGGAGGTCGACACCCCCGGCACCTTCATCGGCTTCGAGGACCGGGAGAAGGGCGACGGCAGCGCGCTCATCGGCATGTCCGCGCCCGCGCACTACAAGTCGAAGTGGTGCTCCTCCGACGACGACAAGGACGGCACCAAGGACGACGTCGCCCTCGGCGCGGTCGGCACCAAGGGCCAGAACGGCGCCAAGAACACCAAGGACGTCGCGCGCAACGACTCCGCGTGGTGGGTCTTCGCCGGGTACACGGGCCAGAAGAAGGCCGACAAGAAGAAGATCAAGGTCGGCAAGGTGGAGTCGTACACCACCACGTCCGGCGTCAAGGGCAGCGTGGCCACCTCCACGACGTCGGGCGTCGTCAAGCAGGACAAGTGCGACTCGGACGGCAAGGCCACGACGTTCTCCTTCAAGAACGGCGACGGTGAGTACGTCGCCTGGTCGCTGTACGGCGCCAAGGGCGTGAAGGACGAGATTCCCGACGCCACCGTGAAGAAGATCCTGAGCACGGTACGGCTGCACGGCGACCCCGAGGAGTCCTGAGCCGCTGAGCCGCCCGCGGGTTCCTGACCCCGAGCGGAAACGGTTTGGCAAGTCGGCGTCCCGGCGTGGATAGTCCCCTGGTGAACACTCCCCCCGCCGTGCGCCGCCCCTCCTGGGCCGGCCGCAACTACAGCCTGCTGACCGCCGCCGCGATCGTGACCAATCTGGGCAGCCACGGCGCCCTGATCGCGGCGGCGTTCGCGGTGCTCGACGCGGGCGGTGACGGCGGGGACGTGGGTCTGGTGGCGGCGGCGCGGACGCTGCCGCTCGTGTTGTTCCTGCTCATCGGCGGTGCTGTCGCCGACCGGCTGCCGCGCCACCACGTGATGGTCGCGGCCAACGCGCTCAACTGCGTCTCGCAGGCCGTCTTCGCGGTCCTCGTCATCTCCGGCACACCCCCGCTCTGGTCGATGATGCTGCTGACCGCGCTCGGCGGCACCGGCCAGGCCTTCTTCGGCCCGGCGGCCGAAGGCATGCTGATGTCGACCGTCAGCGGCGAACAGGCGAGCCGCGCCTTCGCTATGTACCGCATGGCGATGCAGGGCGCGGGCCTCGGCGGCGCGGCGCTCGGCGGTCTGATGGTCGCCGCGCTCGGGCCCGGCTGGGTGCTCGCGGTGGACGCGGCGGCGTTCGCGGTGGCCGCGGCCCTGCGCTCACTCCTCGACGTCAGTCATATCCCGGTGCGCGCGCCCGGCGGCGGGCTGCTCTCCGATCTGCGGGAGGGCTGGCGGGAGTTCACGGGACGGCCGTGGCTGTGGGCGATCGTCGCGCAGTTCTCCGTGGTGGTGGCGGTGGTCGGCGCGGCCGAGGCGGTCTTCGGGCCGCTGGTTGCCCAGGACGAGCTGGGCGGCGCGGGGCCCTGGGGTCTCGCGCTCGGCGCGTTCGGCGCGGGCACGGTCGGCGGCGCGTTCCTGATGATGCGCTGGAGGCCGCGGCGGCTGCTGCTCGCGGGCACCCTGTGCGTCTTCCCGCTGGCCGCACCGTCGGCGGCGCTCGCGGTGCCGCTGCCGGTGTGGGGGCTCGCGGCGGTGATGTTCGTCAGCGGCGTCGCGATCGAGGTGTTCGGCGTCTCGTGGATGACGGCGATGCATCAGGAGATCCCCGAGGAGAAACTGTCGCGGGTCGCCGCGTACGACTGGTTCGGCTCGGTCGCGATGGTCCCGCTCGCCACGGCGCTCGCGGGCCCTGCCGAATCCGCCTTCGGGCGCTCCGCGTCACTGTGGGGCTGCGCGGCCCTGGTGGTCCTGGTGACGGCGCTGGTGCTCTTCGTCCCGGACGTACGCAATCTGACGCGCCGGACGGCATCAAAGGAAATCACGATGGACCTCACCAAGGCGGCTGCACCCCTGGGCGCCCCTCCGGCAATGCCCTCAGCCGACGCTGAAAGCGCCGCCGGACGGCTCGGCTAAGGCAACCGCGCCCTCGTCCCGCACCGACCGCCCATTTCGCCAAGCCAGCCGCTCGCCTGGGCGGCCCCCCGGCAATGCCCTCAGCCGATGCTGAAGACCCCGTCGGGCGGCTCGGGTAAGGCAACCGCGCCTTTCGTCAAGGCAGCCGCTCCCCCGGCCGCACCCGCAACAGGCCCGCAGCCAAACCCTCAGCCAGTACCGAAAGCCCCGCCCGGGCGCCTCGGCTCAAGCCACCGCGTCCACATCCCGCACCGGCCGCCCCCTTCACCAAGGCAGCCGCTCCCGCGGCTTCCCCCCATCACACCCTCGGCAGCCCCGCAGCCCAGCCTCAGCCAAACCCTCAGCCAATGCTGAAAGCCCCGCCCGGTGGCTCAGGTGAGGCCACCGCGTCCTCGTCCCGCACCGGGCTCGCGTCGCCCGTGAACAGGCGTAGTGCAGTCCCGTGCTCGACACGTGCCGGGAAGATGTCGGCCGCCGTGCGGCGGGACAGGGCCTCGATGTCGATGGACTCGTGCGAGGCGACGAGCACCGCGTTGCCGAAGCGGCGGCCGCGCAGCACGGCCGGCTCGGCGATCAGCGCGACCTCCCCGAACACCTCGGCGAAGGTGGCGAGCTGGGAGCGCAGGAAATCGAACGGCGCCCCGTCGGCGAGGTTCGCCGCGTAGAGACCGCCCGCGCGCAGGACCCGGTCCGCGGCGCGCGCGTAGGCCACCGAGGTCAGATGGGCGGGCACCCGGGAGCCGCCGAAGACATCGGCGACGAGTACGTCGGCGCTGTCCGGAGCCGCCGCCTCGAGCCACTGCCGGGCGTCCGCGCCGTGCACGGTGATCCCGGAACCCTTGGCCAACGGCAGCCGCTCGGTGACCAGTTCGAGCAGCCCCCGGTCCGCCTCCACCACGTCCTGGCGTGAACCGGGCCGGGTCGCGGCGACATAGCGGGGCAGGGTGAGCGCGCCGCCGCCGAGGTGGATCACGTCCAGGGGGCGGCCCTGGTCGTCGGCCGTGTCCAGGACGTGCGCGAGCCGCTGCGCGTACTCGAACTCCAGGTGGGTGGGCGCGTCCAGGTCGACGTACGACTGGGGCGCTCCGTCGACCGTGAGCAGCCAGGCGCGCGGCCGGTCCACGTCCGGCATCAGCTTGGCGGTGCCGTGGTCGACGGCCTTGATGACGGCCATGGCCTCGTCCGCACCTTCATCCGCGCCTTCATCCACGCTTTCGTCCGCGCGTTCGTCCTCAGTCACCGGTCCATTGTGCCCGCCTCCCCCGGGGGTGGACCCCCGCGGGAAGCGGGCACAGGACGTCAGCCGACCTCGGTCACCGTGCCCGCGCCGACGGTGCGCCCGCCCTCGCGGATGGCGAAGCCGAGGCCCGTCTCCAAGGGCATGTCGCGGCCGAGCTCGACCGTCATGGTGACGGTGTCGCCGGGCCGGGCGACGGCGGCCTCGCCGAGGTCGACGTCACCGACCACGTCCGCGGTGCGGACGTAGAACTGCGGCCGGTAGCCGGTCGCGATCGGCGTCGACCGGCCACCCTCCTTGGTCGACAGGACGTACACCTGGGCGGTGAAGCGGCGGCGCGGACTGACGCTGCCCGGCTCCGCGACGACATGCCCACGCCGTACGGCATCGCGTGGCACACCGCGCAGGAGCAGTGCCACGTTGTCGCCCGCCTGCGCGGACTCCATGGGCTTGCCGAAGGTCTCAAGACCGGTGACGACGGTCTCCGTCTCCGCGCCGAGCACCTCCACCCGGTCACCGATCCGCACGGTGCCGCGCTCCACGGCTCCGGTGACGACGGTTCCGCGCCCGGTGATGGTGAGCACGTTCTCCACCGAGAGGAGAAAGGGCGCGTCGACGTACCGCTCGGGCATGGGCACATAGGTGTCCACCGCGTCGAGCAGCGCCTCGATGGAGGCGGTCCACCGCGGGTCGCCCTCCAGCGCCTTGAGCCCCGACACCCGTACGACGGGGACGGAGTCGCCCCCGTACCCGTGCGCGGAGAGCAGGTCGCGCACCTCCAGCTCCACGAGGTCGATGAGCTCCTCGTCACCCGCGTCGGCCTTGTTGAGCGCGACGACGATGTGGTCGACGCCCACCTGCCGGGCGAGCAGGACGTGCTCGGCGGTCTGCGGCATGATCCCGTCGAGCGCGGAGACGACGAGGATCGCCCCGTCGAGCTGCGCGGCCCCGGTGACCATGTTCTTGATGTAGTCGGCGTGGCCCGGCATGTCCACGTGCGCGTAGTGCCGGGTGTCGGTCTCGTACTCGACGTGCGCGATGTTGATGGTGATGCCGCGCTGCGCCTCCTCGGGGGCGCGGTCGATGCGGTCGAAGGGCACGAACGTCCCGGTGCCGCGCTCGCTGAGGACCTTGGTGATGGCGGCGGTCAGGGTGGTCTTGCCGTGGTCGACATGGCCCATCGTGCCGATGTTGAGGTGCGGTTTCGTGCGGACGTAAGCCGTCTTGGACATGGCGGTTCCTTCTCCGGAACTCGAAAGCTGAAGTCCTGGGCGCACGTCGTCGCGTGCGCGCTCGGGACGGGGACCCCGGGGCCGGACCGACCCTCCCCCTATGGGGTCCGCCGGAGTGTCCGGGGAGGGTCAGCGTCGGGCGCCGTCGACGGGAAATGCTGCGCAGAGGAAAACGGCAGCCTTCGCGACGTCCGCGACTGCGGACGTGTCTGCGTGAAAGGCGTACCGGAACATGTCGCAGATCATTGCCGACGGGCGGGGGTACGTCGAATGGTTTTCGCCGGGCTCGCGGCGGGCTCGTGACGGGAGTGGCCCGTGAAGTCCGCCGTGCGCAAAGGCATTTCAGAGGTTCTTCAGTGCCTCGCGCACCGAGAGGGGCGCGAGGCGCCCGCGTTCCCGCTCGACGAAGGCGCGTACGGCGTCCGGGTCGGTCTTGGCGTACTCCCGCAGGCACCAGCCGATGGCCTTGCGGACGAAGAAGTCGGGGTGCCCGGATTGGCGTACGCAGTAGGCGAAGAGGCGCTCGGTGTCGGTGGCGTCCTTGTATCGGAGCTGGTGGAGGAGGGCGGTGCGGGCCACCCACAGGTCCTCGTCCTCGATCCAGGCGTCCATCTCGGTCCTGAGCCCCGGGTCGGCGGCGACAAGACCGCCCACGACATGCGCGGCGAGCGCGTCGACCGTGTCCCACCACGGGACCGTCGTCACGAGGTGGCGCACGACCGGCAGGAAGGCCGAGGGGAGGCGTGTCACGTGGCGGCGCAGATAGTCCACGGCGAAGTACGCGTACTCGCGCTCCGGAAGTGCCCAGCAGCGCAACGCGATCGCCGTGCAGTCGGTCGCGTCGGGGCGCGGGAGCCCGGCGAGCACCGTGCGGGACAGCCGGCGGCGCATCGGCGTGGGCAGGCCCAGGAAGGGGGCGACGTCCTTCATGTACGCCTGTGCCCGCGCGGCCCACTCGGGATCGGCGGGCGTCGTGTAGGCGGCGGTGAGCCGTGCCATGACGGTGTCGGCCAGGTCGCTGTGAGGGACGGTGACACTCATGGACGCACCCTAGAACTGTGACGCCCGTGAGACGTCGCATACGGCGATCACACACATTTGTCGGTTAGTCTCCCCGGATGTTCGACTCAGCCGCCGTCCGTCCGCAAGGCCTCGCCGAGCGCTGCACCAGGGTGCTGTTCTCGCCGTGGTCGCGGCTGTCGCTGCTGGTGGCGCTGCTCGCGGCCGCCGGGACGTGTGTCCTTCTCTTCGAGCCACAGCGCATCCTGTCCGACGGCTGGCCCGCCCAACTCGGCGGCGCCGCCGCTGTGGTGGTCTTCGCCGTCGCGTACGGCCTGTGCACCACCGCGTTCGTGCCGCGTCCGCTGCTCAATCTGGCGGCAGGCGCCCTGTTCGGGTCGCAGTTGGGCCTCACCGCGGCCATCGCGGGCACGGTCCTCGGCTCCGGGATCGCGTTCGGGCTCGGCAGGATGCTGGGGCAGGACGCGCTGCGCCCGCTGCTCCGGGGGCGCTGGCTGAAGGCGGCCGACGGGCAGTTGAGCAGGCACGGCTTCCGGTCGATGCTGGCGGCGCGGCTGTTCCCCGGGGTGCCGTTCGCGGCGGCCAACTACTGCGCGTCGGTGTCCCGCATGGGATGGCTGCCGTTTCTGCTCGCCACCGGCCTGGGGTCGATCCCGAACACCGCCGCGTACGTCATCGCGGGCGCCCGCGCGTCGACGCCGACGTCCCCGGTGTTCCTCGTCGCCATGGGCTTCATCGCGGTGACGGGGCTCGCGGGCGCGGTGGTGGCGTGGTGCAAGCGCCACCACCTGCGAAACCGGTAGGCCGCCGACAGGCGGCGAGCGCCGGACGGCGGCCCTCCGGCGGTCTCGTAACCAAGTGACGCTACGCTGCCCCACGGCAGGGGAGTGATCACCCCTCGCCCGCACACCTCCCGTGTCCCATCACATGACCGCACCCGCAGCCCATGATCCGTACTTGGACGGCGCAGTTTCCATGTCTTGGCTTGAATCCTTCATCCTCGGGCTCGTCCAGGGACTGACCGAGTTCCTCCCGATCTCGTCCAGCGCGCATCTGCGGCTGACCGCGGCGTTCGCGGGCTGGCACGATCCGGGAGCCGCGTTCACCGCGATCACCCAGATCGGCACCGAGGCCGCCGTGCTGATCTACTTCCGCAAGGACATCGCGCGGATCATCTCCGCGTGGACCGGTTCCCTCTTCGGCAAGGTGCCACGCTCCGACCACGACGCGCAGATGGGCTGGCTCGTCATCGTCGGCTCGATCCCGATCGGCGTCCTCGGGGTCACGTTCAAGGACCAGATCGAGGGCCCGTTCCGCGACCTGCGGCTCATCGCCACGACGCTGATCGTGATGGGCATCGTCCTCGGCGTCGCCGACCGTCTGGCGGCCCGCGACGAGGCCGGCGGCAAGCACCGCGCCGTCAAGGAGCGCAAGAGCCTGAGGGAACTGGGCGTCCGCGACGGCCTGATCTTCGGCATGTGCCAGGCGATGGCCCTGATCCCGGGTGTCTCCCGCTCCGGCGCCACCATCAGCGGCGGCCTGCTCATGGGCTACACCCGCGAGGCCGCGGCCCGCTACTCGTTCCTGCTCGCCATCCCGGCGGTCCTCGCCTCCGGCGTCTTCGAGCTCAAGGACGCCAGCGAGGGCGGCCATGTCTCCTGGGGCCCGACGATCTTCGCGACGATCGTCGCGTTCCTCGTCGGTTACGCCGTCATCGCGTGGTTCATGAAGTTCATCACCACCAAGAGCTTCATGCCGTTCGTGTACTACCGGATCGTGCTCGGCATCGTGCTGTTCGTGCTGGTCGGGATGGGTGTACTGAGCCCGCACGCGGGAGAGTCGGCGGGATAGCGCCGGGCGCTGACTGAGGTCCCGTATCGGGGGAAGCCGGATGGCATGGCTGTTCTCAGGAAATGCGCACGCCCGTTGCTCGCCTCGGTCTTCCTGTCGGGAGGGTTCAGCACTCTGCGGGACCCCAAGCGCGTGGCCCCCGCTGCGGAGCCCGTCGCGGTCCCGCTGGGCTCCAAGATCCCCCGGCTGCCGGAGGACCCCGAACGCCTGGTCCGCATCAACGGTGCGGTGCAGCTCGGTGCCGGCGCGATGCTGGCCACCGGGCGGGTTCCGCGCGTCGCCGCGCTCGCGCTGGCCGGGACTCTCGTGCCCACGACGCTGGCCGGGCACGCGTGGTGGAAGGAGGAGGACCCCGAGCGCCGAGACGCTCAGCGCACCCAGTTCATCAAGAACCTCTCGCTGCTCGGCGGCCTGCTGCTAGCGGCGGCCGACACCCACGGCAAGCCCTCCCTCGCCTACCGCGGCCGCAGCGCCGCCAAGTCCGGCGCCACCCGCGGCCGCTCCGCCGTGAAGTCCGGGGCCCATCGCGGCCGTGGCGCGGCGGAGTCCGGACGGCGGGTCGCCCGCAATGCCGGGCGCGATGCCAAGGGCGCGCTGAACAAGGTGACCGGGTCGTTGTGAGCAGTGGCCGGCCGTCGTGTGCAATGACACGGACGTCGTGAGCAGTGGCCGGCCGTTGTGACCAATGGCATGCCGAAAGACCCTCTTCAGGAGGGTTTGGCCGTCCTACGGTGAAGGGATGTCGCCCCTCGCCCGCATCAGCGCCTCGTACGCCCCGCGCTTCGCCGAGTTCGCCTTCGAGCCCGGATTCACGGCCGCCGTGGACCAGCACGTCGCGGAGCTGCGGGACCGGCTCGAGATGGGCGGGCCCGGGCTCGTGCCGCCGACGCCGGACCCGGAGATCCTCTCGGACTACGCCCTGGGGTTCCTCGACGCGCTGGCCGAGAACGGGTGGCGGGAGCCGGTGGGCCATGACTACGCGGTGTGCCGCCTCACCGCCATCTCCTGGCTGGTGAGGCGGCACGACCTGGTGCCGGAGTCCTCCGGGGCCTGAGGCGGTCCAGGGACAGCCCTGGGACCGGGACCCGGAGCGGTCACATGCCGTCGCGCATGTCGTCGTCACGCAGGTGACTGCCCGTTTCCGAGCCCATGCCGGGACGCGTGCGCTCCCGCACGGGCTGGTTGGTCATCGCGTCCTGTCGCCCCGCCTGGTAGGCGCTGACGCTGCCGCGAGCCTTGGCCGTCTCCTGCTCCGCCGTGTTCAGCCAGCGCTCCCAGCGCTGCCGCATCGGGCCGATGAGACCACCGCCCACGCCGACGATCAGGATTCCGGCACCAGCCGCGAGCGCCGCGTAGAGCACCGGCTGGGTGACCGTGGTGGCGATGCCCGCCTGGCCGAGGGCCGCGAATACACCGAGGGCGACGATGCAGGCCCACGCGATCGTGCCGACGGTCTTCCCGTACGACATCGAGGACAGGGCGCTGGTGACGATGTCCCGCACGATGTTGGCGACCGCCATGGCCACGACCATCAGGACGATGGCGACGACGCCGCGCGGAATCCAGGAGACGATGCCGTCGAGCATCGTGGAGACCGGGTTGCTGCCGAAGACTCCGAAGCCCAGCTGCAGGGTGATCAGAAGCAGGGCGAAGTAGATGACCTTGCAGACGATCCCCGTCATGTCGTACTTGGAGTTCGCGAGCATGCGGGACGCGCCCGCCCGTTCGGCGAGCTTCTCCGAGCCGACCTTGCGCAGGACCCGGTCGAGGACCCGCGCGATCATCTTCGACACGAACCAGCCGATGACCAGGACGACCAGGAAGCCGATCAGCTTCGGCACGAACTGGGCGACCTTCGACCAGGCGTCGTTGAGGCCTTGGGTGAAGTCCACGGAGAGACTTATGTACTGAGACATGAGTGGTCCTCCACTCGGTGGGCCCCGGCCGCCACAACGGCGTCAGGGCGATGAATCCCCCACGGCGCGCGGCTTCCGGCGCGTCCCTTCTCCCCTGGATATCAGGGGTCACGGCCCGGGGCGGTGCGGTGCTGAGCCGTACGGGTGACGGCGTGCGACGGTCCGCTCCGCTGTGCGTCCGCTCACTTGGGGGATGTGCCCGGTAGCTGAGAGTTCCGATTGTCGTAGCCATCCCCTAGGCTTGACTCATGCCCTTAACCCCTCAGCCCCTTGGTTCCGCACGGTCTGCCGCGGAACTGAACGAGCGGATCCGCGGCCTGTGGATGCGTGCCGGCGGACGTCTCTCGGCCGAGCAGCGCCGTGAGTACGAACAGTTGGTGACCGAGTGGGCTGCCGCTGTCCGCGAAGAGGTCGTCAAGGCGGCCTAGCGCAGGTCCGCCGCAGGTCCGCACCCCTGAGACGCTCACTCCTGAGACGTGAACTCCCTTATACGAGCGAGAGTTCGCGCCGTCTCGGTATGCACGTGACCCGCCGTCCCCAGCGCCCGTGCCGCCGCGACATTGCCGGAGGTGTCGTCGATGAACAGCGCTCGCTCGGGCTCGACGGAGAGCAGCCGCAGTGCGATCTCGTAGATCCGCCGGTCCGGTTTGGCACATCCGACCTCGCAGGACAGGACGAGGCGGTCGACGATGTCCGTCAGACCGCCGTCCGTCATCCGCTCGCGCAGACCGGGCCAGGTGTTGCTGACCACGGCCGTACGGACGCCCCGCTCGCGCAGGCCGCGCAGGCACGCCACGAGCTCCTCGTCCCAGCTCTCCCTTGTCGCCAGGTCCCGGCGCAGCTCGGCGATCACGTCCGGTTCCGTACGCAGCCGCCCCCGGACGGTCTCCCACCAGGCGTCCTCACTGACGCGGCCGACGAGGACCCCTGAATCGTTTCCCTCGTACAGGGCGGTCATGAAGGCGGTGGGCGTGAGGCCAAGACGCCTGCCCCAGGCCGCCGCGACGGCGGGCAGGTACTCGCGGACGAGCACACCGCCGACGTCGATCAGTACGCCGCGGGCGTGCGGGCTCATGTGCCGTACTTTCGCCGCCGCACGCCCCCGTCGTCAACGGTTGCCGCGTCAGCCCTTGCCCTGGCGCGCCTTCCTCGCCACGCGGCGCTTCTGCCGCCCCGTGAGTTCCTTGCGGTTGCCCTGCCGCTTGTACGCCGCGATGCGCTGCTCGTTCTTCACCGGGCCTCCCAGCTCGGAGTGCTATTGCTTGCCTCAACGGACATGAACGGTGGAACGGAGATGGAACTGCCGTGCATAGTAAGGCAGTTGTGGGCCCGCCGCCCCCTCCTGGCCGCAACACACGTGCCGCGTGCCGGGAAGCGTTGCGGCACGTTCCTGCACGCCTCTTGGCTGCGCACCCCCCGTGCCCAACACTGACCCGATGACGCAGCGCGTGGAACTCGCCGCCGTGATGGACCGGTTGGCCATCGACTCCCTCATCACCGAGTACGCAGTGACCGTCGACGACGGCGACTGGGACGCCTACCAGCGGCTCTTCACCCCGGACGGTCGCGCCGACTACAGCTCGGCGGGCGGTGTGGACGCGAGCGCCGCGGAGGTGGCCGCCTGGCTGGCCGGGACGATGCGGCTCTTCCCGATGCGGCAGCATCTGATCGTCAACCGGAGGCTGCGGTTCGGGACGCTCGACCAGGATGTCGGTGACGTGGCGCAGGTCCAGGCGGACTACGTGAACCCCATGCGCTTCACCACGGGCGACGCCGGGGGCGAGAGCGACGCCGAGGCCGGGGAGAAGGGCGAGGGCGGCGCGGAATCCTCGGCGCCGGACTTCATATGCGGCGGCCGCTACGCCTTCACGGCCCTGCGTACGGAGGAGGGCTGGCGGCTGAGTCGGGTGACCGTGCAGGAGAAGTGGCGCCAGATGAAGGAGCGGTCCGCGACCCGCCCGTCCGGCTAGGAGGGCGGCCCTCAGGAGGACGGCCCCAGGAGGGCGGCCCTGGAAGGGCGAACGGGAAAACGGCCGGGAGAAGGATCGGGAAAGCGGTCAGGGAATCGGGCGGGAAAACGCGGGGTAAGCGCACTGTCCTAGATCGTCCGGGACGCGCACACTGGAGGCACGACCGGGCGTCGGGGACCGAGGGAGGCGCTGCATGGAACCACTCCGCGACGACCGGGACCCGCGGCGACCACGCCGCACGGCCCCTTCGGCGGCGGGGCTGCTCGCGTCGGCCCGCTGGCGCGGCGCCATCGCGGTGGCCGCAGGCGCGCTGCCGGCCCTCGCCTTCCCCGCACCGTCGCTGTGGTGGTTCGCCTACGTCGCGCTCGTGCCCTGGATCCTGCTGGCACGCTCGGCGGGTACCGGGCGCAGGGCCGCGGTCGACGGATGGCTCGGCGGCCTCGGGTTCATGGTGGCGGTGCATCACTGGCTGCTGCCGAGCCTCCATGTCTTCACCCTCGTCATCGCCGCGCTCCTCGGCCTGTTGTGGGCGCCGTGGGGCTGGCTCGTACGGCGTCTGCTCGGCGGGGCGCTCACACCAGGGCGGACCGCGGCCGCGCTGGTCGTCCTGCCGTCCGGCTGGCTGATGGTGGAACTTGTCAGGTCGTGGGAGGGCCTCGGCGGCCCGTGGGGGCTGCTCGGCTCCAGTCAGTGGCAGGTCGAACCCGCCCTGCGCCTGATGTCGGTGGGCGGGGTGTGGCTGGTCAGCGCCCTGCTCGTGACCGTGAACACCGCCGTCGCGGTGCTCGTGGCGGCGCTCGTCCCGGCCCACGCCGTCCGCCCGCCTGGGGCGGTCCGCTCCCCCGTCGCCAGGGCCATCCCCGCCACCGCCGGTCTCGTCGCCGTCGCGGCCGTGACCACTTCCGCCTGGGCGTGGGCGCCGCGCCCCGAGGCCTCCGGACGGATGCGCGTGGCCGTCGTCCAGCCGGGCGTCATCGACGGCGCGGGCAGCGCCGACAAGCGTCTCGCGCGCGAGGAGGAGCTGACCCGCGGCCTGGCGGGGCAGGACCTGGACCTCGTCGTCTGGGGCGAGAGCAGCGTCGGGTACGACCTCGCGGAGCGCCCCGACGTCGCCCGGCGGATAGCCGCGCTGTCCGGCGAGGTCGGCGCGGACATCCTGGTGAACGTGGACGCGCGCCGCTCCGACCGGCCCGGCATCTTCAAGAGCTCCGTCCTCGTGGGTCCCGATGGCCCGACCGGCGACCGCTACGACAAGATGCGGCTCGTCCCCTTCGGCGAGTACATCCCCGCCCGCTCGCTCCTCGGCTGGGCGACATCCGTGGGCAAGGCGGCGGGCGAGGACCGCAGGCGCGGCGAGCGTCCGGTGGTGATGGACGTGGCGGGTGGCCCGAAGGTCGGCCCGCTGGTGTGCTTCGAATCGGCGTTCCCCGACATGAGCCGTCATCTGACGCGTGAGGGCGCCCAGTTGCTGCTCGCGCAGTCGTCCACCTCGACGTTCCAGTCCAGTTGGGCGCCCGAGCAGCACGCGTCGCTCGCGGCGGTGCGGGCCGCCGAGACCGGCCGCCCCATGGTGCACGCCACGCTCACGGGTGTCTCCGCGGTGTACGCCGCGGGCGGCGAGCGGGTCGGAGCACCGCTCGGCACCTCGGCGAGCGCCACGTCGACGTACGACATTCCGCTGGCCGAGGGCGTCACGCCGTACGTCAGGCTGGGCGACTGGCCCGTGCACACGGCCCTGGGTGTGCTCGCGCTGCTGTGCGCGGCAGAGGGCGTGCGGTCCCTGCGAAGGCCCGCGAGGGGTCGCCTCAGGCGGCCTGCTCCTGAGCCGCGCGGACCACACGCTCGCACAGCTCATGGGTCGCCAGCGCGTCCCGGGCGCTGAGCACCTTGCCCGCGCGCACGGCGTCGAGGAAGGCCAGCACCACCTGCTCGATGCCGCGCTGCCGGGCCACCGGCACCCAGTCGCCGCGCCGCCGCACGCTGGGCTGGCCCTTGTGGTCGATGACCTCGGCGAGATTGAGCACCTGACGCTTGGTGTCCTGCCCGGAGACCTCGAGGATCTCCTCGGTGGAACCGCTCAGCCGGTTCATCACGCCGAGCGCGGTGAACCCGTCCCCCGCGAGCTGCAGCACGACGTGCTCCATGAGCCCGTCCTGGACGCGGGCGCGCACGCTTACGTGGTCGATGGGCCCCGGTGCCAGGAAGCGCAGGGTGTCGACGACGTGGATGAAGTCGTCCAGGACGAGCGTGCGCACGTCCTCGGGCAGACCGACGCGGTTCTTCTGCATCAGGATCAGCTCGCGCGGGTGCTCGGCGCACTGCGCGTAGCCGGGCGCGAAGCGGCGGTTGAAGCCGACGGCGAGACTGACCGCGCGCTCCTCGGCCAGGCGCACGAGCCGCTGCGAGTCGGCGAGTTCGTACGCCAGGGGCTTGTCGACATAGGTGGCCACGCCCGCTTCGAGCAGCCGCGTCACGATCTCCGGGTGGGCGGCGGTCGACGCGTGCACGAAGGCGGCGTCGATGCCCTGGGCGAGCAGCGCGTCCAGGTCGGTGTGGCAGCGCGCCTCGGGGATGTGGTGGGTGCCCGCGACGCGGGCCAGGGTCGCGGGCGTGCGCGTCTGCAGGTGCAGCTCGACCCCGGGCAGGGTGGTGAGCACCGGAAGGTACGCCTTCTGTGCGATGTCACCGAGTCCGATGCAGCCGACCTTCACCACTGTCCCCTTTGTCTCCGCTAACGCTGTGCGAGTTCCGCTCCCGCAGCATACGGCTGCTGCGGAGGCCGCCAGTCGGCGATGGAGGCGAAGCTCCGCAGGATCAGGTTCGGGCCGAGGCGCGCGGCGGCGGCGATGACTTCGTTGCGTACGGCGATGAGCGGGGCGCTCGTCAGGTGGTTCATGCGGGCCGCGCGCGCCGCCTGCCGGACGATCGCCGTGGTGCGCGGCACCCGTACCGCGCTGTGGCGGGCGAGCCCGGCGGCCAGGTCCCCTCCCGGATCCGCGTGGTGGGCCAGGACGACGGCGTCCTCGATGGCCTGGTTGCCGCCCTGGGCCAGCGTGGGCGCCATGGCGTGCGCGGCGTCGCCGATGAGGGCGACCCTGCCGCGGTGGTGGTGGGCGAGCGGTGTGCTCATGTGCCGCACGTCGTTGCGCAGGATGTCCTCGGGGCGCGCGGCGGCGATGATCTCGGGGATCGGGTCGTGCCAGTCGGCGAAGCGCCGCGCCATCTCGGCCTTCTCGCCGTCGGGGCTGCGGCCGCCTTCGGGGACGGTGGCGGTGGCGTACGCGTAGATCCTGCCGTCCTTGAGCGGATGGGTGCCCCAGACACCGCCGTGGCCCCAGGTCTCGTGCGCTTCGAAGGGGCGGCCGGGAGCGGGGACCACGAGGCGCCAGGCGGTGAATCCGGCGTACGTCGGCTGCGGGTGGGCCGGGAACAGGACCGAGCGCACGGCCGAGTTGATGCCGTCGGCGCCGACCACGAGGTCCGCCTCGATGTCTCCGTCGCCGGTACGGACGACGGCCCTGCGGTCCGCCGCCCCCGGGTCGGCGAGCTCGGCCCGCACCCCGGTGCGCAGGGCGTCCGCGGGCAGCGCGGTGACGAGCAGGTCGACGAGGGTGGCGCGATGCACGAGGACCAGCGCGCCACCGAACTCCTCGGCGGTCGCCGCCGCGGACGTCCGCACGAGCCAGCGCCCGTCCTGCGCGCGCATGCCGCCGCCGCCCTGCCAGGCGGCGAGGGCGCGGACCCGGTCACCGAGCCCCAGGACGTCCAAGGCGCGCTGGGAGTTGGGGGCGAGGCCGATTCCGGAACCGACCGGCTCCAGGGTGGCGGCCCTTTCCAGGACGGTGACGCGCCAGCCCGACAGGTGCAGGGCGATGGCGGAGGTGAGGCCACCGATGCCTCCGCCGATGACGACGGCGTGCGGCCTGGGGCGCCGGGAGGGATGACGGGACCGCCTGGGCTGCTGAGGCCGCTGAGGCTGCTGGGGCTGTGCCATGACTCTGCTCCTCGTACTCGCGCTCACGCACCGCGCAACTACACCTGTAGTGACCAACACCTCGAAGGTACTACACCTGTAGTGACGGCGGCTAGGATGGCCGGTATGCCCGCACGCACCGCACCCACCGCGCACACCGCGCACACAGCACTCACCGCACGCACCCCCCGCGCCGAACTGATCGCCGACACGGCACTCGCCCTGCTCTCCGAGCGAGGCATGCGGGGGCTGACGCACCGGGCGGTGGACGAGGCCGCGGGGCTCCCGCAGGGCTCGACGTCGAACCACGCGCGCACGCGGCTCGCGCTCCTGGAAGCGGCGGTACGAAGGCTTGCGGACCGGGAAGCCGAGGTGCTGGGTCTGCCGGACTCGACGCTTCCGGGGCCGGGGGGCCGCGACAGCGTCGAGTCCGTGTTCAGGGCCCTCGCCCAGGCCCTGCACCGCTACCTGGCGGACGACCACCGCGACCTCTTGCTCGCCCGCTACGAACTGGCGCTGGAAGCAACCCGCAGACCAGAGCTACGCGCCCTCTACGACGCGACGGGATCACGCTTCACGGAGCCCCTGGTCGCCCTGATGCGCGCCCTGGACTCACCGGCCCCGCAACGACACGCGCTGTCGCTGATGGCGTGGAGCGAAGGTCTGCTCTTCGCCCACGCGGCAGGCTCCTACCGCACCCCGCCCCCGAGCGAGCGCACCCTGCGGACAGGCCTCACCGAACTGCTGCGGGGAATGCTTCCCGCCCTCCCCCAGGCATGACACCGGGCCACCCGCCACATCCCCCCGCCGGCCAGAAGCCCACTCACCCATGCGGGCCAACTTCTCCTCGTTCCCTCGCCGAAGGCACCCCGCACCCCCCAGAGTTGCGCGAATGCACCGAACCACGACCACCGCCACACTCCTGGCCTCCGTGGCGGTCACCGCCGTCTCCGGCTGTGTGAGCGTCGAGCGGCACCCCGCGCCCGGACCGTCCGCCGCGAGCGCCCCGCCCCCGGCGCCCCGCGCCGACGGCAACGCCCGCCCGCGCGTCGTGGAAGCCCCCGCCCGCGAGGCACTGGAGCTCATCGAAACCCCGCGCGACCCGGCGCCCCGCACCACCGGCACCGCCCCGACCGTCCCCACCGCACAGCCCCGTACGGCCGACCGCGCGCGCCCCTCGGACCCGCCCCCGCAGCGCCGCGCCCCGCGCCCCAAGGTCGCCGAACCGGCCGCTCTGCCCACCGAGGCGCCCACGATCGCGGACCTCTGCACCCTCGGCAAGCAGTACGGCGGCTGGCAGCCGGGCAGCCCCGAGGCAGTCATCTGCCAGAGCGCCTACGGCCGTTGACCCTCACCCGCCCGGCACCCTCACCCCACCCCGACGGGCCCCTGCCTCACTCGACCTCACTGCCCTCCCCGAGCTGCAGCTCCAGCCTCCCGATGGCCGCCCGGACCCCGTCCCCGTACCCGTCGTCCCCCAGTGCCCCGACCGCCCCGCGCGCCCGGCGGATGTGGTTGCGCGCCGCCTCGGGGCGGCCCAGTTTCGCGTAGTCCGCCGCCAGGTTCAGGTGCAGCGAGGGGTAGAAACCACGGACCGCGATGGAGTCGTGGTGCTCGTGCAGGCGCTCGTCCGTGAGCTCGTCGGCCGCCGACAACGCCCGCAGGTCCCAGGCCAGTTCGTCCGAGGGGTCCTCCTGCGTGTCCGCCATGTAGTGCGCCAGCGTGCAGCGGTGCAGCGGGTCGCCGTCCTCGCCGATCTCCGACCACAGGCCGAGGAAGCGGTCCTGCGCCTCCTCGCGGTCACCCCCGTGGTGCAGCATGACCGCCTGCCCGATCCGGGTCATCATGGCGTCGTCCGCCGCCTGCTCCTGCTGCTCCGCCACCGGGTCCTCCACACTCGTACGCCCATCGTGCCCACCGCTCTCGACGCTAGCCGCCCCCACCGACAATCACGGTCAGGCGCGATCGGCCGCGAGGCGCTCACGCGTACCGCTGGGCCAGCCCGGTGACGGTCCGCGCCACCTCCGCGCGCAGTTCGGGCGGGCCGAGCACCTCCGCCTCCAGGCCGAGCCTGATCAGGTCATTCACGGCGACGGGCAGGGTCTCGACCTCCAGGTCGACCACCCTTAGGCCCGCCGCGTCCGGCTCGCCCGCCGCCTCCACGGCCCGTGTCCCCGCCGCCCCGAACATCGCGGGCAGCAGCCGAAGCCCCGCCGGCGTCACCCGCACCCGCGCCGTTCCCTGCAGCACACGCGCCCGCAGGTCGCGCGACGCGTTCTCCCAGTAGGCGGCCAGATCGAACCCGGCGGGCCGCTCGGAGTCCTCGTCCGCCGCCGTCACCTCCAGGAACCGTGAGACCCGGTAGGTGCGTACGGTGCCGTCGGCGGCCGCCACCAGATACCAGTTGCCCGCCTTGAGCACGAGCCCCAAGGGGTGCAGTTCGCGCCGCACTTCGCCGCCCCACCGCCGGTAGTGCGCCCGCAGCACACGTTGCCGCCACACGGCGTCGGCGACCACGGACAGCAGCGGCGCCGGATCGGCCGCACGGAACCAGCCCTCCGCGTCCAGGTGGAAACGCTCCTGGATCCGCCGCGACCGCTCCCCGAGCCCGGCCGGCAGCGCCGCCCCCAACTTGAGCTGCGCGGTGACCAGTTCGGCCCCAAGGCCCAGATCGGCTGCGGCGGCCGGCATCCCGGCGAGGGCGAGGGAGTCGGCCTCGTCGTCGGTGAGGCCGGTCAGCCGGGTGCGGTAGCCGTCCATCAGCTGGAAGCCGCCCGCCGGACCCCGCTCGGCGTAGACGGGCACACCGGATGCGGCGAGGGCCTCCGCGTCCCGGTAGACGGTCCGCACTGATACCTCGAGCTCCCCGGCGAGCTCGGGCGCGGTCATGCGCCCCCGGTTCTGGAGCAGCAGGAGCAGGGCGAGAAGGCGGTCGGCGCGCATGGAACCAAGTCTGCACCGGTACCTGACAGAAGGTGTCAGGTACCGGTGACAGGGTTCTCACATGACGACGAACACATCGGCCGCAACCACCGCCACACCCGCAGCCACCATCACAGCCACTGGCACCTTCACCTTCTCCCACTGGGACGAGAAGCCGGTCGCCGGAGCCGAAGGCGGCGCCCGCATCGCGCACGCCGCCGTGACCAACGACTTCACCGGCGCCATCGAGGCCACCGGCACCTCCTGCGAGTACACGCTCGTGTACGCCGACGAGACCACCGGCGCCTTCGTGGGCTACGAGTTCATCGAAGGAACCGTCGACGACCGCGCGGGCTCCTTCGTCCTGGAGCAGCGCGGCTCGTTCGGCGCCGACGGCACGATCACCTGCGCCCTGACCGTGCAACCCGGCTCGGGATCACGGGAGTTGACGGGCCTCACCGGCACAGGCGCGTTCACCGCGCGACACGGCGAGACCACCGTCCCGTACACCCTCACCTACGAGATCAACTGAATTCGGCCCAGGGAAGCGCTCAGCCCAGGTTCGGGATCCGCCAGTCGATCGGCTCGTGTCCCTGCGCCGCCACCGCCTCGTCGATCTGCGTGAAGGGGCGCGAGCCGAAGAACTTCTTCGCGGAGAGCGGCGAGGGGTGTGCGCCCTTCACGACCACGTGCCGCTCCTCGTCGATGAGGGGCAGCTTCTTCTGGGCGTAGTTGCCCCACAGGACGAAGACGGCGGGGTCCGGGCGGTCGGCGACCGCGCGGATCACCGCGTCGGTGAACTTCTCCCAGCCCTTGCCCTTGTGGGAGTTGGCCTCTCCGGCTCGCACCGTGAGCACCGCGTTCAGGAGGAGGACGCCCTGCTGGGCCCACGGCATCAGATAGCCGTTGTCCGGCACGGGGTGGCCGAGCTCCTCCTTCATCTCCTTGTAGATGTTCCGCAGCGAGGGCGGGGTCTTCACCCCGGGCCGCACGGAGAAGCAGAGGCCGTGCCCCTGCCCCTCGCCGTGATACGGGTCCTGGCCGAGGACGAGCACCTTGACCTGGTCGTACGGCGTCGCGTCGAGCGCGGCGAACACCTCGTCACGCGGAGGGTAGACGGGTCCCTGCTCCCGCTGTTGCTCGACGAACTCGGTGAGCTCCTTGAAGTAGGGCTTCTGCAGCTCCTCGCCGAGGACTCCGCGCCAGGACGCGGGCAGCATGGCGATGTCGGTCACGTCAACAACCTCCGGTGTGCGGTCACTTCTCACCACAGAACCTACCGGCGACCACTGACAATCGACCCGCCGCCCGCTGCCCGGGCCCCTTCGCCGACCGCGCCCCCGCTACCAGCTCGTCTTGCGCTCCAGCTCCCACATCATCATGATCGCCGAGGGGTCCAGGGCGCGCTCGCCGCCCGCGATCTCCTCGCTCGCCATGATGTACTGCTTGCCCTGCCACAGCGGCAGCAGCCGCGCGTCGTCGACGAGGAGCTTCTGGGCCCGCTCGAAGTCGTCGGCCACCGCGCCCCGGTCGGCCTCACGGCGCGAGCGCGGCAGCACCTCGTCGGTGATCTCCGGCGCCGGGTAGGGCGTGTTGAGCACGTTCTTCGTGCCGATGAACGGCGCGATGAAGTTCTCCGCGTCAGGGAAGTCGGGGAACCAGCCACGGCCGAAGACCGGGTACTCGCGCTTCTTGGTGCCCGCGTCGAACTCGGTCCAGGGGCGGCTCTTGAGCGTGATCTTGAAGAGCCCGGATGCCTCGAGCTGCCGCTTGATCTCCTCGAACTCCCCGGCGGTCGCCGAACCGTAGCGGTCGGTCGTGTACCAGAGCGTGAGCGGCACGGGTTCGTTGATGCCCGCGCCCTTGAGGATGTCCGCGGCCTTGCTGTCGCTGGGGTCACCGTAGTCGTCGAAGAAGCCCGTGCCGTGCCCGGTGAGCCCCTGGGGAACCATCGAGTACAGCGGCTCGACGGTGTCCTGGTAGATCTTGTGGGCGATGGCCGGACGGTCGATGACCTGGGCGAACGCCTGACGGACCGGCTTCTTCCTGGCCCACGGGTCGTCGGGGTTGAACACCAGGTAGCGGATCTCGGTGCCCGAGCCCTCCACGAGCTGGATTCCCTCGCGCGCGTGCTTGTTGGCCTGCATGTCGACGATGTCCGTGGCCGCGAGTCCGCGGAAGGTGACATCGATCTGCTTGTTCTTCAGGGCCTCGACCATCGTGGCCGACTTCTTGAAGTAGCGGATCGTGACGGCGTCGTTCTTGCGGTCGGCCGCGCCCTTGTAGTTCGTGTTCTTGACCAGCTCCGCCCGCTCACCGGCCTGGTACGACTCCAGGGCGTACGGCCCCGAACCGGCGATGGACGAGCCCTCGCGGAGCTTGTCCGCCGGGTACTCGCGCGGGTCGACGATCGACATGGCGGGTGTGGACAGCACGAACGGGAAGGTGGCGTCCGGCTTCTTGAGCCGGAACGTGACCGTGCGCTCCCCCTTCGTCTCGACCTTGTCGAGCGACCCGAGCAGACCCGCGGGCCCGCCCTTCACGTCGATGCGCCGCATCCGGTCGAAGGTGTACTTGACCGCCTTGGCGTCGAGCGCGTGCCCGTCGGAGAACTTGAGGTCCTCGCGCAGCTCACAGGTGAAGACGGTGTTCGTCGCGTCGGCGAACTTGCAGGACTCGGCCGCGTCCGGCTCGGGCTCGGCCGCCCCGCTGGGGAAGCTGAGAAGCGTCTGGAAGACGTTGCGGTACAGCTCCCAGGAGCTGTCCCAGGCGGCGGCCGGATCGAGGGTGCTGGGAGCACTCATGGTGCCGACGGTGATCTTCTGTTCCTCGTCGGACTCGTCCGACGAGAAGATTCCGCATCCCGAGAGCAGGGACAGGGACACCAGCGCCGCGGCCGGCCGCAGGCCCCGGCGGGGCACCCCGGCCAGGCCACGCAGACCCGCCGCCGCCACCAGGCGAACTTCACTGAACACGCGCACGCTCCTCGATCGGCCATGCCATGGGTCGGGAGACAATATCGCAATGCCCCGCCGGGCCAACTTGCGGCGCCGACGGGGCACTTGATGCGGGTGTACGTCCCTTTTGGATGGCGTACCTGGCGATTGCCGGGCCTTCGTCAGCTGACGCCCGCATTGAGGAAGATGCCGCCATCGACCACGAGTGTCTGTCCCGTGATCCAGTCGGACTGGCCGGACGTGAGGAACGCGGCCGCGCCCCCGATGTCCTCCGGCACACCCAGCCGCCCCAGGGGGTACGCGGCCGCGGCCTCCGCCTCGCGGCCCTCGTAGAGCGCCTGGGCGAACTTGGTCTTGACCACGGCGGGCGCGATCGAGTTGACCCGCACCTTCGGCGCGAACTCGTGCGCGAGCTGCAGGGTCAGGTTGACCATGGCGGCCTTGCTCATGCCGTACGCGCCGATGAAGGGCGAGGGGGCGACGCCCGCGACGGAGGCGATGTTCACGATCGCGCCGCCGTTCTCGCTCTGCCAGGCCTTCCAGGTCTGCTGGGCGAAGCCGAGCGCCGAGATCACGTTGGTCTCGTAGACCTTGCGCGCCACGTTCAGGTCGAGCTCCGCGATCGGTCCGAACACCGGGTTGGTGCCGGCGTTGTTGATCAAGAAGTCGACCCGGCCGAAGGCCTCCATGGCGCGCTCGACGGCGACCGCCTGGTGGGCCTCGTCGTGGGCCTTGCCCGCGACGCCGATGACGCGGTCGGCGCCGAGCTTCTCGACGGCCTCCTTCAGCGCGTCCTCGTTGCGTCCGGTGATGCACACGCGGTCACCGCGGGCGACGAGCGCCTCCGCGACGCCGTAACCGATGCCTCGGCTGGCGCCCGTGACGAGCGCGGCCTTTCCGCTGTCCTGCACAGTCATCTCCGCATCCCTCCGGGAAGAACTAGTTGAGCGGGCCGCCGGCCACGTACATGACCTGACCCGAGACGAAGCCCGCCGCGTCGCCCGTGAAGAAGGCGATGGCGTTGGCGATGTCCTCGGGGCGGCCGACGCGCTGCACCGGGATCTGGGTGGCCGCCGCTGCCTGGAAGTCCTCGAAGCCCATGCCGACGCGGTCGGCGGTGGCCTTGGTCATCTCGGTGACGATGAAGCCGGGGGCCACGGAGTTGGCGGTGACGCCGAACTTGCCGAGCTCCTTGGCGAGGGTCTTGGTGAAGCCCTGGAGGCCCGCCTTGGCCGCGGCGTAGTTCACCTGGCCGCGGTTGCCGAGCGCGGAGGACGAGGAGAGGTTCACGATCCGGCCGAACTTGGCGTCCACCATGTGCTTCTGGCAGGCCTTCGACATCAGGAAGGCGCCGCGCAGGTGCACGTTCATGACCGTGTCCCAGTCGCTCGCGCTCATCTTGAAGAGGAGGTTGTCGCGGAGCACTCCGGCGTTGTTCACGAGGATCGTGGGCGCGCCGAGCTCGTCGGCGATCCGGGCGATGGCCGCCTCGACCTGAGCCTCGTCGGACACGTCGCAGCCGACGGCGATCGCCTTGCCACCGGCAGCGGTGATCTGCGTGACGGTGTCCTTGCAGGCGGCCTCGTCGAGGTCGATCACCGCGACGGCGCGGCCTTCGGCGGCCAGACGCACGGCGGTCGCCGCGCCGATGCCTCGCGCTGCTCCGGTCACGACCGCGACGCGCTGCTCAGTGGTGGACATGCTGGTTCTCCTCGCCCTGTGGGATGCGGCTCTACGGTACGCCCCGATGGTGAGCGACCGCTTAGTACCTTCAGCTGAACGAGACGCTAGAAGCCCTGGCACCCGGTGTCAACGGCACACTGAGGCCTGTGATTCTTTACCTCACCAGGAGGTCGAGGAGTCGGTCCACCTCTGCGGCAGGATCCGCCGTGAGACCCGTGTGCACGGGGCCCGGCTGCACGACGGTCGAGCGCGGCGCGATCAGCCACCGAAAGCGCCGTCCGGCGTCGTCCCGCTCGGCCTGGCCGGCCGCCTCTCCCCCGGCGCAGATCCGCTCGACGGCGCCGAGCGCGGCCCTGATGCCGTCGAGGTCGGCCCCCGGGTCCAGGGCCCGCAGCTTGCCCTCGTCGAGATGCGTACGGGCGGCCACGAAGGACTTCGCCCGGCAGTAGACGACCACGCCCGCGTTGAACTGCTCGCCGCGCTCCACGCGCGGGACCACGCGCACCAGGGCGTACTCGAAGACGTCCCGCTCGGTCGGCTTCGGCTGCTGCTCGGTCACTGGCGCAGTCACTGGGTGGCACCCTTCCGCTGCGCCTGCGGCAGCTGGATCCGCTCGTGGATGGTCTTGGCGCGCGGCAGCAGGGCCGTCACATAGGCGCGGCGCACGGCGTCGGGGTCCTCGAAGCCGGGCTCGTCCACCAGCCACGCGTCGGGCACGTCGGCCGCGGCGGCGGCGAGCAGCTCCTCGGTGACGAGCGGGGCGAGCTCGGCGGCGGCGGACGCGACGTCGGGGGCGAAGGGGGCGAGGGCGTGGTCGGAGGCGTCGTACGGCTTGGCGGCCGCGGTCTCGGCGGTACGCCAGTTGTGGTGCCAGATCATGCTCGCGCCGTGGTCGATGAGCCACAGCTCGCCGCCGGTCATGAGCATGTTCGGGTTGCGCCAGGAGCGGTCGACGTTGTTGATGAGCGCGTCGAACCACACGACCCGGCCGGCCTCGGCCGGATCGACGTCGAAGGCGAGCGAGTCGAAGCCGAGGGCGCCCGAGAGGAACTCCATCCCGAGGTTCAGACCACCGCTCGCCTTGAGCAGCTCCTGCACCTGCTGGTCGGGCTCGCCCAGGCCGAGCACTGGGTCGAGCCGGACCTGCGCGAGGCCCGGCACCCGGAAGCCGAGGCCGCGCGCCAACCGGCCGCAGATCACTTCGGCGACGAGGGTCTTGCGGCCCTGTCCGGCCCCGGTGAACTTCATGACGTACGGCGCGTACGTTCCCCGGCCGTCGACGGCCTCGACGAGGCCGGGGAGCGATCCGCCCTCCCGCAGGGGCGTCGCGTAGCGGACCGCGGTTACTTCGGTGAGCATTGCCCCAGGTTAATGCCGGTGCGAACTCGGTCTGCGCAAGAAGTGCTTGAGGGTTTGAACACGGCGGCCCGTGGTCTCGTACCTCCGGACATGACCATTTCGAAGGAACCCATTGGCCCGCTCTCCCGCCGTTCGGTCGTCGCCGCCGCCGGTGTCGTCAGCCTGGCCGCGGCCCTCGCGGCCTGCGGGGAGAGCGACGACGGTTACGGCTCCGACCAGGCCGACGAGCAGACGCCCGCCGAGGCCGATGCCCCGGAGGGCGCCGCCGGTGCCGCGCTCGCCAAGACCTCGGAGATCCCGGTGGGCGGCGGCAAGATCTTCAAGGACCAGGGCGTGGTGGTGACCCAGCCGACGGAGGGCGACTTCAAGGCCTTCTCGAACCGCTGCACCCATAAACAGTGTCCGGTGACGAGTGTCGAGGGCGGCACCATCAACTGCCCTTGTCACGGCAGCAAGTTCTCCATCGCCGACGGGAGCGTGAAGGCCGCGCCGGCGCCGAAACCGCTGCCCGCCGCCGAGATCAAGGTGGACGGGGACACGATCACGCTGGCCTAGGACATCCCGGTCACACCGGCTTGGGACGCTTCCAGGCGCCGAGGACCTCCGCGGTGGTGGCGATGGTGGCCACCAATGAGAGCGTGTTGCGGATCATCGCGGGTGCATAGTCGGAGGGGACTCCCGCGATGGCGTCCGACGGCACGACGGCGGTGTAGCCGAGGTTCACGGCGTCGAAGACAGCGTTCGGTATCGCCACGTTCGCCGACACACCGGTCACCACAAGGGTGCGGCAGCCCAGGTTGCGCAACAGCGGGTCGACGTCCGTGCCGGCGAGGGGCGAGAGGCCGTGCAGCCGCCGTACGACGAGGTCCTCGTCGGCCACTTCGACGGGCGGCGCGATCCGCACGGCCCTGGTCCCGGAGAGCTGCTGCACGGGCAGCCGTCCGGCGGCACGGAAGAGGCGGGCGTTGCGGTTGGCCCCGCGGCCGTCGGGCCGGCGTTCGGCGACGGCGTGCACGACCTGCACCCCGGCCAGGTGGGCGGCGGAGACGAGCCGCGCGACATTGACGAGACAGCCCGACGAGCGTGCCTCGTCGGCGAGTTCGGGCAGCGCGCTCTCCGTCCCCACCACACCCTGCTGGCACTCGACGGTCATCAGTACGGTGGTGGCGGGATCGAGGAGTTCCCTGAGCTGTTCGTACGACGGCATCGCTCCCCCTGTCCGGGTCGCCCGGGCCGGTCGAGGCGGGCTGCGCCCGGGATGCGCGGAGGTTAGCCGCCATTGCGTCACGGCGGAAGAGACCGCATGCTTTCCTGACGCAAGGAACTGACGACCAGTCAGTTCTCCATGGGTGCCCACCTTTTGTGTGCCCACCTTTTCCACACACGCGGGAGGACCGATGGCCGTCACACAGCGCCGGGGCCGCAGGATCATGATGTCGCCGGGCGAGCTCGACGCCTACCTCGGCGCGGAACGCACCTGCCGGGTCGCGACCGTGTCCGCCGACGGCGCCCCGCACGTCAGCGCGCTCTGGTTCGCCTGGGACGGCACGTCCCTGTGGCTGTTCTCGATCACCCGCAGCAAGCGCTGGGCCGACCTGCGGGGCGATCAGCGGATCGCGGTGGTGGTCGACTCCGGCGTGGAGTACGGGGAGCTGCGGGGCGTGGAGCTGACCGGGTCGGCGGTCTTCGTCGCCGAGTCACCGCGCATGGGCGAGCCCTGCCCCGAACTCGACGTCCCTGAGCGGCTTTTCGCCCAGAAGTACTTCGGGATGGACTCGATGCCGTACGACGGGAAGCACGCCTGGATCCGGCTCACACCCGAGGCGATCACGTCCTGGGACTTCCGGAAACTCGCGGACCTCCCGGCCCGCCCCTGATCCTGATCCCCTCGGCCCGGCCCTAGCGCAGCCCGGCCCCCGCCACCTGGAGCGCCTCCACCGCCGCCCTGATCGAGGGGCGGCGGTCGGCGTCCGCGCGCCACACCACGTACACATGACGGCGCACCCGGTGGCGCACCGGGACGGTCCTGACGCCGGCCGGCATCGGATCGCGCCCCAACTGGGGCGCCACGCACACGCCGAGACCCGCGGCCACCATCGCGAGCTGGGTGTGGTGTTCCTCCGCGCGGTGCGCGATCCGCGGTTCGATGCCCTTGGCGCGCAGCGTGAACATCAGCCACTCATGGCAGAACTCCCCCTCCGCCCAGGCGATCCACTCGTCGTCCGCGAACTCCTCCAGGTCCACTTCGGCACGGTCGGCGAGGGGGTGCGCCGCGGGCATGGCGACATCGGCGGGGTCGTCCAGGAGGGACGCCTTGATCAGGCCTCCGGGCATCGGCAGCGGCTTGTTGTACCAGTCGAGGACGACCGCGAGGTCGATGTCGCCGCGCACCACGGCGGCCACCCCGTACTGCGGCTCCATCTCCTGGGAGCGGACGCGCAGGCCGGGATGTCCGGCACGCAGCGCGGTGAGCGTGGCGGGCAGCAGCCCTCGCATCGCCGTGGGGAACGCGGAGATCCGCAGCTCGCCGACGGCCTTGCCGCGCTGCTCCTCCAGGTCGGACTGGGCGAGTTCCACCTGGGAGAGGATGCGCGCGGCGTGCTCGGCGAGCAGCCGTCCGGCGTCGGTGAGGCGCACTCCGCGGCCGTTCTTAGCCAGGAGCTGCTGGCCCACCTCGCGCTCCAGTTTGGTCATCTGCTGGGAGACGGCCGACGTCGTGACGTGCAGCCCGGCCGCGGCGCCGCTGACCGATCCGTGCCGGGCCAGTGCGTCGAGCGTGCGCAGGCGTTCCAGGTTCAACATGTAAGCGATGCTACGCGGTACTGGGCAGCTAATTTCGCTTGTTCTACGAGGTCGCAGCCTTCAATGTGACGTACATGCGCGTCACCACCACCCCTCCCGGCTCCCCCGCCGCCGCGTCCCCCACCACCCCTGACCCCGTCGCACCGAAGCACCGCCCCGCCCTCGGCTGGCGTCTCCGCTTCGGCATCCTCTCGCTGATCTGGGGCTTCAGCTTCCTGCTGATCAAGGTCGGCACGGAGGGGTACGCCCCCTTCCAAGTCACCCTGGGGCGGCTCCTGTTCGGTACGGCGGTCGTCGCGGCCGTCCTCGTCACGAAGCGCGAGCGGCTCCCGCGCGGCGCACGGACCTGGGCGCACCTCACCGTCTCCGCACTGTTGCTCAACGCCCTGCCGTTCTCGCTCTTCGCGTACGCGGAGCTGACGATCCCCTCCACGCTCGCCGGCATCTGCAACGCGACCTCACCCCTGTGGGGCATGGCGCTCTCGATGGTCGCGCTCTCCGAGGACCGGCCGACGCGGCGCAGGGTCGCGGGGCTCGGCATCGGGTTCCTCGGGGTGCTGACGGTGCTCGGCGCCTGGCAGGGCTTCAGCGGACTCGACCTGCGCGGCACCTCCCTGGCGCTGCTCGCCTCACTGAGCTACCCGGTCGGCTGGATCTACGTGCGCCGTACCCTGGCCGGCTCCAGCCACTCGAACCTGTCGCTGACCGGCGCCCAGCTCCTGGTCGCGACCGTCGAACTGGCCGTCGTCACCCCGCTGTTCACGTCCCTGCCCACGCACTTCCCCGTCGTGCCGCTCCTCGCGATCGTGGCACTGGGTGCCGTCGGCACCGGCCTCGCCTTCCTGATCCAGTACGGCCTGGTCTCCGAGGTCGGTCCGACGACGGCCCAGATGGTCACGTACTTCGTCCCGGTCATCGCCACCGCCGCGGGCGTCGCCCTGCTCGGCGAGTCCCTGAGCTGGTCGACGCCGGTCGGCGCGGTGATCGTCCTGGCGGGCGCGGCGCTCACCCAGTCAAGGCCGCGTGATCGCTCGCGGAAGTCCGCTCACTCGTAGCGCCGCGCGGGAGCGGGCCCGGTGGCGGACGCGACGGCGTCCGCCACCGTTTCGATGTCCTCGTCCCCGAGCGTCGACACCGTGATCCGCACTCCGGGCCGCGCGCCCATCCGGAAGCGGGCCCCGGGCGCGACGGCCCACCCCGCGTGCAGCAGCCTGGCCACCGCCCCGGTCTCGTCCGGCACGGGAACCCACACGTTCATGCCGCTGCGCCCGTGCGCCCTGACGCCCCGCCGATCCAGCGCGGCGATCAGGGCATCACGCCGCCTTCCGTACGAGGCGGCCACCTCGCCCGTGTCCACCGCCCCCTCCGTCCACAGCCGCACGACGGCGCGCTGCGAGATGTGGCTGACCCACCCGGGGCCGAGCCGCTGGCGCCCCTGGACACGGTCGACGGTGACGGCGTCACCGGTCAGCAGGGCCAGGCGCAGGTCGGGGCCGTAGGCCTTGGCCGTGGAGCGGATGAACGCCCAACTGCGGGTCACGCCCGCCAGCGGGTGCAGCGGCAGATCGACGATGGCGTGGCCGTGGTCGTCCTCGACGAGCAGCACGTCCTTGTGCGCGGACAGGACCTTGCGCAGCGCACGCGCGCGTGGGGCGCTGATCGCGGCGCCCGTCGGGTTCTGGGCGCGGTCGGTGACGATGAGCGCCCGGGCACCGCCGCGCAACGCGCTCTCCGCGTCGGCGGGCAGCGGCCCCTCGTCGTCGACGCCCACCGGGACCGTCCGCAGACCGAGCACCGGCATCAGGTCGAGCAGACTCCCCCAGCCGGGGTCTTCGACCGCCACCGCGTCACCGGGCTTGAGATGGGCGGCAAGGACACGCTCGATGGCGTCGAGGGAACCGGACGTGACGGCCACGGGACCGTCCGGCACGCCGTCCTCGTCGAGGGCCACGCGCGCGTGGCGGGCCATTTCAGGGTCCACGGTCTCGTCCCCGTACAGCACGGGACGCCGGTCGCCCTCCGCGGCTGCCGCCGCGAACACCCCGGCGAGAGCAGGCAGCAGAGCCGTGTCCGGATTGCCGTTCGACACGTCACGCACACCGGGCGGCACGTCCACCCGGATCAGCTCACGCACCGTCGTCGCGGGCTTGGGACGCACGCGGCTGCCGCGCCGCCCCGCCGTCTCGATGACGCCGCGTTCGCGCAGCGTGCGGTAGGCGGCGGCCACCGTATTGGGATTCACCCCGAGCCGCTCCGCCAACTCGCGCATCGGCGGCAGGAGTTGACCCGGCTCCAGGTCACCGCCGCCCACCGCGCGCTCCACGCTGGCAGCGATCTCGGCTGCACGCCGACCTTCGATCCGATACTCTCCTAGCACAAACGAGATTATGCACTAGTGCAATGGAGAATGCAATGAGCGTCGCTTCCGAGTCCGGCATCGACACCGGCGTCGAGCCCGCCACCGACACCACCGCCGCCACCGCCTCGTACGCGCCGACCGACCTCACCGTCCCCACCCGTGGCCGTGACCGTGCCGCGTACGACCAGGAACTGGTGCACGCGATACTCGACGAGGCGTACGTCTGCCACCTCGGTTTCGTGCGTGACGGCGCCCCCGTCGTCCTGCCGACGCTGTACGGCCGCGTGGGCGAGCGCCTCTATGTGCACGGCTCGACGGGATCGCGACCGCTGCGGATGGCGGCCGACGGGCGGCGGCAGGAAGAGGACCCGGGTCTCGCGGTCTGCCTGACCGTCACCCACGTCGACGGCCTGGTCCTCGCCAGGTCGGCCTTCCACCACTCGATCAACTACCGCTCCGTGGTGATCCACGGCACTGCCCACCAGGTCACGGACCCCGAGGAGAAGCGGGCCGCCCTCGACGCGCTCGTCGACCACGTCGTGCCGGGCCGTTCCGCCGACTCCCGCCCCGCGAACGCGAAGGAGCTCGCGGCGACCGCCGTACTGAGCCTCGACCTCGCCGCGGTCTCCGCCAAGGTGCGCACCGGCGGCCCGAACGACGACCCCGAAGACCTCGGCCTCCCGCACTGGGCCGGAGTCGTCCCGCTGCGCAAGGGCCACGACCCGCTCGTCCCGTCCCCCGACTTGGCACCCGACATCGAGGTACCCGACTACTTGATCGAACTCTGACGCCGCCCCACCCCTGCGGGGGGGGTGCCCCGCAAGGGGCGCGAGGAACTGCGCGGCCAACCCCCACCGGCCCGCAGAGAAGCGCCCCGTAAGGGGCGCGGGGAACTGCGCGGCCAACCCCCACCGGGCCCGCAGGGAAGTGCCGTTAAGGGGCGCGGGGAACTGCGCGAACAACCCCACGGGCCGGCAGACGCAACACGCAGCTCAGGAACCGGCCCCCGGCAAAGCCCCCGAGAGCCCCCTAAACCAGCTCCAGCCGCGGCTCACGCACCACCACCCCCCGCCGCGCAGCAACCGTCTCCGCCCCCGCGAGCCCCGTCACCGCGGCCAGCATCAGCAGGGTGCCGAGCACGGTCGACACGGTCAGCTCCTCGCCGAGCAGCACCACCGCGATGACCGCCGCGCTCAACGGTTCGAGGAGCGTGATCACGGAGACCGTCGCGGACCGGATGACCGCGGCGCCCGCGAAGTACAGGGCGTAGGCGACCGCGGTCGGGATCACCACGATGTACAGCAGGTACAGACCCATCCGCGCCGGTTCCGCGGTGTGCGGGACGAGCCCCTCCACCGCGGCGAGCGGCAGCAGGCAGACGGACACCACGGCGAACGACCAGACCGTCGTGTCGGACGAGTCGGTGCCCCCGTCCCGCCCCCACCACCGCGTGAGCAGCGTCATCGTGGCGTACGCGGCCGCCGAGACCAGCCCCCACCCGACGCCCACGGGACGCACGCTCGCGCCACCGCTGCCGAGGACCAGCACCACGAGCCCGGCAAGCGCACCGGCCACCGCGACGACACCGCCGAGCCCGAGCCGCTCGCCCATGGTGAACCGCGCCCCGAGCGCGATGAGGACGGGCCCGGCCCCCATCGTGACCACGGTGCCGACCGCGAGTCCGGTCGACTCGACGGCCGCGAAGTAGGCGGTCTGGAACACGGCGAGGGCCACGCCGGTCGCCACGATCCGGGGCAGCCTGCGCCGCAGCGGCGCACCCGCGCCCGAGGCGGCACCGGCAGCGGCGGACCGCCGGCGCGAGCGCATCACGCGGACGGCGAAGAGCAGCACGAAGCCGCCCGCACAACGCCAGAAGGACAGGCTGACCGGTCCCATGTCACTGAGGTCGAAGACCAGCGCGGCGGCGGCACCGGCGGTGCCCCAGGCCGTACCGGCGACGATCAGATAGAAGAGGCCTCGTCCGACGGACAGGCCGGAGACAGAAGTCGACACAGTCGACACATTCGACACGTGAGTTCTCCGCAGAAAGAAGAAAGAAGGTCCCTGGCTCCGTCTGCGGGCAGCGTCGTTCCACCCGGCAACCGCCGGGTGTGATCCGTGAAGTGCCCGCGCCTAAGCGGCCGGGGGCGGAAGAACGAGCGCGCGTGAATGCATGATCAGCACCCTAGACGGCGGTACCGGTCGACGACAACCGCTCTTCCGCCCCCGGCCGACCGCCCGCGGTGGGCCCCTCCGGGGGCTTGGTCGGCGTGGACGACTGGGCGATGAACGCGCCCGCGAGCACGACCGCGCCCCCGATGATCTGCGGCGCCGACAGATGCTCGCCCAGCATCACCCAGGCGAGCACGGTGGCGATGACCGCTTCCAGACAGGCCACGACGCCCGCAACCTGCGGCGAGAGCCGACGCACCGAGAGCACCCCGGTGACGTACGCCACGACGGTCGCGAGGAGCACGACCCAGGCGATGAGCGCCCACCCGGGCACGGCCGTGCCGTCCATCTCCGCGTTCCCGGCGAGCACCGACCAGTCCATGCCCCAGGGGCGCGCCACGACGGTCAGCACCACGGTGCCGATCAGCAGTCCGTACGCGATGACGCCGAGCGGGTCGGGAGCGTCGTCGCCGGCGTCGCTGCCCTGGTCGGACAGGACGAAGTAGCCGACCTGGCAGCACGCGGCGCCCAGCGCGAGGAGCAGCCCCACGGCGTCGAAGCTCAGCCCCGCCCACACCTCGACGACGCAGGCGAGCCCGCCGACCGCGAGCACCACGCCCACCGCGGCCGCGCGCGTCACGGGCCGCCGCTGCACGAAGCGCACCCAGCCCAGGACGAGCGCGGGCGCGAGGTACTCGACAAGGAGCGCGACACCGACGGGGATACGGGAGATCGCCGCGAAGTAGAAGGCCTGGACACCGGCCACGGCAAGCAGACCGAAGCCGAGCAGGAGCGCGGGCCTGCGCAGCAGCAGCCCGCGGTGGCGCCAGGCGACCGGCAGCATGACGAGGGCGGCGCCCGCCACCCGCAGCCACACGACGTGGAGCGGGTCGAGGCCCGCCTCGATCAGCGGCTTGGCCGCCACGCCCGAGCCGCCGAAGGCGACCGCCGACACTAGGGCGAGCCCCAGGCCGACGCCTCTCCCTCGGCTCAGCCGCGAGCCGGTCTGATTCCCCTGAGACGCTTGCACCGGCACATCATGACAGGAGGTGTCATGAGCGTCACCCCCGATAGGCCCTGTCTCAATCGGCGGACGTCTCCGCGTACGGGTCGGCGGACGTCTCCGTATACGGATCGGCGAACACGTCGCCGGACGTCCCGGTGCGTGGATCGCCGTCGAGCCGCCGGAGTATCCCTTGCGGGTCGGCCCCGGCCCGTCCCAGGACCTCGACGGCGCGGCAGTCCGGATCGGCGACGAGCGCCGCGAGGAGGTCCACGCCGAGGGCCTGCGGTTCGCCGCGACGGTCGGCCCGCTCGATGGCCGCCTCCATGGCGGCGCTCGCGGACGGCGACCAGCCCGTCTCCTTGCCGGGAGCGGCGTTGCCCTCCCGCACCATCGGCACCGCTCCGGAGTCCTCGACGGTCCCCTGCCACTGCAGGCCGTATCCGATGCTGCGCTGAACGAGATAACCCAGCAGCCGCACCACCTGCGCTCCCTGATCGAAGGCGGCCCGCACCTCCGGGTCGGTCTCCAGGAGGGAGTGCAGCAGATGCGCGGTGTCGATCTGGCGGTCCCCGTCGCGCACCGCACGCCGGCGCGCGCCGACCACCACGGACACCAGTGCGGCGCTCAGTCGGGAGTCGGTCTCTGCGCGGGTCGGGCCGGGCTCGGCGCCCTGCGGGGTACGGCTTTGCACATCTTCCACCCCATCAGCCCCCGAGTACGGCGTCATCGGCGGCGGGAAGCATCTTCGCGTCCGACACAGGTTGGGTACGCATGAGCGGCTTCTCCTCCTTACGGATGAGATCTGGCTGTTCTTCCCCGAGGGGCGCGCGCCGCCTTGATTCGCGCCGGGCACGCAACCACGGCACACCGGTCACTCGTCTTTCAGGCATGGAGCGCAGGTGCTGGATGGTCGCGCTGCCGGCGATCGACGGCAGACAGTACGTGTACCGGGTGTACGCACCCGAAAACGCGTTGCCCGCCGACCTTTTCTGGGATGCCTGGCACTGCCACGACGAAGGCCCGTTCCCCAGGGCGTGCGATCTCTTCGACGCGGCGGAGATAAGCAGGGTGGGCTGACGCCGGCCCGCGTGACCGGCGCCGCCCGCGCCCTACGCGGGCCGCGTCCCGATGACGACCGTCGCGTACATCTCCTGGTCGCTCACCGACCGCGGCACGAGACCTCCGTCGGCGACCGCGTCCAGCGCATACGGCACCTGACGCTCGCTCGTCTCGAACAGCAGGCTGCCGCCGGGAGCCAGCCAGCGTGCGGCGTCGGCGGTCACCCGCCGCAGCACGTCGAGACCGTCCGCCCCGCCGTCGAGCGCCACACGCGCCTCGTGGACACGGGCTTCCGGCGGCAGCAGACCGACCTCTTCGGTGGGTACGTAGGGGACGTTCGCCAGGAGTACGCCGACACGGCCGCGAAGGTCGGTGGGCAACGGCTCGTAGAGATCGCCCTCGTAGACCCGGCCCCCCACGTCGGCGACGTTCCGCCGTGCGCAGCGCACGGCGGCGGGGTCGATGTCGGCGGCGTGCAGCTCGATCCCGTCGACCGCGGCGCCGAGCGCGGCCCCGAGGGCCCCCGAGCCGCAGCACAGGTCGACGACGACGGCCCCGGGCCCGGCGAGGGCGGCGGCTTGCTGCACGAGGAACTCGGTGCGCCTGCGGGGCACGAAGACCCCCTCGTCCACGGCGATCCGCAGACCGCGGAACTCCGCCCAGCCAAGGACGTGTTCGAGGGGATGCCCGATGACGCGCCGCTCGACCATGGCGGCGAGTTCGGCGGGGTCGCGCGCGGTGTCGACAAGCAACTCCGCCTCGTCCTCGGCGAAGACACAGCCGGCGGCGCGCAGCCTGGCGACGATGGCGGAAGGGATGAGGGCCGCTATGGGCGATGCCGCGGATGACGCCGACGGAGAAGAGGAGAAAGAGGAAGCCGACATGCGAAGAGAAACCTTTCGGGACGCCTTGTGGGGCTCCCTCGGTCACCTATGCCGGGTGAACCGCGCGGTCGCGAAGGGGGAGCACCCGACCTGCTGCTGCGGTAATGGGTCTCACCTCCTGGGTCCGTCTTCCCGCGTCCGTCGCGGGGATGGCCACAGTACCTGACCTGGTCGCGGGCGGCCTCGCCGGAGTGTCCACAACATCTGACGGTTCATCAGTATTGAATGTTCCGGGCCCTGCGGCTACGTTCCGCGACACCATAGCTGCGCCCCGCCGCAGCGCCCGAGGAAAAGGGGTCGTCGCATGGCCGAAGTCAGCGCGGAAGCACGGATCGAGGCGCCCGCGGAGAAGGTCTGGGCCCAACTCACCGACTTCTCCTCGTACGGCGAGTGGAACGCCACGCACACGAGTTTCCCGAAGGGCGCCCCCGCCACCCTGGAGGAGGGCGGCACGTTCGAGGAGAACATGAAGCTGATGGGCTTCCCCGCCGAGGTCAACTGGACGGTCGAGGAGCTGACGCGCGAGCGCACGCTGGCGATCAAGGGCAAGGGCCCGATGGGCGTCACGGTCGGCACCCGTTACTCCCTCTCCCCTGAGGGGGACGCGACGAATGTACGCATCGACGGTGAGTTCACGGGCGCGGCGGTGTCCCTGATGGCGGGCAAGCTCAAGGATTCGGCGACGGCGGCCCTGAACGAGTCGCTGCGCAAACTGGCGGGCCTGGTGACCTGAACCGCCCCACACATCCGCACTTTCGCCGCTCCGACACACAAGAAGGCGCCCCACACGTGAAGTGCGGGGCGCCTCAGCGGCAGTGGGGATCATCGATCCCCACCACCTCAGTCCTCATCGGCGAGGATCAGGTACAGCTTCTTGCGGGCGTCGTTGATGACCGTGACGGCCTTCTCGCGCTGCTCCTTGCTGCCGGTCTTCCAGACCTGGCCGAACGCCTCCATCAGACCGAAACCGGCCTGCCGGATCTCGCCCAGCGCTTCCCAGTCGACGCCACGCCCGGCCTCTTCCCAGGGCGCGTCGGGACCTTCGTCGGCCGCGGTGCGCCCGGCGTCGGTGAGCGAGAAGAGCTTCTTGCCGCCCTCGCTCGCGCTGCTGATCAGGCCCTCGTCCTCCAGGAGCTGGAGGGTCGGGTAGACCGAACCGGGGCTGGGCTTCCACGCCCCGCCGCTGCGCTCGGCGATCTCCTGGATCATCTCGTAGCCGTGCATCGGCCGGTCCTTCAGGAGAGCCAGGATCGACGCGCGTACGTCACCGCGCCTCGCCCTGCCTCGCGGACCGCCCCTGCCGCCGCGACCGCCCCAGGGGCCGCCGGGCCCACCGGGGCCGCCGAAGCCGGGCCCGAAGGGACCGAACGCCGCGCGCCGCCCCTCGAAACCACCGCGGCCCTCGTGACCGGGGCCGCACTTTCCACGTCCGTGCTCGTGTTCGTAACCGTGGGAACGCATGACAACCACTCCTTCTCTACATGTCTCGTAGGTGATCTATCGCGCCATCGTTGATCAGTCGCGATGCCTCAACGATATATCGGAACAGTTCGTCTGGCAACCCTTCCCTCCGCCCATCCCCTCCGAGACACAGACCGGCCCCCCAACGCCTCCCTCAATCGGGCCACCCACCCCCGATTGGCCTTGTCCTGTCCCTGCATTGGCCCGCTAGCGTCGACGGCATGCCGACTTCTCAGTCCTCCCACCGCATCCGCGTCGTCGACGCCTTCACCGACCGGCCCTTCTCGGGCAACCCCGCGGGCGTCCTCCTCCTCGACGCCTTTCCCGATGACGCCTGGCTGCAGAACGTGGCCACCGAGGTCAATCACGCCGAGACCGCCTTCGCGCACCGCCTCCCCTCGGGCGGCGAGGCCGACTGGGCGCTGCGCTGGTTCACGCCCGCCACCGAGGTCGACCTCTGCGGCCACGCCACGCTCGCCACCGCCCACGTACTGCAGGCCACCGGCGCCGCCGAAGGCCCCGTACGGTTCGCCACCCGCAGCGGAGTCCTGACCACGACCGCGCACGCCGACGGCACCATCACCATGGACTTCCCGACCGCCCCGCTCACCCCGGCCGCGATCCCCGACGGCGTGGCCGAGGCACTCGGCGCCGAGCCGCTCGCGGTGTTCGACGCGGGGGCCAGCCTCGGTGACCTGCTGGTCGAGCTCGCCGACGAGAAGACGGTGCGCGCCCTCACCCCGGACCACAAGGCCCTCATCCGGCACTCCGAGCGCGGCATCATCGCCACCGCACAAGCCGAGGACCCCACCCGCGGCTACGACTTCGTGTCCCGCTGCTTCTTCCCGCGCGTCGGCATCGACGAGGACCCGGTGACCGGCAGCGCCCACACGGCCCTGGCCCCCTTCTGGTCCGAGCGCCTGGGCCGCACGGAACTCACCGGCCTGCAGGCCTCGGCCCGCAGCGGCCTCGTCCGCACGGAGCTGCGCGGCGACCGCACCCTCCTGACGGGCCGCGCGGTCACCGTCATCGAGGGCGACCTGTACGCCTGACGCGACTGTGGGGACGTACGACCCAGCTCGTACGTCCCCACAGTCATGCCCGCCGACCGCCCGCCCCTAGGGCGTCGGCAGCCACCCCACCTTCCCCGCAAGCAGCGAGTACCCCACGAACGCCCCGATATCCAACAAGGAATGCGCCACCACCAGTGGCCCGACCCGCCCCCACCGCCGGTACAGGAGCACGAAGACCACCCCCATCGCCATGTTCCCGATGAACCCGCCGATGCCCTGATAGAGGTGGTAGGAGCCGCGCAGCACCGAGCTGCCGACCAGCGCGGCCATCGGCGTCCACCCCAACTGCCCGAACCTGCGCAGCAGATAGCCGACGACGATCACTTCCTCGAGCACCGCGTTCTGCACCGCGGAGAGCACGAGCACCGGGTACTTCCACCAGACGTCGGGCAGATCCTCCGGCACCACCGTCAGGTTGAACCCGAGTCCTCGCGCGGCCAGATAGAACGCGATGCCGGTACTGCCGATCACCGCGGCGATCGCCGCCCCGCGCCCCAGGTCCGGCCACGGCCGGCTCCGGTCGAAGCCGATCGTGCGCAGCCCCGCGCCCTCCCGGATCAAAAAGTGCGCGACCAGCGCCACCGGCACCAACGCGGTCGAGATCCCGAACAGTTGCCACGCGAGATCAAGCCAGGGGCGCCCCGGAGCGGCCGAGGCGTTCATGGTCGCCGCCTGATCCTTCAGACCACCCGGTTTGGTGACCGATCCGACAAAGCTGATCAGCGCGGACACACCGCTCGCGCCCAGTGAGAGCGCCAGGACGAGCAGCGTCTCGTCCCTCAGGATCCGTCGCGATGGCCCCTCGCCCCGAAAAGAACCGGCCAACGGCCCGGACTCCGCTTGCACTCCGCCTCCAGTTGAGTAATCCCGCCTCATCCCCATCTCCGCCCCGCTAGGGTCTCGAAAGAAGTTACGAAGATCGTGCGCGACAGGCCGAGGGGGACGGACGCCGACTGCGGTCATGCCACCCCCTCTTTCCTTGCTTCATCATTCAAGGAGGGGCACCACCGCCATGGGACGTCACAGCTTGCCCGATGCGTACGGGACGGACGCACCCGACCCTCGGCCACGCACCCGCGGCCGCACCGTGGCCATCGCGACGGCACTCGTCCTGACGGTCGCGGCGGGCACGGCGGTCGCGGTCCGCAGCGACCTGCTGAGCTTCGGCGGTTCGTGCCGTGAGGACACGGTGGAGGTGGACGTCGTGGCCGCCCCCGACATCGCTCCCGCCCTGCGCGCGGCGGCCGACGACGCGCGCGAGAAGGAAATCACGTCGGATGGCGCCTGCATCGACGTACGGGTGAGCGCCCGTGATTCGTACAAGGTCGCCGACGAACTGCGGACGGGCAAAGGCACTCCGGCGTACGACGTGTGGGTGCCGGACTCCGAACTGTGGCTGCAGCGCGTAGGCCTGGGCGGCGAGCGGGACAGGGTCTCACCCGCGGGGAACATAGCCTCCTCCCCGGTTGGCATGGCCATGGTCCCCGCTGCGGCCGAGACCCTGGGCTGGCCCAAGAAGACGTACAGCTGGCCGGAGTTGGCGGGCGCGGCGATGAAAGGCGACAAGCTGCGGCTCGGCGCCGCCGATCCCGCGCGCAGCGCGACCGGCCTGCTCGCGCTCACGAAGCTGAGCGCGTCGGCGAAGAAGTCGGGCGGCAAGGACGGCGACACCCAGGCGGCAGCGATGGCCAAGGCACTGTCCGCGCGCACCTCCGACAGCGACGGCCAGCTCCTGGACACCCTGGCCCGCGACTCCTCCGGCACCGAACAGGGCAATCCGCGCCGCAACCACGCGCTGATCCTCTCCGAGCAGGCCGCGTACAAGCACAACGCGACGGCGGGCGAGGAGAACAGCCTGGACATGTTCTATCCGAAGGACGGCTCACCGCGCCTCGACTACCCCTACACCCTGGTCCAGGAGGACGAGCTGTCCACGGACCAGAGCCGCGCCGCCCTGCGCTTCATGACCCTGTTCAGCGATGAGGCGGGCCGCGCGATCCTGGAGAAGCACGGCTTCAGGACCGGCGCCGAGGCCCCGTCGGAGAAGCTCGTCACGGCGGCCGGCGGCCGCACTCCCCAGCCGTACGGCGACGAGGCGAGCGAGCCGCCCTCTGAGAAGGACCTCCAGGAGACGCTCGGCATGTGGACGATCACCGTCCAGAGCGCCCGGATCAGCACGGTCGTCGACGTCTCGGACTCCATGGGCGAGTTCGTGCCGGGCCGGGGCCAGACCCGGATGGAGATCACCAAGTCCTCGCTGCTCCAGGCACTCGCGGGGTTCACCGACGAGGACGAGATCGGCCTCTGGGAGTTCGCGACTCTCCTGGACGGCGAACGCGACTACCGCAAGCTCGTGCCCACCGAACGGCTGGGCGACCGCAAGGGCGAGGGCACCCAGCGGGACAAGGTCTCCGAGGCCTTCGGCGACCTGGCCCCCATCCCGGGCGGCGCGACCGGCCTGTACGACACCACGCTGGCGGCGTACAAGGAAGCCACGTCCACCTACGCCCGCGGCAAGTTCAACGCGCTGGTGGTCCTCACGGACGGCGCGAACCAGGACCCCGGCTCCATCGCGCGCAGCAACCTCATCGCACAGCTGGAGAACCTCGCCGACCCCAAGCGCCCGGTGCCGCTCATCGCCATCGCGGTCGGTCCGAACGCGGACAAGGAGGAGGTCGTGCAGATCGCGGAGGCGACCGGCGGATCGGGCCATCAGGTCGACGACCCGGCGCAGATCCACGCGGTCATCCTCAAGGCCATCATGGAGGCGGGCAGCCACGGCTGAGCCCGCCCCCTGCGCCTCAGCTCAGGACGGCCGGCTCCGGCAGCCCCACCGGCCAGGTGTGCACCGGGTCGCCCGCGTGCATCAGCTCGGCGTAGCGCCGGGTGGTCGCGGCGAGGGCGGCCTCGCGTTCGAGCCCGGTCTCCAGGGCCTGGTGGTAGGTGGCCGCCTGCCAGGACGCGCCGTTGACCCGGCGCCTGCACCGCTCCTCGATGACGCCGAGGTAGAAGTCCCGGTCCGCGGGCTCCACGCCCCACGCGTCAAGCCCGGCCGCGGCCAGCGGCAACAGCTCGTCGCGTACGAGGGCGACCGCCGGCAGCTCCACGAGCCCGCCCGACCTGCCCCGCCGCGGCCACTGCAGCCGGGCCTCGATGCCGTCGCGGCACGCGGTGTCGAAGTTGCGGGCGGCGGCGTCGAAGGGCAGCCGGGTCCACACGGGCCGGGGTTCCTCGGCGAGGGCGCGTACGACGCCGTAGTAGAAGGCGGCGTTGGCGATGACGTCGGTGACGGTGGGGCCGGCGGGCAGGACACGGTTCTCCACCCGCAGGTGCGGGACGCCGCCCGCGATGCCGTACACGGGGCGGTTCCAGCGGTACACGGTGCCGTTGTGCAGGACGAGTTCGGCGAGCTGCGGCACCCGGCCGTCGTCGAGCACGGCCAGCGGGTCCTCGTCGTCCACGAGGGGAAGCAGCGCGGGGAAGTAGCGCAGGTTCTCCTCGAAGAGCTCGTACGCGTCGCTGATCCAGCGCTCGCCGAACCAGGTCCGCGGCCGCACCCCCTGCGCCTGCAGTTCGGGCGGGCGGGTGTCGGTGGACTGCAGGAACAGCGGGGGCCGCGACTCGCGCCACAGCTCACGGCCGAACAGGAACGGCGCGTTGGCGCCGACGGCGACCTGCGCCGCGGCGACGGCCTGGGCCGCGTTCCACACGTCGGCGAACCTGCCCGGGGTGACCTGGAGGTGCAACTGCACCGAGGTGCACGCCGCTTCGGGCGCGATCGAGGCGGACGTGCAGGTGAGCCGCTCCACGCCCTGGATGTCCAGGACGAATTCCTCGCCGCGCGCGGCGACGATCTGGTCGTTGAGGAGCGCGTAACGGTCGACGTCGGAAAGGTTTCCCGAGACCAGGTCGTGGTGTGCGAGTGTCGGCAGAATGCCGATCATCACGATGCCGGCGTTCACCTCGTTCGCTTTTCGGTGGGCATAGGCGAGGCCGGTGCGCAGCTCTTCGGCAAGTCGGTCGAGAACACGTCCGCCCAATCGGTGCGGTGCGATATTGACTTCAAGATTGAACATTCCGAGTTCCGTCTGGAAGTCCCGGCTCGCGATCCGTTCGAGAACTTCGGCATTCAGCATTCTCGGCATGCCGTCGGGCCCCGCGAGATTCAGTTCGATCTCCACGCCCATCAGATTCTTGGGCCGGTCGAACCGCTCCTCGTCCAACAGCCTCCGCAGCCCCGTCAGACACTCCTTGAGCTTGTCCCTGTACCGGCGCCGCTCGGCCAGATCAAACGTTCCTGCTACGACCTTCTCCCCCATCGAAGCGTCCCCTCCTCGGATGGGCAGCCAATGATCCGGCCGCGGTGTCTCGGTGGATGATGCCCTGCAATGTGATCGATAACGCCCCGCACATGCCCCTGGCCCAGTACGCTCGACGCCAAGTCCGAGCGGCACATTCACCGGGCATGGGGTGCGCCGGGGAATCCTCGCATCGACGCCTGGTGAAAAACACCGACGAGAATCGGCCGACCGCTGCGGGGAAAGCGGCCGAGGTCAAACGTCCGGACTCTTCCAGAATCGGGTTAAAGTCCGCAAAATGGCGACCGGATAACGCCTTGCAGGCAATATCGGGTGCGGTTAGACGAAACACTGCCTGAACACGTGTCGTATAAACTCCGCGAACGAGGCAGAGAGTTGGCGCTCGCGGTCCCCAGCCCCCGCCCCTCTGACCCCGGAGCAGACAGCGACGTCCGCACCTGTCCTCGTTCCACTGTGCCTGTCGAATGAGAGAGGCGACCCATCATGCCGCTGCAAGTCCCCCCGGCTCCCGCGCCCGCCCTGCGCAGCGTCCTCGCGGCACTCGGTTCACCCACCGCCGTACGCGAAGCCCGCACCCCGTCCCTGCGTGCCGTGCAGGGACCCGTCAGCCCCGAACTCCCGTTGCCCGTCCACGTACTTGACCGGATCACCCCGGCGGGCACCGCACCCACCCGGCTCGCGGGGTGGCGCTTCTTGATCCGCACGGGCGAGCGAGCCGTCGCCGCGGCGGACACGATGCTGACGCCTGACGGGTGGACCTTCTCGCACTTCTTCGAAGGTCCGTACATAGCGTCCACGGAACGCGCCCTCCGTCATGCCGAAGCGATGCCAATGCCGTACCAACCACGACTGTTGTCCGTACCCGAGCTTTACATGCTGACACTCTGGTTGCACGGCGACTGCACCGCGGACGGCGCGGACGGTCCTCTCGCGCCCTCGGACGTCCTCGTGCCCCTCGCGCCCGCGCCCCCGGGCATCGCGGCGCACCACCCGCACCGCGCCACGGAGCTCCTGAAGGTCCTCACGCACCGCATGACGCCGGCACCGCTGCTCGGCTCGCCCGCCTGACCTCGCCGTACGTCTCCGTGCCCCGCCGCCGCCCAGGCCGCGGGGCTCGGCGCGTGGGGTGCCCATACGGACTAGCCCGGTATGACCACCCCGAACCACCCGAAGAGACAGTGCAGTTGGGCTGAACCGTCCGGGCGGGTGATACGTCATTAAGCAGTAAGGAGCGCTGCCGCCAAATCCCTGCGGATTGACGCCCGTAGGGCAACACTGGGAACGGACCGACTCAACGGGGGGCGGTTATGAACACCGCATCGAGCCGCAAGGCAGACGTCACAGCCATCACATCACAGCGAAAGAACCCATCCATGTGCCAGCACCAACCACCGTGCCCGACAGCCGACTCCGCAGACCGGGAAGCCGCGCTCCTCATGGCGAGCCACCCGGAGCAGGGCTGGAGCCTGCTGTGCAACGGCGTCCTCCTCTTCGAGGACACCGGTGAGCTGCTGCCGGACGGCCAGATCATCGCGCCGCATCGACCGCTGGTGACCGCGGCCTGAAGCGACGGCAGCACGGCACGGGCAAAAGGACAACAAAGGGGCCGACCCGGAGAGACAAACCTCCGGACCGGCCCCCACGCATGTTCGAGGCCCCGATATCAGTCCTCGTACGCATCCAGCGGCGGGCAGGAGCAGACCAGGTTCCGGTCGCCGTACGCCTGGTCGATGCGGCGCACCGGCGGCCAGTACTTGTCGGCGGCCACCACGCCGGCCGGGAACACGGCCTCCTCGCGGCTGTACGCGTGCTCCCACTCACCGCCGAGCGCCGCCGCGGTGTGCGGGGCGTTGCGCAGCGGGTTGTCATCGGCGGGCCAGTCGCCGCCGACCTTCTCGATCTCCGCGCGAATGCTGATCATCGCCTCGCAGAACCGGTCGATCTCGACCAGGTCCTCGCTCTCGGTCGGCTCGATCATCAGCGTCCCCGCGACCGGGAACGACATGGTCGGCGCGTGGAAGCCGTAGTCGATGAGCCGCTTGGCGATGTCGTCGACGCTGACACCGGTCGCCTTGCTCAGCGGGCGCAGATCGATGATGCACTCGTGCGCGACGAGCCCGCCGGGGCCGGTGTAGAGCACCGGGTAGTGCGGCTCGAGACGCTTGGCGATGTAGTTCGCGGAGAGCACCGCGACCTGCGTGGCGCGCTTGAGCCCCTCACCGCCCATGAGGCGTACGTACGCCCAGGAGATCGGCAGGATTCCGGCCGAGCCCCACGGCGCCGCGGAGATCGGACCGACGCCGGTCTCGGGTCCCGCGGCGGGCTGCAGCGGGTGGTTGGGCAGGTACGGCGCGAGGTGCTCGCGCACACCGACCGGGCCGACGCCGGGGCCACCGCCGCCGTGCGGGATGCAGAAGGTCTTGTGCAGGTTCAGGTGCGAGACGTCGCCGCCGAACTTGCCGGGCTGGGCGAGGCCCACCAGGGCGTTGAGGTTCGCCCCGTCGACGTAGACCTGGCCGCCCGCCTCGTGCACCTGGGCGCAGATGTCGGCGACGTGCTCCTCGAAGACACCGTGCGTGGACGGGTAGGTGATCATGAGCACGGACAGTTCGTCGCGGTGCTTCTCGATCTTGGCGCGCAGGTCCTCGACGTCGATCTCGCCGTCGTCGCTGGTCTTCACGACGACGACCTTCATGCCGGCCATCACGGCGCTCGCGGCGTTGGTGCCGTGCGCGGACGACGGGATGAGGCAGACGGTGCGCTGCTCGTCGCCGTTGGCGCGGTGGTAGCCGCGCACGGCGAGCAGTCCGGCGAGCTCGCCCTGCGAACCGGCGTTGGGCTGCAGCGAGACCTTGTCGTACCCGGTGACCTCGGCGAGCCGCTCCTCCAGCTCACGGATGAGCGTCAGATAGCCCTGCGCCTGCTGGGCGGGCGCGAAGGGGTGCAGCTGTCCGAACTCGGGCCAGGTGACTGGCTCCATCTCGGTGGTCGCGTTGAGCTTCATGGTGCAGGAGCCCAGCGGGATCATGCCGCGGTCGAGCGCGTAGTCGCGGTCGGCCAGCTTGCGCAGGTAACGCAGCATGGCGGTCTCGGAGCGGTACTGGTGGAAGACGGGGTGCGTGAGGTACTCGTCGCCGCGCAGCAGCTCCGCGGGGAGCGAGTCCTCGGTCCGGGCGTCGAGCGCCTCGATGTCGGCCTCGACCCCGAACGCGCCCCAGATCGCGGTCAGTTGCTTGCGCGTGGTGGTCTCGTCGCAGGCCAGGGAGACGTGGTCGGCGTCGACCTGGTGGATGTTGACGCCACCCTCGCGGGCCGCCGCGACGAGCGCCTCGGCCCTGCCGGGCACCCGCACGGTCAGCGTGTCGAAGTACGCGCCGTGCACGACCTCGACCCCGCCCGCGGTGAGCCCCGCGGCCAGCACGGTCGCGTAGCGGTGGGTACGCCGCGCGATGGCCTTGAGTCCCTCCGGCCCGTGATAGACGGCGTACATTCCGGCCATCACGGCGAGCAGCACCTGAGCGGTGCAGATGTTGCTGGTGGCCTTCTCGCGGCGGATGTGCTGCTCACGCGTCTGCAGCGCGAGCCGGTAGGCCTTGTTGCCGTCCGCGTCCACGGAGACGCCGACGAGCCGCCCCGGCAGGCTGCGCGCGAACTTCTCGCGCACCGCCATGTAACCGGCGTGCGGGCCGCCGAAGCCCATCGGGACGCCGAAGCGCTGCGTCGTGCCGACGGCGATGTCGGCGCCGAGCTCACCGGGCGAGGTCAGCAGCGTCAGGGCCAGCAGGTCGGCGGCGACGGAGACGATGGCGCCGAGCTCGTGGGCCTGCTCGATGAGCGGCTTTATGTCGCGTACGGCACCCGAGGCGCCGGGGTACTGGATCAGCACGCCGACGACACCGCGCTCGGCGACCTCGGCCGGGATGCCCTCGCTCAGATCGGCGACGACGACCTCGACACCGGTCGGCTCGGCACGCGTCTGGATCACGGCGATGGTCTGCGGCAACGCGTCGGCGTCGACGAGGAAGACACCGTCCTTGACCTTGCCCATGCGCCGCGACAGCGCCATGGCCTCGGCGGCCGCGGTCCCCTCGTCGAGCAGCGAGGCGCCGGAGGTGGGCAGCCCCGTCAGCTCGGCGACGACGGTCTGGAAGTTGAGCAGCGCCTCGAGGCGGCCCTGGGAGATCTCGGGCTGGTACGGCGTGTAAGCGGTGTACCACGCGGGGTTCTCCATCACGTTCCGCAGGATCACCGGCGGCGTGAAGGTCCCGTAGTAACCGAGCCCGATCATGGAATCGAGGACCTGGTTACGGTCGGCGAGGGAGCGCAGCTCGGCGAGCACCTCGGCCTCGGTGCGCGCCCCGGGCAGGTTCAGCGCCTCGGCGTTCTTGATCACATCCGGCACGGCGGCCGCGGTGAGCTCGTCGAGCGAGCCGTACCCGACCTGCGCGAGCATCTTGGCCCGTGCTTCCACATCGGGACCGATGTGCCGCTGCTCGAAGGGAATGCCCTGTTCGAGCTGGGAGAGCGGGATACGAGGTGTGGCGGTCATTGCGGAGGCCTCCTGGTCTGACGCGACCTGCGAGGGGCACCACGGCGCGGGTACCCGGACGGCCTCCCCCTCTGTCATCTCAACCTGAGAGTTTCACCGGTCCGTGCCCCGCGAGAGGCGCCGTACCGGCTTTCACCGTCGGTGAGGAAGGGGACCGGACGTGCCCGCCCGACGCCCGCCCTACTTTCCAGAGTGACCTCGTCCGTGCGGTACAGGGGCCTGAGAGATTCCGGGGAGGAGTTGCTCCTTCGGCGCCTCCGGTGTCTCGACCGGAGAGCTCTCCCGCACGGGGTCAGCAGCCAAGCGCCAGCCTACCAGCGAGGACCGTGACCGTTCCCTCGAGTGGCCACCTGCCCCGAAGTGCTCTTTCGTAGTGATTGCGAACGAACGAGGATGAGTTACGCCCCACTTCGACAAGCCTCGACCAGTTGGAGGGCCCGTGCAGACCGACATCGATCCGCGCAATTTGATCGGCCGGAAGGCGTTCGACCGGAACGGGGCCAAGATCGGCACGATCGACGAGGTCTATCTCGACGACGCGACCGGCGCCCCGGAGTGGGCCGCCATACGCACGGGCCTGTTCAGCCGGGACACCTTCGTCCCCCTGGAACCGAGCGAGCTCAGGAGCGACGGCACCCTGCACATCCCCTTCGAGCGCTCACTGATCAAGGACGCCCCCGATTTCGGCGTGGGCCGCCACCTCTCCCCCGAACAGGAACTGCAGCTCTACCACCATTACGGCCTGGACATCACGCCTCCGCCGTCCACACCACCACCGGACAAGGACTTCGGCAACATCGCGGGGCAGGAGAAACCCTGACACCCGCGCGGCAGCCCAGGTGACCCCGGCGGGACAGGCGCCCCCGGCGTCACCGCGGCTCCACCGCCCCGGGAGCCGCCACCAGGGGCAACGGCTCCGCGGGCTCGAGCGCCGGATCATCCGTACGGAACGTCCGCACCCGCCCCGGCATGGTCGACTCGGGCGTCTCGAAGCGCACCGTGACCCGCCCCAGGCCACTGCCCTGCACCCAGCCGTACCCGTACTCGGCATGCCGCACGTCGTGCCCCGCGGCCCACCGCCGCTCGGCCGGAACGGCCGGCTCCACCCCCGCCTCGGCCATGGGCTGCGCCACGGCCTCCCCGCCCCGCTCCTCCTCCGTCTCCTGCTGCGTCTCCGGTGCCTCCGTGGCCTCGGCCCGCGCCTCGGCCTCCGCCTGGGCCTGCGCTTGCGCGAAGAGGTCCTCCTGCGTGTAGTCCGCGAGCCCCGTGACGCCCACTCCCAGGAGCCGCACCCCTCCGGTGGTGTCCACGGACTCCAGGAGCCGCGCGGCGGCCTCCCGCACCACCCCGTGGTCGTCCGTGGGCCCACGCAGCGTCTCGGAGCGCGTCAGCGTAGAGAAGTCGAACCGCCGCACCTTCAGGACGATGGTCCGCCCCGAGTGCCCGGCCGCCCGCAGCCGCTCCACACAGCGCTCGGCGAGCCGCGCGACCTCGCCCCTGACCCGTACCCGGTCATGGATGTCCACGTCGTACGTGTCCTCGACACTGACCGACTTGGATTCCCGCTCTGCCACCACGGGCCGCTCGTCCCGCGCCAGCGCCATCGCGTACAGCGCGCTGCCGTGCGACTTCCCCAGGAGCCGCACGAGCTCGTCCTCGCCCGCCTCCGCGATCTCCCCCACGGTCGTGATCCCGCCCCGCCGCAGATGGTCCCCGGTGGCAGGACCGACGCCGGGCAGCGTCCGCACCGGCATCGGGGCGAGCAGGTCCCGCTCGGTGCCCGGCACTATCAGCCGCAGCCCGTCGGGCTTGGCCTCCTCCGAGGCGATCTTCGCCAGCATCTTGGACGCGGCGAGCCCGACCGACCCCGCGAGCCCCGTCACCGCCTTGATGTCCGCGCGCAGCCGCTCGCCCACCTCCAGCGCGGACGCCCGGTCGTCGGCCACCCCGCCGGCCTCCAGGTCGACGAAGGCCTCATCCAGGCTGAGCGGCTCCACCAGCGGCGACAGCTCCCGCAGCAGCGTCATCACCTGGTCGCTGATCTCGCGGTAGAGCCCGAAGCGGGGCACCAGATAGGCGGCATTGGGCGCCAGGCGCCGCGCCTGCCCCATCGGCATCGCCGAGTGCACACCGAACTTCCGCGCCTCGTACGAGGCCGTGGCCACCACGCCCCGCGGCCCCAGCCCGCCCACGACCACGGCTTTCCCGCGCAGACTCGGCTTCGCGGCCTGCTCTGCGGACGCGTAGAAGGCATCCATGTCGAGATGCAGGATCGTGGGCGCGGTTCTCACATCTCTGATGCTGCCTTACGCCACTGACAACGCGGCCTCACACGGCCCTGTTGCGCCGCCTCGCGAGCTCATCGGCGGGGTTCTGGCGCACCAGCGTCTCGCCGGTGTCGATCCGCTCCCCGTGCAGCTGCGAGAGCGCCGCCTCCACGTCCCGCCACACGACGCCCACGGCGATCCCGAAGATGCCCTGGCCGCCCTGGAGCAGGTCGTGGACCTCGTCGGGCGACGTGCACTCGTAGACCGTCGCGCCGTCGCTCATGAGCGTCATCCGCTCCAGATCCTTGAAACCGCGGTCACGCAGATGCTGGACCGTGGTCCGGATGTTCTGCAGGGACACACCCGTGTCGAGGAAGCGCCGCACGATCTTCAGGACGACGACGTCCCGGAAGCTGTAGAGCCGCTGGGTCCCCGAACCGCCCGCGGACCGCACACTGGGCTCGACGAGGCCCGTACGGGCCCAGTAGTCGAGCTGTCGGTAGGTGATCCCGGCGGCCGCACACGCGGTGGGACCCCGGTAACCGATCTGTTCCTGTTCGGACTGTCCGGACGTGGCGTCCCCGCTCCCCTGAACGCTCCCCTGAACCACCATCGGCCTCTGCGGAGAGGGACCGGCAGTGCTGGTGTGAAGCGGATACGGCCCACCCATCGCCGCACCGTCGCCGCTGCTTCTCACGCCGACCTCCGTCCTTGACCTGCCTTCACGACGGTAGGCAGTCACCAGGGGCTCGTCAACGATCGCCACACTCGGCACGCCGAGTGATAATCACCCTAAGAGTGGTTTGCTGTCCCGCACTGCCGGGAAAGGCTAGCCGGATGGCCGGCCGGGCCCTCGGAAGCGACGGCCTATTGGCTGTTGGTGCCGAAGTCCTCGGGAGAGATCTGGTCGAGGAACTCGCGGAACTTCTCCACCTCGTCCTCCTGCTCGTCCGGAATGGCGATGCCCGCGTCGTCGAGGACTCCGTCGCTGCCGTAGATCGGCGTTCCCGTACGGAGCGCGAGCGCTATGGCGTCGGACGGCCGGGCGCTCACCTCGACTCCACTGGCGAAGACCAGCTCCGCGTAGAAGACACCTTCCCGGAGGTCCGTGATGCGCACCTCGGTGAGCTCCTGACCCACCGCCTCCAGCACGTCCTTGAACAGGTCGTGGGTCAGCGGCCGTGCGGGCGCCATCCCCTGCTGTGCGAAGGCGATCGCGGTCGCCTCCCCTGGTCCGATCCAGATGGGGAGGTATCGATCGCCTCCCACTTCACGCAGGAGCACGATCGGTTGGTTGGAGGGCATTTCCACCCGGACACCTACGACGTCGAGCTCGTTCACACAGCAACCCTAGGACGTGCCCGGCCGGTTTGGGTAGTCGGGCACCCCCTGAGTCAGGGCAACCGGACCCCGAGCGCCGTCTGTACCAGTGCAGAATGCAGCTTTCCGGTCAGCCCGGCGAGTTCCTTCGTACGGGCTTCCGCATGGGCCCTGGTCTGCGGATTGCGGTGCCGGCGCAGCGGCGCGACGACCTGGTCGACCAGACCGGCCTCGCGTTCGGCCGCCGTTTTCACGGCGCGCAGATGCCTGGGTTCGATACCGAATCGCCCAAGTTCGACGACGAGCGCGGCGACCGTCACGGCCTCCGCGTCGTAACCACCGTCCGGCAAGGGCACGATGAGCCCGTACGTCTCCCAGTCGGCGAGCTGCTCCGCGTCGATCTCGGCGGCTGCCAGGAGCTCCGCACGGCCCACACGGGCGGCAGTGGGCTCCACGGCGTCACTCACGCCCCAGGCGTCACCGGGCTCGCGCGGCTGCCCCAGAGAGGGCACAGAGACCCGCTCTCCGCGCTCCAGGGCGTCAAGGTGCTCCCGGATCACCTTGAGCGGCAGATAGTGGTCCCTCTGCATCCTCAGGACGTGACCGAGCCGCTCGACGTCCTGGGGGCTGAATTTGCGGTAGCCAGAGGGCGTGCGCTCCGGCTCGATGAGCCCCTCCGCCTCCAGGAACCGGATCTTGGAGATCGTGACCTCGGGAAACTCGTCACGCAGCGCGTTCAGCACCGCGCCGATGCTCATCTTCCGATGGTCCTCGGCGGCGGTGCCGTTCCCGGCACCGCCCCTCGGTGTTTGAAGCATGGACCTTCCTGGGGGTCCCCCCGGACGACGTCCGGGGGAGGATCAGATGCCGATGCCCCGCTGGCTCGCGTAGAAGACCAGCCGGTACTTGCCGATCTGCACCTCGTCGCCGTTCGACAGCGCGACCGAGTCGATGCGCTCCCGGTTGACGTACGTGCCGTTGAGGCTGCCCACGTCGGCGACGGTGAAGGAACCGTCCCCGAGACGACGGAACTCCACGTGACGGCGCGAGACGGTCACGTCGTCCAGGAAGATGTCGCTCTGCGGGTGGCGCCCCGCCGTGGTCAGCTCGCCGTCCAGAAGGAAGCGGCTGCCCGAGTTCGGCCCACGGCGCACCACCAGGAGCGCGGAACCGAGCGGCAGTGCGTCTACGGCGGCCTGGGCCTCCGGCGAGAGGGCGGGCGAGGCGGTCTGCCCCGTCACCTCCGCGTCGTAGGCCTCCAGGCCAGAGATGGAGATCGTCGAGGTCGTCTCGGACGGACGCTCCGGCGCCGCCCCGGCCCGCAGCGGCGCGCCGCAGTTGGAGCAGAACCGGCTCGCCTCGGCGTTGCGGTTCCCGCACCTCGTACACACCAGGGCCATGGACGGATCCTCCTGCCGCGGCTGCCCCGCGGGGGCATTCGATGCGTACGGATCGGGGGTAAACCCTCCACCCGTACTTGAGGTTGACGGTTCTCCGAAACCTATGCGGCCCGGACCGGCAGGGTCAACAGACGACGCGCCCTGCGCGCCCGAAATGTCACCGCCTGGCCCACCGACCTGGTCACGGAACATCGGGCGCTCGGCGCCCTGCTCCTCGGCATCTCCATGGCGCGGGGCACGGTGCCGGGCCGTGGCGGGATTGCCACTGTCCTCACGTGCGCTCTTGCCGAACAACTTCGCAAACAACTTCACGGGCGATTCCCCTTGACCGAAACAGACCCGCCCGTGGGGCAGGACGAACCCTGATTGCACACACCGGCGTACATCGGCAGCACAGACATCCTCACAACGTCCGTATCCACCAAACAGTTTCCACCACGCACCACGCTTACAGTGCGCCGACCCCCCGCAACCTCATGCCCTTGACCGGCGGCCCCCATGCGCCCCCGCCTCACTGGGACGACGACCGAGCGTAGTCAGGCCGCTTCGCCGCTCGCAAGGCGTCCACCACGATCTTCTCCGCTCGCGTCACGGTGGCGGTGGCCTGCTCCTTCTCCAGAGTCTGCACCACTCCACCTGGGATGTTCAGCGCCGGCTCGAGGTCCTGCGGCTTGCCGATCACCTTGAACCGGTAGGGCTTGCCGACCTTGCGGCCGTCCACCCGGACACCACCACTGTCCGTATCCGAAAGATAGGTGCTGGCCACTACGCGTACATCATTGATCTGGATGGCCTCGGCCCCCGCGGCACGCAACTCCTGGATGGCGTCAAGCAGCATGTCCGCCTTGACCGACCCCTTCTTGTCATCGATGGTCAGCGTGATTCCAGGACCCTGCGCCGCCACGGTGCCCGCCAGAATGCCGAGTTGACGCTCCTTCTCGACAGTCTGCTTGCGGGCCTCCTCGGCCTGGTCCGAGCTGTTCTCCAGCCCGGTGCGCTGGTCCTCGAGACGCTGCTTCTCACCTTCCAGACGCTGTGTACGGTCATCGAGTTCATCGAGGATGCGTACGAGATCTTCCTGACGTGCCCCGCGCAGCGCACTGCTGTCGTTGTTGGAGCGCACCTGGATGGCGAGACCGAGCCCCAGCACGAACAGCAGCAGGGCCACGATGAGTTGCGGGCGCGTGACGCGAGGCGGCCACAGCCCCTGGGCCAGCCGCTGCCGGCCGCTGAGCGGCGCCTTCCCGTCCTGCGGCTCGTCACGTCGCGCGTCCTGCGGCTCGTCCCGCTCGGGCGCCGCGCCGTCCCCGGGCTCCGCGGGCACGCTGCGCACCTCGGCGGGCAGCTCCCTGCTCCGGTTGTCGCCCCCGGGCGTCTCCTCCGTACCCATCCGCGTCACGCCCTGAAGACGTGTCGGCGGATGGCGGCGGCGTTGGAGAAGATCCGGATGCCGAGCACCACCACGACACCGGTGGAGAGCTGGGCGCCCACGCCCAACTTGTCGCCGAGGAACACGATCAGGGCCGCCACGACCACGTTCGAGAGGAACGACACCACGAAGACCTTGTCGTCGAAGATGCCGTCGAGCATCGCCCGCAGGCCTCCGAACACCGCGTCGAGTGCCGCCACCACGGCGATCGGAAGGTACGGCTCGACCACGGCCGGAACCTCGGGCCGGACCAACAATCCGGCCACGACTCCCACGACGAGGCCCAGTACGGCGATCACGATGTGCCCTTTCCTGCCTTCGGCTCTGCTGTACGTACGGTCACACTCGGTGCTGCCGGCAGTCGGACGTCATCGTGGACGGAAATGCTGGTCCGGACGCCGAAGTTCTCCTGCAGAGCATGCAGATACTGACCGTCGCGACTGTTCTGGAATCTCGTGCTCAGACGCTGCCCGTCGCCTACGGCAAGAACCGTATACGGCGGCACCAGCGGCTTGTTGTCGACCAGTATCGCGTCCCCCGCGGCCCTGATCGCCGACAGCGCCGTCAGCCGCTGGTCGTTGATGGCGATCGCCTCCGCGCCGGACTGCCACAGGCCGTTGACGACCCGTTGCATGTCACGGTCGCGGACCCGACCGGTGTCGGAGAACCCCGCGCTCTCGCGCGGCCCGCCCCCGCCCTGGTCGGCTTCCTTGGCGTCGTCCACCACAAGCTTCACACCGGTCCCATGGACCTTGGTGGCACCGGAGAGCAGGGACACCAACTCGCCCTGGCTGCCCCCGTGTTTCTTCAGCGCCTCACGCTGCCGCTCGCCCACGTCGTCGCGGAGCGTCTCGACGTCCCCTTCGAGCTCGTCGGCGTCCGAGGTCGCCGACTCGATCCGGTCGATGAGCTCCGCGCGCTCCTTGGCGACGACCGGAGCCGCTATCCGCGCCTGCGCGGCACCCACCGTCACCACCAGGGCCGCGAGCACAAGACCGAGGGCCAGACCGAGTTTCGCCCGCAAGGGACGTGGCACGCCACCGGCACCGGCGGCCTTCTTGCGGGCAGCCGCCTCGGCGTACCCCTCGTCCAGACTGTGGTCCATGACCGTGTTCAGCAGCGACATGGAGGCGTCCGGACGCCGGGGGCGCGAGGGGGTGCTCCGAACGGGGGGCTGCTGCGGCATGCCGCACATCGTCGCACGTCGCGGGCGCTACCTCCGAATGGCCCCACCGGTCGGCCGGACGGCACCCCGCAAGGGTGCCGTCCGGCCGGAGCCTTCGGTCAGCGACCGGCGCTGTCCACCACGGCGGACCACTCGTCGAGCAACGCCTGGGCCGACGCGTCGTCGGGCCCCTCGGCCCACAGATGGGTGACGGCCTCCGCCGGGTCGGGCAGCACCAGCACCCACCGTCCGTCGGACTCCACGACCCGCACGCCGTCGGTGGTGTCCACCGAACGCTCCCCCGCGGCCTCCACCACGGTCCGCATCACGAGTCCCTTGACCGCCCACGGCGTCGCGAGATCACGCCGCAGCACATGGGCGCGCGGGATACGCGCGTCGATCTGGCTCAGCGTGAGCTGCGTACGCGCCACCAGGCCGATGAGCCGCACGAAAGCGGCCGTACCGTCGAAGACGCTGCTGAACTCGGGAATGATGAACCCGGCCCGGCCGTCGCCACCGAAGATGGTCGACTCGTCACGACCCACGCGCGTCAGATCGTCGGGCGACGTGGTCGTCCAGTCCACCTGCGTCCCGTGGTACGCGGCCACCTGCTCGCCGATGCGCGTCGTCGTGACCGGCAGCGCGACCCGACCGCTGCGGCGCTCCGCGGCGACCAGGTCGAGCATCACGAGAAGCGCCCGGTCGTCCTCGATGATCCGCCCCTTCTCGTCGACGAGCGAGAGCCGCTCACCGACCGGGTCGAAGCGCACACCGAAGTCGGCACGCGACGACGCCACGATCTCGCCCAGTCGCACCAGGCCCGACCTGCGGGCCTCATGGGTCTCGGTCGGACGCGACTCGTCGAGCCCCGGGTTGATGGTCAGGGCGTCGACGCCGAGCCGCCCCAGAAGGCTCGGCAGCACAAGGCCCGCACTTCCGTTTGAGGCGTCGACGACGACCTTCAGATTCGACTCGGCCACACCCGTGGTGTCGACATTGCGCAGCAACGAACCCGTATAGGAGTCGAAGACACTGGACGGGAAGTGCAGATCCCCGATCTCCCCGGGGAAGGCCCGCCGGTACTCCTGGCGCGCGTACACCCGGTCCAGCTTCCGCTGGCTCCCCTGCGAAAGGTCGGCTCCTCGCCCGTCGAAGAACATGATGTCGACGGAGTCCGGAACCCCGGGCGTCGTCCGGATCATGATCCCGCCGGCACTGCCCCGCGCCGTCTGCTGCCGCGCCACGGGCAGCGGTACGTTCTCCAGGTCGCGTACGTCGATGGCACTGGCCTGCAGGGCAGAGATCACCGCTCGCTTCAGCGCCCGCGCGCCTCGTGAATGGTCACGGGCCGTGGTGACGGTCGAGCCCTTCTTGAGGGTCGTGGCGTACGCCCCCGCGAGCCGCACCGCGAGCTCCGGGGTGATCTCCACATTCAGGATGCCGGAGACACCGCGCGCCCCGAAGAGATGCGCCTGGCCCCGGGACTCCCAGATGACGGAGGTGTTGACGAACGCGCCGGCCTCGATCGTCTTGAACGGGTACACCCGGACATTGCCCTGGATAATCGATTCCTCACCGACGAGGCACTCGTCGCCGATGACGGCGCCGTCCTCGATGCGGGAGGCCCGCATGATGTCGGTGTTCCGCCCGACGACACAGCCCCGCAGGTTGCTGTGCTGGCCGATGTAGACGTTGTCGTGCACGACGGCCTTGTGCAGGAAGGCGCCGGCCTTCACCACGACGTTCGATCCCAGCACCGTGTGCTCGCGAATCTCGGCGCCGGCCTCCACCTTGGCGTAGTCACCGATGTAGAGCGGACCGCGCAGGGTGGCGTCGGGGTGGACCTCGGCGCCTTCGGCAACCCACACACCGGGCGAGATCTCGAAACCGTCGAGTTCGACGTCGACCTTGCGTTCCAGTACGTCGGCCTGAGCCTTCACATAGCTCTCGTGCGTGCCGACGTCCTCCCAGTAGCCCTCGGCGATGTACCCATAGATGGGCTTGCCTTCCTTCATCAGCTGCGGGAAGACGTCACCGGACCAGTCCACCGACACATCGGCGTCGACGTAGTCGAAGACCTCGGGCTCCATGACGTAGATGCCCGTGTTCACCGTGTCGGAGAAGACCTGCCCCCAGGTCGGCTTCTCCAGGAAGCGCTCGACCTTTCCTTCTTCGTCCACGATGGTGATGCCGAATTCCAGCGGGTTGGGGACGCGCGTCAGACAGACGGTGACAAGCGCGCCCTTCTCCTTGTGGAAGTTGATCAACTCGGTGAGGTCGAAATCAGTCAGTGCGTCCCCGGAGATCACGAGGAAGGCATCGTCCTTCAGTGCTTCCTCGGCGTTCTTCACACTCCCGGCAGTGCCGAGTGGCTTCTCCTCATTGGCATAGGTGAGCTCCATCCCGAGCTCTTCACCATCGCCGAAGTAATTCTTGACCAGGGAGGCCAGGAACTGGACTGTCACTACGGTCTCGGTGAGCCCATGCCTCTTGAGCAGCCGCAGCACATGCTCCATGATGGGCCTGTTGGCCACAGGCAGGAGCGGCTTGGGCATGCTCGAGGTCATAGGGCGAAGGCGCGTGCCTTCGCCTCCGGCCATTACGACGGCCTTCATGTCGGAAGCGTCCTCCTCAATAGACGACGATCTAGCCGACTTAGCCAGCCGAAATAGACCCGTGAATGTCGCTCACGGGACTGCAAGCCTCTACAGCTACTAAATCAGCGAGCTCAATCGGCCGTGGTGTCTGCACGGACAAGGCGGCGGACCTGGACCACGTAGAGGATCCCTGCCCACCAGTACAGACTTGTACCCCATCCTGCGAACGCCCATCCGAAAATAGCAGCGAGAGTGTTGATCCAGCCACTTCCATCACTGAGGAGCAGTAGTGGAAAGGCGTACATCAGGTTGAAGGTGGCAGCCTTGCCCAGGAAGTTCACCTGGGGCGGCGGATAGCCGTGACGCCTGAGGATCCAGACCATCACCAGCAGCATCAGCTCACGCAGCAGCAGCGCCGCGGTCAGCCAGAGCGGAAGAATCTCCCGCCATGTGAGCCCGACCAACGTCGACAGGATGTAGAGCCGGTCAGCGGCCGGATCGAGCAGCCGCCCGAGGTTGCTGATCTGGTTCCAGCGGCGGGCCAGCTTGCCGTCGAGATAGTCGCTGATGCCGCTCAGCATCAGCACCAACAGCGCCCAGTGGTCACTCTTGGGACCGCCGAACTCCGGCCTGAGGATCAACCACAGGAAGAGAGGTACGCCGACGAGGCGCGCCATGCTGAGGATGTTCGGGATGGTGAGGACCCGGTCCGTCTGGACGCGAGTTTCCTGGACCTCCACCCGGGGGCCTCCTGTGGGAAACGAGCCGATGATGCCCCCTGACCTTACCGTCAGTTGTCAGCCGGCGGTGCAGAGGGGTGACCCGAGACCGGAAAGGCCCTGGAAACACAAAAAGCCGTGGCCCCTGGACAATAAGTCCAGGGGCCACGGCTATAAATTGAGTTCGGCGGCGTCCTACTCTCCCACAGGGTCCCCCCTGCAGTACCATCGGCGCTGTGAGGCTTAGCTTCCGGGTTCGGAATGTAACCGGGCGTT
>NZ_JBSGUA010000005.1:0-522960 GCF_053607685.1 Streptomyces sp. NPDC055099 | reverse complement strand
GCTCCTCTCCGGCCGGGTGGACGGTCAGGCGCTGACGGCCGTGCTCTTCGCGCTCGTCGGCTGCGGCGTCTTCCTCTCCCTGCTGAACAACGGGGCGCGTATTCGCTCGCGCCGGACGACCGCTCCCCGGGCCTCAGCTGACCTTGATCTCGTTGTAGACGGGGACGCTGAACTGGTTCAGCTCCACGTCGGAGACCCGGTCCGAGTAGCCGGCGCTGCCGTTCTGGTACCAGAGCGGAATGACCGCCATCTGTTCGGCGAGCACCTTTTCGGCGTCCTGGAAGGTGGAGACGGCCTTCGCTGTGTCGGTCTCGGCGTTGGCCTTGTCGACGAGTTCGTCGAATTTCTTGTCGGACCACTTTCCGTCGTTCGACGGGGCGTCCGTGTAGTACAGCGGCTGCAGGAAGTTCTGGATCAGCGGGTAGTCCATCTGCCAGCCCGCGCGCCAGGCGCCGTCCAGCTTCTGCTGCGATGCCTTGCTGCGGAAGTCGGCGAAGGTGCCGACCGGGCTCGCGACACAGGACTTGTCGTTCCCGAGCGCCTTGTTGATGGAGTTGCAGACGGCGTCGACCCATTCCTTGTGCGAGCCGGTGTCCGCGTTGTACGTGATCTTCAGCGTGCCGCCGGGGATGCCGCCGCCGTCCGCGATCAGCTTCTTCGCCTTGTCCGCGTCGTACTTGCAGGGGTCGCCGCAGAGCCCGGACTTGTAGCCGCCGGCCTCGCCGAGCACCGGGGAGGTCCAGTCGGTGGCCGGGGTGCGGGTCTTCTGGAAGATGGTCTCGGTGATCTGCTCACGATTGATCGCCATGGAAAGCCCCTGCCGGACCTTCTCCATCCCACTCTTCGACCACTTGCTGTCGTAGAAGGGGAAGGCGAGTGTCTGGATGATGCCCGCCGGGGTGTTGATGTAGCGGTCACCCAGATCATTCTTGGCGTTCTTGAGCTGCGAGGCCGGAACGTCGTCGACGAGGTCGAGATTGCCCGCCATCAGGTCCGTGTAGGCGGTGTTGTTGTCGGTGTAGACCTTGAGATCCACACCACCGTTCTTCGCCTTGTCCTCACCGCTGTAGCCGTCCCACTTCCGCAGGGACATCTTGGAACCCTTGGCGTACGAGTCCACGGTGTACGGGCCGTTGCCGATCGGCTTGGCGAGCCATGCGTCGTGGTCGTCGTAGAACGCCTTGGGCAGTGGCGCGAAGGCCGGATAGCCGAGGGTCTTGGGCCAGGTGGAGAACTTCTGCGTGAGCTTGACGGTGAAGGTGGTGTCGTCGACGACCTTCAGTCCGGAGAGCTTGTCGGCCTTGGCGTCCCCCTTCTCCGGGTGGACGTCCTCGTACCCCTCGATATACCCGAAGAAGTAGGCGTTCTTCTGGTTGTTCTTCAGGTGCGCGCCGTAATTCCAGGCATCGACGAAGGACTTCGCGGTGACCTTCTCGCCATTGCTGAACTTCCACCCGTCCTTGATCTTCACCGTGAAGTTCTGCGAGTCCTTGGTGTCGATCTTCTCGGCGATCATGTTCTTCGCCTCGCCGTTCTTCGGGTCGTACCGCATGAGACCCCGGAAGAGCATGTCGAGCACCTTGCCGCCCTGCACCTCGTTGGTGTTGGCGGGCTCCAGCGGGTTCTGCGGATCACCCCAGGAGGACCCCACGATCCCGGAGCCGTCGCCGCCACCACCGCCGCTGTCCCCGCCTCCGCCACAGGCGGTCGCCGCGAGCGCGACGGTCACCGCGCATGCGGCCCACTTGGCGTGCGTGGCTCCACGCATGGAGAGCCTCCCTTTCAGCCCTGCGTCCGGCTAGGTCTGTCTGACTTAGGCCCAAATACACCCCAATGCAGGGCGGTGCGCATCTTTATGAGGTCTTTCCGTGGCTAGTCGCACCGGGAAACCCCCGGATGGCATCACAGGAAGGCCGACAGGCGGGGTGGCTCTCCACGGCTCGCTACCCTCGCACCATGGACTACGCGAAGATGCGCGCGATCGCCGAGGAACTCTGCGCCTACGCCGAGAGTCTTGAGGGGACCTGGCACGTCGAGATCGGCCCCTCAGGCCCGATACTGGCCATGATGTGCCCCTCGAAGCGCCACGAGGGCACGGTCCATCGCATCTGCCGACAGCTGAACAAGCAGCTCCTCGTCACCCACCCCGGCCACATCTGCGCGAATGGCCCGGAGATCGAGCACCCCTCGATCGGCCGCATGCGCCGCCCGGACGCCCTCGTGATCCCCGAAGCCGTGCTCGACGAGGAAGGCATCGCCGTCGACGCCACGCAGGTGCTGGCAGTCATCGAGATCGTCTCGCCGTCCAACCCGGCCAACGAATACGGCGAGAAGCTCGCCGAGTATCCCGCCATGGGCATCGAGCACTACCTGATCGTCGACCCCCGTACCGGCACGATCGAAGTGCACTCCGAGCCGAGCGCGGGCCGGTACGGGAACAAGGAGCCGTACATCTTCGGCGACGAGGTGCCGTTCGGCCCCTGGACAGTGGAGACGGCCGCTTTCCGGCGCTACGGAAAACCAGGGAACGCTGACAGCTGAAGCCCGTCAGGCACGCCCGTCAACCACGCCCTTCCACCTCCGTCTCCACCACCGACACCCAGTCCCGCCACCGCTCGACGCTCACGCGCAGCCGTGAGGAGGACTCGGTGGTGCCGGACCAGTAGGGGGCGGGCCCCTCCGTGTGCTCCCGCAGACCGCATTCCGTCAGTGCGTCACGCAGGAGCGACACCTCGTCGGCCGCGACGGACGCGCTGTCGTACTCGGTGACACGCTGTCTGGCCGTGGCCCCCTTGTCGCTGTAGTACTCCGTGCCGTACTGGACCTGGTCAGGCGCCTGCCGACCGGCGTACGCGTACGAGCCCGGGCAGCTGTCGTCGCCGCCCACCCGCGGCAGCGGCACGTCCACCATGTCCTCCCCCTCGTCGCCCTTCCAGTGCCACTTCGCGGCCTGCGGCATCTGCTCCGGCGCCAGCAGGCGCACGACACCGCCCACCATGAAGGGGTTCGTCTTCGGCGTGGCCGCCGGCCGGACCTCCCTGCCGTCCCCGCCACCCGGCAGCATCGCCCACCCCGCCCCCGCCACCAGCGCCGTGACCACGGCGGCCACAGCGACCCTCCTGCGCGCCGTCCGCCTCGCGCCCCGCTCCCGCAACTCCGCCCCGCTCGGCATCCGCACCGTCACGTCGTCCAGCAGCTCTTCGACCTCAGCCATGGCGGGCCGCCCCTTCCGCGGTGAAAGCAGTCGTGTCGGTCAAGCGCTCCCCCAGCGCCTTACGGGCCCGGCTCAGCCGGGTGCGAACCGCACCGTTCGAGGCGCCCGTCTCCTGGGCGACCTGTTCCACGGGCAGGTCGAGCAGATGGTGCAGCACCACCGCCTGGCGTTGCTGCGGCGGCAGTTCACGCAGAGCGGCCAGCAAGGCCACCCGGTCCGCGGACAGCCCCGGTACGTCCGGCGCGGCACCGTGCCTGCGCTGCGCCCGCAGCCGGTTCCGCGTCCTGCGCCAGGTACTGATCGCGAGCCGGGACGCCACCGTCCTGACCCACGGCAGCGGATCCCCCTCCCGCGTCAGCCGCTCCCACCGCTGCCACGCCCGCACATACGCCTCCTGCACCGCATCCTCCGCCTCCGCCAGATCACCGGTCATCGCGTAGACCGCGGCGACCACGCGCTTCGCGGTGGCGGCGTAGAACGCGTCGAACTCCGCGGCGCGCTCTGGATCTCTCGACTGCGTCGTCATCGTCCCCCGTCCGTCCTCAGGTTCTTCCTCTGACCTGGACACGCTCGGCGGCGGCCAGATGTTACGCACGAAAATGGGGGCGCCCGGAACCAAGTGGTTCCGGGCGCCCCCATCATGTGCGGCCCGAGGCCGACGCCGGGACTACGCCGCGTGCACGACGTCCTTCTCCTCCGCGAAGTGGCACGCCGACTCGTGTGCCGCCGGAGTGTCCAGGCCCGCGAACCGCTGGGGGATCGCGAGCAACGGGGTCTCCTCCGCGCACTTCGCCTCCGCCTTCCAGCAGCGGGTGCGGAAGCGGCAGCCGGAGGGCGGGTTCGCCGGGGACGGGACGTCGCCGGTGAGGATGATCCGCTCGCGGCCCTCACGGGCCTCCGGGTCCGGCACCGGGACAGCGGACAGGAGCGCCTGCGTGTACGGGTGCGTCGGGTGCTCGTAGATCTGCTCGTCCGAGCCGATCTCCGCCATCTTGCCGAGGTACATCACGCCCACGCGGTCCGAGATGTGCCGGACGATCGACAGGTCGTGCGCGATGAAGAGGTAGGAGAGGTTGAACTCGTCCTGCAGCTTCTCCATCAGGTTGATGACCTGGGCCTGGACGGAGACGTCCAGGGCCGAGACCGGCTCGTCGCAGATGATGATCTCGGGGTTGAGGGCCAGACCGCGCGCGATGCCGATGCGCTGGCGCTGACCGCCCGAGAACTGGTGCGGGTAGCGGTTGATGTACTCCGGGTTCAGGCCCACCACGTCCAGGAGGTCCTGGACCTTCTGGCGGCGCGAGCCCTTGGGAGCCACCTCGGGGTGGATCTCGAAGGGCTCCCCGATGATGTCGCCCACCGTCATACGGGGGTTGAGCGAGGTGTACGGGTCCTGGAACACCATCTGGATGTTGCGGCGGACCGCCTTCAGCGCACGCCCGGACAGCTTGGTGATGTCCTGGCCCTTGTAGAAGACCTCGCCGGCCGTGGCGGATTCCAGGGTCATCAGGAGCTTGGCGACGGTGGACTTGCCACAGCCCGACTCGCCCACGATGCCGAGCGTCTCACCCTGGTACAGGTCGAACGAGATGCCGTCGACCGCCTTGACCGCGCCGATCTGCTTCTTGATCAGGATGCCCTGGGTGAGAGGGAAGTGCTTGACCAAGTTGCGGACCTGCAGGATCGGCTCGCCGCGCTCCACCGGAGCCTCGATGGCCGCGACGGCCTCCTCGGCGGTGGCCGCGTCGACCGTGTCCACCTCGGAGACGTTCGGGGTGGCGTCGGCGGGCTCGTCCGTCTTCGAGAGCTTCGAAGCCTTCGTCGGCTCAGCCATGGATCGTCTCCTTCCAGAAGTGGCACGCGCTGCCGCGGCCCGGCAGATCCGTGCCGTCCTGCTCCGTCACCGACACCAGGGCCGGGACGTCCGTACGGCAGATGTCCTGCGCCTTGGGGCAGCGCGGGTTGAAGGCACAGCCGGACGGAATGTGGAGCAGGTTGGGCGGCAGGCCCTTGATCGCGAAGAGCTCCTGGCCCTTCTGGTCGAGCCGGGGAATCGAATCGAGCAGACCCCGCGTGTACGGGTGCGCGGGGCGCTTGTAGAGCTCGTGAACCGGAGCCGTCTCGACGATCCGGCCCGCGTACATCACCGCGATCTTGTCCGCGACGTCGGCGACCACGCCGAGGTCGTGGGTGATCAGGATCAAGCCCATGTTGTACTCGCGCTGAAGCTCGGCAAGCAGGTCCATGACCTGCGCCTGGACCGTCACGTCGAGAGCCGTGGTGGGCTCGTCGGCGATGATCAGGTCCGGCTCCAGGGCCAGCGCCATCGCGATCATGATGCGCTGGCGCATACCGCCGGAGAACTGGTGCGGGTAGTCGTTCACCCGCTCCTTGGCGGCCGGGATCTTGACCTTGTCCATCAGCTCGACGGCCTTGGCCTTGGCGTCCTTGCGCGACATTCCCTCGTGCACCCGGAACATCTCGCCGAGCTGATAGCCCACCGAGAGCACGGGGTTGAGGGAGGAGAGCGCGTCCTGGAAGATCATCGCGATCTTCCGGCCGCGGATCTTCCTGCGCTCCTCGCCGGACATCTTCAGCATGTCCTGGCCGCGGAAGAGGATCTCGCCCTGCGGGATCTTCCCCGGCGGCATGTCGAGGATGCCCATGATCGCCTGCGCGGTCACGGACTTGCCGGAGCCCGACTCACCGAGAACGGCGAGCGTCTCGCCCGCGTCCACGCTGTAGTTGACGCCATTGACTGCCTTGACCACACCGTCGCGGGTGTGGAATTCGACGTGCAGGTCCTTGACGTCCAGCAGCCTGCCACTCTTTTCCTCACCCGAGCGGGGGGCGGGAACCGAGTCTTCCTTGATGTCGATGCTGGTCATTTACGCCTCCCTCAGCGCAGCTTCGGGTCGAGGGCTTCGCGTACGGCGTCGCCCATCATGATGAACGCAAGCACCGTGAGACTCAGCATTCCTGCCGGGAAGAACAGCGTGTGCGGGTTGTTGCGGATGTCATTCAGGGCGTCGGAGATGTCGCCGCCCCAGGAGAGCGCGTCGTCGCCGAAGCCGAGGCCCAGGAAGGACAGCGTCGACTCCGCGACGATGTACGTGCCCAGGGCGATGGTGGCGACGACGATGACCGGCGCGACCGCGTTCGGCAGGATGTGCCGGAACAGGATCCGCCTGGTGCCGGCGCCCAGCGCCTTGGCCGCCATCACGTAGTCCGCGTGCCGGGTGGTGATCACCGCGCCGCGCATCACGCGGGCGATCTGCGTCCAGCCCAGGAAGGCGAGGGCGCCGGTGATGACCAGGGCGTTGCGGTTGGTGAAGGCGTTCAGGACGACCATCGCGCCGAGCAGGAACGGGACGCCGAAGAACACGTCGGTCAGGCGCGACAGGATGCTGTCCCACAGGCCGCCGAAGTAGCCCGCCAGCATGCCGATCAGGCCGCCGAACAGGGTGACCAGGATGGTCACACCGAAGCCGACCATGATCGAGTTACGGGCGCCGTAGACCACACGTGCGTAGACGCTGCGGCCCTGCCGGTCATAGCCGAACCAGTCCGGCTGGAAGACGTGACCGAGGTTCGGCTTCTGCAGGAAGTGGTTGGTCAGGTCGCCGGAACCGGGGTCGGCGCTGGTGAACAGGCTCGGGAAGGCCGCGACCAGGAGCACCACGACGATCAGGAGCGACGAGATCAGGAACAGCGGCCTGCGGCGCAGGTCCCGCCAGGCGTCGCCCCAGAGGCTGCGCGGCTTGCCCGTGCTCGGCGAGGCGTCGACGGCCTTCGCGTCGGCCTCGACGATCGCCACGGCGTGCGCCTCGTCCGTGGCGGGGGACTTGGTGAGGTCAGGCATAACGGATCCTCGGGTCCAAGACGGCGTAGAGCAGGTCGACGATCAGGCTCGCGAGGAGGTACACGAGCACCAGGACCGTGACGACGCCGACGATGACGGCGCCCTCTCGGCGGCCCAGCGCGTTGAACAGCAGGTTGCCGACACCGGTGACATTGAAGATGCCCTCGGTGATGACCGCGCCGCCCATCAGCGTGCCGATGTCGGTGCCCAGGTAAGTGACCACTGGGATAAGGGAGTTGCGCAGCAGGTGCCGGCTGATGATCCGACGGCGCGGCAGGCCCTTGGCGACCGCGGTGCGTATGTAGTCCGCCTGCCGGTTCTCCGCGATGGAGGTGCGGCTCAGGCGTGCCACATAGGCGAGACCGACGAGGCCGAGCACCAGCGCGGGCATCAGCAGCTGCTGGAAGTCCGTGGAGTCCTGGACCGTCGGTTTCACCCAGCCGAGGTTGTTGCCGAAGATCTGCTGGAGGAAAAGGCCGAACACGAAGATCGGGACGGAGATCACGAGGAGCGTGAACAGCGTCACGGTGTTGTCGACGATCCTGCTGCGCCGCACACCGGCCAGCACGCCCAGGGCGATGCCGACGACGAGCTCAAAGCCCCAAGCCATTCCGGCGAGTCTCATCGAGACCGGGAAAGCCTGGCTGATCTCGTCAAGAATGGGCCGGTTGCCGGCGATGGTCTTGCCGAAGTCACCCTGCAGCAATCCGCCCATGTAGTGCAGGTATTGCTGCCAGAGCGGCAGGTCGAGCCCGCGGTCGTGCTTGATCTGCGCAACCTGCGCCGGGTCCGGCGGCTTGTCTCCCCACAGCGCCCGTACGGGATCGCCGGGGAGCACATTGACCATCAGGAAGATCAGCAGGGTTGTCCCGATGAAGACCGGGATCATCTGGAGCAGTCGCCTCGCGACGTAGCGCCCCATGGTGGTGCCTCCGTCCATTGCGGAGCCCGCCCGTGAGCGACGCCCGGGATCACCGGGCGTCGCTCACGGAAGCGGAACTCCGACGACTACTTCTTCTCGAAGACCTCGACCTCGGTGAGAACCGGGTCGCCTGCCTGGTCGAACTCCATGCCCTTCACGTTGTTCGAGTACGCGGAGAGCGTCTTGTTGTACCAGAGCGGAATGCCCGGGAAGGTGTTGACCAGCTGCTTCTCAGCCTGCTGGTACAGCTTCGCGGACTCGTCGATCGTCTTGGCCGCGTCGGCCTTCTTGGTCAGCTGGTCGAACTTCTTGTCCGAGAAGCCGCCCTTGTTGCCGTCGACGCCGGTGCCGTAGAGGTCGGCGAGGAAGTTGCCGTTGAACGGGTAGTCGAGCACCCAACCGGAGCGGTAGATCGACTTGACCTTCTTCTGGTCACGGATCTCCGTGTCGGCCGCGAAGTCGGTCACCGCGTCGCCGACGCACTTGACGCCGGTCGACTTGGTGATGCTGTTGCAGACCGCGACGACCCAGTCCTTGTGCGGCTGGTCGGCGTTGTACTGGATGGAGATCTTGTTGCCCGGAACGCCACCGCCCTCCTTGATGAGGGACTTGGCCTTCTTGGCGTCGAACTTGCAGTACTCGCCGCAGGCGTCCTTCTGGTAGCCCTTGACGCCCTTGGCGACCCAGCCGGTGGCGGACTCACGCGTGCCGTAGAACACGGTCTTGGCGATGGTGTCGCGGTCGATCGCCATCGACAGGCCCTGCAGGACCTTGACGTCGATGTCCTTCCACTGCTTCGTGTAGAAGGCCGGGTTGATCGTGTTGATCGCCGAGAAGTCCTGCTCGATCGCGCGGTCGCCGAAGTCCTGCTTGAAGTTGGCGGTCTCGCTGTTCGGCACGATCGGCATCGAGTCGACGTTGTCCGACTTCAGGTCGGCGTAGGCCGCCGTGTCCTTGGTGTAGGCCTTGAAGTCGACGCCGCCGTTCTTCGGCTTCTCGCCCTTGTAACCGTCCCAGGCGCGGACCGAGATCAGCTTCTTGTGGTCCCACTTCTGGAACTTGTACGGGCCGTTGCCGACGGGCGACTCGCCGTACTTCTTCGGGTCCTTCAGCGCTGCCGAGGGCAGCGGGTAGAAGGGCGCGTAGACGAGCTTGTACGCGTAGTACGGAATGCCGTTGTTCAGCGTGATGGTGAAGGTGTTGTCGTCGACGACCTTCAGACCCTCCATCGCCTCCGCCTTGGCCTTCCCCTTCTCGGGGTGGACCTTGTCGTAGCCGACGATGTCGCGGTACCACGAGCTGTTCTGCTGGCCGTTGGCCGGGTTGGCGGCCCAGTTCCAGGCGTCCACGTACGACTTGGCGGTGACGGCCTCACCGTTGTGGAACTTCCAGCCCGGCTTCAGCTTGACGGTCCACACCTTCGAGTCCTTGTCGGGGGTGACCGACTCGGCGTTCTCGTAGGTGATGTTGCCCTGCTTGTCGTAGTGGACCAGGCCCGTGAAGAGCGAGTCGATGACGACGCTGCCGTACGCCTCCATGGTGTTGGAAGGCTGCAGGGCGTTCTGCGGCTCGCCGTTGGCGTAGCTGACGATCCCCTTGGGGTCGACCTTGCCACTGTTGCCGCTGTCGCTGTCGCCGCCACCACAGGCCGTTGCCGTCAGCGCCACGACACCCGCTATCGCGACCCACTTGGCGCTCTTGGCACCACGCATGGGGTTCCTCCTCATGAGTCCACTTGTTCACTACAAGAGGGGGTACAAGAAACCGCGCCGACACCCCTGACGGCGCGTAGATCGAAGTACCCCAGAGTGCTCGTGAGTCGGCGCTCCCCACAGCGCGTGACCCATTGACCCGAGCTATACGCGGTCAACTATTAGCCATGAGGTACCGCCCGACCACACTCTTTTGGTCTCGGTTCAATCACACCTGGTGCGTACAACTTCCAAAATCCGGACAAACCGATCCGAGATAGATGGTTGCGAAACGGACGTGTTACACATCTAACGGTCAACGGTGTCCGCATTCCGGACAGATGGTCCAGGAAAACCGGTTGCGACGGACCGCGCCGGAGTCGACTCGGAGCGTTTTCGGGGGCGGCTCTGTGGACGCGCGTAGATGCGCGGAGAGTCGCGACGGCGGGAAAACCCTTGGCCGCCGGGGCCCGGGCCAGCGTAGTGCCCCTGAGGGCCCCGCAAAGGGGTAACCCCGCAGACGCACGGAGGCCGGCCCCCGCCTCTCCCCGGAGGGAAGGGCGGGAACCGGCCTCAGATGCCGAATTCACCAAGCGTCGGCGGCAGTTGCGCCGCGGACGAGCGGCAGTCAGGCCCCGGACGAGCCCGGCCGAAAGATTTGGCCGGGCTTTGCCCGGTCCTTAGCCGTGCTTGGCGCGCGACGCCGTGCGGCCGCGCTGCTTCTGGTCCAGGACGACCTTGCGGATACGCACGGTCTCCGGGGTCACCTCGATGCACTCGTCGTCGCGGCAGAACTCAAGGGACTGCTCGAGCGACAGTTTGCGGGCGGGCACGACGTTCTCGGTCGTGTCCGCGGAAGCCGCGCGCATGTTGGTGAGCTTCTTCTCCTTGGTGATGTTCACGTCCATGTCGTCGGCGCGCGAGTTCTCGCCGACGATCATGCCCTCGTACACCTCGGTGCCGGCCTCGGTGAAGATGACACCGCGCTCCTGGAGGTTGACCATCGCGAACGGCGTGACCGAACCCGCGCGGTCCGCGACGAGCGAGCCGTTGTGACGGGTGCGCAGGTCGCCGAACCACGGCTCGTGGCCCTCGAAGATCGAGTGCGCGATGCCGGTGCCGCGGGTCTGGGTCAGGAACTCCGTGCGGAAGCCGATGAGGCCACGCGACGGAACGATCCACTCCATGCGGATCCAGCCGGAGCCGTGGTTGGTCATCGTCTCCATGCGGCCCTTGCGGGTCGCCATCAGCTGCGTGATGGCGCCGAGGTGCTCCTCGGGCGAGTCGATCGTCATGCGCTCGATCGGCTCGTACGTCTTGCCGTCGATCTGCTTGGTGACGACCTCGGGCTTGCCGACGGTCAGCTCGAAGCCCTCGCGGCGCATCTGCTCGACCAGGATGGCGAGCGCGAGCTCACCACGGCCCTGGACCTCCCAGGCGTCCGGGCGCTCGGTGTCCAGGACACGGAGCGAGACATTACCGATGAGCTCCTTGTCCAGACGGTCCTTCACCTGGCGGGCGGTGACCTTGTGGCCCTTGCCGCCCTTGCCGACGAGCGGCGAGGTGTTGGTGCCGATGGTCATGGAGATCGCGGGCTCGTCGACCGTGATCAGCGGGAGCGCGATCGGGTTCTCGGGGTCGGCGAGGGTCTCGCCGATCATGATGTCCGCGATACCGGCGATGGCACAGATGTCACCGGGGCCTGCCTTCTCGGCGGGCTTGCGGGTGAGCGCCTCGGTCATCATCAGCTCGGTGATGCGGACGTTGGACTGCGAGCCGTCCCGCTTGATCCACGTGACGGTCTGGCCCTTGCGCAGTTCGCCCTGCTCGACGCGGCACAGCGCGATACGGCCGAGGAAGTTGTCGGCGTCCAGGTTCGTGACGTGGGCCTGGAGGGGCGCGTCCTCGTCGTACTCCGGGGCCGGGACGGTCTCCAGGATCGTGGAGAAGAACGGCTCCAGGTTCTCGCTGTCGGCCGGGACGGTGCCGTCCTCCGGCTTGGTCAGCGAGGCGACGCCGTCACGGGCGCAGGCGTAGACGATCGGGAACTCGATCTGGTCCTCGTCCGCGTCCAGGTCCAGGAAGAGGTCGTACGTCTCGTCGACGACCTCGGCGATGCGGGAGTCCGGACGGTCCGTCTTGTTGATGCAGAGGATCACCGGCATCTTCGCGGCGAGGGCCTTGCGCAGGACGAAGCGGGTCTGGGGCAGCGGACCCTCGGAGGCGTCCACGAGGAGGACGACCGCGTCCACCATCGACAGGCCGCGCTCGACCTCACCACCGAAGTCGGCGTGGCCGGGGGTGTCGATGATGTTGATGGTGATGACATCGCCGCCATCCTTGGGGTGGTACTTGACGGCCGTGTTCTTGGCCAGGATCGTGATGCCCTTCTCACGCTCCAGGTCGTTCGAGTCCATCATGCGGTCGTCGAGGGACTCTGCCGCATGCGCGGCGAAGGAGCCGGCCTGCTTGAGCATGGCGTCGACCAGGGTGGTCTTGCCATGGTCGACGTGGGCGACGATGGCAACATTACGAATGTCATGGCGCGTGGGCATACGAGCTGCGCTTCTCCCGGGAAGAGTGGATGGCCGCGCGTACGGTCCGGCACGCGTGCCCTGCCGGGCAGAACACGCCACGGCCTCACCCCAGTCTACGTCCCTCACGCGGAGGAGACCTCCGCGGGGGGCTGGCGGGGGTTCTGACCTGGGATTTTAGTGCTCCGAACTACGCGCTGCGAGCCTGCGGTGCCGGCTCCACGCGCAGCTGCAGGTCGAGCGCGCGAGCGAGCCGGTCGAGCCGGTCGAGCACCGGGATCGTGGGCACGGTGCCGCCCTCCCGCCAGGGGATTGGACGTGACGTCACCGATCGTTGCGAGAAGCGGGCGCGGGGAAAACAGGCAGGGGTGTCCCGGGTCAATGGGCGTGAACGACCTTGCCCGCCGCGGGTGGCGGCGGGCAAGGGAGTTGAGGGGAATCTGAGCCTGACCTGCGGTGGAGCTACTTTGCCGCGGGCTTGGCGCCCTGCTTCAGGAAGCCCATGTCCTCGTAGTTCGGCACCTGGAATCCGAACGCCCCCGCGTTGGCGAGGTTCGTGCGGGCCGCCATCAGCTGGGGGCGCTGATAGAGAGGAATCGATCCTGCTTCGGCCCAGATACGCGCGTCCGCCTTCTTGACCAGCGCACGGCTCTCGTCCTCGTCCAGCTCCCCCATCGCCTGGTCGAACAACTGGTCGATGTGATCCGTACCGACCCGCGTGTAGTTCTGCTCGACGTTCAGCGACCCGTCCGCCGCCGGCACCGGCTTGGCGAAGATCGGGCGCGCGTCCGTGGCCGGGAAGGCCGTCGCGGGCCAGGAGTAGAGGGCGAGGTCGTACTGACCGGACGCGATGTGGTCCTTGAAGTAGCTCTCGTCGGCGACCTTCGCCGTCTCCGTACGGATACCGATCTTCTCCAGCATCCGCGAGATCCGGTCGGCCACCGTCCGCAGCGACTCCGAGCCCTCCCCGGACGGCAGGACGAAGCGCAGGGTGAGGGGCTTGCCGTCCTTGGCCATGGGACCGCCCGCCGCAGCGGTCGCGGCCGGCGCCGCGGTCCCCTTGGGGGCGTACGCACCGGGCGCACCACCCTTGGCCGCCTGCCTGTCCGCCCGCTTGTCCGCACGCTTCTCGGCGCGCTTCTCGGCGCGCTTCTCGGCGCGCTTCTCCGCCTGCTGCTTGGCGTGCCCGCCGGGGTCCTTCTTCTTCTCCTTGTCCGCCTCACGGGGAGCCGTGAGCGTCGCCGCCTGGCGGGTCAGCGCCGCCCGCTGGTAGGCCGCCGCCGGAGCGGGCGCGAGCACCGAGCTGCCGCTGTCGCCCGGCTTCTGGTCGTCCTCGCCTACGACGTACGTACCGTCGTCACCCGAGTCCGAGGAATCGGCGTCGGAGTCCGAGTCCGAGTCAGAGGCGGAGTCGGAGTCGGACTTGGCCTTTCTGGCGTCCGCCTCGCCCCCTGCCGTCTTCCCCTTCGGCTCCTTCAGCGGACCGCCCGGCGTCCACCCCGCGTCGGCGAGCAGCGCCCGCGCCTCCGCGGTGTCCTGGTCGCCCAGGGCCCCGCTGTTGTCCGCGTACGCGTGCTGACCGGCGAGCGCCAGGTGGCTGCCGACCGGCTCGGCGGGCAGGCCGAGCGGCGAGAGGACCGCCTTGGCGAGCTCCTCGCGGTCGAGGGCCCTGGCCACCGCGCGCCGCACCCGGTCGTCGGCGAGCGGGCCCTCGGTGCCGTTGAGGGCGAGCTGGGTGTAGGCCGGTTCGAGGGACTTGCGGACGGTGTAGCCCCGCAGGCCCGACTGTTCGGTGGCGTACTTCTTGATCGCCTTGTCGGTCCGCTCGCGGGCCTGCTGCTCGGTGTCGGCCGCCTCCTCGTCGGAGCCGTGGGCGACCGCCCAGGACCGCAGCGCCTTGGCGGGGGTCAGCTGTGCCTCGGGGCCGTGGCCGAGCGGGCCCTGGACGCCCTTGTCGCGGGCCGCGTTCGTGATGCGCCGGGCCTCGGGGGCGTCGATCTCGGCGAGGTCGACCTTGCCCTCGGCGAGCGCTGCGGCCCGCTTCTCGCGCGGCACCTCGCGCAGGACCAGCTTGGAGAGCTTCGCCGGCCTGCCCCACCAGCGCGGATTGCGCACGAGCGTGACCTCGTCCGCCTTGCTGTCGAAGTCCTGCACCGCGAACGGACCCGCGCTCACCTTGAGCTTGCGCCGCGCGCCGTCGTTGAAGGTGTCAGGGGTGCCCATGACCTCCTTCGGGTACAGCGGCGAAAAGAGCGAACGCCAGTCCGCGTACGGCTTGTCGAAGGTGACGCGCACCTCCAGGTTGTCCGCGCCGCGCTCGATCTTCCCGATGCGGTCGTAGCCCGCGTTGCGCGCCGTCCAGTACGCGCTGTCCTTCCCGGACAGGGCGCGCTGCTGCGCGGCGAAGTCATCGGCACCGATCTCCCGGCCGTCGCTCCAGACCGCCTGCTGGTTGAGCTTGTAGAGCACCACCTGCTTGGGCTCGCGCTCGACGACCTCCGCGGACTCCAGGTAGTCGGCGTTCCGCTGCGCCCTGCCCTGTGCGTCGAGCCGGTACATCGACGGCAGGACGGCCCCCGCGATCCGTGACGTGCCCGCGTCCGCGTCCGACTGGAAGGAGTTGAGGGTCTCCGGCATCGACTCGACGGCCCAGTTCATGGTCCCGCCGTCGGCGACGAGGTCCCGGGCCGCGGGCGCGATGTCCTGGCCGGCGGTCGGGGAGCCCGCCTCGTCCTGGGAGCTGCAGGCGGCGAGGGCGGGCAGGGCTAGCACGCCCGTGGCGAGGAACACGGCAGATCTCAGTCTGGCGCGGTCTGGGGACATGACGGGTACCTCCGGGGCTCGCCCGGCCGCCCGCTACCAGGACCGGGCCGGGTTTGATCACGTTTGGCGGTATATGGAGCTGATCACATCTATCGATTCACTGAAGGGGACAAGACCCGGCGCACGGGAGCGACACGGCGTGGGGGCGCCATATCCCACTCGTGCGGCCCAACCGCGCGTGACCGAGCGTGACGAAGCCCCCGGCCCGCGCCCCGGGGCACGGCCGGGCGGCGGCGCACACCCCGGCGTGTTCCAGCGGCGCGTTTCGGTGCGTACGAGCCGGGAATCCCTGCAGATCCCTTCACAAGCCGGGATGTGACGCGCGACACTCGCAGGCGCATGAACGTTGCCGCCGCACCCCTGAAGTGAGGGCAAGTCATGGCTCTGCAGGACGATCTGACGGCTGTTCAGCGATGCGTCGACGATCTGGTCCGCACCGTCGGCAAGCTGGAGCAGCAGGTCGGCGAGGGTTCCCGGGACGGTCTTGCCGGGATCGACGTGCGCCGCGTCCGCACGGACGCCGACCGCCTGCGCGAAAGCGTCGCGTTCCTGCGCGCCGCGGCCCAGGATCCCGCCGCCGCCCCGGCGAAGCGGCCCGACCTGGTCACCATCCCCGACGCGCCGTACGACAGCTCTCTGTGGACGGACTCGGACGACGAGGGCCTCGGCGCGAGCGACCGGCGCGCCCCTTGAGCCGCCGCACCCGCCCCGAGCACCGCCTCTCCGGGCAGCGCCTTTCTGAGCAGCGCCTTTCTGCGCACCGCCTTGCTGAGGACCGCCGATCTGAGGACAAAGGAGTGGAGCCTCGTTGGCCACTGGCACGGAACCCCATCTGAAAAGCGGTCAGGATCGCGGCGGCGTACGAGCGGCGACGCGCGCCGCGATCAGCGCTGCCCATCTGCGGACCGACCGCTGGTGGCTCGCGCCCGCGGCGACCGCCGCCGGCCTCTTCGCCTTCATCGTCTACTCGACGTGGCGGGCCTTCGCGAACGCGGACTACTACGCGGCGCCCTACGTCTCACCGTTCTACTCGCCGTGTCTCGCCGAGAACTGCGAGCCGATGCGGTCGGGTCCCAACTGGGAGATCTTCGGCAGCTGGTGGGGCCTCTCCCCCGCCCTGCTCATCCTGATCTTCCCGCTCGGCTTCCGCCTGACCTGCTACTACTACCGCAAGGCCTACTACCGCGGCTTCTGGGCCTCACCGCCCGCCTGCGCGGTCGCGGAGCCGCACAAGAAGTACTCCGGAGAGACCCGCTTCCCGCTCCTCCTGCAGAACATCCACCGCTACTTCTTCTACGCGGCGGTTCCGGTGGCGGGCATCCTCACGTACGACACGGTGCTTGCGTTCCGCGATGAGCACTACGAGTGGGGCCATATGGGTCTCGGCACACTCATCTTCCTGGTCAACATCAAGCTGATCTGGGCGTACACCCTCTCCTGCCACTCCTGCCGGCACATCGTCGGCGGCAAGCTCAAGCACTTCTCCAAGCACCCGGTGCGCTATCGCATGTGGCAGTGGGTCGGGAAGCTGAACGCCCGTCACATGCAGCTCGCCTGGGCCTCCCTGGTGAGTGTGGCGCTCGCCGACTTCTACGTGTATCTGATCGCGTCCGGCGTCTTCGACGATCCGAGGTTGTTCTGATGTCTCAAGTGGAGCGGCAGCAGTGGGATGTTGTCGTGGTGGGAGCCGGAGGAGCGGGCCTGCGGGCCGCGATCGAGGCACGTGAGCAGGGCGCCCGTACGGCCGTGATCTGCAAGTCCTTGTTCGGCAAGGCCCATACGGTGATGGCCGAGGGCGGCATCGCCGCCTCCATGGGCAACGTGAACTCCGGCGACAACTGGCAGGTCCACTTCCGCGACACCCTGCGCGGCGGCAAGTTCCTCAACCAGTGGCGGATGGCCGAGCTGCACGCGCGCGAAGCTCCCGATCGCGTATGGGAGTTGGAGACCTGGGGCGCCCTGTTCGACCGTACGGCGGACGGGCGGATCTCCCAGCGCAACTTCGGGGGGCACGAATACCCCCGCCTCGCGCACGTCGGCGACCGGACGGGCCTCGAACTGATCCGTACGCTCCAGCAGAAGATCGTCTCCCTCCAGCAGGAGGACGAGCGCGAATTCGGCGACTACGAAGCACGCCTGAAGGTCTTCCAGGAGTGCACGGTCACCCGCGTGCTCAAGGAGGGTGAGCGGGTCAGCGGAACGTTCTGTTACGACCGTGAGTCCGGCCGCTTCTTCGTCCTCGACGCGCCGAGCGTGGTCCTGGCCACCGGAGGCATCGGCAAGTCCTTCAAGGTGACGTCCAACTCGTGGGAGTACACGGGCGACGGGCACGCGCTCGCGCTGCTCGCCGGTGCGCCGCTCCTGAACATGGAGTTCGTGCAGTTCCACCCGACGGGCATGGTCTGGCCGCCCTCGGTGAAGGGCATCCTGGTCACCGAGTCGGTGCGCGGCGACGGCGGGGTACTGCGCAACTCCGAAGGCAAGCGGTTCATGTTCGACTACGTACCGGACGTCTTCAAGGAGAAGTACGCCCAGTCCGAGGAGGAGGGCGACCGCTGGTACGAGGACCCCGACCACAACCGCCGCCCCCCTGAGCTGCTGCCCCGCGACGAGGTGGCACGCGCCATCAACTCCGAGGTGAAGGCGGGCCGCGGCTCACCGCACGGCGGAGTCTTCCTGGACGTCTCCACGCGCATGCCCGCCGAGGTCATCCGGCGCCGACTGCCGTCCATGTACCACCAGTTCAAGGAGCTCGCGGACGTCGACATCACCGCCGAGGCGATGGAGGTCGGGCCGACCTGCCACTACGTGATGGGCGGCATCGCGGTCGAGTCGGACACCGCCGCCGCACAACGCGTACCGGGTCTGTTCGCGGCCGGAGAGGTCGCGGGCGGCATGCACGGCTCCAACCGGCTCGGCGGCAACTCGCTCTCCGACCTGCTCGTCTTCGGGCGGCGGGCGGGGCTGCACGCGGCGCGGTACGCCTCCGGGCTCACCGGGGCGGGCGCCAGGCCGGTGATCGACGACGTCCAGGTGGACACGGCGGCGGCCGAGGCACTGCGGCCGTTCAGCGCGGAGGGCCCCGAGACCGGGGCGACGCCCGAGAACCCGTACACCCTCCACCAGGAACTCCAGCAGACGATGAACGACCTGGTCGGCATCATCCGCCGCGAGGCCGAGATGGAACAGGCCCTGGAGAAGCTGGCGGAACTGCGGGTACGGGCACGGCGGGCCGGCGTCGAGGGGCACCGCCAGTTCAACCCCGGCTGGCACCTCGCGCTCGACCTGCGCAACATGCTCCTTGTCAGCGAGTGCGTGGCACGGGCCGCCCTGGAGCGCACAGAGAGCCGCGGCGGGCACACCCGTGAGGACCATCCGGGCATGAACCGCGAATGGCGCCGAGTGAACCTTCTCTGCCAACTCACGGACCCTTCGGGCGGGTTGGCGGCGACCGATCCCGTACGCGGCCAGATCGATCTGGTGCGGGTCACCACCGAGCCCATCCGAGACGACCTGCTTGCTCTCTTCGAGAAGGAAGAGCTGGTCAAGTACCTGGCCGAAGAGGAGCTTTTCGAGTGAGTACCACTACGCCGAGTTCGCCCGGTGCTTCCAGTACGTCGTACGACGCGCGTTTCCGGGTCTGGCGCGGGGACGTCGAGGGCGGCGACCTGGAGGACTTCGAGGTCGAGGTCAACGAAGGCGAGGTCGTCCTCGACATCATCCACCGCCTCCAGGCGACCCAGGCCCCGGACCTGGCGGTGCGCTGGAACTGCAAGGCGGGCAAGTGCGGTTCGTGCTCGGCGGAGATCAACGGCCGGCCACGGCTGATGTGCATGACGCGGATGTCGGTGTTCGGCCGCGAGGACGTCATCACGGTGACTCCGCTGCGGGCCTTCCCCGTGGTGCGGGACCTGGTGACGGACGTCGGCTTCAACTACACGAAGGCACGGGAGGTGCCCGCCTTCGTGCCGCCGGAGGGCCTCGGTCCGGGCGAGTACCGCATGCAGCAGGCGGACGTGGACCGCTCCCAGGAGTTCCGCAAGTGCATCGAGTGCTTCCTGTGCCAGGACACCTGCCATGTGGTGCGTGACCACGAGGAGAACAAGGCGGCCTTCGCCGGGCCGCGCTTCCTGATGCGGGTCGCGGAGCTGGACATGCACCCGCTGGACGCGGCCGCGGAGAGCGGCCTCGACCGCAAGCGGACCGCCCAGGACGAGCACGGGCTCGGCTACTGCAACATCACCAAGTGCTGTACGGAGGTGTGCCCGGAAGGCATCAAGATCACGGACAACGCGTTGATTCCCTTGAAGGAACGCGCGGTCGACCGGAAGTACGATCCGCTGGTCTGGCTCGGGAACAAGATCCGGCGGCGCGGGGAGCAGTAGGGCTGTAGGGGTTGTGGGGGTAATCCCCCACACCCAAGACTCGTGATTTCCCCCATGGTCACGAGGGCGGGGCCAGATCAGCATTGAGGCATGAACACTTCCTCGGCTCTGACGCGGCGCTCGGTGCTCGGCCTCGCGGCGGCGGGTCTGGCGGCGGCGACGCTGGCCTCCGCCCCGACCCCCGCACAGGCGCGACCCACAGGCAGCGAGGCGAAGCTTCCCGCGCCCACGGGACCGCACCGGATCGGCACGGTGTCGACCCGCGTCGTCGACACCTCACGGCCCGATCCCTGGGTGAAGTCCGTGCCGTATCGGGAGCTGATGATCAGCGTCTGGTATCCGGCGGCGGGAAAGGCGGGCGGCGCGGCGGGACACCACCTCGCTCCGTACATGACGCCGGGAGCGGCGGAACGCTGGAACGCCGCGTCTCCCCACGGCATACCGAAGGACGCGATCGACTTCGCCGCCATGCGCACACACGCCCGGGAGGGGGCGCCGGCTGACACGCGCGGGGGCAGGCGCCCGGTCCTGCTGTACGCGGCGGGCGCCAACGACCCACGCACCTGGGGCACTTCAGCGGTCGAGGAACTGGCGAGCCACGGCTATGTGGTGGTGACGATCGACCACACCTACGAGGCGCCGGGCGTGCAGTTCCCCGACGGCTCGGTCAAGGACGACGCCCCGCTCCGTGCGGCACTGGCGGAAGCGGAACGGAACGAAGCACTGCCCGCGCTCCTCAGGAAGGTCCTTGACGTCAGGGTGGCGGACTCGAAGTTCGTCATCGATCGCCTCGGCTCGCTGCCGAACGGTCTCTCCAAGGTGGTGGACCGTGAGCGGATCGGCATGTTCGGCCAGTCGGCGGGCGGCATCGCGGCAGCCGAGACCATGTACGAGGACGACCGGGTCAAGGCAGGCATCAACATGGACGGCACCCTGGAGAACAACCCCGAGCCGAACGGCACGAATCTGACCCCGGTGGCCCGGCACGGCCTGAGCGGCCCCTTCCTCCTCATGGGCCGGCAGGGCAGTGACCGTACGACGGAACCATCCTGGCGCGCGTTCTGGTCCCACTCGACCGGCTGGAAGCGGAACCTGACCTTGCGCGGCTCCCTGCACCAGACGTACACGGACCTCGCCGCGCTGCTCCCCCAGGCCGGGGTGGGCAAGACGGTCGTCGAGAAGCACATAGGCACGGTCGACCCGGGCCGCGCGGTGGCAGCACAACGGGCGTACACGACCTCGTTCTTCGACCGCTGGCTGCGAGATGAGGACGATCACCTGCTGGACGGGCCTTCGGGGAAGTACCCGGAGGTGGAGTTCGCGGGGTGAGGCGCGTGGAGCTGGGCGGTGGTGTGGCCGCCGAGGGTGCGGGAGGCACCGGTCGTTCTCCCGGTCGCGCGGCCCCGAAGACGGTCATACGCTCCCAAATGTGACGCCGCCCTCGCACCTGGCCGTGCGGGCGACAGCGGCAGCCACCGCACTGCTCGCGTGGTGCCTGCTGCTCCTGTCCGCCCCCGCGGCACTCGCCGCCCCGGCCGATGATCCGGTCACGCTCTCCCGTGACGGCCAGATCACCGACAAGGTGGGCGCCCTCGGCGACCGCAAGGGTGCCACCGAGCGGGCACTCGACCAGCTCTACGACGATCGCGGCCTCCAGCTCTTCGTCGTCTATGTCCGGGACTTCTCCGGTCGCGGCGCGCAGGACTGGGCGGACGCCACGGCCGAACGCAACGGGCTCGGCCTGGACGACCTCCTGCTCGCGGTCGCCACGCACGACCGGCAGTACGCCTACTCCGCCGACGTCGGCGGACGGCTCACCGAGGAGCAGCTCCGGGACGTCGCGACCACCGCGATCAAGCCCGCGCTGCGGCAGAACGACTGGGCCGGAGCCGCCATCGGCGCCGCGGACGGCTACAGCGCGGTGCTCGCAGGCCGGCCCGTCCCCACCCCGGCCATCACCCCGGGAGCCGCCGACCCGGGAGGCGGCGGCAGCGGTGACCAGACGGCCGCGGGTGACCTCGTGCTGCCCATCGTGGTCGTCGGCGGCGCGGGCGCCCTCGCGGCGGTGGCGTACGGGCGACGGAAGAAGCGGACCCATACGCGTACGACGCCCGGGGGCGGCGGCTGGGGCAAGGGGGCGGCGGACGGGCAGGGTGGACAGGGCGGGCAGCAGACGACGCTTCCCGAACTCGACAAGCGGAGCAAGCGGCTCCTGGTGGAGACCGATGACGCGATCCGCACCAGCGCGGAGGAACTGGGTTTCGCCACCGCCCAGTTCGGCGACGAGGCGGTGCGGCCGTTCACGGACGCGCTGGCGTACGCGCGTGCCGAGCTGACGACGGCCTTCAAGCTGCGCCAGCAGTTGGACGACGCCTATCCGGAGGACGACGCGACCCGGCGCACGATGCTGGACGAGATCGTCGCGCGCTGCACCGAGGCCGGCCACCGCCTCGACGCGGAAGCCGCCGGCTTCGACCAGTTGCGCGCCCTCGAACGCGACGTGTCGGGGGCCTTGAACCACGCCGAGCAGATCTTCCGGGACGTCACGGGCCGCACCACCGCGGCCGAGACCACCCTCGGCAAGATCCGCGACCAGTACGCGCCGTCCGCGTCGGCGCCCGTACTCGGCCACGTCGAGCAGGCCAAGGACCGGCTCGTGTTCGCCACGACCCACCTGAACGAAGCCCGCCAGGCCATCGACGCGGGCGACAACGGCAAGGCCGCCGTCCACCTGCGTGCCGCCGAGGGCGCCGTCGACCAGGCGGGCACCTTCGTGGACGCGGTCGACCGCCTCGCCGCCGAGCTGGCCCTGGCCGCGGAGAAGCTGCCCGCCGCGCTCACCGAGACGGAGACGGACCTCGCCGAGGCGCGCGGCCTTCTCGAAGGCACCGCGGCGGGAGCGTCCACGGCCGATCTGCACGGCCGTATCGCCCGTGCCCAGACGGTGGTCTCCGAGGTCCGCAAGGCGATGGCGGCGGGCCCGCACGACCCGATCGACGCCCTGCGCCGGGTGGAGGAGGCCGACACGGTCCTGGACGAGTCCCTCAAGGGCGCCCGCGAACGCGAGGTCACCGGCCGCCGCGCCGCTGCCCTCCTCGGCCAGGCCCTGCTCACCGCGCGCAGCGCCGTGGGAACGGCGGCGGACTTCATCGGCACGCACCGGGGCGGCGTCGGCAGCGAGGCGAGGACCCGTCTGGCCGAGGCGCAGCGGCACCTCTCGGGCGCGGAGGCCACCCAGGACACCGATGTCCCCGCCGCGCTCGCCGAGGCCCAGCAGGCCGACGCCCAGGCCCGCCAGGCCCTGCAGCTCGCCGAACGCGACGTACGCGGCTACGGCAACCCGTACGGAGGCGGTGGCGGGCGCGGCGGCGGCATGGGCGGCGCGGTCCTCGGCGGCATCATCCTCGGCGAGCTCTTCGGAGGCATGGGCCGGGGAGCGGGCGGCGGGGGCGGCGGCTTCGGAGGGGGCGGCTTCGGCGGAGGCGGCCCCGGGAGCTTCGGCGGCGGGGGGACACGGGGGCGGATGGGCGGGGGCGGGAGGTTCTGAGCCCCGCCCCTCCCACGCCCCTCCCCCGCCCCTCCCACACCTCTACCGCGCTTCTCCCCCGCCCCTTCCGCGCTCTCCCGCCACCTCTCCCACCCCCCTCATATGAAGGAGCCCGGCATGACGAAGCAGACGATCCTCGGCCGCGTGGCGCAGCTCGCCAAGGCCAACATCAACGCTCTCCTCGATCAGGCCGAGGACCCGCAGAAGATGCTCGACCAGTTGATCCGCGACTACACGAACAACATCCGGGAGGCGGAGGAGGCGGTCGCGACCACGATCGGCAATCTGCGGATGCTGGAACTGGACCACAAGGAGGACCAGGACGCGGCGGCCGAGTGGGGCACCAAGGCGCTCGCCGCCAGCAAGAAGGCGGACGAACTGCGCTCCGGTGGAAGCGCCGTGGAGGCCGACAAGTTCGACGGCCTCGCCAAGGTCGCCCTGCAGCGGCAGCTCCAGTCCGAGCGCGAGGCCAAGGACGCCGAGCCGACGATCGCCTCCCAGACCGAGGTCGTCGACAAGCTGAAGTCGGGTCTCGACCAGATGAAGATCAAGCTGACCGAGCTCCGGTCGAAGCGCGATCAGCTGGTCGCCCGTGCCAAGACCGCGCAGGCGCAGAACCAGATGCTGGACGCCGCCCAGAGCATCGATGTCCTGGACCCGGCGAGCGAGTTGAGCCGCTTCGAGGACAAGGTGCGCCGCGAGGAGGCCAGGGCGCTGGGCAAGCAGGAACTCGCCGCGTCCTCCCTCGACGCGCAGTTCGAGCAGCTGGACAGCCTGGGCGACACGGCGGAGGTCGAAGCCCGCCTCGCCGCCCTCAAGGCGACCACGTAGCGGCCCCGCGGCCCCGCGGCACCACGGGAACGTCAGAACAGGCTGAGCAGCGCCTCAGCCGCGTCCATCGGCTCCACCCCGCTATCCGGCAACGGCATCTCGAACCACACCGTCTTGCCGCGCGGCGTCCTGCGCGAGCCCCACGCGGCGCTCAGCAGGCCGACGAGCTGCAGCCCGCGGCCGCCCTCGTCCGTGTCACGCGCCCGGCGGCGGCGCGGCTGGACGAGCCCCGCGTCCCACACCTCGCACACCAGGGTGCGGTCGAGCAGGAGCCGCACCCGGATGTCGCCCTCGCCGTACCGCAGGGCGTTGGTGACCAGTTCGCTGACCAGCAGTTCGGTCGTGTCGCAGAGGGGTTCCAGATCCCAGGAGCGCAGCTGCTCGCAGGCCAGTTCGCGGGCCCGGCCCACCGACTTCGGGTCGCGCTCCAGCGTCCAGTCACCGACGGCTTCGGCGGGCAGACCCTGGATGCGGGCCATGAGGAGCGCGATGTCGTCCTCTCCGTGGTGGGTGTCGAGGGTGTTCAGGACGTGGTCGCAGACGTCCTCGAGGGCGGGCGCGGGGTCGTCGAGGGCCCGTACGAAGGCGTTCAGGCCCTCGTCGAGGGGATGGTCGCGGGATTCGACGAGCCCGTCCGTGTAGAGCGCGAGCAGGGCGCCCTCGGGCAGTTCGACCTCGACCTCCTCGAAGGGCTCGCCGCCGACGCCAAGGGGCATGCCGGGCGGCACGTCGAGCATCAGCGGCGATTCGCCGGGCTCGACGAGCACGGGCGGCAGATGCCCCGCGTTGGCGAAGGTGCAGCGGCGCGTGACGGCGTCGTAGACCGCGTAGACGCACGTGGCGAGGTAGACCTCGGAGAGGTCCGTCTCGCTCGCGGAGCGCGTCTGACGGGCCGCTCGCGTGGCCTGCTGGGTGCCTGAGGGGTCGCCGAGGCCGCGGGCGATCTCGTCGAGCGCGGAGAGGACCTCGGCGGGCTCCAGGTCCAGGAGCGCCAAGGTGCGTACGGCGGTGCGCAGTTCGCCCATGGCGACGGCGGCGCGCAGGCCGCGCCCCATGACGTCGCCGACGACCAGCGCGGTGCGGTGGCCCGGCAGTTCGATGACGTCGAACCAGTCGCCGCCCACCTCGGTGGCCGCGTTGCCCGGCAGATAGCGGCAGGCGATGTCCAGTCCCGACGCCTCGGGGTCGTCGGGCGGGAGCAGGGACCGTTGCAGTATCAGCGCGCGTTCGTGTTCGCGGCGGTAGAGCCGGGCGTTGTCGATGCAGACGGCGGCGCGCGCGGCGAGTTCGACGGCGAGGGCCCTATCGCGCTCTCCGAAGGGCTCGCTCCCCTTCGTGCGGGAGAACTGGGCGAGGCCCACGACGGTGTCGTGGGCGACCATCGGCACGGCGAGCGTCGACTGGATGAGCCCGCCGGTGAGCCTGCTCGCGGAGCCGTCGTCGGCCGCCGAGACGAGCCTCGGCCGCGCCGTGCGCAGGGCGTCGGCGCAGGGCGACGTGAAGCCGAAGCGGTGCACGGAGCCCACGTCGACGGGGTGGCCGCCGTCCGGGAAGGGCGCGTCGGCGACGGCGCTCGCGAAGGCCACGCGGCGCAGCTCGGCGCTCCCGTCGGCGAGGCCGGGAGGTGTCTCGTCGCCGTCGAGCAGCCCTTGGTAGAGGTCTACGGAGGCCAGGTCGCAGAAGCCGGGGACGGTGACGTCGAGCAGCTCGCGCGCGGTCGTCTCCAGGTCGAGGGAGTTGCCTATCCGGGCGCCCGCTTCGTTGAGCAGGGCGAGGTTGCGGCGGGCGTGGGCGGCCTCGCGGGCGGCGGCGTGCCGCCGGGTGACGTCGGTGCCGAGGCCGGCGATGCCTATGGGGCGGCCCGAACCGCTGTGCACGCGGTAGAGGTTGATCGACCAGTGGCGCCGGTCGTTGCTGCCGGGGGCGGGGCCGACGATCTGCATGTCCGTGACGGAGTCGCCGGTCTCCAGGACCCGCTTGAGGGCGGCGGCCATGCGGTCGGCCTCGTGCCGTGGCAGGTAGTCGTGGACCGTGCGGCCCCGGTGGTCCTCGACGCCGCCTCCGAAGACGGCGGCGAAGCGGCGGTTGGCCCGCTGCACCTTCAGGTCGGTGCCGAACAACAGGAAGCCGAAGGGAGATTGGCCGAAAATGGCCTGCGAGGCGGCGAGGTCGGTCTCGATCTGCCGGAGCGCCCGTACGTCGACGACGATGCAGACGGCGGCCCGCTCGCCCTCCTCGGTCTCGGTCGGCATCACATAGACCTCGGCGATGCCTTCGGAGCCCGCGTCGGGCCCGTCGGGTCCGTCGGCCCTCGCGGGCGTCCGGAAGGGAACGGACCCGGTCCACTCCCTGCCGTCCAGGATCTCCGCCATCTTGCGGTGCCCGCTGCTGCGCAGCTCGGCCGGGACGAAGGCCTCGATGGGGTCCCTGCCCACGGCGTCGTCGGCGGCCACTCCGAACAGCCGCTCGGCACGCAGGCTCCACTGGTCGATGAGACCGTCGGGGCCGATCGAGAACGAGGCCACCTTGATGTAGTCATAGATCGAACCGGGTGGACTGCTCTGCCACATCACGTCATCCGCAGCTTCGCCCCTAGCGTCACCCGACGGCCCGTCCTGCTCCGTCGCCTTCGCTGGTATCTCGCTCACGCGAACCGTCCCCTCCAGCTCACCACGTCCGGCACCGGTCACCGGATGCGGCTGCCCGCAGTATCCAGCACTACGGAGCCACGCCACACGGCGTTCACGATCACAGCACGGACTCAACCCTTTTTGGCCCGTGACCATCTTGTGTCCGTCTCACGCTGCCAGTCTTCTAACCCGGCAGCACCAGCTCGAACCACACCGTCTTCCCCGTCTTCCCCGTCCTGCCCTGTCGTGTCCCCCAGCGCCGCGACGCGCGGGCCACCAACTGGATACCCCTGCCCCCCTCGTCATCAGGCGCGGCGTCGCGCTCCCGGGGCGGGTCGGGGAGCGGATCGGAGACCTCCACGAGAAGGGTGCCCAGGGGCCCGGCCTGGCGTACGAGCCGTACTCCGATGGGGCCCGAGGCATGCCGCAGGGAATTGGTCACCAGTTCGCTCACGAGGAGGACGGTGACGTCACCGAGGACGGCGAGGCCCCAGGCTCCCAGCTGCTTGCGGACGACGGCACGGGCCATGCGCACGGCGCCCGGGTCCGCGGGAAAATCCCACTCGGCGCAGTCGCCTTCGGTGTCGATCACGCCGATCACTTCCAGACCAGCAACAGCGGACCCTTGTCCGGTTTCATGGGGTTAATGGGCACATACCCGATATCCCGGCGGAATTACCGCTTACCTGGGCGCACTGTGGCACGAACGGCGTAGGTGGGGCTCAAGTGCGGGGAGAAATCACCTCGCGCGCTCCCCGGACGAGCCCTGGGGGCAGCCGGTCACGGCCGCAACCGCCGGGATGTCCGCGTCCAGCCATGGGACCGACCAGATCTCGTCCGGCGAGAGCCAGCGCAGTGCGTCGTGGTCCTGAAGGGGCTCGGGGGCTCCGGAGCGGAGCTTCGCCGTCCACACCCACATGACGTACCCCGGCTTGAGCGGCCATTCGCCCGGCACTCTCGCGACCGGCTCGGCGTCGACGCCCAGTTCTTCGCGCAGCTCCCGCACCAGGGCTTCCTCGGGGCGCTCACCGGGCTCGACCTTCCCGCCGGGCAGTTCCCACCGGCCCGCGAGCTCGGGGGGCGCGCTGCGCCGCGCCGCGAGCAGGCGCCCTTCGTCGTACAGGGCTGCGCCGACCACGATCCGTTCCGTCATGCGGCGGAGCCTATGCGGTCAGTGCGCGCTGCCGTTCTGGCTCAGCTTCTCCACCCAGTACAGCTGCTGGTGGCCGTGGTCGTCGAGGCTGTGCGCGATCTTCTCGGCCTCGGCCTTCGTCGCGTACCTGCCCACCCGGTAGCGGTTGCCGTTGTCGTCCTGACGTATCACGAACCAGGGCAGTACGACCGTTCCGTCATTCATCGCGCCCCTCCGCTCGCCGCCCTCGGCGCGCGCCACGCCTCGATCAGTAAGGAAACCGCAATCCGCATATGCCCGAGCCTACGCCCGACCTTTACTCAGCGGATACGACTTTGCACAAAGAGGTACGCAATTGGCCAACGACGAGGGGGCGCACTCTGCCGAGTGCGCCCCCTGATGACAACGGGCCGACCGTGCGAGCCGGCCTACGCCCCCGCGTCAGTCGGCCCGCGCCGTCGGCATCGGCATGAGCACCGGCGTACTCGACGGCGCCGTACGGCAGACGTCGCCGCACTCCGCGTCCAGCGAACAGCAAAGCGAGCAGATCGGGCCCGACTGCACGGGGCAGTCCGCGATGTCGGGAAGCTCGTACGCCGTCTCGCAGACACCGCACGCGTAGGTGGCCGTCACGTCGGGGACGTCGACGTGCGGGCCGTTCACCGGGTTCGGACGCGCCAGGTAGTACCTGCCCTTGGTCGCCCAGGCGATCAGCGGGCACAGGACCACGGCAAGGCCGGCCGCGATGAACGTCGAGAAGGCTTCCGCGTACTGCCCGAAGAGGCCGAAGAAGGCCAGGATCGACACCACCGACGCGATCACCATCGAACCGAAGCCCGCCGGGTTCACCGCGTACAGATAAGCCCTCTTGAACTCGATGTACGGGGGGCTCCAGCCCATCCTCTTGTTGATGACGAGGTCGGCGGCGACGGCCACGATCCACGCGATGCCGACGTTCGAGTAGAAGCCGAGCAGCTTGTTGAGGGCCGCGAACATGTTCATCTCCATCAGCGTCAGCGCGATGGCGAGATTGAGGAAGATGTACCAGACGCGGCCCGGGTGCCGGTGCGTGATGCGGGAGAAGAAGTTCGACCAGGACAGCGAGCCGCTGTAGGCGTTGGTCACGTTGATCTTGATCTGCGAGACGATCACAAAGAGGGCCGCCGCGGGCAGCGCGAAGGAACCGAGCCAGGGTTTCAGGGCCTCGATCTGCGGGGCGATCGGCTCCAGCGCGTGCGTCCTGCCCACGGCTTCGAGCGCCGCGAACGCCAGAAGGGCGCCGCCCAGCTGCTTGGCCGCGCCGATGACGACCCAGCCGGGGCCCGCGGCGAGAACGGCCAGATTCCAACGCCTCTTGTTCTGCTCGGTCTTGGCCGGCATGAAGCGCAGATAGTCCGCCTGCTCGCCGATCTGGGCGATGAGCGAGAGCGCGACGCCCGTGCCGAGCCCGAAGGCCAGCCAGGAGAAGCCGCTGCCCGCCCCCTCGGTGCCCCCGAAGGAGCCGAAGGCGCCCCAGGCGTCCGGCGCCTCGAAGGCGAGCACCACGAAGGGCAGCACCATGCCGATGAGCCAGATCGGCTGCGTCCAGGCCTGCACCTTGGCCAGGGCGCCCATGCCGCGGAAGACGATCGGGATCACGATGAGCGTGGTGATCAAGTAGCCGATCTCCACCGGGAGTCCGACGGCCTGGTGCATGGCCTGGGCCATGATCGAGCCTTCGAGCGCGAAGAAGATGAACGTGAAGGAGGCGTAGATCAGCGACGTCAGCGTCGATCCGAAGTAGCCGAAGCCCGCGCCCCGGGTCACCAGGTCCATGTCCAGGCCGTACTTGGCGCAGGCCCGCGCGATCGGGATGCCGGTGACGAAGATGATCGTCGCGGCGCACAGGATCGAGGCGAGTCCGCTGGTGAAGCCGTAGGTGAAGACGATGGACGCGCCGATCGCGAAGTCCGCGAGATAGGCGATGCCGCCGAGTGCGGTCGACGCCACCATCGTCGGCGACCAGCGCCGGAAGGAGTGCGGCGCGTACCGCAGGGAGTAGTCCTCGCGGCTCTCGTCGGCCGCCATCTTCGCGTAACTGCGCTTGGGCGGTGGTCCTGCGGCTGCGCTGGTGTCGCGGGTGGCCGTATCCGTCATGAGGGTTCCTGTCGTCCGACCGGATTGCGGGTACGGGCGACGAAGTTAGGAGCCGTACATGACAAGTCGTCACGGGGCCTGATTGCTCCGGCGTTACGGAAGCGGGGCGGGCGTTAACTCGCGATCACGGCGGGCGGACGCGTCCGTCCGGCATGCGGGCGTACGCCGGAGCGTCCGGTCATTTCACCGGCAGGTGGTATGCGATGCGATACCGGTCCGCGGGGACCACGACGTCGGCCGTCTCGACCGGTTTGCCCGACGCGTAGTACGTCCGCTGGACGACGATCACCACATGGCCGGGGACGCCGCCGAGCGCCATGAGCTCCTCCGCAAGCCCCGGACGCGCGCCGACCTCCTCCGCGACGTTGTCCACGACCACGTCGATGGCCGCCATGCGCTCGACGACTCCGCAGCCGCCCAGCGGCCCCTCCTCGGGGAGCATCACCGGAGTGCGTCCGGTGACGGCGAGGGGCTCCCAGGAGGTGGAGAGCATCATCACCTCGCCCGCGTCGCGGTAGACGTACTTGGTGCACATCACGCGGTCGCCCGCGCGGATGCCGAGCCGCTCGGCGATCGCGCTGCCCGCCTCCACCTGCTCGCTGCGGGACTCCCAGGTGCCGCGCGCGCCGTCCTCCGCCTGCTCCTGACGGAACGGCGTCGAGCCGCCGGAGGCCCGGTACCCCGTGCGCGCCACGCGCCGCGGCACGGGTCGCTCGCGCACGTACGTGCCCGATCCGGAACGGCCTTCGACCAGACCCTCGGCCATCAGGACCTTCCGGGCCTCCAGGGCGACCGTGTCCGACACCCCGTACTCCTCGCGGATCTTGGCCTGCGACGGGAGCCGGGTGTGCGGCGGCAGCGAACCGTCGACGATCTTCTTGCGGAGATCACCCGCGACACGCAGATACGCCGGCTGTTCACCGAAAGTCACTGGCCACTCCCATCAGGTTGACAGACAGCAACAGCCTGGCAACCGTGGGTTGTTGGCCGCAAGCCAAGGCCAAGGAATCACCCGAAGTGATGATTTTGAGGTGCGCAGGTCTTTACGCAGGGGCTTTCCGCAGCTATGGCGATCACTTTCCCGGGATGCCCCGGGAGACGGCTGTCAAGCGTTCTCGCCCCGAATGGCGAGGAAGCGGGAGACCGCCGAGCGCGCGATCTGGCTGCCCCACCCGCCCCAGTTCACGTCAAAACAGTGGTCCGCCCAGGGCAGTTCGACGTACGTCGCCGGCGCCCCCACCGCGTCGAGGCGCCGCGCGAGTTCACGCGCCTGCCCCACCGGCACCGCCCGGTCCGCGCTGCCGTGCAGCAGGAGCGTGGGCGGCACATCCGTCCGTACGAGCTTCGCGGGCGAACCCAGCAGGTAGCGGGCGGGGACGGCCTTCGCCGAACCGCCCATCAGGCGCGGGATCATGGGGTCGCCGCGCAGCGCGGTCCCCGCGATGAGGCGCCCCATATCGGTCGGCCCGTACAGGGAGATCACCCCGGCGACCGAGCTGTCACGCACCGCACAGGAGGGCGGCACCCGGTCATCACCCTCCGTGTAGGCGGCCGCGAGCGCGAGGTTGCCGCCCGCCGAACTCCCCGCGAGGACCAGGCGCTCGGGATCGATGCCGAACACGCGCGCGTGCCGCCGCACCCAGCCCACGGCACACTTCACGTCGCCGATCTGGTCGAGCTGGGTCACGTGGGGCGCGAGCCGGTAGTCGATGTCGAAGACCGACCAGCCCCGCGCGTTGAACCAGCGGTTCCAAGCGGGACTCTGACCCCTGTGCCCCTTGTTCCAGCCCCCACCGTGCACCCAGACCACGGCGGGATGCCGCACGCCGTCCCGCTTCGGCAGGGTCCAGAGGTCCAGCTTTCCGCGCCGCTCGCCGATGCGCGCGTACCGCCGGGTGCGCTCGCCGTCGGGCGCCTTGGCGTAGTTGACGCCCTCGAAGTAGGCGCCGGGGGCCAGGGATTGCCCGTGCTCCTCGGCGGTGCGGTACGCGGCGGCATAGGGCATGACGCCGTACACCAGCGCGACGAACGCGGTCAGTACGGCCATTCCGGCACACCAGGGATACCGCCTCCCCGCGGCCGCCCCGGCGACCAGGCCGACGACCGCGGGCGGCACGAGCACGAGCCCCCAGGAGGTGATCGCCCCCGCGACGAGCACCAGGAGGGAGACGCGGGGCAGCGGAGCCGCGACGAGCACGACAAGAGCGGCGTTCAGGAGAGCGACGACGAGGAGAAGCCCGCGGGAGAGATGCGCGACACACGAACCCCTGGCCCCATTCCGGTCGTTGCGGCTACCCCTCCGGGGAGAATCCAACGCCGCGGGCCTCGCACCACACCCACCGGCGACGGTCGGCGTCACGACGGTCGTCACGCCGAAGAACTATCACAGAAGCGGACAAAAGGCCCTTAAGGTGAGTGGTCGAGCCACCTTCGGAGCACTCGGCTTCCTCGCCGTTCACCGCACCTCGTGCCTCGTCCTCGCGGCGGGCTGGGTCGCTGACCCGGAGCCGTGCCGCGAGGACGAGGAGGAGAGCTGGAAGAAGTCGTTCAGGGAGTCACGAAGAGGGAGTACTCAGAACTGCAGCCCCCAGGAGTCGATCTTCCCGATGTCCTGCGCCGCGTTGTCGCTCACCCGCAGCTTCCACGTGCCGTTGGCCGTCTCGGACGACGCGTTCACCGAGTACGTGGTGTTGATGTCGTCCGAACTGCCGCCGGTCCCATAGCCCTTCAACGTGTACGCGGTGCCGTCGGGCGCGATGAGCTGCACCTGGAGGTCACCCACATAGGTGTGCTTGATGGCGACCGGCACGCTCAGGGCGGCGGGGGCGGAGCCCGGGACGCCGCTCACGGTGACCGGTGATTCGACCGTGGCGTTGTCGTTGATCGCGTAGTCGGTCGTGTTCTCGAACTTGGGGCCCGGGGGGTTGGTCGAGCCGGGACCCACGTTCAGGAGGCGGTTGGGCGAGCCCGAGCCGGGGCTGGTGACGACGCCCGTGGAGGCCGCCGCGACCAGGGCCGCGGACACCTGCGCCGGGGTCGCCGTGCGGTTGTCCGCGAGGTAGAGCGCCGCGGCGCCCGCGGTGTGCGGCGACGCCATCGACGTGCCGGAGATCGTGTTCGTCGCGGTGTCGCTGCTGTTCCAGGTCGAGGTGATGGACGAGCCCGGCGCGAACAGGTCGAGGACGCTGCCGAAGTTGGAGTAGCTCGCCTTGGCGTCGGTGCTCGTGGTGGCGCCGACCGTGATGGCCTCGGTCACGCGCGCGGGAGAGCGCGTGGAGGCGTTGACGGATTCGTTGCCCGCCGCGACCGCGAAGGTGATGCCGGAGGCGACGGCGTTGCGTACGGCCGTGTCCAGGGCGCTGTCGGCGCCGCCGCCGAGCGACATGTTCGCGACGGCGGGCTTCACCGCGTTCCGGGCGACCCAGTCGATGCCGGCGACGACCTGTGCGGTGGTGCCGGAGCCCTGGTTGTTCAGGACGCGCACGCCGACGATCTTCGCCTTCTTGGCCACTCCGTGCAGGGTTCCGCCGACCGTGCCCGCGACATGCGTGCCGTGGCCGTGGCCGTCCTGCGCGGTGTTGTCGTTGTCGATGGCGTCGTAACCGTAGGAGGCCCGGCCACCGAAGTCGCTGTGGCTGATGCGGACCCCGGTGTCGATGACGTACGCCGTGACGCCCTCACCGGCGGAGTCCGGATAGGTGTACGAGTTGTTCAGCGGGAGCGTCTTCTGGTCGATGCGGTCCAGGCCCCAGGACGGCGGGTTCGGCTGGGTGGCGTCGACCGTGTACGTCCGGTTCTGCACGACGGACTCGACGGCCGGGTCCGCGGCGAATTTCTTGGCCTCGGCCGCGGAGAGCTCGACCGCGTAACCGTTGAGCGCCTTCTGGTACGTGCGCTTGATCTCGGCGCCGTACTCCTTGGCCAGCGCCTTGCCCGCCTTGGAGCCGGCCTTCGCGGCGTCCTCGTCGAGGCTGACTATGTAGCTGCCCGGTATCGCGCCCGGGACTCCGGCGTTCTCGACGACGCCTTCGGCCTGACCCGGCCGAGCGGTCGCCGGGAGGGCGGAGACGAGGCCGAGGGTGAGTGCCGCGACCGCTGTCGCGCTGATCCCGGCCAGTCTTCGGCGGGTATGACGCATCACTGCCATCTGAGGGGTCCTCCTCAATAGGTGGTGCGCTGGTGGGGGGTGGTGCCGGTGGTGCTCACATGCACGAGGGCAAGGGGAGAGACGACAGGGGCATGTCAATTGACAAGTCATCCACCCGCTCTTGCCTCCGTCGGGACGAAAGATTGGCGGACCCATAGGAATCCCACAAGGGTCAGTACCGGACGTAACATGACCGCCACGCACCCGTCATGACACATCCGCCCCAACTGCCCCAACTAGCCTGCGTACATGACAGCATTGCCGGATTGTTTCTGCCCCGCCGACGGAACCCGCGTCCCCGCGGGCACGCTCGCCTGGTGCTGCCCCGTCTGCCGAGGCCCGCTCGACCTGGACTTCTCCCCCAATCCCGCGCCGCTGAAGTCGTTGAACGGAAGGGTCAATTCCCTGTGGCGGTACGCGGAGTCCCTGCCGCTGGCCGCCCCCGCTTTCTCGCTCGGCGAGGGCCGCACACCCCTCGTACCGCTGGATGGCGCGATCTCGGCCAAGCTCGACTTCCTGATGCCGACGCTCTCCTTCAAGGACCGCGGCGCGGTCATGCTCGCCGCGCTCGCGCAGCGGCTCGCCCCCGAGCGGGTGATCGCCGACAGCAGCGGCAACGCGGGCACGGCGGTCGCCGCGTACTGCGCGCGGGCCGGACTGCCCTGCACGGTGTACGTCCCCGAGGGCACGTCACCGAAGAAGCTGGAGCAGATCGGAGCGCACGGCGCGCGGCTCGAAGTCGTCCCCGGAGACCGCGAGAAGACGGCATGGACGGCCCGGGCCGCCGCCGACGAACCGGGCACCTTCTACGCCTCGCACGTCCACAACCCCTACTTCCTGCACGGCACCAAGACCTACGTCCACGAGATCTGGGAGGACCTGGGCGGGCGGCTGCCGGACGCCCTCGTCCTGCCCGTGGGCAACGGCACCCTGCTCCTCGGCGCGGCCCTCGCGGTGCGGGAACTGCACGCGGCGGGCCTGATCGCGAAGGCCCCCACGCTGTACGCCGTACAGGCCGCCGCGGTCGCCCCGCTGGCAGAGGCCTGGCGCGCGGGAGCCGACGAGCCCCTGGGAAACACCCCGGCGGCGCCCACGCTCGCGGAGGGCATCGCGATCCCGCGCCCGCCACGGGCACGACAGATCCTGCGGGCCGTACGCGGTTTCGGCGGCGGCTTCCTGACGGTCACGGAGGACCAGATCCGCCACGCCCAACGCGACCTGGCCGGCCGGGGGTTGTTCGTGGAGGCGACCGGGGTGGCGTGCTGGGCGGCCGTACGGGGCGGCGCACTGGGCGAGCGGAGTGCCGTGGTGCCGCTGTGCGGGGCGGGCCTGAAGTCGGGCCTGGCGGACGGTTGAGCAAACGGTGAACTGGACGCGTAGAAAAGGCAGTTGACCGAACACACTTGCTGGCACACCCAATGGAACGCCCGTTGGTCACAGCTCTGCCCGCGAATGTCCGGAGGCCTGCCCTGAGCTGGGCTGTGGCCGTACGCTTGTCGCCACCATCGATTTGACGGTGCCGCACCATCGATTCACATGAGTGCTGACTGCTGGCTGCTGGTGGCGATCGGGAGGTCACGGGGGTGGAAGGGCGCAGCCCGGCGAGGGTTCGCAACGAATTGGTCGCCGACATCGTCGACGTACTGCAGGATTCGAGCACGGTACGACAGGAGAACAGCGCCGACATCTGGGTGCGCATGCTGAGCGACGAGCTGGCGTCCCCCGTCGCCCCCCTGCGCAACGCGGCGCTGCGGCCCTGGCTGCTGCAGTTGGTGGAGCACTGCTCACAGATACCTGACGGCCTCACGAGTCTGGTGCGCTGCCTGCAGTATCTGGAGCAGCAGTCTTCCGCGATTCTCTCGCTGCGGCGCCTCGTGGACGAGTGGGAGGCCGTGGAGTTCTTCGACGGCGCCGACCTGCATCCCCTGCAGCCGATCCTGCGCGACATGCGCTCGTCCGCCGGGCTCGCCACGCTCGCCCGGCGTGCCAGCCGGTCACGCACCCAGGAATTGCCCGCGTGGTGCGACACGGGATGGGCAGTCTTCCTACGACTGGCCGGCGACAACACCGCCGCGAAGGAACTCCCCGTCAGCATGGCGTTCCTGGCCCTGGCCGCCGAACGGCTCGTGGAGGACGGACAGATGGAGGCTGCGGAGGACCTGCGTCGCTGGAACCGTCAGCAGGCCAGGGCATGGGGTCTTGAGGAGCAGATCGCCGACTGGCAGCGCAGCGGCATGGCCCAGCAGGCCCCGCCGCCCATGGTGCCCGCGTACCTGATGATCCAGTTCGAGCCCGACGGAGTCGATCCCGACCGCTATTTCCTCTCCCACTGGCGCCAGTCGGACGCCGAGGGCTGGCATCCCGTGCCGGGCGAGACCCTGCATCTGCACCGCGACGACCTGCCCGCGGAGGTCGAGGTCCTCATCGAGCAGACCGAGGAGCGCTGGGCGGACCTGAGGCAACCTGTCGTCCTGGAATTCATTCTCCCGTGGGAATTGCTCGGGGAGCCCGTGGAGTGGTGGCACAAGGAGTCCTCCTCCTCGTCACCGACTCCCCTGGTGATGGACTACGCCGTGCTCATCCGGTCCTTCGAACGCCTCCGGAAGGCCGCCTGGCACCGCCCCTGGCACAAGAAGTGGCGCCAGCTCAAGGAACAGCCCGCCGACAGCCACTCGTACTTCAACCCTCCCGGCCAGTCGCACTTCCACCTGGAGCGCGAACTGAAGGAGGACGACCACGCGGTCTGCCTGGTCCTGAGCCAGCCGCCCGGCACCGACTGCGCGGCCAGCCAACAGGAGTTCATGGCCGGCCTGCGGGCGGGGGTACCCGCGATGATCTGGCACCGCGGCGACTGCGGCGACCCCGCGTTCAAGGAAGCGGTCGCCGAGATGGTCCAGGACAGGGGCCTTTCCAGTCTGGTGACGCGCGCCGGAAATTGGCGCAAGGAGGCTCTGGCGCTGGGACCCGAGGGCTGGGACAACCACGTGGGACGCCATCTCGCGATCCTGCTCGACGACCCGGAACGCAGACCCGGGCCACCTGGCCCCGACCGTGCGCCGGTGACGAGTTGAACGGGCGGCGCCGGTCGGAGTCCCAGGTCCGTGTACCCACCGAGCGGCCCCTTCCCGTCGGGCGCACGCAGTTATGGGCCGGGCGCACGCATGTGCGAGCGGGGGGCACGCGCCCCCCGTCCTGGCGCATGCGGCCGCGTCCCGGGGGCACCACGCATTCCACGGCAGGCACGGCCTTCCCCGCCGAAGCCGTGACTTCTAGCACGATTTCCGTGCGCCCCGGCCCATGCCGCCGTACCCCCTTGCTTGCAGTGCGGGCGCACTGTCACGCTGCGCTTGTGGATGTCACGCATGCCCGCGCTCTGCGGGACTCCGCACAACTGTCCAGGCCGCCTCGACGCCTTGAGGGCGCATATGCATGACGACGGAGGACAGCGGCAGGGACCGGCATCGCGGGCACGTCGTGAGGCCGCGTCCGTACTCGGCCGACTCGGCCGCGCCAGGTCCGGCCGGTCCGGCGGACAGGAGCGCGCCGAAGCGGTCCTCGTCCTCGACGGCCACCTGACCATGAAGGTCTGGGACCAGGATGTCGAGGACCTGGTCGGCGAGCTGAAGCATGGCGGGGACTTCGCGCGCGTACGCGTCCTGCGCCTGCGCGGCACCGACGAGACCGACCCTGCCCGGATCAGCCCCGAGGAACCGCTCGGCGGCATCACGGACACGCGCCGCGTGATCCTCGTCCTGACCGACGGCCTCGCGGCCGGCTGGCGCTCGGGCGCCGTCATGCCCCTGCTGCGCGCCTGGGGCCGCACCTGCCCGGTCGCGGTGGTGCACGTGCTCCCCCAGCAGCTCTGGTTCCGCACCGGCCTGGACGTCTGCCGGGTGCGGCTGCGCGCCGCTCACGCCTGGGCGGCCAACAGCGAGCTGGACTGGGAGCTGCGCGAGGCCCCGGTCGAGGCGCGCGACCCGGACGAGCCGGAGGTCGAGGGGGACACGGTCCTCGTGCCGGTCCTCGCCCTGACCAACCGCTGGGCCGAGGCCTGGACCCAGCTCCTCATGGGCCCCGAGCCGCAGTGGCTCGAGATGTCCGCCGTCCGGGCGCGGGAGTGGAAGCGCAGGCCCGACGCCGCGCGCGCCCTGCCCTGGACGAACGACGTGCCCGACCCGCGCAGCACGGTGCCCGCGTCGGAGCGCGTGTCGGACTTCCGCGCGGGCGCCTCTCCCACGGCCTTCACGCTGGCGACACGCTTAGCGGCCGTACCCCTCAGCCTCCCCCTCATCCAGAAGGTCCTGGAGACCACGCCGGGAGCGGGCCCGGCGCACGCCTCCGAACTGCTCATGAGCGGCCTCGTCCGGCCCAGCGGGGAACAGGGCGACGACATCACGGACGTGACGTTCTCCTTCGCCCCCGACATCCGTGAGGAGCTCCTTGCCCTCGGCCGCCGCAGCGACACGGCAAGAATCCTGCACGACGTACGCGCGTTACTGGCAGCCGACGGGACGGAAACCCCCTCGCTGCTCCCCTCCCCCGCCGAACCGCTCGACACCCTGGCCATGCCGCGGGTGAACAGCCGGAACATCGACTTCCTGCGCGTGGAACTCGCCGCGCTGAGGGCACTCTCCGGACGTTTCATGCAGCGCGCCGCCCTGCTGGCAGGGGTACTTGGCTGGCACGATCGTCGATACGCAGTCAGCCTGGTGAAAAGCGGTCAAACCCCCGTCTCTCGGCCCCATCCTGAAGGAGCATTGGTGATGTCGACTACGCCCCAGCAAACGATCGAGGGGGACCGCACATCACTGCCGCGCGTTTGGGGAAACCTGCCGCCCCGCAACCCGAACTTCACCGGGCGCGCGGAGCTGCTCGAACTGCTCGGCGAGCGTCTGCGCGAAGGCACGACCACGGTCCTGCCCGAGGCGATCCACGGCATGGGCGGCGTGGGCAAGACCCAGCTCGCCATCGAGTACGCGTATCGCCATCAGGGTGAGTACGACATCGTCTGGTGGATTCCCTCCGAGCGGCCCGGCCAGATCGGTCAGGCGCTCGTCGAGCTGGCCGGACGCCTGGGCCTGGAGACCAGCACCGAGGCGAACATCGCGGGCCCCGCGGTGCGTGAGGCGCTGCGCGAGGGCCGGCCGTACTCGCGCTGGCTGCTGATCTTCGACAACGCCGACAACCCCGAGCAGGTACGCCACTACTTCCCCACCGGGGGCAACGGCACGATCCTGGTCACCTCCCGCAACCGGCGGTGGGGCCTGGTCGGCGGCTCACTCGAAGTGGACGTCTTCACCCGCGAGGAGAGCAAGGAACTCCTGCGCCACTCCGGACCGCCCCTCCAGGAGGAAGAGGCGGACCGACTGGCCGAGGCGCTCGGAGACCTGCCGCTGGCCCTGGAGCAGGCCGCCGCGTGGCGTGCGGAGACCGGCATGCCCGCTTCGGAGTATCTGCGCCTCTTCGAGAACAAGCGGACCGAACTCCTGGAGACGTCCCCTCCCCCGGACTACCAACTGCCGGTCGCGGCCGCGTGGAACGTCTCCCTCGACCACCTGGAGACCCGCAGCCCCTCGGCCCTGCGTCTGCTGCAGCTCTGCTCGTACTTCGCCCCGGACCCGATCTCCCGGTCGATCTTCTCCGGCCTGGGCAACAGCAGCATCTTCCCCGAGCTCGACGCGACGCTGAACGACCCGATGCGGCTCGCGCGCGCCATAAGGGAAGTGAACCGCTACTCCCTCGCCCGCATCGACCACCGCACGAACTCCATCGAGATGCACCGCCTCGTGCAGCTCGTCCTGAACAACCGCATGTCCCCCGAGGAACAGGCCAGGATGCGGCACGGGGCGCACACCCTGCTGGCCGCCGCCGACCCCAAGTCGCCCGTCACCCCGGCCAACTGGCCCAAGTACGCGGAGCTCTACAGCCACGTCATCGCCTCCGACGCGGTCAAGTCGGACCAGCCCTGGGTGCGTCAGCTCGTCCTGAACGTCGCCGAGTACCTCTACCGCTGGGGCGACCACGATGTGGCGATCGACTTCTCCGAGCGGGCCTGGGAGGCGTGGCGGGAGGTCTTCGGCGAGGAAGACCAGATGACGCTCATCATGGGGCGGAAGCTGGGCTTCTTCTACTGGAGCGTCGGCCGCCACCGCGAGGCCGCGGATCTGGTGACCCGGATCAGGGAAGTCTACGAACGCACTGCCCCGACCGACCACGAGGACTCCCGCGAGGACGCCCTGGACGCGATGAACTTCGAGGCGGCCGTGCGCCGCGTCGAAGGCGACTTCGCTCTCGGCGCCGAACTGGACCGCACGGTGTACGAACGGGCGCGCAGGGCCTTCGGCGAAGAGGACCCGACCACCCTCAACACCGCCCACAACCTCGCGGTGAGCCTGCGTCTGATCGGTGACTACCGCCAGGCCTTCGAACTCGACCAGCAGACACTGGCCTTGAAGCTGCGTGTCCTTGGCCAGGACCATCAGCAGACGCTGCACACCGAGAACAACGTCGCCATCAACATGCGCGAGACAGGGGACTACGTCGGCGCGCGGGCCCGCCAGGAAGCCGTCATGGTCGCCTACCGCGAGGCCTTCGGCCGCGGCAACCCCGCCACCATCGAGACGGTGCGCCAGCTCAGCGAGGCCTGCCGCAAGGAGGGGGACCACGCCAAGTCCCTGGAGATGGCCCTCGACGCCAGCTCCCGCTTCACCCGCCGGTACGGCGAAACCCACCCCCAGTCGCTTTCCGCCGCCCTGACGCTGTCCATCGCCCTGCGCGAGAACGGCGACCTCCAGGCGGCGCGTGAGCGGGGCGTCAAGGCCTGCCAGGGGTACCGCGAGATCTTCGACCCGAGCCACCCGCACGTGCTGTCCGCCGACATCGACCTCGCGGTGACCTTGCGTCTGCTCGGCCAGCCCGACGAGGCACGCCGGCTCGACGAGGCGGCCCTCTCCTCCCTCACCGAACGGCTCGGCCCGGCCCACCCCATCGCGCTGGCCTGCGCCATCAACCTGGCCAGCGACATGGCCGCGCTCGGCGACCACGACGCGGCGCGCGTGCTCGGTGAGGCGACCCTCGAGCGCTGCCGTGCCACGCTCGGCGAGGACCACCCCACCACGCTGGCCTGCGCCCTGAACCTGGCGATGGACCTCGTGGCGGTGGGCGAGGAGGCGGACGGAAACACCATGCGGGCCGACACGATCGCGCGGATGGAGCGTGTGCTCGACGAGCCCCGGCTCCGCTCGGAGAACGCCGCCGCGCACCCGGCCACGGTCCAGGCCAAGGCAGGACAGCGGGCCAACTGCGACATCGACCCGGTTCCGCTGTAACCGGCCGCGGCGGGGGTTCGCGCCCCCGCCGCGCTAGTCCAGGTCCGTTTCTCCGCCCCGCCCCAGCCACGCGGCCAGCTCCACCGGGTCGGCGCCCCGCCCGGTGGCGTGCTCCAGCGCGCTCTGTACGGCACGGGCCCGTTCCGGGTGGTGCCGCAGCAGGCGAGAAGCGTCCCGGTGCTCGGCGGCCCCGGCCAGGGCCCTGCCGAGCCCTGCCCAGGCGGCGGACGCCGTCTCCTTGCCCGCGAGTTCGGTGACGAAGGCGTCCCGCGCCCCGCTCAGGTCACCCCGCGCGAGCAGCAGGTCGGCGACGCGTACACCCTCGATGTCGCTCGGATCGGCCGCCGGGGCGCCGAGGCGGTAGCGGGCCAGGACGGCGGCGGTGTCCAGGTAGCGGGTGTCGGCGACCGGAGCGAGTTCGGGAGGCGCCGCGAGCGCGGCGGGAGGCCGCGCGTCCCCGCGCCGCCAGGCCCGCACGGTGTCCTGAACGGCCGCGGCGGGCGGCCGTAGGTGGTGGGCCCGCCAGCGGGCACGGTGGTCGGCCGCCACCTCGTGCGCCAGCGCCAGTTCGGCGGACGGCACCGGCTCGGCCATCCACTCCTCGCACCTCTCGCGCAGGGTGCCGAGCAGCCGTCGCCCCAGCGCGGTCAGACGGTCGTGGCGGTGGACGAGATCCACGGTCGACGCCACCTGGGCGCGCCAGAGGGCGAACTCGAAGTGGGCCATCGGGGCGTACGCGGCATCGGCCGTATGCCGGTGGACGGACCAGAACCGGGCCACTCCGGCGAAGGCGTAGATCCCCTGGAGCAGTCCGCCCAGGGGCCGCGGATCGTCCCGCCAGGGGGCGTAGAAGAGCTGTTCCGGCGCCCCCGGCGGGGCCGACGGCTCGCTCAGCGGCCCCAGGTGGATCAGGCCGCCCAGCTTGGTGTGCTGGAACTCGTGCACCAGTGTCGCGGCGAGCTGCGCCGCGTCGTCCGGCCGCGACGCCATGACACCGCCGAACGCGTCCCCGGCCGTGACGCTGTGCGGCCGGTATCTCTCCCTGGCCGGCGTGGGCGCGAGCGACATCAGGCCGACGCGCATCGCGTCCGCGCTCTGCGGCTCGTCGCGCCTCAGGATCTCCCACGCGTCGACGAGCAGGTCCTGCCAGGTCCGCGCCTCCTCGGCGGACAGGAGGCGGGGCGGGCTCGGGTGCGGGAACGTGCGATACGGGTCCAACTCGTCGAGCAGCAGGAGCTTCCCGGGCCCGGCCGGCTCCAGCTCCAGGCGGCGCACCGCGTGCCAGCCCGGTGCCGCGCGAGACCACTCGGGCCCCGCCGTCACCGTCTCCCGGCCCGCGGTGATCCGCAGCCGTCCCTCCCGCGCGTCGACCCGGGCCGTGCCCCACGGCTCGGCGACGTCCGCGAACACCGCGCACCCCAGGGTGGGCAGCGGCACCCGGCCGTGGCGTACCGGGACGGTGAGGGAGAAGTCGAGGCCCGCCCGGGTGGCAGCGGCTGCGGCCAGTGCCGACAGGTGTCCGGCGACCACCCACAGGGGCGCGTCCTCGTAGGCCGTGGCGCCGCGCAGTCTGCGCAGGGCGAGTGAGAGCCACATGCCGGTGTTCGGGCACATCAAGGTGTCCTCGAACGCCCGGGGCGCGTGCTGTTGGGTGCGCGCGAGCAGCGTCCACGCCGCCCGGTGCGACATGGGTGCCGTCCCCGCGGGCTGCGGCGGGTCGCCCTCGCCCAGGCTGTCGGCGAGGGCCCGCACCAGCAGCAGACGGCGGCTGCGCTCGGCGGTGAGGAGTTCCTCCACCGCCGCGCCGTCGCCCTCGCCCCGCGCGAGAGCGAGAACGCTCGGCGCCGAGAGCCGGTGGAACGCCAGGCCTGTCGTCGCCGCGCGCCTGTCCGACATGGCCGCCGCACGCCTATCCGACATGGGCGCTCCACGGCGCGGCGACGGCCGCGGCCGTGTCAGTCGAAGCGGGAGGGGCTGTAGGACATGGTGACGGCGCGGGCGTCGTCGATGTGGCGCAGCAGGGGTTCCAGCGCCCCCGCGATGGCACTGCCGTCCATGGAGAGCAGCGCTTCAAGAGAAACCCCCGAGAGATCTACGAGATCGGACTCGACGGCAGGCATCGATTGCTCCACGGCTGCCAAGTCCCCCTCCGTGATTCCGTGCATGCGCCATCCCTTTCCCCCTCATGATGACCCAGCACGGCACGCTGCGAAACCCCGCATCCGAGCCGTGCCCGACATCAAGTCAGCAGTATCGCTTGGCCAGTTGAGCTGCTTCACGGTCGACGGCCGCCACTTCCGTGGACTGGCCCTCCAGGAGCCGGACGGTCTCCAGGAGCTGATCGAGTGTGCCCCGATAGCGGAGGCAGGTGTGGACGATGCCGTAAATGTCCATCCTGAGTCTGGGGTCCCTCGGCCGGTTCGCGGCGATCTCCCCGTCGATGCTGGCGAGCACCAGGGCCAGGCTGCCCGGGTCCTTCAGGGACGTGAGCGCCATCAACGCGTCGACCAGCGGCATGAGTTCACGCAAGGGCAGGTCAGGGGGGAGATTCGCCAGGCTGGGGGGCGCCGTCTGCCCGTTCGGTTCCGTCGCGGAGGCGAGCCCTCCGGGCAGCGGCAGACCCGCGTCGCCGTGCAGGCGTTCCAACTCGGCGGCGGTCAGTGCGCCGTACCAGTGCTCCACCCTGTGCGCCGCGAGCCGCCCGAGACCGTCCGAGCGGTGGTGGGCGCTGATCACCCCGACGACGGCACCGCCGGACCAGACCGCCGCGCCGGACATCCCCTCCCAGGGCGAGCGCTCCGGCTCGGGGTCCGCGCGCGGCGCGAGAACGGCCAGTTCGAGTGTGCCCTCGCGGCGGTTGGACAGGGCGGAGACGGTCCCCGAGACGTGGCAGGAGTCGCGGTACTGGCTGGGGGCGCCGTCGTCCAGGAGGCGCATCCGGTCCTCCCGCAGCTTGAAACGGGGAAAGCCCATCGCGCTGACGGTGAGCACCACGTCGGCCTCGGGCACGGCTCCGTAGCGGGGGCTCTCGACGGTCGGGCACCGCGCGGGCGGCTCGGTCGTGATCTCCAGGAGTGCCAGATCCACCGTCTCGGCGAGCAGTACGACGCGTACGTCGGCGCTCCACTCCCCCGGCAGATCGGCGTCGAAGCGCACCCGCAACGACGTCACCGGCCCCGCGACCACATGCGCGGCCGTCAGCACGGACCTGTCCCCCACGCGATATCCGGAGCCGCGCCGTCCGGGCGATCTGCCCGGCCTCTCCACCAGCACCTCGGCGACCCGCGCCGCCTCAAGACCCGCTGCCGCCGGCATGGTGGCCGGGCTCAGCGTTCGCGCGCGGTCCGGTCACCGCTGACCCAGGGCCGCTGATCGGTGTCGCGGACGCGGGGCTCCAGGCTGAGGGTGACGCGATGGGTGGTGCTGTGCGCCTGCTGGCCGGAGGCACCTGCCTCGACGACCCAGAAGCGGATCCTGCCGTCCGCACCGGCGGACCGCTGTACGGCGAACTCCGCCTCCAGCTGTACGGGACCCAGCTCGAAGCGCAGCGTGTCGTCCTCGGCGTCCTGCGCCGCGGCCATGGCGGCGGCGAGTTCCCCACGTAACTGCGCGATCATCTCGGCGAGTTCAATCACGCCGGGCCTCTACCCCCGGCGTGTCGCCCCCACACCGTGGAGGCGACACGGCGAGAGCCGAAGGGGCCGGCCGGCACGACGACGGCCGGCCCCTGGGGCGAGATCAGCCGTTGCCGGTGCCGTTGCCCGACAGGACCGGGATGTCGGACAGGATGTGCGACAGCGGCTCGTCGCCCTTGGCCTGCGTGGAGTTCTCGGTGCACTGCTGGTTCTGCGGCGCCGACAGGATCGGGATGTCCTGGACTCCGACGTTCACGAGCGCCACGATCGACTGGACGTTCGCCTTGACCGGGATGCCGAGGCAGGGCTTGTTCAGCGTGCCCTGGACGAGCGTGAGCTGGGGGCTCTGGTTGCCCTTGGTCGCGGAGTTGCCGAACGCCGTCTCGGCGCCGTTGCCGCTGAGCGACGTGGTGCCTCGGTCGTCACCGATCGCCAGGGCCTGGGGGGCCATCCCTGCCGAGATTCCGGCGACAGAGGCGGCGACGGCCGCGGATGCCCACAGCTTGTTCATTTTGATTCCCTTCAAGAGCGGGCTCCCTTGGCAGAGCCGCGTGATGATCAACTGTCTGACACGACGATGGTTGCGACGTTCGACCCGGTTGGCGTAGTAATCGGAGCACCGTCAACGGCATTCCAGGGTGTCGCCGCGGACGGTCGCCGGGCTCCCGAAGCGCGGTGGATCGCTCAGCCTGGCCTCGGAGTCGGGGGGTGTCAGGGGCTGGTCCCGGTTGAGGGCCGTGAAGACCTTGTCGGCCTTGGCCCGGTCCCACCGCAGCGCACCGTTCAGCGTCTGGCTGAAGCCCTTCACCGGCACCGTGGTGAACTCCATGGACGACGCCGGGAGACTGCCCAGCTCCGTCGCGAGCTGCAGGATCTGCTCGGTGCTGAACCCCCGGTCGACCCGGGCCGCACCGGCCAGGGACCGGCCGAGCCGCGCCGCCCTGACCGGGTCGGCCAGGACGTTGCCCGTGCGTACGGCGCGCATCGCGGCGATCAGGAAGCGCTGCTGGCGCTGGATCCGCCCGAAGTCGGCGCTGTTGTCCAGGTGCCGGGAGCGGACGTACTGCAGGGACCGGCCACCGTTGAGCAGATGGCTGCCGGGTGCGAGGTCGAGCTTCGTCGTCTTGTCCTTGAGAGGGCGGGGCGTGCAGACCCGTACGCCGCCCACCGTGTCGACGCTGTCCATGAAGCGCCGGAAGTCGAGCTGCAGATACCGGTCGACGCGGACGCCGGTCATCCCCTCGACCGTCCGCACCGACAGCGCGGGGCCGCCCTGCGCGTAGGCGCCGTTGATCTTCCCCGGGTGCGCCGGGCGCATCCGCCCGGTGGTCTTGTCGCGGTGCGCCGGGATGTCCGCGTAGGAGTCCCTGGGGAGGCTGACGACGCTGACGCGGTCCCCCGCCTCGGAGACGTGGACCAGCATGAGCGTGTCCGTGCAGTCGCAGGCGACACCGCCCGCGCGGTAATCCCGCTTCTCCTTGCGCGTGATGGTGTCGCGGCCGTCCGTCCCCATCAGGAGGATATTCGTACCGCTTCCCTCGTTCGGTCGATTCTTCATGTCGCCGAAGACATCGACGCGTTGAACAGGGAGCGGCAGCGCCGTGGCATTCCCCATCGCAATGGTGACGCCGATCAGAAGAGCCCCAGGAACGGCGACCCGCAGTTTTCGCGCGCGCCGGGATCCGGTCGGTGAGTGCAAGTGAGTGCGCAAGCTGGACTCCGCTGCGGGGGAACCGGGACGACGAAACGGTAAACCGCTCTACGCCACTGCGGAGCAGGAGAGTTCCCGGCACGCAGGAACAACAACTCGTTCGCCCTAAGCTGTTCGGTTTCCCTGGATTCCACACCTGGAACAGATGGTCCGACACACGCCCGTCGATGGCGAGGGAACATGGCTGACTTCAAGCGTCAATGGAAGCGGCAGGGCCTCATCCCGGTGAGCAGGAATTCTCCGGAAAGCCGCGTCGATGATCCGATCTTCAAGTCGTTGCAGGCTTCCTGGGAACGGAAGGGCAAGACCGTTCCGGGCCGCCCGGACCAGGAATGGCAAGCCCTGATGTCACGCGATCACTGGCCCAGGGGCTGACGGCGGCAGAGGCCGCGGAGAGAACGGAACGCGGCAGCGGGCCGCCGGTGAACGGCGGCCCGCTGTGCGATGCGTGGGGGATCAGCTGTTGCCCTTGCCGTTGCCCGAGAGCACCGGGATGTCGGACAGGATGTGCGACAGCGGCTCGTCGCCCTTGGCCTGCGTGGAGTTCTCGGTGCACTGCTGGTTCTGCGGCGCCGACAGGATCGGGATGTCCTGGACTCCGACGTTCACGAGCGCGACGAGCGACTGGAGGTTCGCCTTGACCGGGAGACCGATGCAGGGCTTGTTCAGCGAACCCTGGATCAGCGCCATCTGCGGGCTCATGTTGCCGTACGTGGCGGAGTTGCCGTACGCCTGCTGTGCGCCGTTGCCGCTGAGCGACGTGGTGCCGTGGTCGTCACCGATCGCCATGGCCGACGGAGCTGCGGCAGCCGACATGCCGACGACGGAGACAGCAACCGCGGCTGCAGCCATACCCTTCTTAATCACAAGTAATTCCCTTCTGGAGAAACCCCGTTCGCCGGAGCGCTCTGATTAACTCCGCGGCCTGCGCATAGTTGCTCCGTTTCACTCTGATGGCCCAACGGGGGGCCGCCGGGGAACCCAACCGAGTGAAGCCCCGAAACTCAAACTCGTGCGGCCCTGTTGGTCAGCGTGCAGTGACTCGAGCTTCTGCCAGAAAAGGAACACAAAAAATGATGAAGAAGGCTATGGCCACGGCGGCAGTTGCCGTTTCCGTCGTCGGCATGTCCGCTGCCGCGGCTCCTTCGGCACTGGCCATCGGTGACGACCACGGCACCACCTCCCTGAGCGGCAACGGTGCCAAGCAGGCGTACGGCAACTCCGCGACGCACGGCGACATGAGCCCCCAGCTCTCCCTCGTCCAGGGTTCGCTGAACAAGCCCTGTGTCGGCCTCCCGGTCAAGGCGAACCTCCAGTCGCTCGTCGCGCTCGTGAACGTCGGAGTCCAGGACATCCCGATCCTGTCGGCGCCGCAGAACCAGCAGTGCACCGAGAACTCCACGCAGGCCAAGGGCGACGAGCCGCTGTCGCACATCCTGAACGACATCCCGGTCCTGTCCGGGAACGGAGAGCTCAACGGCTGATCTGCCGGCGTGAGAACGCCCGGGCTGCCTGCCTGCTCCAAGGCCTGGCAGCCCGGGCTTCCTCATTTTTGCGTGCGTTAATTCGGGTGAATTTCCTGATGGGTCGAAAACCGCCGGTTTCCTCCGGACCGTCAACTCGTTTGCAGACTGCGGGTCATGGAGCGGGACACAACGTGGTTCTCGCTCGGTTTCGACTGCCAGATCGGCATGACCACAGAGAAGGGAACATCTGTGAAGCACAAGAAGAGCGCAACGATCATCGCTGGTGTCGTGATGGCCATGAGCATGGCGGCTCCCGCGTTCGCCGACGCCGGCGCCGAGGGTGCGGCCGTCGGTTCCCCGGGCGTCCTCTCCGGCAACCTCATCCAGGTCCCGGTCCACGTCCCGGTCAACCTGTGCGGCAACACCGTCGACATCATCGCTCTGCTGAACCCGACGTTCGGCAACACCTGCGCCAACACCTGAGGTAGCACCCAGCCACCTGGCTGTGAATCTCATGGCCGGCCTTGGACGTCGCTACGACTCCAAGGCCGGCTTTCCACTTGCTCAGAGGAAGACAACTAGATGCGACAGGTCATTGGTAAAGGAATGCTCGCGACCGCGGCCGCGACCAGCATCCTCTCCCTGTCCGGCTCGAACGCGTACGCCGCGGGCGCGGACGGTGGCGCGACGGGTTCGCCCGGGATCTTGTCCGGCAACAGCGTGCAGGCCCCCGTGGAAGTACCGGTGAACGCCTGCGGCAACAGCGCGAACGCGGTCGGCGTGGGCAACCCCGCCATGGGCAACAGCTGCGCGAACACCGGCGCCCCGCAGCATCACGCCGACGCCCCGCACCGAGCACCGTCGCAGGAGCGCGCGGACACCAGGACGGACGGCGGGCACGGAAGCGGGCACGGGTACGGGTACGGCGACGACTCGGACGGCGGGTCCCACTCGGGAACGCACTCGGGTACGCACGCGGGCACCCAGTCGACGGCCCAGGGCAACGCCAGCCACTCGCCCGGCGTCCTGGCGGGCAACAACGTGCAGACGCCCGCGGACGTGCCGGTCAACGCCTGCGGCAACACCGTCGACGTGGTGGGCCTGCTCAACCCGGCCGCCGGCAACGGCTGCGCCAACGGAGCGCCCGCGCCGACGTCCCCGGGCCACGAGACGCCCACCTCGCCCGAGTCGCCCGAGTCGCCGTCCTCCCCCGAGACGCCTCCCCGGGCCGCCGAGCCGCCCGTCGACCGCGCCCTGCCGCCCACGGAGACAGGCCGGCCGCCGCAGCATGTCGCGTCCTCGACCGCCCGGCAGTCGCAGTCGGCCGCGCAGGAGGCGCCGCACGCCGTCGCCCGGCTCGCCGAGACCGGAAGTGACGAGGACCTGCTCGCCGCAGCCGCCGCGAGCGCCGCGCTGCTGGTCGGCGGAGGGATTCTGTACCGCCGTGGATTCGCCTCGACGCGCCGCTAGCCGGCCCGGACAAGCCGCTGGCGGGGAAGAGACACCCGAGGGTCTCTTCCCCGCCAGAACGGGAGGGGGGCCGGCCCGCGAAGGGGGTGTTGCCTACCCACGGCATGGAGCCGACGGCTGGCGGAGGGCAACCAGGCCCGTCCCATACGACAGAGTCCACCACCTGATCGCCCGGGACGAAGAACCGATTCACCCGTTCGCCGAGGGCATCACCTGATCGGGTCCCCAGGAGCCGTGGTTCCTGCTCAGCGCTTGACGGCACCCAGGAGCGCACGGCGGCCCCGGCCGCCGCCCGGCGCCGGGACGGTGGGGCTCAACGGAGCGCGGCGCAGGCTGCGTTGAACGCCTCGCACAAGTCGTCCCGCCGTGAAAGAGGCGCCGTGCACGAAGCGCATGGCCGGGCCGAAGCTGGACGCCGTGACCAGACCCGCCAGGAACAGACCGGGGTACGAGGACTCGAACTCCACGGAGGCGTACGGCTCTTCGGCGGCGTTCACTGCCAGGCCCGCGCGCAGGCCGGGGTCCAGCAGGCCCAGGCGAGCACTGGTCGCCCTGAAGCCGGTGGCCGCGATGACGTGGTCCGTGTCGAGGTCCGGGCCTCCGCCATGGCTCACGACGGTCGTCAGGCGCACCCGGCCCGACGCGACCGCTGCCGTGGCGACCTCGTGGCCGAGCCGCACCTCGACGCGTGACTCCACCCGGTCGCGCACCCACCAGGCCCCCGCCGGGCCGAGCGCCGACGCCGAGACGCGGGCGCGGGTGGCCTCGGGGAGCCGCCGGAAGCCGCCCGGCACCTCGGCGTAGAACCAGTTGCGCCATCCGCAGCCAAGGCCGCTGTGCGGGGCGCGGGCGGACTCCCGCCACGGGCGCTTCCAGGCAGGGGGCACGGTGTTCCAGTTCACCTGGTGCGACCTGGCCAGCACCCGTACGCGTGTGCCCTGCTCGGCGAGGAGCGCCGCGGTCTCCAGGGCGGCCTGGCCGCCGCCGATCACGGTGACGTCCTGGTCGCGGAAGCGGTCCAGGTCCCGGTGGTGGCTGCTGTGCGAGACGTGCCGCGCGCCGAGCCCGTGCAGCGCGGCGGGGATCTCGACGAAGGGGATCACGCCGACGGCGAGGGCCACCGTGCGGCTCCGGATGGTCTGGCCGTCGTCGGTGACCACCTCAAAGCCCCCGGGGCAGGCGCCGACCCTCGCCACCATGCGTTCGTCGACGTCTGGCACGGCGTGCTGGGCGAACCACAGGCCGTACGAGGCGAACGTCTCCACGGAGAGGGGTTCGCCGTGCCGGGCCGGCGTCCCGTTGCGCTCGCAGTACGCGGCCAGGCCGTAGCGGCGCCGCGGGTCGGACAGGTTGGACGCCCAGGGCTCCGACTTCAGGAACATGCCCCGCGGCATGTGGTCGCGCCAGGACGCCATGGGTCTGCCGAAGACGCGTACGTCGAGTCCGGCGTCGGCGGCGTGTGACGCGATGGAGAGGCCGTAGGGGCCGGCTCCGACAACCAACAGGTCATGCATCAGCGACTGCTCGCTCTCTCGTCGTCGGCAGGGGCGTAGGTGGCGCGGCCGGGGCCGTCGGGCGCACCGTCCGTCGCACGCGGCCCAGGACCCGTCGCGTCACGTGCCGGCTCCACAGCACCCACATGGCGCGGGCGGGGGCCATGTCGTCCTGGGCGTGCCAGGCGAACTCGCGGCGGTGTGCCGCGGTGGCGGCGGGGCCCGCCGCCGTCATCAGGCGCAGGGCGGCCAGCGGGGAGTAGTTCTCCACGACGAAGGAGCGGCCGGGGAGGGCGGCGGCGGCAGGCAGCGGCCGGTGGGTCATGTCCAGGTGCTGGGCGCGCACCACGTCCAGGTCGGTGCCGTCGGCGAAGAGCCGGAACTGGGCGCCGGGCCGCGGGTTGAAGTCGAGCAGGCAGTGCTCGCCGGTCGCGGGGTCCACCCGGAAGTCGAGGTCGAAGATGCCCCGGTAGCCCAGGGTGGCGACCAGTCTCTCCACGTCGGTCCGCAGGCCCGGGTCGGGCGTCCACTCGCCCATCGCCGTCAGCCCCGCACCGCGCGGCCAGGAGCGGTGCTTGCGGCCGGAGCCGCCGCCGCGCACGGCCCCCGCGCGGTCGACGTATCCGTGGACGAACCAGTCGCGGCCGGGGGCGTCCGGCAGGAAGGCCTGGAGCAGCAGGCTGCTGCCCGCCTCCTCGCTGCGCCCGTAGAGCTCCTGGGCCTGCCCCGCGGACCGCACCAGGACCGTGCTGCGCAGGTCCGTCCCGGTGGGGACCAGCCACGGGCGGCTCCACTTCGCCACCAAGGGCAGCCCCAACTGCCGTACGGCGGCGGCTGCCTGGGCCGGGGACTCCGGCAGGAGGGTCACCGGGTGCGGGATGCCCGCCGCGGCACACACCTCGATCAGCGTCGCCTTGTCGGCCACCCGTTCCGCGAGTCCGCGGGCCTGGTCGGGCAGCAGGTAGGTCTCGGCCAGTTCTCTCTGCAGTCGCCCGATCGCGAGGGCGCCCGCGTCGTCCATCGGGATCAGCACGGACGGTCTGGCGACCCGGTGGGAGATGCGGCGCAGTACGACGGCGATGTCCCGGAGTGACGCGCCCGGGGGCGGCGGAGGGTGCGTCTGGTGCAGATAGCGGGATCTGCGCACCGGGCTTTCCGCGGAATCCGCGGCCGCCACGTGCACCTCCACTCCTGCCCGGCCCAATGAACGGACGGCTCCGAGTGTGCCGTGATGAAAAGGGTTCCGGTCGATCCGCAGCAGAACAGCGGGTACCCGGGTATCGAGAGTTAGCACGGCCAAATTCTCTCAATTCTGTCCCCCATGCGGGCGATGGGCACGCCCAGAGGATTAGGGGCTCGATTGGCGCAATAGAAATACATATGACTGAGTGTCAGTGGATGAGGAGCAGCATGAGGAGCGACCATGGCCTTGCTAAGACGCCGCACCCCCAGTAGACGACTCGCGTTCACCGCCACCGGAATCGTCGTGTCGGCAGCGCTCGCCGTGGGATCCGGGCACGCGTGGGGCGCGGGCCAGGACGCCGAGCCACCGGGCTCCCAGCCGGGCTCGAAGCCCGCGTTCGGTGCCTACCTCACCTACGGGCCGCAGGGCGTGGAGCGCATGGCCGAGCTCAGCGAATGGCTGGGCGGCGCCGAGCTCAGCGTCGGGCACACCTATCTGCCGGGCGACCGGTGGAGCAACATCGAGGGGGCGCCGAACTTCCTGGAGAGCTGGGCCGAGTGGCGGCGCGCGAAGGACGACCGGCTCTTCGTGCTCAACGTCCCGATGATGGAGCGCAACGAGGACCGCGTCGGCGACTGGGAGGTCCGTTCGCTGCTGCGCCGGGGCGCCGCGGGCGAGTTCGACGAGCACTACCGCACCCTCGCCGAGCGGCTGGTGAAGCTCGATGTGCCGGACACCGTGGTGGTGCTCGGCTGGGAGATGAACGGCACGACGTACACCCATCGGTGCGGCCCCGACCCGGAATCCTGGAAGAAGTACTGGAAGCGCATCGTCACGACGATGCGGTCGGTGCCGGGCCAGAAATTCAAGTTCGACTTCACGCCGAACAGGGGCCGGGACGCCATTCCCTGGACGCAGTGTTATCCGGGCGACGACGTCGTGGACATCGTCGGAATGGACTCGTACGACCAGCCGACGGGCACCGATTTCGCCGAGCAGGTCAGCGAGCCGTACGGCCTGAAGCAGCATGTGGAATTCGCGAAGGCCCACGGCAAGGAGATCTCCTACCCGGAGTGGGGCCTTTTCCGTAACGGCGACAACGAGGAGTACATGCGGAAGATGCTCGCCTGGATGGACGAGCACAAACCGCTGTACAACACCGTCACCGACTACTGCCCGCACGGCGTGTGGCAGTGCGAGGACAATCCCAAGTCGTCCAAGGCCTACCGCTCCCTGCTCTTCGGCCGCACGGACACCGGGCCGACCACGCCGGAGCCCACGCAGCCCACGCAGCCGCCGAACTGTTCCCCGCTGAACCTGGGTGACTGGGTCGAGCACTGGCTGGGCGGGAAGCTGTGCATGCGCCTGGACTGGTACAAGCGGTCGTAGGCCAGGCCGCCCGGGAGCGCTCAGGATTTCTCCGGGCGCTCCCGGTGTTCCCGCCGTTCCCTGCGCTCGCGCAGGAACTCCTTGCCCCAGCTGCGGGCCGCTGCCTCCCACGCGGCGGCCCGCAGCACGGGGGCGGTGCGTCGGCGGGCGAGGAGCAGCCGGTGGTTGGCGGCTTCCTCGGGGCGCCAGTGGTGCTTGTACGGTTCGTTGCCGCGCAGGAGGCTCAGCACCCGGCTCCGCTCGCCCTCGACGTGCTGCGTGCAGGCGTTCAGGAGCATCGTCGCCACGTCCACCTTCCGCTCGCGAAGCCGCGGGTGCGCCCCGTACAGATAGCCGCCGACGAGGTGGGGCGAGAGGAGGGTCAGGTCGGCGGCCACCACGTCGTCGTCGAGCCGGAACTCGGTGACCACCGCGTCGCCCGACCGGACCATGAGCCCCACCGACCTGATGAGGTGCTCGGAGAACCGCGGCTGGAGATGCTCGGACGTCACCTTGCGGCCCTGCCACTGGAGTTGGTGCAGGTGCAGGAGCGTGCGCACCGACGCGTCCACCTCGTCGTGTCGTACGACCCGTCGCTCGACGCCGAGCGCGTCCAGCTTCCGGATCTTGGCGCGCGCCCGCTGGGCCCGCGGAGCGGGCAGCCGCCCGAGCAGCTCCTCCATGGACGTGGCGGGCAGCTCCAGGCAGAGGGAGTCCGCGAGGCGGAGCTTGGGCCCGCGCCAGCGTTCGTAGATGCGCTCCACCGCGGCTCCGGAGCGGACCTCGCGGAAGTCGATCAGGGCGCCGCGGGCCAGCTTCGCCAGGCCGTCGGCCAGCGCGTCCGCGGCCTCGTCGGCGCACGTGTCGTCGATCAGCACGTCGGTGAAGTCGGAGATCGCGCCGCCCAGCGGCACGAGCGCGGGGAGCGGGAGGTACGCGCGCATCAGCGGCGCCGCGGCGACGAGCTCGCCGTCCTTGCGCACGAGGACCACGCGCAGCCGTCCGCGCGTGCCGTAGGAGAGCCACCACGAGTGCAGCCACGCATGGCTCTGGAACGGCGTGGCCGTCCGGCACGTGCGGTGCAGCCGGGCCCACGCCGACGCGAGGCTCCCGAACTCCGCCTCGTCCGTGCAGAGTTCGGCCGTCAGGGCGTTGCCCGCCACCCCCGTCACCTCTCCCGGTCGATGTCGGCGGACTGCGCGGGGCCCGGTACCGCGGCGGACGGGGCGTCCTCGCCGCGGCGGGGCCGCACGAGGAGGGTGAGCCCGCCGAGCAGGCCTCCCGCACAGGCGCCCACCAGGGCGGTCATGGGCGCCGACGCCGAAGCGGGGGCCTCGGGCTTCACCGCCCGGGAGAGCTGCAGGAGGCGTACCCGCGTGCTGTCCTTGGTGTGGTTCGCGTTGTTGGTCAGGGAGCGCGAGACCGCGTTGGCGATGTCGCGTGCCTTGCCCGGCTTGGCCGCCGTCGCCGAGATGGAGATCATCGGGGCGTCGGGCGAGGTGGCGGCCCGCACGCTCTCACGCAGCGTCTGGGGCGAGACGCCCGACTCCACCTGGGCGTCGCCGAGCACCGCGAGCTGGGTGGCGACCCGGCCGTAGGCGGTGGCGAAGCCCAGCGCGGCGGTGGGGTCGGAGTCCTTCTGCGGGACGGCGATCACATAGCTGGTCGCGGTGTACTCGGGTGTCGCGACCGCGCCGTACACGCCGCCGGTGAGGGCGCCGAGCGCGGCACCGGCGGGGAGGATCCACCACGCGGGCAGTCGCTTCACGCGGGCCAGCATCAGGGCCGGGTCGGCCGGGCGGTACCGCCTGCTGAGGGTATCGGTCATCAGGAACTCACTCTCGGGGTCGAGCCGGAGGCGGCTGCCTCGTAGACGTGCATCAGCCGTGCGGCGCTGCGGGTGATGCTGTAGTGCTGCGCGGCCTGAGGGGCGAGGCGCGGCCGTGGCCCCGCCGGTCTGGCCCGCAGCAGCGCCCCCGCGAAGGAATCCGCGTCGCCCGGCACGCGCTCGGCGCCGGGCGCGGCGCCCGGCGGGAGATCCTCGACGGCGGGGCACCGGACGTAGACCACCGGCAGACCGGCGGCGAGGCCCTCCACGACGGCAAGGCCGAAGGCCTCCTCGGGGGACGGTGAGGCGAGGACGTCCATGGCGGCGAGGTATGCCGGGAGCCCGGTCGTCCCCTCAGGCAGGTAGGGCTGCTCCCCCGCGAACACCACGCGGTCCGCGACGCCCAGTCGTGCCGCCATGGCCCGCAGCCCGGCCTCCTCGGGACCGCCGCCGACCAGCAGGACGCGAACGTCCTGGGGCAGCGCGGCCAGGGCACGCAGCAGGACGTCGAAGCGCTTTCCGGGAGCGAGGCGGCCGACGCCGCCGACGACGAACGCCTCATCCGGAAGGCCCAGTCGGCGGCGTACGGCGACTCTGGCACGGGGGTCGAAGCGGAACCGCCCGACGTCGATGCCGTTCGGCACGACGTGGATGCGCTGCCGGGGCACCCCCCACCGGCTGAGCCGCTCGGCGACGGACGGGGAGACCGCCACCGTGGCCCTCCCCAGGCGCTCACCGGTCAGGTACAGCGCGCGGACGCCCGCGGTCAGCGGCCTGCCCTCCATCTGCGTGTCGCCGAGGGAGTGCTCGGTGGCCACCACGGCGCGCGTCCCCGCGAGGCGGGCGGCGATCCGCCCGTAGAGGCAGGCGCGGAACAGGTGGGTGTGCACGAGGTCGTATCCGCCGCCGCGGATGAGTTGCACCAGGCGCGGTACGGCGCCCAGGTCGCGGTTGCCGGACATGCCCAGGTGGACGACGCGCACCCCGTCGGCCGTGAGGCCATCGGCGACCGGGCCGGGGTTGGTGAGGGTCACGACGTCGCACTGGGCGGGCAAGTGGCGTAGGAGCAGCCGCAGTTGCTGCTCGGCGCCGCCGACTCCCAGGCCGGTGATGATGTGCAGGGCCCTCATTCGCTCACCGCCGGTTCGCGGACCGTACGGCGGCGCAGCCGGTTCAGCCGCAGCTTCAGCTGGAGCCGCAGGGCGGTGTCCTCCTGCCCGATGTGGACGCGGGGCAGGGCGTGCATCCCGGTCAGGGGGCCGGGGGAGATCGCGCAGGCGTAGCGGTAGCCGGCCGCCCGCACGGTGTCGATCACGCGCTGGTCGACGGTGCCGTACGGGTAGCAGAAGCCCTCCACCTCGCGGCCGATGATGTCGGACAGGGCGACCCGGCTGCCGCTGGTCTCCTGCCACAGCAGCCGGTCGTCCGCCTGGGTGAGGTCGACGTGCGTCAGGCCGTGCGAGGCGACCTCCATGCCCTCGGCGGCGGCGACGCGGATGCCTTCCGCGTCGAGCAGCGGTTTGCGGGGGCCGAGCGGGTCCCACGCGTTGTCGCCCGCGAGGCGGCCCGGGAGCACGAAGACGGTGGCGTCGAAGTCGTAGTGGTGCAGGAGTGGCAGGGCGCCCGCTACGAAGTCGGTGTATCCGTCATCGAAGGTGAGGCCGACCAGGTCGCGTCCCTCGCCGCGGGCGCGTGCCGTCAGGAGCCGCGACATGCTCACCCCGCGCAGGCCCTGGCGCCGCAGCCAGCGCAGTTGGGCCGCGAGGCGTTCGGGCGAGACGGTGATCTTGTAGGGGTCGTCCGCGCAGGTGTCCACGGAATGGTACATCGCCACCCACATCGGCGCCCGGGGCCGCCAGTGCCGCTTGCGCCGTGAACGGGGGGTCTCACCGAGTGCTGTGTCAACGGACATGCGTGAGCTTTCGTGTGGCGGATGTGACGGAGCGGAGGACGGGTTCGACGGCCTTGGTCCTGAGGGCCCAGAGCACCAGGACGAACACGGCGGCGACGGCCGAGGCGCCGGCGGCGAAGGCGGCCCACGGGGAGTCGGGGCAGCTCGCGACGGCGGCGCCCGCCCCGGTGGCGCACACCGCCGCGGCCACGGGCTTGGCCAGTTCGCCGAGCACCCCGCGGACCCGGATCGGCACATTGCGCGGCCCCATCCCGCACAGCAGCACGCAGGCCGCGACGGTGATGCCCGCCGCGTTGGCGAGCGCGATGCCGCGTACGCCCCACACGTCCACCGCCCAGCCGCCGGCCCCGGCGGTCGCGGCGACCCCGGCCGCCATCGCGCCCAGCGGGAACCACGTGGCCCGGCCGCCGGAGAAGTAGGAGCGGGCGAGCGCTCCCACCAGCGTGTGGCCGAGGAGCCCCAGGGCATACACGCGCATCACGGCGGCCGTGGCGACGGTGTCGCCCGCGGTGAACGCGCCGCGCTGGAAAAGGAGTTGGATGAGCTGGGGCGCGCAGGCGATCACCACGGCGGTGCCGAGGAGCACCACGCAGCCGGCCAGGCCCAGGTCCCGTTCGACGCGTGCTCTCGCGCGTTTGACGTCGCCTTCGGCCAGGGCCCGCGCGACGACGGGGAGCGTGACCGTGCACAGCATCAGGGAGAGGATCATCGGCACCTGCGCCACTTTTTGCGCGTAGTTGAGGTGCGAGATGGCCCCGGAGGGCAGCGAGGACGCCAGGAAGCGTTCGATGAGCACCTGCGACTGCCGGCACAGCGCGAACAGCAGCACGGTCGCGACGATCGTGCCGCTCATCAGCGCGGGGGCCGAGGGGCCCGCGGCCCTCTCGTCGGGCGTGTCCGCCGTGTCGCGGGTGAGCTGACGCCAGAGCGAGGGGGCCTGGACCAGCACCATGAGTACGCCGCCGGCCGCGACGCCCATGGCCGCCGCCCGGACGCCGTAGCGGGGAGCCAGGACGAACACGGCCGTGATGATGCCGACGTTGTAGAAGACGTAGATGCCCGCGGGTGCCACGAACCGGCGGTGGGCGCGCAGGGCCGCGCTGCAGTACCCGGCGAGGCCGAAGGTGAAGACGCAGGTGGCGGTGAGCAGCGTGCAGTCCACGGCGAGGCGCGGATCGGGCAGCCCGGGCGCGAGAACGTCCACCAGGACCGGCGCCCCGGCCATCAGGAGCAGCGCGACCGCCCCGGAGGCCAGCATCAGGCGGGGCAGCGACGCGGCGACGAGCGCGCGGACCGGATCGCGGCGCGCGCCCTGGCCCCGGCGGGCGAGCGCCATGCTGAAGGCGGGGACGAGGGCGAAGGCCAGACCGTCCTCGATGAGCAGGGTGGTGGCCACCTCGGGGACGGTCCACGCGACGAGGAAGGCGTCGGTCTCGGGGCCCGCCCCGAAGAAGTGGGCGAGCGCCTGGTCGCGTACGAGACCGAGCACCGATCCGGCCACCGTGAGGGCCGCGGTGATCAGGGCGGCCTTGGCGAGGAAGCCGTTGGAGGGGTCGGAGCCCTTGGCGGGCCCGGCCTCGGTGGCCGGAGCGGGCACCTTGCCCGCGGGCCCCGCGTCCACGGAGTGGGTGGTGGAGGTCATCGCGGCACCTCCCCCGGCATCGGGGCGGACAGTGCGCGGCCGGACAGCGCCCACCAGGCGACGAGTCCGAGGACCACGGCCATGAGCACCGTCGAGGGGCCGCCGATGTCGGCGTAGGAGAAGTCCACGAGCTGCCACGTCAGCAGCCCGCACGCGACGAGCGCGCAGTCCGCGCCCGCGCCCCCGCGCACCCGGACCAGCCGCCGCAGGCCAAGGAGCAGGAAGGCCGCCCAGCTGCCCACCAGGGCGCACAGGCCGAGCAGCCCCTGCTCGCCGAGGACGAGCAAGTACATGTTGTGCGGGGAGAGCAGCGGCTGGCGGCTGAACCCGGCGCCCGCGCCCGCGGTGTCGCTGGCCGAGGAGAGGGCCAGCGAGGCGTGGCTGTCGCGGTGGTCGGGGAAGGCCTTGAGCCCCACGCCCGTCACCGGCTCGGCACGCCACATGTCCACCGCGGCGGCCCACATCGTGTACCGGTCGGTGACCGACTGGTCGGGGGCGTCGGAGACCTGCGTGATGCTGGTGACGCGCTCCTGGAGCATCTGTGTGCCGATGCCGAGGCCGCCCACGAGGACCACGGCCGCGGCGGCCAGCACCGCGAGGGCCCGCAGCGCGTTCCGTACGCCCGCGAGCCCCAGTTGGGCTCCGCAGGCCACGACGGTGGCGATCCAGGCGCCGCGGCTGAAGGAGAGCGCGAGCGGAACGGTCAGGAGCAGCGCGCACGCCAGCGCCAGCTGACGCTGCCTCGGGGAGGACGGGCCGAGCGCGAGAGCGACCGCGCACACCACCCCGTACGACACCACCGTCGACATCCCCATGACGTCGCTCGCGCCGAAGGTCCCCACGGCCCGGACGTCCGCACCCATGTAGCTGGCGCCCGTGCCCGTGACGTACTGGTAGACACCGATCGAGCCCTGGAACAGGGCGAGGCCGATGAGGGACCAGGCCACCAGGCGGAAATCGCGGCGGTCGCGGACGAGCAGCAGGACCGCGGCCGGCACGAGGACGAAAACCTGCAGATAGCGCGCGAGGCCGGTCATCCCGGCGGTGGCGGTGCTCGCGCCGACCGCCGCGACCGCGATGCCGAGCACCGGCATGCCGAGCACGACGGCCGCGGTGCGGGTCAGCGGACGGCGCGCTCCGCGCACGGTGCGGACCACGCACCAGAGGACCACCAGGGCGGAGGCCGCGTCGGCGACCGTGCCGCCGCCGGTGCCGCCGTCGCTCGGCGGGACGGGCAGCGCGAGCAGGGCGACCACGGCCATGACGGGCAGCACCGGGCCGGCGCTCCTCAGCGCCGAGGAGATCGCGGCGGCCGGTGAGCCGGGCGGGGCGAGCGTGATCGGGGCGCCGTTCAACGAGGTCAGCTCCCCGTCGGGCGTACGAGGGAGACGGCGGTGCGCAGCAGGATGCAGAGGTCCTGCCAGAACGACCAGCTGTCGATGTAGGCGTTGTCGAACCGGCACCGGTCCTCGATCGAGGTGTCGCCCCGCAGCCCCTGGATCTGGGCGAGCCCGGTGATGCCGGTCGGCATCCGGTGCCGCTCGGCGTATCCGGGGTAGGTCTGGCTGAACTTGCCGACGAAATAGGGGCGTTCGGGCCGCGGGCCGACCAGGCTCATGTCGCCCCGCAGTACGTTCCAGAGCTGGGGAAGCTCGTCGAGCGACGAACGGCGCAGGAACTGGCAGAACGGGCTCATCTGCTGTTCGCCCGCGACGGTCCAGCGGGTCGCGGCCTCGTGCGGGTCGGCGGGCCGGTGCGTGCGGAACTTCAGCAGGGTGAACGGCCGCCCGCCCCTGCCGATGCGCTCCTGCCGGAAGATCACCCCGGGGCCGTCGGTGGCCCGCAGGACGGCGGCGCAGGTGAGGAGCACGGGGCTGATGAGCAGCAGCAGGATTCCCGAGGTGACGAGGTCGAGGGCGCGCTTGCTGACGCTGAAGTGCCTGCGCCGCACGGGCACGAGCTGACGGCAGGGGAACCCCGCGAGCCGCCCGGATCTGGCCTGACGCCCGGGCGCGTCATAGCCCGGCGGCTGCGTCGCGTCGAGGGCCCATACGTCACAGCCCGAGCCGCTCAGCGTCCGCAGCCATCCGATCTGCTCCGGGCCCGGGGTCGGTCCCACGACCAGGACGGTGCGTACGTCGTTCTGGATGACCGCGCGGCGCAGCTCCTCGGTCGTGGACAGCACCGGCAGTTCGGCGCCCTCCGACTCCGGGCGCTCGGCGGGCGCGTCCCCCACCAGGCCCACGGGCCGCACCCCGGCCCGCGGATGGCGCAGGACCGCCTCCGCCACGCGCCGCGCGACGGTTCCCGGGCCGACCACCAGGGCCGGGCGTGGCTGCCGGAGCGCCGCCCTGCGCGCCCACCCGTACAGGGCGCCGCGGCCCGCGCAGCACAGCACGCTCTGGAGCGCCGCCGCCGTGCACAGGGTGGTGAGGGAGAGCGGGTCCAGGGCGGGGAAGCTCGCGGCGAGGAGTCCCACGGCGCACCAGCTCAGGAGCGCCTGCCAGGCGAGCGAGGGCAGTTCGTCGAGGGCACAGGGCACGGCGAGCGGGCGGTAGAGCCCGGCGCGTGCGTTCAGGCCGGTCACCGCGGCGAGCAGCAGGACCATGAGCAGGGGGTGGCGCTGCGGATCGGTGAGCAGCAGGGTGCCCAGGAGGGCGGCGCTGCAGTCGACGGCGAACAGGGGGAGCGCCGATGAGCGGCGCGCCGAGGCCCCCCAGGCGATGCTCGTCCTGCGGCGGCCCCCGGCCCCGCGGGGAGGGATGACCGAGGCGGTGGCGATGGCGTGGTCGGCCGCCCGTGGCTGCGCGGCAGGGGCGACGGTTCGTTCCGCACTCACGGGTTGCTGGACTCCCTGCACTTGATGGGTCCCACGCCCAGTAGCTCGCGGTACACGGCCGCGACAGCGTCCGCGGTGTGCCGCACGTCGTGGGTGTTCAGGACGTGGCGGTGCGCCGCCCGGCCGAGGGATTCACGCAGGGGCGGATCGCCGAGGAGACGGAGGAGGGCGCGTGCCAGTGCCTCGGGGTCCTCGGCGGGGACCAGACCGTGGGACACCAGCGCGGGCGGCAGGCTCTCGCGCGCGCCGTCCACGTCGGTGACCACCACGGGCCGCGCGCAGGCCATCGCCTCCAGGGGTACGAGTGCCATGCCCTCCCAGCGGGACGGCAGGACCACGAGGTCGGCCGCCTGGTACCAGGGGGTGGCGTCCCGGACGTCTCCGGCGAACCGCACGGAGGCGGGCGCCCGCTCGCGCAGACCGGCCGCGTCGGGTCCGTCCCCGACGAGCACGAGCCGGGCGAGCGGCAGCCGCTCGGCGACCGAAGCCCAGGCCCGTAGCAGGACGTCCTGCCCCTTCTGCCGGCACAGCCGCCCCACGCACACGACCAGAAGCTCCTGCCGGGAGAGCCCGAGGCCGGTGCGTGCCGCCTGCGCGGCCACCGGCCGGAAGCGGTCCACGTCCACCCCGTTGGGGATCACGGACCAGGGCGCGTCGATGCCGGAGCGCTGCCCGGTGAGCCGCTCCGCCTCGCTGACGCAGACCATGTGCGTGGCCCAGCGCGCCCCGAAGCGCTCCCAGTGCCGGGCGAGCCGCGCGGTCACGCCGCCGACGGCCTCGAAGGACCAGGCGTGCGGCTGGAAGACCGTGGGCACCCTGCCGCGCAGGGCGAGCCGGGCGGCGAGCCCGGCCTTGGCGCTGTGCGCGTGCACGACGTCGGGCCGCAGCTGGTCGACGACGCGGGCGAGGCGCCGCACCTCGTCCGGGAGTCCGGGCCCCGGGGAGCGGGCCGCCGCCCACGCGTGCGTGCCGCTTCCCAGGCCGCGCACGGCGTCCGGCAGAAGGCCCTTTGCCGGACACGCCACGTCGACCCGCATCCCGCCGGCGAGCTGGGACCTCACCAGGTCGGTGACCACGCGGGCCACACCGCCGTCGACGGGCTGGGCGACGTGAAGGACGCTCAGCCGGTGGTCAATTGATGACAGTTGCATGCACGGCGCCTCGGCTTTGCCCTTCCGGGAAAGGTCTGAACCAGGAGGGAGAATTGAAATGCGAAAGTCACACCGGACTCGTAACTTCCCGCACTTGTTCTTACAAATGGCTTCAGGAGGAGAGCAACACTAGCCGCTTTCCGCATTAATCCAGGAAGGCTGACAAGTGTGTCGGAAACGTGAAGTGCGTAACGCCCGGAACCTGCCGGGAGCACGGCCCGAAGGGCCCCTCGCGTTAACCCGGCGCCAGCAGATCACCCTTTTGGGCCCACAACTCCTGCGGGCGACATCCGTTGATCCATGGGCCGGGCACCCCGCCCTGCCGAGCATCAACTGACCAAGGAGCAACCCCGCATGTCGCGTACCGCGAAGGCCCTCGCCCTCTCCACCGTTGTCGTGGCCGCCATGGCCGGCAGCGCCGGCATCGCCGCCGCCGACGCCGGCGCCGAGGGTGCGGCCGTCGGCTCGCCCGGCGTCCTCTCGGGCAACATGGCCCAGGTCCCGGTCCACATCCCGGTCAACGTCTGCGGCAACACCGTGAACGTGATCGGCCTGCTGAACCCGGCGTTCGGCAACACCTGCGTCAACAGCTGACGCTTCGGCAAGACGCACTGAGCGACGGCCGTTCTCCCCCGAGGAGGACGGCCGTCGTGCGTTTCCCTGCCCTGTCCCGCACGGCCGCCATGCCCCCGAATGGCAGTCGCTCGGTTGCGGTCGGTCCGCACCGCTTTCACGGTGAACACAAGATCCGACGCATCACCGAAGGGAACATCCATGCGCGCTCTGCCCGTACGGCGTATCGCGACCACCGTCCTCTGCGCCTCTCTCCTCGTCGGGACGGCAGGCCCCGTCATCGCCGCCGAGAGCGACACGTCGCATGGCAGCACCCAGGGAACGGCCCGCGAACCGGTGCCCGACGCGGACAAGCTGCTCGCCCAGGTCAAGGTTCTGGGCGACGCGGGTGGTGTGCTCACCCCCGTCACCGATCTGCTCACCGCCGTGCTCAAGGCCGACAAGGGGCAGCTGCCGGCCGCGGACGCCACGAAGCTCGCCGCCCCGGTGAAGGACGCCATCACGAAGGCCGAGGCCCAGCCCTCCAAGGCCCCGGAACTCCCCCAGACCCCGGCGGTCCCCGAGGCCCAGACGCTCCCGCAGCCCCTGGCGCTCTCCAAGGCCCTGCCGGATGACGAGACCGCGTCCGCCGACCCGAGGGCCGACGCCCTCAAGGCGCTGCGGACCTCGGTCGACGCGCTGGTCAAGGCGGCCACCGGGGGTGACTCCAAGGCGGTCGCCGGAGCGGCCCCGACCGTCGTGACCGGACTCGTCAACCTCGTCGCCGCCACCCTGGTCGGCGGCGGCCTCCCCGCTCCCGACCTGGCGGGGCTCCCGTCCCTGCCGAAGGCCCCGGAGCTGCCCGCGGCCCAGGCACCCCAGACGCCCGCAGACTCCTGAGGCACAGTCAGCCGCACCCGTCGCGTTGGTCCTGAAGACCGGCGCGACGGGTTTTTCACGTCCATGCGGCCGTCCATCTCATACGAGAATGAGACACCGCCTTCGTTCGGGTGGGTTCCGTGAATTTCCGCCGCACAGAGTTTCCGGCGTAGTCAGCGCTCGTTACCCATGGCGAAGTGAAAATCCCCTCTGGCGACCGTCCGTCGCCGCAGAAAGGAACACGATGAAGCCCCTGAAGGCTGCCGCTGTCGTTGCCGGATCCCTGGTCATCGCTGGTGCCGCCGCACCCGCCTTCGCCGCCGACCTCACGCCCACCAGCCTGAATGGTGCAGTCGACACGATCGCCGGCTCGACGTCGTCCCTCGACGCGGCCCCGCTGGCCACCAACGCCCTTGACACCGAGAACAAGGACTCGGTCGTCAACGCCGTGTCAGGTGCCGCGGAAAGCCTGCACGCGGGCGGCGGCGCCGGCAAGCTCCTCGGCGGACTTCCCGTCGCCAAGTAGAGCTCTCCTCTGCTTCTCCACCAGGGCCGGTTCAGCGGACGCATTCCGCGGAACCGGCCCTCGGGTTTTGCGGACTCTTTCCGGCCCATTCCGCATTCCCCTGGACCCAGTTCGACTGCGGGGCCCCGGAGTTCGACCGGCGCATGCCCCGATCGTGTGATCGCTCGTCCGTACTCACCCAGTTCAGTGAAATACGGTCCCGGACCTCGGGAACACATCGATACCGTTCCCGGATGACCTCGACATCGAGCGAAACCCGCACTTTCCGAGCCGCCGATCTGGGCACTCTCACCGTGGTCGCCTGGAGTGGTGAACACCCGGACGACGAGAAGGACATGCCTTTCCTGCTCGCCTATTCGCTCGGTGACGGCGAGGGCGGCCCCGAGGGCTCGACCGAAGCCATCGAGCTCCTTCTGCAGAACACCGGACTCCCCGTCGGCGGCCCGGTCATCGAGACCTCCCGCAACCCGAGCCTGCCGGTCACCCTCCTCGTCGAGGCCGGCCAGGCCGTGCTGACCATGCCGCACCTCAACGCCCAGTGCGTGGTGCCGCCGGAGTGGCTGGCCGCGGTGGGCGAGCGCGGCCACGCCTACTTCATGTTCACCACGCGTCCCTGGCCCGAGGCCAAGCCGGGCGTCCCCCTCACCGAGGAGGCCCTCGCGGCGTTCGCGGGCTCCGAGGAGACCATGACCAGCTCCGCGCACTGCCTGGTCACCGCGAAGAGCCTGCGCGGCTAGGCACCGCCGCCAGGGCCCGTACACGACGGGAGTCCGCCGGTCGGGACAGACCGGCGGCCCCCGGGACCAGTGAGGACACCGCGATGCACACCAAGACGCCCCTCCCCGCGGCCCGTAGGCCCGAAGCTTCCGCGGGCCACGTGGAGCCGCCGTCCCCCGGCACCGGCGGGAGCCGTGCGTTCGCGCTGCTCCTGGTGATCACGGGCGCCGCGGGGCTGCTCGCGGCCTGGGTCATCACGCTGGACAAGTTCAAGCTCCTCGAAGACCCGGACTACACCCCGGGGTGCAGCCTCAACCCGGTCGTCTCCTGCGGCAACATCATGACCAGCGAGCAGGCGTCGGTATTCGGGTTCCCGAACCCGATGCTGGGTCTTGCCGCCTACGCCGTCGTGATCTGCGTCGGCGTGAGCCTGCTGGGCGGCGCGCGGTTCCCGCGCTGGTACTACCTGACGCTCAACGCGGGCACGCTCTTCGGCGTCGCCTTCTGCACCTGGCTGCAGTACCAGTCCCTCTACGAGATCAACTCGCTGTGCCTGTGGTGCTGCCTCGCCTGGGCCGCCACGATCACCATGTTCTGGTACGTGACCTCGTTCAACGTACGCAACGGCCTGCTGCCCGCGCCCGCCGGACTGCGCACGTTCCTCGGCGAGTTCACCTGGGTGCTTCCGGTGCTGCACATCGGCAGCGTCGGCATGCTGATCCTCACGCGCTGGTGGGACTTCTGGACCAGCTGAGACCCCCGCTCGGCAGCACACGGCACGCGCAAGGAGGCATCAGCATGGCCAGAGGACCAGCGGCCGACGGGCGAGGCGCGGGGTGGCTGAGCCGCCGGGCCACGACGGGCGGCCTCATCGGAGTCGCGCTCGCCGCGGTGACGGGACAGGCGGCCCTCCAGTGGCGGACGCGGGAGGTGGCTCAGGACCCGCCGTCCGACGACCTCGGTGACGGCTCGTTCGACGAGGTCTACGAGGGCCGCCACATCCGCGGGACGCGCGTGGCCGCGGGGGCTCAACACCCGGACGGTCATTGGGACATCACCGTCGACGGGCGTCCGCTCCACCTCATGCGGCGCGCCGACGGCGGCTATCTGAGCATGGTCGACCACTACCAGTCGTATCCGACGCCGCTCATCGCCACCCGCAGAGCGGTGGACGAACTCGGCCGTGGTCGGCAACTGCGCGGGACGGTCTGATCACCGCCGCGCACACCCGGATCGGAGGAGCGAACCGAAGTGGTCCACACGCGCAAGAACCAGGCCCGGCTGACCAGCGCCGAGAAGCGGCGGTTCGTCAACGCGGTGCTCGAGCTCAAACGCCGGGGCGAGTACGACGAGTTCGTGCGCATCCACGTCGAGCACTACGTGTCCGACGGTGAGGACGGCCTGCGGGTGGCCCACATGACGCCCTCGTTCCTGCCCTGGCACCGCAGGTTCCTCCTGGAGTTCGAGCGGGCCCTGCAGCGCCTCGACTCCTCGGTGACCGTCCCGTACTGGGACTGGACGGCGGACAGGTCACCGGGCGCCTCGCTCTGGGGCAGCGGGCTCATGGGCGGCAACGGACGGCGCTCCGACCGACAGGTCATGACCGGGCCGTTCGCCCGGTCGAACGGGACCTGGATCATCACGGAAGGGGAGACGGACGGCGACTTCCTCATGCGCGACTTCGGCCGGCCGCACAACCCCATCGAACTGCCCACCGAGGCGACGCTGGACTGGGCCATGCGCGACCCGGTGTACGACCGCGCGCCCTGGGACTCCACGTCGGACGGCGGCTTCCGCAACAAGCTGGAGGGGTGGACGTCCGCCGCCGGCAACAGCAGGTGGCGCAACCACAACCGCGTGCACCGCTGGGTCGGCGGACACATGCTCGGCGGCGCGTCGGTCAACGACCCCGTCTTCTGGCTGAACCACGCCTTCGTGGACCTGCTGTGGGACCGCTGGCAGGCCCGGCACCCCCGCTCCGCGCCCTACCTGCCCGAGAAGCCGCCGGGGCCCGGCAAAGGCCCGCTGCACGGCCGTATCTGCGCCCGCTTCGAGCGGATGCCGCCGTGGGACGTGAAGCCGGACGAGCTGATCAGCCACCGGGGCATCTACCGGTACGCGTGAGGGGCGGGCCGCGTGAGGGGCGGGCAGGGAAAAGCCCCCGGCGGTCTCGGACCGCCGGGGGCTCATACACGGGGGGTTCAGCCGCCGTAGCCGCCGTGGCCGCCCTTGTGGCCGTCGCTGTTGACGCAGGTGTTGCCGAACGCCGGGTTCAGCAGCCCGATGACGTCGACCGTGTTGCCGCACACGTTGACCGGGACGTGGACCGGGACCTGGATGAGGTTGCCCGAGAGGACGCCGGGCGAGCCGACGGCCGCACCCTGGGCGCCGGCGTCGGCCATGGCCATTCCGGTGCCACTGAGCACCACGGCGCCGGTGCCGACGGCAACAGCGGCTGCCTTCGCGATGCGAGACATCACGTTCTCCTTTGAGTTGACGAGTACGGCCGCATGCACGCGGCCGTACTGTCCCTTCAACGGCGTCATCGACCGCAGGTAACGGCACTGATCGGTACATCATTGGTGAAATCGGCTGGGTGCCCGTGTCCAGGGCTCCGTCGAGCCGTTGCGCATCACATGATCTCAACACGACGCATGGCCGCCGTCCTCGCTCTCGCCGCCGGCGCCTCCGCCCTGGCCGCGCCCGCCGCGAGCGCCGAAGCCATCAACCCCACCGGCTTGGTCAACTCGCTCGCCTCGTCCCAGATCCCCGAGGAGCAGCGCGCCGAGATGCCCACCGTCACCGAGCAGCTCAGCGGCCTCAACAACCTGTACGAGCTGCAGCAGCTCCACCAGGTGACCGACCTGGCCGCACCCGTCACGGGTCTGCTCTACGCCTAGTACCGGTCACGCGCGAAGGGAGGCGGGGTCGGGTCCTTGCGGGCCCGGCCCCGCCTCACGGCATGGTGGCCACGACCGACGCGTAGGAGAGGCCCGCGCCGTAGCCGAGCAGCAGGGCCGTGTCGCCGGGCTTCGCCTCGCCCGACGCGAGCACCGCGTCCATGGCGAGCGGGATGGAGGCGCCCGACGTGTTGCCCGAGGTCACGATGTCCTTGGCCACCCGCACACGCTCCGGCAGGCCGATGCGCTTGGCCATCGCGTCGATGATGCGGACGTTGGCCTGGTGCGGGATGAAGACGTCGAGGTCGGCGGGTGTGATGCCCGCGGCCTCCAGGGCCTGTCCCGCGACCTCGGCCATCTCGTAGACGGCCCAGCGGAAGACCCGCTGGCCCTCCTGCCGCATCCAGGGGAACTCCTGGCCCGGCGAGTCCCTGAGCACGTCCCACGGGGCGGTCTGCTCGATCGCGTCCGCCTGTGAGCCGTCCGCTCCCCAGACCGCGGGGCCGATGGCGGGGGTCTCGGACGGACCGATCACCACGGCGCCCGCCCCGTCACCGAAGATGAACGCGGTCGAGCGGTCCCTGAGGTTCAGCAGGTCGGTCATCCGCTCCACGCCGACGACCAGGACATGGCCGCCGCGGCTGCACACCGCGTCGGCCGCGAGCACCACGCCGTGCACGAACCCGGCGCAGCCCGCCGACAGGTCGAAGGCCGCCGCGCCCCGCGCCCCGACGCGGTGCGCGATCTCCGTCGCGACGGCCGGGGTCTGCTTGAGGTAGGTGAAGGTCGCCGCGATGACGCAGGTGATGTCGGCCGGCGTGATGCCCGCCGCCGCGATGGCCTTTGCGGCGGCCTCCTCGGCCATCACCCCCAGGGTCTCGTCGGGCCCCGCCCAGCGCCGGGTGCGGATGCCCGTGCGGGAGCGGATCCACTCGTCCGACGAGTCGATCAGGCTGCAGGCCTCTTCGTTGTCGACGATCCGTTGCGGGCGGTACGTGCCCACGCCCATGATCCGTGCGTAGCGTGCCCCCTGGGACGTGCTCAGTGCCGGGCTCACGTGGTGCCCCACTTGTCCCGTGCCTCGGCGAAGGCCTCGGCGAACAGCGGGTCGGCCACCGAGCCCCGCTCGTGCCTGCCCCCGTACCGCTCCTCGTAGGCGGCGAACCACTCGGGGTCCGAGTCGAGGAACAGGACGTCGTGGAAGGCCATCCAGCGCATGGCCAGCATGGGCACGGGCGAGCGCGAGACCTCGAACTCCGGGTTGCGCGCCGCGCGTTCGTCACAGTCGGGGTGGAACTGCGCCAGCATCAGGCCGCGGCCCACCAGTTCGGGCTTGGCGAGCGTGTGTGCCTCGTCGAGCAGCCGGTTGCTGCCCTCGGGCAGCCCTGTCAGGACCAGGACCAGGGTGTGCAGGACGCGGTTGCGGCCCTCCCAGCGGGTGGTCTCGAAGGCCTCGGCCATGCGGCGCACGAGGTCCACCATGCCTTCGGCGTCGACGCCCGGGTCGACCTGCCACTCCTCGATGCGGAAGCTCTGCGCCTTCATCGAGGATTCGACGAACGGGCAGACGGCGCCCTCCCGGTTGATACGCTCGTGCGGACGCATGATGAACTCTTCTATCCACTGCCGCCCCCGTTCCAGGGGCGATGCGGCCGAGCGGTCTGGTGTGTCCGCCCTCCCGTACTGGGGAGTGACGGCCGATACCGACGGACTCATGAGGGTTCCCTCCGTGATTCAGGACGCACTGAACCGCCACCCGGACTCGCGTGACGCAGAGGGGTGTTGAGGTCGCGAGGCGACTCAGCGGTTCAGCTCGGGCAGGTGTGGGTCTTGGCCGTCAACTCATCTCAGGGCGGTGCTCGTCCGGTGACGCGCGGCGGTCCGGTGGGTCTCAGTAGTTGTCGCCGAAGGCGGCGCGCTGCCGCTTCTCCAGCCAGCCGCTGAACAGCTTGCCGATCGGCGCGGCGGCGACGCCGCCCTGCTCCCCCGGTCCGGCCACGGACAGCAGCCAGGCCGGCATGAAGCGCAGCGTCCAGCCGGGCGCGGTCTTGCGCATATGGGTCGCGAAGCCCTTCCAGATCTGCTTGCCGAGGGCCGGGGCGAGGCGGCCGAGCAGTTCGCGCTCCTCGTCCCCGGCGTGTCCGGCAAGCTGTTCGCGCACCTCCTCCGTGCGTTTGGCCAGTTCCGTCGCGGCCGCGGGTTCGGTGCCGAGGCGTTTGCTCGTCTCGTGCCAGGTGTGCAGGACCTTCGCCAGCTCTTCGTGCTCGGCGGTCATCAGGGCCAGCGCCTCCTGGTCGGCGCCCAGTTCACGCAGGCGCGGCCAGAGGAAGTCGTCCTCGCCCTCGTGGTGGTGCTCGATCACCTGGAACAGCTTGTCCACGTAGTCGCGGAGGGCGGCGGCCTGTGCGGCGTCGGGTGTACGGGCCAGCTGCTCGGCGCTGCGGGCCACGCGGTCGAGGTCGCGCACCATGGCACGGTGGGCCAGCAGCATCGTCTGGTGGCCCGAGGGCAAGTGGGCGATGGACTCGGTCATGAATGTCGCTCCTTACAGGTCAACGGCGGGCGGTACGGGTGTGCGCGCGCCGGGTGCTTCGGGTTCACCAGGCCTCGTCCGGTACGGCCATGAGCACCGTGTCCGTGTGCTCCGCGATACGTCGCTCTGCGGTCAGCAGCGGAAGCACCTCCTGGGCGAAGAACCTGGCTGTTGCGATCTTGCCTCGGCAGAAGGCCGCGTCGGGGGCGTTCAGGCCATCCGGGGCCTGGGCCAGCTTCGACTCGGCCACCGTGGCCTGCCGGAGCAGGAGCCAGCCGATGAGCACGTCGCCGGCCGCCATCAGGAGCCTGGTCGTGTTCCGTCCCACCTGGTACATCGCCGTGGATTCCTCGAAGGAGCGCAGCAGGTGCCCGCCCATGACGTCGGCGATGGCCCGCAGTTGCGTGACCGCCTCGGCCAACTGGGCGTGCGCCGAGTCGAGTTCCGTTCCCGTCTCGGCGCGGGCGGTCTTCTCCACCTCGGTCAGGAGCGCGCCGAGCGCGGCGCCCTGGTCCTTGGCCACCTTGCGGAAGAAGAAGTCGAGGCCCTGGATCGCCGTGGTGCCCTCGTACAGCGTGTCGATCTTGGTGTCGCGGATGTACTGCTCCAGCGGGAAGTCCTTGAGGTAGCCGGCGCCGCCGAAGATCTGCAGGGCGTGGCCCAGCTGCTCGCAGGCGCGCTCCGAGCTGTAGCCCTTGACGATCGGCAGGAGCAGGTCGTTGAGCGCCTTCGACTCCTCGTCCACACCGCCCGCCGCCTCGGCCTCGGCGATCCGGTCCTGCACCGTCGCGGTGTGCAGGACCAGGGCGCGCAGGCCCTCGGCGTACGCCTTCTGCAGGAGCAGGGAGCGCCTGACCTCGGGGTGGCGGTTGATGGGGACCTTCGGCGCCGCCTTGTCGCCGAAGGCCGCCAGGTCCGTGCCCTGGAGGCGTTCCCCGGCGTACGCGGCCGCGTTCAGGTAAGCCGTGGACAGGGTGGCCGCCGACTTGGTGCCGACGATCATCCGGGCCTGCTCGATGACCTGGAACATCTGCCGTATGCCGTCGTGGACCTCACCGAGGAGCACGCCGACGGCGGGCTGTTCGGCGCCGAAGGTCAGCTCGCAGGTGGCCGAGGACTTCAGGCCCATCTTGTCCTCGAGGGCGGTGGCGAACACGCCGTTGCGTGCGCCGAGGCGGCCCGTGGCGTCGTCGGCGACGTGGAACTTCGGCACCAGGAAGAGGGAGAGGCCCTTCGTGCCCGGCTTGTGGCCCTCGGGGCGGGCGAGCACGAAGTGGACGATGTTCTCGGCCAGGTCGTGCTCGCCGGAGGTGATGAACCGCTTGACGCCCTCGATGTGCCAGGTGCCGTCGGCCTGTTGGACCGCCTTGGTGCGGCAGGCGCCCACGTCGCTGCCCGCCTCCGGCTCGGTGAGCACCATGGTGGCGCCCCACTGCCGGTCGACCATGAGGCGGGCGAGCTGCCGCTGCGGCGGGGTGCCGAGGCGGTCGAGGATCTTCGCGAAGCCCGCGAGCCCTTGGTAGAGGTAGAGGGAGGGGTTGGCGCCGAGCGCGAGCTCGGCGACGGCCCAGCGCAGGGACGGCGGGATGTCGGCGCCGCCCAGCGATGACGGCAGGTCGAGCAGGTGCCAGCCGGACTCCATCCAGGTGTGGTACGCCTGCTTGAAGGAGTCGGGCATGGTGACCGAACGGGTCGCCGGGTCGTAGCGCGGCGGGGTGCGGTCGGCCTCGACGAAGGGGTCCGCGAGTTCGTGCACCGCGAGCCGCTCCACCTCGGCCAGGATGCCGCGCGCGGTGTCACGGCTCGTCGCCTCGAAGGCTCCCGTGCCGTATGTGCGGTCGCAGCCGAGAACCTCGAAGAGGTTGAACTCCAGGTCCCGCAGGTTCGACTTGTAGTGGCTCATGGCGCGGCGTGTCCGAGCAGCGCGGCGAGCGCCGTGGCGAGCCGCTCGACCTCGTCCACGGTCCCGACGGAGATCCGCAGGTAGCCGGGGAGTCCGAGCACGTCGAGGTTGCGCACGAAGATGCGGTGCTCGGCGGCGAGCCTGGCCGCGAACCCCACGCTGTCGCCCGGGGCGGCGCCCTCCCCCGGCACCTTGACCATCACGAAGTTGGAGACGGACGGGGCGTGTTCGATGTTCAGGGTGTCCAGGGACTTGCAGAGCAGTTCCCTGGCCCGCGCGTTGTCCGCGCGTACCCGGTCGATGTGCTCGGGCTGTTCGAGGGCCCGCAGCACGGCACGCTGGGCCGGTCGGTTGACGTTGAAGGGCAGGGCGCCCGCGACGCCGCCGATCCGCTGGACGAGGTCCCGGGGGCCGATGACGAAGCCCATGCGGACCGAGGCGAGCCCCCAGGCCTTGGAGAAGGTGCGGGTCACCAGGACCCGGCGGCCCTCGCGCACGGCGTCCAGGGCGAACTCGTGGGCCGGGCCCGCGAAGTCCATGTACGCCTCGTCGAAGACGAGCACCGTGCCGCTGCGCTCCGCGGCGTCGATCAGCGCCGTCACGGCCGCCCGGTCGAGCACGGCTCCGGTCGGGTTGAGCGGGTTGCAGACGAAGGCGAGTTCGGCGCCCCGCTCCATCTCGGCCACGACGCCGTCGACCGGGATCGAGGCGCCGTCCAGCGGGACCGTGTGCGCCCGCGCCCCGACGGCCGCGGCGGACACCACGTAACCGGGGAAGGTGGTGGCGGTGGTGACGACGGAGGCGCCGGGCTCGCGCAGGAAAGCCATCGACGTGACGAGGACCAACTCGTCGGTGCCGTTGCCGACCGCGACCATGTCGGGGGTGACCCCGAAGTGGGCGGCCAGTTTCCCGCGGAGCTCCCCGCACTCGCTGTCGGGGTACCGGTTGAGGTAGCTCGCCGCCTCCGCGCGCACGGCGTCGACGGTTCCGGGCGGCGGGCCGTACGGGTTCTCGTTGAGGTGCAGTCGCAGATGGTCCTCCTTGCCGACGATCTCGGTGTCGGCGAAGAAGCCCGGTGGTGGTGCCTGGACCTGAGGCATGTGGATCCCTTCTCGTACGGTGTCGCCACCCCGGGCCGGCCGTTCCTCGGCCGGTCCGGTCAGCCCAGTTGGACGCGCGCTATGGTCTGCAGCTGGTCGGCCTCCCCGCCGAGCAGCGCCCGGCAGCGGAAGCGCTGGATCTTGCCGCTCGGTGTCCGCGGCAGATGGCCGCGCTCCACGAAGACGCACTCGGAGAGCGCGATGCCCGACTTCTCCCTGGCCACGGCGGCGGCCTGGTCGGCGATGAGCGCGAAGTCGGCGCTGCTGCGCTTGGGTTCGAGCAGGAGCACCAGCTTGGAGACGCCGCCGCCCGCCATGTCGACGAGCGCCGAGCAGCCCTTGCGGACCGGGCCCATCGCCTCGACCGCCGACTCGATCTCGCTGGTGTAGACGTTGCGTCCGCCCACCGAGATCAGGTCGTCGGCCCTGCCGACGAAGTACACCTCTCCGTCGTGGACGAAGCCCAGGTCGCCGGTGTGCAGGATGCCGTCGTGGAACCGCTCGGCGGTGCGCTCGGCGTCGTTGAGGTAGCCGGAGGCCAGGCTCGGCGAGTCGACGCGCAGCTCGGAGACGCGGCCTTGCTCCTTGGTGGTCACCGTGACGCCGGGCAGCGGGGGCCCGTTGGAGACGAGCCGGGTGGCGCCCGGCGCGTCCTCGGGCACCTCGACGATGCGGCCGTCGAGCAGCGCGGGGCCGTCGAAGCTGCGGGTGACGGGGGCCTCGCCGAGCGGGGAGCAGGAGACCGCGAGGGTCGCCTCGGCCATGCCGTACGCGGGCATGAACGCCGTGGGCGAGAAGCCGGAGGGGCCGAACGCGGTGACGGTGGCCTCCAGGGTCTCCCAGTCGACGCGTTCCGCCCCCACCACGCAGACCTTCAGGGCCAGCGGCTTGGGCAGCTGGTTGCGGCCCTGGGCGCGGGCGGCCAGGTGCAGGGCGGTGTTGGTGCCCGCCGTCATGGTGGCGCCGTACTCGGACATGTCGCGGAACCAGGTGCGCGGTGCCATGCCGAACCGCTCGGGCGACGACAGGACGAAGTCGTAGTCGAAGGCCCAGGCGTGCAGCATCGTGCCGAAGATGCCCATGTCGTGCGAGAGCGGCAGCCAGGAGGCGATCGTCTCGGCGCCGGGGCGCCCGCCCGTCATCTCGTGGAGCATGTGCAGATGGGTGGCGATGGCCCGGGTGCTGAGCTCGCAGCCCTTGGGCAGGCTGGTGCTGCCCGAGGAGTACTGGATGAAGGCGGTGTCCTCGGGGCCCGGCGGCGTCGGGTCGATGCGCTGATCGCCGTACAGGGACGTCCAGTTGAGCACCGGGAGCTGAGCGGCGAGCTCCGCGGGGACGAGCGGCGTAAGGGCCTCGTCGATGAGGAGCACCGTGGGGCCGAGCCGCTCGGTGAGCAGGCTCAGCTGAGCGCCGTACTCCTGCGGGCTCTGGCCGCGGGCCGGCAGCGGGAACGAGGCGACGGCCCCGCCCGCGAGCCAGACCCCGAGGAGTCCGCGCAGGGTGTGCGCCGAGTTGGTCAGGACGGTGGCGACCCGGGTGCCGGGTCCGACTCCGGCGGCGCGCAGGGTGGCCGCCATGCCGTGGGCGTCGTCGACGACCTCTTTCCACGGGGTGTGCCCGAAGCCGTCGTCCTCCTGCCAGTGGTGCAGGACGCCGTGGGAATCGTCGCGCAGGATCAGGTCCCAGAGTCCGGTGCCGGTGATGGCCATGGTCACTCCACATCCACGAGGGAGAGATCGTTTCCGCCGCGCGAACGGTCCGCCATGGGAGCGATCCGCTGCTGGCTGACCAGGAGTTCCTCCTGGCTGAGCTTGGTGCCGTTGACCCGGCTGACGCCGGCCTCGCGCATCGTCATCCGCTCGGTGTCGATGCGGATGACCTTCCAGGCGAGGCGGGTCTTCTCCAGGCTCCAGATGAAGATCGCGGAGAGGTCGACCTCGTACCACTTCATGCCGTGCCGGGCGGAGCGCGGGAACGCGTGGTGGTTGTTGTGCCAGGCCTCGCCGAAGGACGGCAGGGCCAGCCAGGCGACGTTGCGGGAGTGGTCGGTGGTGGTGAAGCGGCGGCGGCCGAAGTAGTGGCCGATGGAGTTCACCGCGTACGTCATGTGGTTGATGAGGAAGATGCGGACGAGACCGCCCCACAGCATGCCGGTGAACAGCGCCTGGACGGAGCCGCCCGTGATGGCGAAGGCGAGCAGGCCCGGCAGGACGACACCGGCGGCGACGACGGCCACGAAGTTCTCGCTGAGCCAGCGCAGCGGCTTCTCGCGGACCAGGTCGGGGCAGTAGCGGATCGGGTCGGAGCTGAGGTCCTCGTCGAAGAGCCAGCCGAGGTGGGCGTGCCACATGCCGGCGATCGCGCCCTTGAAGCCGGGCTCGAAGCCCAGGTGCGGGCTGTGCGGGTCGCCTTCCTTGTCGGCGACGCGGTGGTGCTTGCGGTGGTGGGCCGCCCAGATGATCGGCGGGCCCTGCCCGGCGAGCACGCCTGCCGTGGCGAGGGCGACCCGGACCGGCTTGTACGTCTCGAACGAGCGGTGGGTCAGCATGCGGTGGTAGCCGGTGGATATGCCGATCCCCGATATGACGTACATGACGACCGTGACCAGGACGTCGGTCCAGCCGAAGATGTGGTTCCAGGCCAGCACCATGGCCGCGCCGAGTGCGAGCAGTGGCACCAGGGAGGCCGCGAGCATGTACCAGCGGTGTTCCTTGCCGTCCATTTCTTCCCCTTACTTTCGTTGGTCTTCGAAGTCGGACCGTGGGACGCCCGGGGCGTCAGACACCTGAAGTGGTCTCCGGGTCGAATTCGGTGCGGAGCGCGGGCAGAACGAGGGAGAGGAGCGCGGCGCACGCGGTGAGCACCGTCCCGACGAGGAACACGGTGTGGAAGCTCGTCAGGAGGGCGTCCGGCATGGCCGCGCCGGACGCGATCTCGTCGTCCAGGCGGCTGCTCGCCAGGGTGGCGAGGACCGCGAGGCCGATGGCGCCGCCGATCTGCTGACCGGTGTTGAGGACCCCGGACGCCGCGCCGGAGTCCGCCTTCGGCACACCACTGACGGCGGCCACCACCAGCGGCACCATGGCGAGCCCGTAACCGGCCGCGCAGAGCAGCAGCGTGGGCAGGATGTCGGAGGCGTACGAGGCCTTGAGCGGGGTGTTGATGAGCAGGCCGAGTCCGGCGGTGGCGGAGGCGAGGCCGATCAGGCACAGGACGCGGCTGCCCAGCTTGGGCAGCAGCTGGATCGCGATGCCGGAGAAGACCGCCATGGTGATGCCGAAGGGCGCCCAGGACACTCCGGCGCGCAGCGGGGACCAGCCCAGGAGGTTCTGCATGTACTGGGTCAGGAAGAAGAAGATCCCGTACAGGCCCGACGCGGCGAGCAGCATGATCACGTTGGCCGCGGAGATCTGCCGGCTGGCGAAGATCCCGAGGCGGATCAGCGGATCGGGGGCGCGCTGTTCCCTGATGACGAACGCCACCAGGAGCAGGGCGGACCCGACGAGTCCGGCGATGGTGGCGGCGGAGCCCCAGGGGCGGTGGTTGGTGCTGATCACGGTGTAGACGAACAGCAGGAGGCCGCCGGTGATGAGGACGGCGCCCAGGCCGTCCGTCGCGGGCCGCTTGCCGGGCGCGCCGTCCTCGCGGTCGGCGAGCGCCGGCCTCAGGGCGAGGGCGAAGAGCAGGACGCCGACCGGGATGTTGATGAAGAACACCCAGCGCCAGTCGACGAGATCGGTGATGACCCCGCCGAGCAGCACGCCGGAGACTCCCGAGATCCCGGTGAGTCCGCCCCAGATGCCCAGCGCCTTGCGGCGCTCCTTCGCCTCGGTGAAGACGGTGATCAGGATGGACAGGGCGGCCGGGCTGAGCAGCGCGGCACCGAAGCCCTGGGCGCCGCGGGACACGATCAGCATCTCGGGGGAGTTGGCCAGCCCGCAGGCGAGCGAGGCGGCCGTGAAGACGGCGAGGCCGGTGAGGAACACCCGCCGTCTGCCGAAGAGGTCGGCGCAGCGGCCGCCGAGCACCAGGAAGCCGCCGAACAGCAGCATGTAGGCGTCGACGACCCAGGCCAGCGAGGCCCGGTCGAAGTCGAGGGTGGTGCGGATCGTCGGCAGCGCCATGGAGACGACCGTGTCGTCGATGATCACCATGAACTGTGCGCCGCAGGTCACCGCGAGCGCGAGCCCTGCCGCCTTGGTTGCCGCGCCGCCGCTCTTGGCTGCCGCGGTGGACGAGGCGGTTCCCCTGCCCATATGCCTTCTCCTGTTCGCCGAGCTGTGTGGGGGTGGTCTTTTGGCCGAGCGGTCAGGAGGCCGCGGCCTGGGCGACGACCCGGTTGAGCCGGTCCATGCGCGTGGCCAGGCTCATCCGGCCCTCCAGGCGGAAGGCGGGCAGGCGCCGGCCGTCGACGTCGCTGAAGCCGTACTCGTCGGCGAGGTCACCGGTGGAGAGCACCTGGCCGGAGCGGCTCAGGACGTCGGGGTCCGCGGCGAGCGCGTTGATCGCGCGGCCCACGTACTCGGGCGAGTGGACGACCGCGGCGGGTCCGTCGCCGAGCGCCTCCCAGGCCGCCTCGACCCGCTCGGTGCGGACGAAGCCCGGGTGCAGGGAGAGGGCGGCGATCTTCTTCTTGCGCAGGTCGGCCGCGAAGGCCTTGCTGAGCCGGTCGTTGGCGGACTTGAAGACGTCGTACGCCGCCTGGCCCAGGTAGGTGTCGCCGTCGGTGAAGCCGATGCCGACGATCAGCCCGGTCCTCCCGTCGTCCTTCCCGAACATCAGCGGGGTGAGCAGCCGCGTGATGTCGTACTGGGCGCGCAGCGATCCCTCGCACAGTTCGTAGCGCCACATCGGCTGGTCCCAGTACGGGGCGTCGAAGCGCACGTCGCTGGAACGCTCGTAACCCGCCCAGGCGTTGTTGACCAGGAGGTCGAGCCTGCCGTGGTCGGCCCTGACGCGGTCCGTGAGCGCCTGGTTGTCCTCGGTCGACCGGTGGTCGCAGCGCACCGCGATGCCGGTGCCGCCGCGGGCGGTGACCTCGTCGGCGGTGTCGTCGACCGTGCCGGGCAGGCCTTCGGTGCGGCCCTCGGTGCGGGTGCTGCGTCCGGTGACGTACACCGTCGCGCCGGCGCTGCCCAGGGCGAGGGCGATCCCGCGGCCCACGCCCCGGCTCGCGCCGGTGACCACGGCGACGGTTCCGTCGAGCCGCGGGGGCTTCCACTCCTCGATGACGGGGTTCACGGTTGCGTCCTCTCTGGCTGGTCTAGCTGGTCTGGCTGGCTAGCTGAGGTGGGTGGAGGCGTATTCGAGCGTCCGCTGGTAGGCGTCCGTGTCGTGGACGAAGGGGACCTGGTAGCGCTCGCGCAGCTCGGGCATCGACGTGGGCAGGACTCCGCCGCCGCAGCGGGTCACCTCGCTGACGTCCCGCAGGACGGAGAGGTACGAGCGGGCCAGCGGAGGCAGCCTGCGCAGTTCCTCGGGGTCCAGGGCGTCGGGGTCGGTGACCGGGGGCGGGGTGAGGGTGCGGCCGAGGCCCGCCGCGTGCTTGGCGCACACGTCGATCGCGGCCTCCATGTCCATCGCCTCTTCGCCGTACGTCACCCAGAACTCGCCTCTGGTGTCGCCCAGTTCGACGGCCGCGAGCACCGCCTTGGCGAGCAGGTCCTGCGGCACGATGTCGATGCGGTTGCCCTCGTGCACGGGGATGAAGGGCGCCCGGCCGCGGCAGATCCAGTCGGACATGAGCTGCACGATCTGGCCGCGCGAGGTCCAGCCGGTCCGTGAGTCACCGATCAGGTTGGTCGGCCGGAACACGGTGTGCGGCAGCCCGCTGTCACGCAGGAGCTGTTCCGAACGCAGCTTGGAGCGCACGTAGTTGGTGGTGACGTTCGTGTCACTGAGCTTGTACGGGGCGCTCGCCGAGAGCGCGGCCACGAAGGCGGTGCTCATGAAGTGGACGGTGGCGCCGGAGAGTTCGGCGAACTCGATGACGCGGCGGGTGCCGTCCACGTTCACCGGCTTGTAGCGCTCGTCGGGCAGCCCCCATTCGGTGAGCCCCGCCGAGTGGATGACGGTGTCCACGTCCCTCACGAGGGCGCGGTAGCTGTCCTCGTCGAGGCCGAAGCGCGGCTTCGCCAGGTCGGCGTCGAGCACGTGCTCGGTCCCCGCGGGCAGGGCCACGCCGCCGGGCCTGGCCATGGAGATGAGGCGGACCGGGCGGCCCGGCGCCTCCTGCAGGACGGCGCGGCCCACGACGCCGGACGCGCCGGTGAGCAGTACGGTGCGCTCGCTCATGCCCGGGACTCCTTCCACTCCATGAGGCGTGTGGTGGCGCGGGCCCCGACGTAGAGGAACGGCTCGGGCGGGAAGTCGCGCTGCTTGCGGTGCTTGTCGTCCACGTACAGGAGCCGCGCGTACTCGGAGTCCTTGCCGAGCACGAGGTCGCGCAGGACCTTGCCGCCGGTGTGCGTGGCGGCGATGCCGTTGCCGTTGAAGCCGTATCCGTAGAAGACGTTGCCGCCGGGCAGTGACCCGAAGTGCGGGGCGTAGTCACGGGTGACGTCGACGGTGCCGCCGTACGTGTAGGTGAACTTGAGGTCCCGCCACATGGGGAAGAACCGGCCGAACTCCTTGTGCAGTTCGCGGTAGGCCCGCGTCTCGTTCATGCGCCGCCGGCGCATGTCGCGGCCGTAGAAGTACAGGGCCGGACCGCCCGCCCACATGAGGCGGTTGTCGGCGGTGAAGCGGGCGCAGGTCAGGAAGGTCTTCGCCTCGACGAGGCCCTCGCGGCCCTCCCAGGCGATACGGCCGAGCTGCTCGTCGGTGAGCGGTTCGCTCACCATCGCGTAGCTCCAGATCGGCACGGTCTTGTTGCGGAACGCCTCGAAGGTGAACTGGTGCGCGTTGGCCGCGATGATCACCTTGTCGGCGGTGATCCGGCCGCCGGGGGTGACGACCGTGGGCCGCACTCCGCGGTCCACGCGCAGGACCGGGGTGTTCTCGTAGACGGTCACCCCGCGCTCCTTGACGACCCGGGCCACGCCGCGGGCCAGGCGGAACGGGTTGACCAGGGCGCCGCCGGTGCGCATGGCGCCCAGGATGGCGGGCGAGCCGATCAGCTCCCGTGCCTGGGAGCCCGAGAGGAGTTCGGGCTGCTCGCGGCCCGCGATGGTGGTGGCGAGCTCGCGGTCCGCGCGCAGGCGGCGCAGCTGGGCCTGGTCGGTGGCGACCATCAGGTAGTCGTTGGCCTCGTACTCCGCGTCGATCTTGTTGCGGCGCGTGAAGCGGCCGATCTCCAGGATGGAACGCCCGACGGCCTGCGAGGCCTCCAGGGCGCGGCGGGTGCCGAACTCCTCGACCAGGGCCTGGATGTCCTTGCCGATGGTCGGGGTGACGAAGCCGTCCGCGCGGCCCGACGCGCCGTAGCCGGAGTGCTTGGCCTCGACGATGCGGATGTCGAGCGCCGGCTCGGCCTCTTTCAGGAAGTGCGCGGCCCAGAGGCCGGTGTAACCGCCGCCGACGATGGCGACGTCACAGTCGACGTCGTCCCGCAGCGGGGGTTCGGGCGTGACGGACTCCGTCTCGTGCCAGTAGACGACGTTCTTTCGGGTGCTCACACTCAACGCCCCTTTTCGAGAATGATCCTCGCGAGGCCCAGGTGGCGGTTCTTGAAGTGCCGGACGCTCGCGCCGAGATAGTTCTCGTAATTGACGACGTTGTCCTCGCCCGAGATGCGTACGGCCGCTTCCCTGTTCTCCTGGAGCCGCCGCAGCCATTCCGCGCAGGTGCGGCTGTAGTGGTCCGGGTCATTGCGCAGGGACACCACGTCGAAGAGCTTTTCGCTGGATTCGATGACCTCGGAGAGCGCCGGGATCTCCGATTCCGGGAAAATGGTCTCGATGATGAACATGAGCTCACGCACGGTGGCCTTGTCCATCACGGTGTTGTTGCCCTTGATGTTGGTCTGCAGGGCGATGCGGCCGCGCGAGGGAAGCCATGCGTAGCAGCGCTCGAAGAACTCGCGGTAGGCCGCGATCCGTTCGGACCTGGACAGACCCGTCTTGGCGAAGTGCTCGAACGCGCCGATCGAGATGATCGCGTCGTAGCCCTCCGTCGGCTCGTGGTTCAGCCAGTTCTCCACCCGGATCTCGGTGCGCGCGATCCCGGAGGCCCTGACCAGCTCGGCCTGGCTGTCGCTGAGGGTCAGACCCGTCGCGTGCTGGACGCCGTAGATCCCGGTGAGGCGCTTGAGGAGACTTCCCCAGCCGCAGCCCACGTCGAGGACCCGGCCGGCGCCCGCCGCCCTGGCCCCCTCGATGAGGTAGTCGAGCTTGCGGGCCTGCGCCGCCTCCAAGTCGTCCTGTACGCCTTCGAGTTCCGCGCCCGACTCGTCCCACAGGGCACAGGTGTAGGTGAGTGACGAGTCCAGCCACAGGCCGTAGAAGTCGTTGGAGACGTCGTAGTGGTGCCTGATCGCCTCGGCCGTGGCGCCCTGGTAGGCGACGGTGCTCATGCGGCGGCCGCGGTCTGGGTGGACTCGACCAGCTTGACCAGGTCACCGACGGTCTTCACGTTGGCCGCCTGACTCGGGTCGAGCTCGATCTCCGCGTCGTCCTCGACGGTGTAGACGATGTCGGCGATCTGCAGGCTCGAAAGGCCCACCGAGTCGAAGGCCGTGTCGGCGTTGAGCGTGAGACCGGACGCCTTGTTGCCGAGCTTCTTCGCTATGAGGGCGCAGACGGTTTCAACGGTGATCACGATGGTTGTTCCTTCCGGTCGGTGCGATGTGCGGTGAGCGATTGACCAGAACCTAACTACGGCCGCCGTCCCCGGACATGACAGAGCGGTATGGCAGATCCCTGCCATACCGGGTCCCGGCCCGGCTGACAGGGATGTGCCACTTGCCCGCGGTGGACCACACGGCCTGCAATGGCTGGACCACCGCCTGGAAAGAGGGACGGTCCATGAGAAACCAATTCCGCGTGGTCGACTTCATCGTCGACTTTCTTCGCCGGCAGGACGTCGGGCATGTATTCGGAGTCGGTGGCGCCAATATCGAAGATCTCTACGATGCGATTCAGCACGCGGAATCGAGTTCGGAATCCGGTCCGGGAGCCGGTGCGGGCTCCGGCCCGATCGGCGTGGTCGCCAAGCACGAGTTCTCGGCCGCGACCATGGCGGACGGATATCACCGCGCCTCCCAGCGCATACCGGTGATAGCCGCCACCTCGGGCGCCGGGGCCATGAACCTGGTCCCCGGGATCGCCGAGCTCAGGGCTTCCTTCGTGCCCGCCCTCGTCCTGATCGGGCAGCCGCCCACCTCACTGGACGGGCACGGTTCCTTCCAGGAGACCAGCGGGCTCGCCGGGTCCATCGACGCGGAGCGGCTGTTCGGCGAGATCGCCGTGCACTGCGTACGCGTCGAGGACCCGGAGTCCATCACCGAGTCGCTGCCGCGTGCCCTCGCGGCGGCGCTGGACCCGGCGGCGCCGGGGCCGGCCGTGCTCCTGCTGCCCAAGAACGTGCAGCAGGCCGTGCTGCCCGCCTGGGACGCTCCGGGGCCACCCGAGGTCGCCGTCCGTGAGCTCTCCACGGCGGCCGAACGCGAGCGGGCCGTGGCCTTGTTGCGCTCGGCCGGGGAGCGCCAGGGCGTGGTGGTGATCGCGGGTGAGGCGGTGGCCAGGGCGGACGCACGGCCCCAGCTCGCCCGGCTCGTCGAGGCGCTCGGGGCACGGGTTGCCGTGGCCCCGGACGCCAAGGACGTCTTCGACGACCGCGATCCGCGTCACCTGGGCATCGCCGGGGTGATCGGCACCGCGGGCGTACAGGAGGCCCTGGAGCAGGCATCCGCCGTGGTGCTGGCCGGGACCCGGCTGCCGCAGATGGCGGGCGCCGGACTGCACGACCACCTCAAGGGTTCGCCGGTGGTCTGCGTCGACCCACGGCCGCCGTTCCTGGAGCCGCACGAGGATCTGGTGCGCCTCACCGGGCCTCTGGGCACCGAAATGGCCGTACTGGCACAGGAGTTGACGGCCGGGAAGGTGGGAGCTTCGGCAGTTCCCGGGCAGCAGGGCCCGCCCGCCGTGACCGGGGCGGCGCCACCGCCTCCCGCCGAACTCGCGCACTCGGGTCCGCTGGACATGCGTGCCGCCGCGCTGGTCGTCGGCGCCGCGCTGCCCGCGGGGGCCACCGTGGTGAGCGACGCGGGCAACACCGGCGCCACCGTGATCCACCACGTGGGTGTGCCCGTCGACGGGCGGTTCATCGTCGCCATGGGCATGGGCGGCATGGGCCACAGCTTCGGGGCCGGCATCGGGGCCGCGTTCGCGACCGGCAGACGCACCTGTGTGTTCGCCGGAGACGGGGCGTTCTTCATGCACGGCATGGAGGTGCACACCGCGGTCGAGCACCGTCTTCCCGTCACCTTCGTGATCTTCAACAACAACTCGCACGGCATGTGCCACACCCGCGAGCAGCTCTTCTACTCCGGCGACTACACCTACAACCTCTTCCGCCCGGCCCGGATCGGCGAAGGCGCCGCCGCGATGTTCCCCGGCCTCGACGCGGTGACCGCCACGACAGCGGACGAGCTGCGCGCCGCGCTCGCCCGCGCCGAGACCACCGGCTCGCCCGCACTGATCTGCGTCGAGACCGACCCCACCGAGATGCCTCCGTTCCGTCCCTTCCAGCAGCACGCCATGGCCGTCGGAAAGAGCCGGCCCAGCAACCAAGGAGTCGTACCAGGATGACCACCGTCACGAGCACGGACACCACCACCGCCGACTACGTCGCGCCGGAGCCGATCCCCGCCGACCTCAAGGACGTCCCCGGGCTGCTCCGCTGGGAGACCACGCCCCGCGAGGAGGCCCTCGCGCAGGCCGCGCAGATGACCAAGGAGTCGTTCACGTACGACGAGGTGTACGGGAAGTTCGTCACCGTCCACCAGTACATCGACGCGCCGCCGCAGGCCGTCTACGACTACCTCACCAACGAGCGCAACCTGAACGAGTACACCTACAGCACCCGTGACTTCGCGCCCACCGACACCCCCGGCCTCTACCAGGGCCGCGACACCCTCCTCGACGACGAGACCAAGATCTTCCTTCGGATCGACGGCGACCCGCGCGCCCTCACCGTCGACATGAAGTGCGCCTGGGACCAGGGCGAGGAGCTGTGGATGGTCTACATCCACCGGATCATCGACGCGCAGACCGTCCTGAACAAGCCCGGCTCCGTGGTCATCTGGACCAACTGCCGTCACCCGTACTACGACAAGAACCCGCACCCGGAGCTGGCGTCGAGCCCCGAGCGCCCGTGGGTCGGCGACATGTGGAACCTCTTCTACGCCGGTCACCAGATAGAGATCGACAACATGAAGAAGATCCTGGAGCTGCGCAACGGCAGCGACGGCAGCACCGGCGCATGAGAACGGTCAGTCTGCTGGAGCTCGCCTCCTACCTGCCCGGGGAACCGGTGGGCACGGAGTACTTCCTCGAACATCAGGAGGGCGCGGCCGATCTGGCCGGGCACACGATGTTCAAGGCGCCGCGCACCCGGCACCAGGTGTCCAGGGACGAGACGCCCGCGGACATGATGGAGAAGGCCGGTCTCGTCCTGCGGGACCGGATCGGGGACGACGCCCTGCGCGCCGTCGACGTGGTGATCACCAACTCGCTGCTCCCCGAGGTGCCGTTCACCGGTCCTGGGGCGGAGGTCGCGCACCGGCTCGGCGTCAAGGCCGACTGGGTGCTCGACGCCCACAACGGCGGCTGTGCGTCCTTCGTCCATCTGCTGCGTCTGGCCCGTGCGCTGATCGGCTCGGGCCAGGCCAGGTCCGCGCTGCTCTTCAACGTGCAGAACAGCGCGGGCCCGGTGATGACGCAACCCGACGTGCGCAGGCTCCCCGAGGCCGTCATCCCCGGTGACGGCTGCGGCGCCGCCTATGTGGCGGCGTCCGAGGAGTCACCGATCCTCGGCATCGAGGTCGCCAACCACGGCGAGTTCACCCGGGACTGCGGCCTCGCGCTGCACGACGGGCGCAAGTACTGGGAGGCGGGCTCCAGCCAGATGCACGTCGGGTTCACGCCCGACAAGGTCGCCGACATCGTCGAGCGCGGCAACCGTCTGGTGCCCGAGGTGGTGAACCGGGTCTGCGAGTCGCTCGACCTCAAGACCGACGACCTGGACCTGCTGATCACCAACCAGCCCAACCGGATGTTCCTCAAGCAGTGGCAGGAGCGGCTCTCCATCGGCCCCGACCGCCATCTGGACACCTTCGACAGGTTCGGGAACCTCTTCGGCGCGGCCGTTCCCATCACCCTCGACCACGGCATCCGCGAGGGCCGGGTCGAGGACGGCAGCCTGCTGATGCTGGCCGGCTTCGCCCACGCAGGGGACTTCGCGGGAGCCGCCGCCGTGCACTGGCGGGCGGGAGGTGCGCGGGGGTGACCCACGGGCCCGGGGGCGGTTCGCGCCGCCCCCGGTCCTCCCGCAGATCACGCGGCCCTTCCGCGGAACACGCGGTCCTCCCCGCAGATCACGGCAACTCGCCTGACTCACAAGGAGAGTCCATGACCCGCCCCAAAGCCGTCGTCATCGGTGCCGGCATCGGTGGCCTGACCACCGCCCTCGCCCTGCACCGACGCGGCTGGGACATCACCGTCCTGGAACGCGCCCCCACCCTGGCCCCGATCGGGGCCGCCCTGACCCTGGCCCCCAACGCACAGCGCGCACTCGCCGCCCTCGACCTCGGCGCCGAGGTCACCGCCCTCGCGGCATGGCAGGGCGACGGCCTGATGTGCGATCCGCGGGGCCGCCCGCTGACCCGCACCCACAGCTCGGCCGTCGCCGCCCGGTTCGGCGGCCCCCTGGTGGTCCTGCGCCGCAGCGACCTGGTCGACCTGATCGTCGACCGGCTGCCCGAAGGTGTCCTGCGCACCGGCGAGGCGGCCTACCTCACGGACGCGGGATCGGCCGGCCGCAAGGCACACGTCAGCAGCCCGCAGGGGGTGTACGAGGCGGATCTCGTCGTCGCCGCCGACGGCGTGCACTCCAAGACGCGCGCCATCCTCTTCCCCGGCCACCCCGGCTCCGCCTACGGCGGCTGGACCGTGTGGCGCATCCTCGCTCCGATGCCGGGCCCCGGCTTCGTGCCGCACGAGTCGTGGGGCGGCGGCCTCGTCTGGGGCAGCCTGGTCCGGGACCCGGACAGCGTGTTCATCTACGCCTGCGCCGCGACCGAGGAGGGCGGCCGCTCCCCCGACGGCGAGAAGGCCGAACTCGGCAGGCTCTTCGGCCACTGGCACGACCCCGTGCCGACCCTGCTCGGATCGGTCGACGAGCCCGACATCCTGCGCCACGACGTGCATCACATGGCCGTGCCGCTCGGCTCGTTCCACCGGGGGCGCACCACGCTGCTCGGGGACGCCGCGCACGCCATGGTGCCGACCCTGGGGCAGGGCGCCAACATGGCGATCGAGGACGGCGTCGTCCTCGCCCACCACGCCGTGCCGGGCTCGGATCCGCTCGCCGCGCTCGCCGCGTACGACCACGACCGCAGGCCGCGTACGACCGCGATGGTGCGCCGCGCCGAACGCATCCTGAAGCTGACGTCGCTGCGTTCCCGGGCGGCCGTCGCCACGCGCGACGCCGTCTTCAGGGCCGCTTCGAGGGCCGTCCCCGGCCTGCTCCTGCGCGGCTTCGACGGAATCGCCGACTGGCATCCGCCGACCGTGCGCATCCCGGTGGCCGAGCGCCACCCCCTATGACCCGGGCGGCCCGTCGGCCGTCCGTCTGCCGAACACCCCTGCAGTAACGGCAGAACAACCCCCAACAGAAGGAAACTGACTGTGCGTCACATTCTCAAGGCCAGCACCGTGGTCACCGCCGCCCTGTTCGCGGGCGAGATAGCGCTCGCCGCCCCCTCCGTCGCGGCCCCCACCGCGTCCCAGACGGTGACGGCGTCGTACGACTGCGGCAGCTACGGCGTATCCGACCTGACGATCGAGGCCTCGGCCGCGGACGGCGTCGGCTCCGTCAAGATCTCCACCAGCGGCGGTCTGGCCCCGGTCGACATCCCGGCGAACTCGATCACCGCCACGTTGCGTCTCGAGCGCGCCGGGGGCGGCACGGTGGACTTCACCGGCACGGCCAACGACGCGGCCGCCGCCGGGCAGCCGGTGACCATCGGCGCGCTGACCGGTGCGGTGTCCGCGGGCGACAGCCTCGACTCGTACATCCCGGCCGCGGGCTCCGGCGACTCCTCGCTGAGCCTCAACATCCTCGGCAGCACCAACACCTGCAAGGCCGTCTCGAAGCAGACGCCGGGGCCGATCGTCTTCTGATGCAGTTCTGATGCGGGCGCGCGTCCTTTGATGCACGTGACACATCCCGGGGGCCTGACTGTGCGCACAGTCAGGCCCCCGCGGCTGTCCGCCCGCCGTCGGGTCCGTGCACCACCACCGGGGCCGTGACGTCGGCGGGGCGGGCCAGCGCCGCCACGCACGCCTCCCCCACGCCCACCTCGACAACCGCCCAGCGCTCCGCGCCGCCCCGGCCCGTCCGCTCCACGACCGCCGACTCCTGCCACGGCCGCACCGCCACCCCGGCGAGGTCCGTCCCGAGGCCGACCCCCCAGGCCTTGACCACCGCCTCCTTCCGCACCCAGCAGCGCATCAGGGCGTCGTCCCGCTCCGCGCCCTCCCCGGCGGCCTCGACGTGGGCCCGTTCCTCCGGCGTGAGCGCGCGGCGGACCACCGCCTCGGCCTCGGGGGCGCTCCGGCGCTCCAGGTCGACGCCCACGGGCGCCCCGTACGACAGGGCGAGCATCCACCACTCCCCGGAGCGCGACACGCTCGACCGCCACTCGGAGCGCGGCAGGCGGACGTACGGCGGGCCGTGGTCCTGACTCCCGCAGCCCGGACAGCGCGCGACGCCCCAGCGCACCGCCGCCGGTTCGACGCCGTGCCAGCGCGCGACCGTGCGCCGGATCGCCGCTCGGGCGCCCGCGTACCGGGCCCCCGCCACCTCGTCCCCGAAGGCGTCGAAGCGCCACCTCTCCCTCTCGTCCAGGAGCGCCACGTCCCGCTCGGCCGCCGTGTCCGGCACCTGACCGGCCCAGATGTGGACGCCCGCGCGCCCGGCCCCGCTCATCATCCGGCCTGCTGGATCGCGCGTACGACGTGCACCCGTGAGCCGCAGTCCAGCTTCTGCATCACCACGCGCAGATGGTTGGTCACCGTCCACTCCGAGATGCCGAGCTGCCTGCCGATCTGCCGGTTGGTCATTCCCTCGGCGACGAGCAGCGCGACCTCGTGCTGCCGTGGCGTGAGCCCGTGCGGGGCGGCGGGCCCGGCCCGCGAGGGGCGTTCCTCCTTGGGGGCGGGCGCGAACAGGCCCGCGATCAGGGCGCTGTGCGGCGAGACCTGGCGGGCCTCCAGCCGCAGCCTGCGCAGTGCGGCGGGATCGAAGCCCTGGTGCAGCCGGTCGGCCACGGCCCGCAGCGCGACGCCCTCCTCGGAGACCAGCGCGTGCTGCCGGCGCAGGGCCTCGGCGTGGGCGAGGACCTGGGCGAGCGCCTCCCGGTGCTCCTCGTTCCCCGGCCCCACGGCGACGATCACCATCGTCTCCAGGGCCTCGGCCGCCTCCGCTGGGCCGCTGGTGCCCATCAGGAGCCGGATCGACTCACGCACGTTCACGTACGCCTCCGGGCAGCGGCCGAGCAGCCGGCGCACCCGGGCGAGCGCGTTGAGCAGGGCGGCACGGACCACGACCGGTGACCACGGGTCCCGCCAGAACTCAGCGGCCCCGGGTTCCAACTCGACCGGTGTGCACGGCAGTTCCGCCAGCGCCTGGAGCGCCGGGCGTTCCGCGTCCGGGTCGCCGTGTCCGGCGCGCAGGAGCGACTGCGACCGGCGGGCCAGGGCCGCGCCGTACACATCGCCCACGGCGTCGAGTTCCCTCAGCGCGGATTCGAGCAGCGCGGCCGCGCCCGCCGTCTCGCCCTTGCGGCGCAGCAGCTCCCCGGTGTGTGCCGCCACCCGCGCCCGGACCGCGGGGAGTTCGGCGGCGGCGACGGCCGCCCGGTCGAGCACGGCCTCCGCACGCTGCCGCTCGTCCCGGCCGAGCGCCCAGCGGGCCACGGCCATCAGCGCCTCGGCGGCCAGCGCGCCGTCGGCGCACGCGGCGGCGGAGGTCTCCATGGCGTCCGCCGCGTCGAGGTCGAGCCCGTGGCCGAGCAACGGGCCCTCCAGCGCGGTCAGCATGCGCAGCACCCCCGCGTGATCACCGCGCGCACGCAGGTGCCCCGTGGCCTTGCGCAGGTCGGGCAGCCTCGCTTCGACGGCCGCGAGGAGCTGGCCCATGTCGCGCCCCGAGCGCAGCCCGTCCGCGAGCACGGCGGCGAAGGCCGCGCAGTGCGCCGCGTGCTGGTCGAGGGCCCGGGCCAGCGCGTCCGGATCGGCCGCGAGTGCCTGGTGGTAGTGGGCGCGCGCCATGCGCGGCAGCCGGAACTCCGGCTCGCCGTCCGGGCCGCGCCCGGTGAGCAGCAGGCTCTGGTGAACCAGGGACTCGATGCCGGCCACGGCGTCCGCCTGGCCCGCACCGGCCGCCCGGCGCACCTCCGCGAGGCCGAGCGGCGCCTCGAACACCGCAAGCGTGGCGAGGAGTTCACGATCGGCGGGGCTCAGCGCCTGGGTGGCCCAGCCGAGGGCGCTGCTGATGCCGTCGTGCCGGGCCGACGCGTCCCGGAGCCTGCGCCTGCCGATGGGCTCGCCCCTGCCCAGCCTGTCCAGGACGGCCTGGGGTCCCTCGGTGCCGACGGCCTCCGCCGCCAGCTCGATCGCCAGGGGGATGCCGTCGAGCTCCCGGCACAGCTCCGTCACCGCCGACTGCGCCTGCGCGCCGTCGAGTCCCGCGCGGTAACGAGGGCTCACGTGATCGGTGAAGAGCTCCTCGGCCGGTGAGCCGACACCCGTGGGCAGCGGCTCCGTCACCAGGACGCGTTCGGCCCGGATGTCCAGGGAGACCCGGCTGGTGACCAGGATCTTCAGCCGTGGGCAGGCCCTGAGCAGGGCGGAGATGTCCAGGGCCACCCGCGCGGCCACCGGGTCGCAGTTGTCGAGGACGAGCAGCGTCTGGCGCGTGCCGATCCGTGCGGCGGCGGCCCTGGCCGTGTCGACGCCGACACTCGACCAGACCGCCGCGGCCCCGGCCGATTCGGCGAGGTCCGTCCAGAGCAGGGGCGCGCCCCCGGCCCGGGTCCGCGCGATCAGTGCCGCGTGGGCCATATGGCTCTTGCCCACTCCGGCCGGCCCGGTCAGCGTGATCAGGCGTTCTTGTGGCTGGGCCAACAGCCGCTCCAAAAGGGCGAGTTCGCCCTCCCGTCCACGGATCACCCCGAAGCCGTGGCCCATCAGGCGGTCGGTTTCCGCTTCCGCCGCCACACCGCCGCCCCCCGCCACCGCCGGGATCACGACCTCGTACTCCCGCTCTGGTGCAAACATGTCCGCTCTCCCTTGTGTGGTTCCCCGCAACCCCAGCCGGTGAGTCCTTGGTTCAGGCCCTGCTCACCACCTCTTCGCGCCCGCTCTGCGCGGCCCCTGAATCCGTGCGCGCGCTCTCCTCCTCCGAGGTCTCCATGCGGTCGAGCCGCAGCGCGGAGTGCAGTCGGCGCAGCGGCTTCGGCGCCCACCAGTTGGCGCCGCCGAGCAGCGTCATCAGGGCGGGCACCAGGAGCGCGCGGACGACCGTGGCGTCGAGGATCACCGCGAAGGCGGTGCCGAGCCCCAGCTCCTTGACGAAGACCAGGCGCGAGAGCGCGAGCGCGCCCACTGCCACGCAGAACAGCAGCGCGGCCGACGTCACGATGCGTCCGGTGCGGGCCAGGCCCTCGGCCACCGCGGCGCGGTCGTCGAGTCCGGCCGCCCGCGCCTCCTTGATCCGGCCGAGCAGGAAGACGTTGTAGTCGGTGGACAGTCCGAAGGCGAGCACGAAGACCAGCACCGGAGTGGTGGACTCGATGCCGCTCACCGCGTCGAAGCCGAGGTTCCCGTTTTGGAAGACCCAGACGAGGAAGCCGAGCGCGGCCCCGGTGGAGAGGGTGTTCATCAGGAGCGCCTTGAACGGCAGGACGACCGAGCCGGTGAAGGCGAAGAGCAGCAGCAGGGTCACCATGGCCAGGACGCCGATGGCGAGCGGAAGGCGGTCACGGATGCCGTCCTTCTGCGAGAGGAAGTCGGCGGTCTGCCCGGTGAACCGTACGTGCGTGGGCGCGTCGAGCGATCTGACCTCGTCGGCGGCGTCCTTGGCGACCGTGCCCAGCGGCTGTCCTTCGAGGACGGCGTCGATCTCCCAGTGCGTGGCGTCCAGGCGTACCGGCTTCGCGACCGCCTCGACGCCGGGCACCTCCGCGATCTTCTTCGCGTACGCGTCCAGCTTGCCTCCGTCGGTGGTGTCGGCGACGACGCGCAGCGGCGAGGTGGCGGGTGCGGCGAAGTCGTCCTGCATGGCGGCCGAGACCTTGCCGGCGCTGATGCTGGTGGGCAGCGCCGACGCGTCGGCGCCGGTGAAGCGGATGCCGAGCACCGGCGACGCGAGGGCGAGCAGGATCGCGGTGGCGGCGATCGCGACGATCACGGGCCTGCGCATCACCAGCTGCGCGATCCGCCGCCAGCGCCTGACGGCCGGGTCGCCGGCGCCCTCGGTCCCCGCCGCCTGCGTGACGCGCTGCCAGCGCCGCGGGGCCCAGGAGTTGACGCGGTCGCCGAGCAGCGCGAGCACGGCGGGCAGGGCGAGCAGCGCGAACAGCACGGCGGCCAGCGACGTGATCACGCCCGCCATGCCCATGGACTGGAGGTACGGCTGCGGGAAGACGAGCAGCGCCGCGAGCGCGGCGGCCACGGTGAGACCGCTGAAGAGCACGGTGCGTCCCGCGGTCTCCATGGTGCGGCGCAGCGCGAGCGCCCCGGCCCCGTGCCGCGCGAGCTCGTCGCGGTAACGGGAGACGATCAGCAGCCCGAAGTCGACGGCGAGGCCGAGCGCGAGCGCGAAGGCCAGGTTGAGCGCCCCGGTGGAGACGTTGTCGAAGAGGGTGACCAGGCGCAGGCCCGCCATGGTGAGCAGCAGCGTGAAGACCGCGCCGATGACCGGGAGCAGCGCCGCGACCAGGCCACGGAAGACCAGGAAGAGCAGGACGAGGACGACCGGCAGGGCGATGCCCTCGGCCATCGAGAGGTCCTTGGTGGTGACCTCGCCGACCTGGACCATGCCGATGGTCGGCCCGCCGAGGTGGGCGTGGCCGCGCAGCGCGGGGTCGGCGTCGATCGCCTTCTGCAACGCCTTCTCGGCGTCCTTGGTCTCCTTGTCCTTCATCGGCCTGACCGCGCCGATCAGGACGGTGGAGCGCGAGTCCTCGGAGATGAGGGCCGGGTCACCGGCCGACTTGTAGTCGACGACCCGCTTCACCTCGGGCCGCTCCTTCAGGAGCGCGATGCCCGCCGTCACCGCCTCGGGCTGCGTCCCGCCGGGGTCGATGGCCTCATCCGTGCGGATGAGGAGCGCGTACCCCTGCTGGGCGTCGATGCCGGTGGCTTCCTGGATGACCTCGCGGGCCACGGTGTGCGATCCGGTCGGGTCGTCGTAGTCGGCGAGGCCGTTGGTCACCTTGCTCTGCAGGGTGCCGCCGAAGAGGGCTGAGAGCACGGCGAGGCCGATGACCACGTACAGGGTCAGCCTCCGCTTCGCGTGGAGGGCGGAGCCCAGGGCAGAGAACATGCGAGATCACCTTCGAGGTTCGGTGGTACGGGGGCGGAGGCCGGCGCCGGGGGGTGGGACCGGCCTCCGCCGGTCGGGTGCGCCGCCGCTCGGGCGGCGCGGGTCAGGCGGCCACGGGCACGGTGGCCTCGACGAAGCTCAGTGCGTTGTAGATGGTCCGCCGGGGGTCGGTGATGGCCCTGCGGCCGTGCATCACCCGGGTGTTGTCGATGACGGCGACGTCCCCGTCGGCCCAGTCGAGGTTCTCGGTGAGGGCGCCGGTGGTCTCGGTGACGGCGGCGAGCAGCTCGGCGGAGAGCTCTTGGCCGTCGGCGAAGGTGATGCGCGGCTTCTCGTAGTTGAAGGACGGGCCGAGGATGCTGTTGGCGAAGGAGATCCGCTCCCCGAACAGCGTGGGGGCCGCCGCCGGTGTGCGGAACGAGTAGCGCACCCCGCCGTCCGCCTCCGGCGTCACCTCGGTGCCGGGCATCGAGGCGGCGAGGCCGACGAGCTCCTCGACGGCGATCTCCTCGGCGGGCCTGCCCGTGAGGTGGTGGGCCATGGCGCGCCACTGGGGCTCGGCGACATGCCTGCTGTAGACGATGTCCTGGCTGAGGAACGCCGTGCGTACGGGCTCCGCGAGCTCGTCCCACACCCGGTAGCCGTCGCAGACCGTGGTCTGCGAGCCGGACGCGGCCGCCTTCTCGCAGAAGAACCAGGCCAGGTGGGAGCGGAAAGGGCTGTTGCCGTTCTCGGTGTGCAGGCCGACCTCGGCGTGGCCCGCGTCGACCTTCTGCGCGACCTCCGAGTAGAAGTCGCGTGCCGGGTCGAGGGTGGTGGAGGTGGAGGTGCGCTGCACCAGGTCCGTGAACGAGGCCATGTCGGCGCCGAAGCCGCGCAGGAGGAGGAAGCCCGCCTCGGCGAGCAGGTCGAGAAGTTCCTTGGGCTCGACACCGGACAGGGCGCCCGGCTCGGCTCCCGGATCGGCGGGCGTCACGAGCAGTCCGCCGCCGGTGCCGTACGGAGTGGTCCTCAGGGCGCTCATGCGGTGATCTCCTCGGGTGCGGTGCGGGTCAGCAGGTCACGGACGGCGTCCCTGCGGGGGCGCCCGGTCACGGTGAAGCAGGTGGCGTACTCCGGGTCGTCCTCGGCCATGAGGCGTACGGAGGTGGCCCGTTCGATGGCGGAGAGGCGCCCGGCGCCGAACTCCTCGATCTGGCGGCGGGCCTCGACGCGGTCCGTGCCCGCGTCGATCACGAACAGGCCGAGCACCTCGTCGAGGCCGTCCGCCACGATGGCCGCCTCGCGCACGAAGCCCAGTTCGCGGTAGCGGGCCTCGACCCACTCGGGGGACAGATTGCGTCCCGCGGCCGTGATGACCAGGCTCTTCTTGCGGCCGGTGATCCGGATGTAGCCGTCCTCGTCGATGGTGGCCAGGTCGCCGGTGTGCAGCCACCCCTGGTCGTCGACCACCACGCTGGAGGGGTCCTCCTGGGTGTATCCGGCGAACAACGACGTGCTCTGGATGAGCAGTTCGCCGTCCTTCGCGAGCCGCGCCCGTACGTGGTCGAGCGGCTTGCCCACCGTGCCGAACCGGAACTGTCCGGGGAAGTTCCAGGCCACGACCGAGCTGTTCTCGCTCAGGCCGTACCCCTCGTACAAGGGAATCCCGAACGCTTCGAGGCGCTGAAGGACGTCGAGCGAGACGGGCGCGCCGCCACAGGCGATGAAGACGGGCCCGGTGTGCCCGAAGAGCCGGTGCCTGCGCTGGGCCAGGTCCTCCGTGGGGTTCTGTTCGCACAGGGCGAGCAGCAGGCCCGCGACGGTGGGCGGTACGACCATGGCGGTGGGCTGGGCCTGGCGCAGCAGCGACAGCATCCGCGGGCCCGCGTCGGCCACGGTGCCGATCAGGGCGGTGCCGGGCGGCAGGAAGGTGACGCTGCCGCCGTTCAGGAACGGCATGTAGAGCCCGGCGACCTGTTCGATGAGCAGGCTCAGCGGCACCACGGAGAGATAGCGGCCGAAGACCGCGTCGTCGACCCGGCCGCCGAGGGAGGCGAGCAGCGCCTCCATGCCGTGCAGCCTGACCCGTACACCCTTGGGCGCGGAGGTCGTGCCCGAGGTGTGCACGACCTTGACGACGGTGTCGCCGGCCGCTTCCGCCTCGGCGATCTCCGCGTCGAGCGGCGGGAGTTGGGCGCCGGCGGCGGCCTCGATGAGCCCCGGCAGGTCGATCCCGACGACCGCGCAGTCCACGGGCAGGACCCGGACCCCCTTGGCCGCGGCGCGCTCCAGCCACCGCTCGCCGTGCGCGTCGACCAGGCAGAGGTCGGCGTCGGCGAGCAGCGATGCGGCCTGCTCGGCGGTGAAGGCCATGGGGACCGGGATCTCCACGGCCCGCGCGAACAGGGCGGCGAGGTCGGCGACCACCCACTGCGCGGAGTTGTCGGCGAGCAGCCCCACTCGCACGGGCCGGCCGAGCGCTTCCCCGCGCTTGCGCAGTTCGGCGGCGAACACCCGTGCGGCGCCCACGAGTTCACGGTAGGTGTGGCGGACTCCGGGCCCTCCGGTGGTGGAGAGGACCTCGACCATGACCGCGTCGCTCTCGGCCCGCTTCAGGAGCCCGGCCGTCAGGGACGTGGTGTGCGGCATGGCGTTGGTGTGCGACATGACGTCAGGCAGCACGGGTCAGCTCCGTTCGGTTCGGGGAGAGCAGGCGGATGTCGACGGAGTCGAGTGCGTAGCGTTCGACGCCCGTGACCAGCTGCTGGGAGTGGTCGGCCAGGCGGCCCCAGCGCACCGCGGGCCGCTGGTCGTAGAAGGTTCCCCAGCGGGCCAGTTCCTCGGCGCCCAGGCGGGTGCCGTCGGCGTCGCACAGGCGGTGGGTGATCAGACCGAGGCGCTTGGCGAGCGCCGCCGACCGGTTGGTCATCGTCATGGCGGCGTACGACCGGCCCAGGCAGGCCTGGATCAGCGGAAGCGCGCGGTAGATCTCCGCGCCCGCCAGGTTCGCGACCGAGGCGACACTGCCGAGCTGCACGATCTGGTGCCGGTGCACCTGCTGGCCGGCCGCCTCGCACAGCGCGTCCTCGATCGACCCGTCCAGGTACCGTTCCAGGAAGATCGGCCCGTTCTCCGGGAAGGAGATCCCGATGCAGGCCTCCACCTCGTCGGGGCCGCCGTCCTTCCGTCCTACGTACGCGATGAACTGATCCGGATCCGGGGTCACCTGAGCCCCGAAACTCGTCCCGAACACCTTGCTGACCAGCGATGCGGATTCCAGCCAGACCGGAGTCCCCCGCCGGGCGATCACTATCTTCACGTTCCGTGTTCCTTTCGAGAATGGGATTACTCGGCCGGTACGGCACCGAACTCGCGCAGCACCGCCGCGAGTTCATCCAGCAAGGCGCTCTCCTGGGAGCGGACGAAGAAGTGTCCGCCCGGCATCGTGCGCAGCGCGGACCCCCGGTTTCCGTGCTCCGACCAAGCGGCCATTTTGTGGACCGGCACCAGCCGGTCCCGCTCCCCCACGAACAGGCGCAGAGGCACCCGCAGCGGTTCGATCTCGTCCTCTTTCACCACCCCCGAGCAGAGCCTGAGATCGTCCCGGACCAGCGGCATGAAGCGCTGCTGGAATCTGCGCCGCGCGGCCAGCTCGGGCGGAATGCCGCCCAGTTCCGCCAGCCTCGTGGCCAGTTCCTCGTCGTCCGCCGCCGGGTCCAGGATCCGGTTGGGCGGTATGTGGGGCGCGCGGTGCGAGCTGAGGACGAGCGCCTGCGGCAGTACGGCACCCCGCCGCTGTCTGCGCAGGACCAGCGCGTGGGCGATGAAGGCGCCCATGCTGTGCCCGTAGAGCAGGTGGGGCCGCGAGAACGCGTCGTCCAGCTGCTCGTCCATCTCCTCCACCAGCGCGTCCAGGCCGGTGAACCGCGCCTCGTGGGCGCGCTCCTCACGGCCCGGCGGCTGCACCGCCAGCACCTGGACTCCGGCGCCGCGCACATCGAGCTCCCGCTGCCACTGTGCGTAGGCGGACGCGCCGCCGCCCGCACACGGCAGGCAGAACAGGTTCGGCCCGGCGGCGGCGGTGTGCGCCCCCTGCGGCAGGTACGGCGTCTCGGTGACCCTCATGGACACCGAAGATTCCATTCGGACCGGGGCTGGAAACAGTGGGTGCGTACCGGCGTTCGGCGTGGGTTTCTCTGCCCCGGGATGTGACCACGTCACACCCGTGAAGAAATCACGACGCCGGAATCGAATCCTCCAGAAGAGCCCCTGCCATTCGGTGGAGCGAAGGTGAATGGAGGTTTCCGATTACCGCGGGGGTTCCGGGGCGGCACCGGGGTGAGATCTGAAGGTGGAGCATGGGAAAGTCTCACCCCTCAATGGTGAGCCCTTCACTTTCTGCGGACGCTTTCCCCGTATGAGGATTCTGGCAACGGAGAACGCCTCCCCAGACCGAAAAGGAACGTGCTGATGATCGAGATCATTGCCGGCGCACTCACGCTCCCCGCCGCCGCGGACGGCCACACCTCCCCGCGTCCCGCACTCGTCGTGGACCACCTCGACTCCGGCGCCGACGACGCGGTGGCCCTGTTCACCTTCTGCACCCTCATGTCCGGCACCTCCACGGTCAACGAGCTCTCCCACGCATGACGCCCACGGGGGAACAGACGGGGGAACAGACCGCGTACGTCGAGTTCAAGAGCCACCTGCGCTGCGCGGTCGTCCCCGGGGAAGCGGCCTATCTGGTGTCGCACTCCGGGATCACGGCGCTGCGCGGGGCGCAGGCGGAGGCGCTGGCCCCCCTGCTCGACGGGACCCGCACACCCGCCGCCGTCGCCCTCGCCGCCGCCGCGTCGCTGTCCTCGGAGGAGGTCGGCGACGCCCTGCGGGTCCTCGCGGACGCCGGGCTGCTCCGCTTCCAGCAGCGGGCCGGCAGGTCACCGGCCGACCGGGCCGCCGAGGCCTACTGGGATCTCGCGGGCCTCGACGGAGCCCGCGCCACCGAGGAGGCGGCGCGGGCGGCCGTGCGGATCGTGACGCCGCCCGGGACCGCCGGGCAGCCCGGCCTCGCCGACGAGGTCCGGGTCCGCGAGGCCTGCGCGGCCTCGGGCCTGCGCATCACGGACTCGGCGGAGGACTCCTGCCTCAGCCTCGTCCTGTGCGACGACTACCTCTCCCCCGGCCTGCGCGAGGTGGACGCCGAGCACCGGGCGGCGGGGCGCCCCTGGCTCCTCGTACGCCTGGGCGGTCCCGAGCCGTGGTTCGGCCCGGTGTTCCGGCCCGGCGAGGGGCCCTGCTGGTCCTGTCTCGCGACCCGGCTGCGCGGCCACCGCACCACCGAACTGCCATTGCAGCGCGCGCTGCGCCTCGACCACCCGGTGGCCCGGCCCGCGGCCGACCTGCCGACCGGGCGCGCCCTCGCCGTGCAGGCCGCCGTCCTTGAGGCGGTCAAGTGGGCGAGCGGGCTGCGCAGTGCGGAGCAGAGCGCCGTACGCACCCTCGACACCCTCACGCTGCGGACCGCGACCCACCCGGTGACCCGCCTGCCGCAGTGCGCCTCGTGCGGCGACCCGGCGCTCATGAGCGAACGCGGCTGGCGGCCCACCCGGCCGCGCAGCCGCCCGAAGGCCGCGGACGGCACGGGCGGCGGGCACCGCGCGATGGGCACCGCGCGGATGCTGGAGCGTTACGGCCACCTGGTCGGCCCGGTCACGGGCGTGGTGAAGGAGATCCGCCGGGCGCCGGGCGCCCCCGACTTCACCCAGGCCTATGTGTCGGGCCAGAACCTCGCCATGGAGGCCAGCACCCTGTCCGGGCTGCGCGCCGGGCTCCGCTCGCTCAGCGGCGGCAAGGGCCTGACCGCCGAGGAGGCGAAGGTCAGCGCGCTCGCCGAGGCCATCGAGCGCTACAGCGGCACCCGGCGCGGCGACGAGGCGACGGTGCGCGACACCTTCCGCGGCCTCGGCGACGTGGCCCTGCACCCCAACTCCTGCCAGCTGTACGACGACCGGCAGTTCCGCGACCGGTCCCGCTGGAACGCGGCCCGCTCGCCCTTCACCCACGTACCGGAACGCTTCGACGAGAACCGCCCCGTCGACTGGACCCCCCTGTGGTCCCTGGCCACGGAGACGCATCGGCTCCTGCCGACCGGCATGCTGTACTTCCCCGCCGACACGGTGTCCGCGGGCGACCCGATCGCGGACTCCAACGGCAACGCGGCCGGCAGCAGCTTCGAGGACGCCGTGCTCCAGGGCTTCCTGGAGCTGGTCGAGCGCGACGCGGTGGCCCTGTGGTGGTACAACCGCACGCGCCAGCCGGGCATCGACCTGCACTCCTTCGCGGAACCGTACATCGACCAACTGCGCGAGGGCTACGGCCGGTTCAACCGGGAGATCTGGGCGCTCGACCTCACGTCCGACCTGGGCATCCCCGTCGTCGTGGCCCTCTCGCGGCGCACCGACAAACCCTCCGAGGACATCATCTTCGGCTTCGGCGCCCACCTCGACCCCCGTATCGCGCTGCGCCGGGCCCTGACGGAGATGGGCCAGCTCCTGCCCGCCGTCTCGGGGGCGCGTCCCGACGGCTCGGGCTACCGCGTCGACCAGCCGGAAGCCGTCGCCTGGTGGCGCCGCGAGACGACGGCCACCCAGCCCTATCTGACCCCCGCCCCCGACGCGACCCCAAGGGCGCCCCACTCCTGGGACTACACCGCGCGGGGCGACCTGCGGGACGATCTCGCGGCGGCCACCAGCCTGCTCACCTCGCACGGCATGGATCTGCTCGTGCTCGACCAGACCCGCCCCGACATCGGCCTTCCCGTGGTCAAGGTCGTGGTTCCCGGACTCCGGCACTTCTGGGCGAGATACGCGCCCGGACGCCTCTACGACGTTCCCGTCGCGCTCGGCAGGATCGCGGAACCGACGCCGTACGAGGAACTCAACCCGATCCCTCTCTTCGTCTGACGGCACGTGACAGCACGTGACAGCACGTCTAACAAGAGAGGCAATTCTCCGGGCGCCGCACAACGCAAACTCCGAGCACCGCTAAGCGAGTTCATGCGAAAGCACGGTTTTCCCCGGAAGGGACTGATGCGCAGCCATCCCACGTAAGGTCTGCTGGACGAGCGTTGTGGCCGAATACCACGGGCCCGGGGTTCGGGAGCGCCCGAGAAGACGCGCTCTCGTACGCTCTCCTGGCAGAAGAGGAGCACTTCGAGGATGCACAGCGAGACCAAGGACACGTCTGACGTGGCTGGTTCCAGATGGAGCCCTCGGCCTGCCCCCCGGCTGGCCCACGTCATCCTGTTGGCGGCGCTCATCTGCTATCTCGGCATCACCGCGATCAACCTGCTGAGCCAGAAGCCCTCAACGCCTCAGCTCATCACCGGACTCGTCACGCTCTCCGCCGTCTTCGGCCTGCAACTCGTGCATTCCAAACCGGGCGCCGACCGCGCCTCACCCTGGAGGAAAGCCGCCACCCTGGGCGCCCAGGCCCTGCTCACCTATCTGCCCCTGGTCTTCTTCGGCATCCTGTGGGGAGCGATGGCGGGCTTCCTCGGCGGCTCACTGCTGCTCCTGCTGCGCCCCCGGGTGGCCTGGCCGCTCTACGGGGTGACGGGGCTGAGCCTGCTGGTTCCCGGGGTCATCGCCGGGATGTCGGTGATCGACCTCGTCTACATGTGCCAGAGCACCCTGCTCACCGGCCTGGTGATCTACGGCCTGTCCCGTCTGTCGTCCCTGGTCGACGAGGTGTACGCCGCGCGCGCGGAGATAGCCAGGATGGCCGTCGCCAGCGAACGCCTGCGCCTGGCCCGGGACTTGCACGATCTCCTCGGCTACAGCATCTCCGCGATCGTGCTCAAGAGCGAGCTCCTCCAGCGGCTGATCCGGGCCCAGCACCCCCGCGCCGACCAGGAGGTGGAGGAGGTCCTCGCCATCTCCCGGCAGGCGCTCGGCGACGTCCGCAGGGTGGCCCGCAGCTACCGCGACATGTCCCTCGTACCCGAGGTGTCGTCGGCCAAGTCGGTGCTCGACGCGGCGGAGGTCGAGGTCGAGGTGGTCCTCGACCCCGCCGTCGAGGAGATCAGCTCCCAGGCCGGCACGGCATTGGCCACGGTCCTGCGCGAGGGCGTCACCAATCTGCTGCGCCACAGCAAGGCGTCACGCTGCAGCATCACCGCGGTGGTCGACGACGGAACGGCCCGGCTGACGATCATCAACGACGGCGTGGTGGACGACTATCACGACGCCTCTCCGGACAGCGGAAACGGCCTCGGCAACCTGGAACAACGGCTCGGCGAGATCGGCGGCAGACTGATCACCGAACGCGAGAAGGAGATACCGCCGGACTGCGGGGGCTGGTTCCGTCTCGTCGCCGAGGTGCCCGCGCAGGCCGGCGGCCGAAACAGTGCGGAACAACCCCAGAAAAACGGGCGAATAAATCCGAATGGCGCGTTCTAGGCGGCTGATAACATGTGGCCGCGAGCAACAACAGGGGTTCGCGATACGGGTAATCATGGGGGGCTATCGATGATCCGTGTAATGCTCGCCGAGGATATGTACATGCTGAGGGGCGCATTGGTCGCCTTGTTGAACCTCGAACATGATCTGGACGTCGTGGCGAGCGTGGAACGCGGCGACGAGATTCTCTCCACGGCCCGCGAGTTCCAGCCTGACGTCGCCATCATCGACATCGATCTTCCCGGCCTCGACGGACTGAGCGCGGCGGAGCAACTGCACGAACGCCTGCCTCAGTGCCGCACCCTGATCCTGACCAGCCTCGGCCGCCCCGGCACCTTGCGCCGGGCGATGTCCGCCAAGGTCTCCGGATACCTGCTCAAGGACGCCCCGCCCCAGGAACTCGCCCAGGCGGTGAGGAAAGTGGCGGCCGGCCAGCGGGTCATCGACTCGGAACTCGCGCTGGCGGCATGGGGCAGCGCGGACAGTCCGCTCACCTCACGCGAGACCGAGGTGCTGCGCCTCGCGTCACAGGGTTCGGACGCCGGCGAGATAGCGAAGCGGCTGCGGCTCTCGGTGGGGACCGTACGGAACTATCTGACGACGGTGGTGACGAAGCTCAACGCCCGCAACAGGGTGGACGCGATCCGCATCGCGAATGACTCCGGGTGGTTGTGAGGCGCCCAACGGGGCAGCTCAGGACGGTGGTTGAGCGGCCACTCCGGCTGCCGCGAGGTAGCAGAGGATGCCTTCCGTGACGTCGCCGGGCAACGGCAGTACGGCGGTGATGGCCTTGAGCGTCACTGGTCGGGCGAGGGCGAGCGCGAAGACCATCATGGCCTCCTGCCGGTGGATGACCAGGCGATGCGAGGCCGTACGCGACTCGAAGGTGGCCGTGAGCGGGTCGAACGCGAAGGAAAGCCCGAGGAAGATTTGGATGGGCCGCGCCCGGTCCAGGGGCAGGACGGCCAGCGACGCGCGCCCTGCCCCGTTCCCCTCGGCCGGGGACGCCCCGCCCACGCCGGCCAGCGGCGCGATCGACAGAAGCGGACCGCTCAGGCCGTCGAGCCCGAGGGTGCGGACCAGCAGATGGGGGAAGCGTCCGAACACCGGCCGCATCATGAAGTAGACCTTCGCGTCCCGGTCCCGGCCTCCTTCGCCGTCGTCGACCAGCGCACTGTCGACCAGCGCGTTGCCGAGAAGAACCGGCCCCAGTTGCATCCGCCGGAGCACTTCGAGGACGGTGGGCCCCGGGCTCGCCACGCGGGCGGTGCCCTGGTCCCAGGTGAGCACCAGGGACCCCGTGAGCGCGTCGGACTCGACCACCACGTCCTCGCGCAGCGACCAGAGATGCCGCAGCCGTCCGCCGGGCAGCTCCAGCAGATCGATCGTGGCCTCCATGCGCGCTCTCCTCGCAGTGTCTGAGAGTGTCCACTCTGTAGGCGCACGGAGGTATTCCGACAGTCATGAACTCATGCCGGGGCTGTGATCCCTTCACGGGTTCACGAGGCCCCGCCCGTCAGACCCTACGGGTTCACGAGGCGCCGCCCGTCAGCCCCTCGAAGCGCGGTTGCCCCGGAACCGACGTCAGGCGCCGCCGCGGGCGCCCCGCACGCATCCCGTACAGCAGCTCGAGGAGGTCCTCCCGCAGCCACTCCTCGAAGACCGGGGCCTCCGTCTCCGTCCCCGCCACGACCGCGAACTGCGTCCCCTGGCACCAGGCGATCAGCGAGCGCGCCTGTCGGTCGGGGTCAGGGAATCCGAGCCCGGACATGATCGCCGCCATCTGCTCCCGGAAACGCAGCCCCGCGATGTCATAGGCCGCTCGCAGCTCCGGCCGCCGCCCGGCTTCGAGCGCCAACTCCATGCGCGCGCGGGTGAGTTGAGCCCCTTCGGTGACGGAACGCCGCATCACCCGGGCAAGCTCCGAGGCGAGCCCTTCCACCCCCGTGCCATGCGGCTCCCCGAGGCCCGGCTCCGACTCCCGCTCGGCGAGCCGCCGCACCGCGGCCGCCAGGAGCGCGGCCCGGGTACGCGCGTGATTGGAGGTCGCCCCCTGAGGAAGCCCGGCGGCCTCGTCCACCGCCCGATGGGTCAGCCCGCGCGCACCGCGCTCGGCGAGCAGGGCCAGGGCGGTGTCGGCTATCAGGTCGGCACGCGTACGGGGGCTCGGCATCTCCGTAATGTATCCACGGCGTCGGGGGCCGGGAATATTGCGGTGCGGGGGAGGACGGGGGCTGCGAGACTCGGGCCACCGAATGACCGGGCGCCCGAGCGACCGAGCGACCGAACGACGACCGAGTGAGGGGGCAGGGCCATGCGTCACCGCACAGCTGCCCGCCCTCCCCGGACACGGTTCGACGTGATCCTGGTGTCTTCGCGCGTGCGGTGCCGGCTGCGCGGCCGTCACTGAATCTCCGCGGCGAGCACTCGAGTCAGGCCAAGGCCACTGAGGCCGGACCTCTTCTTTGACTGCCCCCTGCTCGGCCCGCCCATGAATCGCGCTGCCCGCTCACACGCGACGAAAGACGAAAAGACAAAGGGCCATGCGCACCAACACCAACACCAACACCACAACCACCACACCCGCCACCGCTGTCCGCAATCTCGGCATCCTCGCCCACGTGGACGCGGGCAAGACGACCGTCACCGAACGGATCCTGTTTCTGACCGGCGCCACCCACAAGAGAGGTGAGGTCCATGACGGCACGACTGTCACCGACTTCGACGCGCAGGAACGCGACCGCGGGATCACCATCTTCGCGGCAGCGGTCAGCTGCGCCTGGGACGGCCACCGGATCAACCTGATCGACACCCCGGGGCACGTCGACTTCGCGGACGAGGTGGAGCGTTCGCTGCGGGTGCTCGACGGTGCGGTGGCGGTGTTCGACGCCGTCGCGGGCGTGGAGCCGCAGAGCGAGTCGGTGTGGCGGCAGGCGGACCGGTACGACGTGCCGCGCATCGCGTTCGTCAACAAGCTGGACCGGATGGGCGCGGACCTCGACACGGCGGTCGCGTCGATCAGGGAACGCCTGCACACGGTCCCGCTGGTGGTGCAGTTGCCGATCGGCCGGGAGGACGAGTTCACCGGGGTGGTGGACCTGCTGCGCATGCGCGCACTGCTCTGGCACCCGGGCAAGGACACGTACGAGACGTCGAAGATCCCCGAGTCTTTGACTGCCCAAGCACACGCACTCAGAGGGGAGTTGGAGGAGCGAGTGGCGGAGCTGCACGCGACGGCGATGGAGGAATACATCGGGACGTCCATGCTCACCACCGCCACCCTGACGGCGGCGCTGCGCGACCTCACCCTGAGCGGTGAGGGCGTGGTGGTGCTGTGTGGTTCGGCGTACCGCAACCGCGGCATCGAACCACTCCTGGAGGCCGTCGTGTCCTACTTGCCGTCGCCGCGGGACGTCCCGGCGGTGCGCGGCACGCTGGGCGACACGGTGCAGGAGCGACCCGCTGATCCGGCGACGCCCTTCGCGGGCCTGGCCTTCAAGGTGACCGCCACGGCGACAGGACGGCTCACGTACGTACGCGTGTACTCGGGAACGATCACGAAGGGAGAGACAGTGATGGACGCGGGCACGGGCCGCACGGAGCGGATCGGCCGGGTTCTGCGCGTGCAGGCGGACCGCCACGCGGAGCTGGAGCGGGCGACGGCCGGGGACATCGTGGCCGTGGTGGGCCTGAAGACGGCCCGCGCCGGCACCACGCTGTGCTCCCCCGCGGCACCACTGGTCCTGGAACCGCCGGCGGTGGCGGCTTCGGTGGTCTCGGTGGCGGTGGAGGCACGCAGGAGCGTGGACACGGGACGCCTGTCGTCGGCCCTCGCCCGCCTGGTGGAGGAGGACCCGTCGCTGGCGGTACGGGTCGATCGAGAGACGGGCCAGACGGTGCTCTCCGGCATGGGTGAGCTGCACCTGGAGGTCGCGGTGGAGAAGGTCCGCCGTGCTCACGGCATCGAGGTCGACGTGGGCCGCCCGCAGGTGGCGTACCGCGAGACGGTCGTGCGCGGGGTGACGGGCCTGGTGTACCGGCACGTCAAACAGGACGGAGGAGCAGGCCAGTTCGCGCACGTGGTCCTGAACGTAGAACCACTGGAGGTGGTCCCGGGCCCGAAACCCACCTTCGCCTTCTCCTCGACAGTGACCGGCGGCAGGGTCCCTCCGGAGTACATCCGCGCGGTGGAGGCCGGCTGCAGGGACGCGCTCATGGAGGGCCCGCTGGGCGGCCACCCGGTGACGGGCGTACGGGTCACGCTGACGGACGGCGCAACGCACTCCAAGGACTCTTCGGAAATGGCATTCCGCACGGCAGGCAGATTCGCACTACGCACGGCTTTGAGGGAGGCAACAATGCAACTACTCGAACCAGTGGCGGAACTGACGGCAACGGTGCCGGAGGACGCGATGGGCGGAGTACTGGGCGACTTGGCAGCCCGCCGAGCCCGAGTAACAAACTCCACCACCCGCTCCGGCACGACCACACTCACGGCAATGGTCCCCCTGTCCGAACTCTTCGGCTACGCAACCCGCTTGCGAAGCCGAACCCAGGGCAGAGGCACGTTCTCCTCACGGGCTGTGGGGTATGTGGGGGTGCCGGCGGGGGTTTCGGAGGGCGTGCTGGGCCGGTAGCTCGGTAGATGGGGAGTCCGCTCCACACCCAGCGGACGCGGCCACCCCTGTGTTTCCCTCCACCGGATCTCATCCGGTGGAGGGAAGCCGTGCGAGCTTCGAGAAGCTGACGCGGACCCACCGGCGACTTCGCGCCACAACGGACTTAACACGTTGCGCCTGCAACGTGCCGTGGGACAGTATGTTCGATACGCTTACGTGGCGTGAGTGACGCATGCGCCTGCTGTGACCGGCAACCAGAGGCAGTGCGCACATAGTTGGCGAGTTACGGGGGTGGACTCATGAAGTTCGACATGGGAGACACGACTCTCGCGGTGCTGGGGAAGAACACCGTGGGGTCCAGCGACGATCTCGGGACGCTGATCAGCCTGCTGGTGCAGGCGGCCGAGCCGCTGGAGGGCAAGTTCAACGGGGCGGGCAAGGCGACCTTCGACTCGTTCAAGCTGCGCGCGGACGAGATCACCTCGGATCTGAACGGGGCGCTGTCCTCGATCCTGGGCGGCCAGGCGGGCATGGACACCGCGTTCGGCTCCGGTGACCAGGAGCAGTCCGACAACGCGCACCAGAACATGGGCGCGGCCAACTTCGACGGCGCCCGCTTCTCCGGCTGATTCGTCCGGCTCGCACACCAACCACTTCGTTCCCAGGGGGATCTTCGTCATGGCTGGAAACCAGGACCGCCGCTCCTACGACACCGGCGCCTCATCGGACGTGCAGGGCGGCCTGCAGATCATCATCGGCCAGCTAGAGCGGGTCCTCGGCGACCGCGACCGCGCCGTGAAAGCCGCGATGGCCGACTACCAGGCCGACGGCGTCTCGGACGACTACCACGGCAAGGAAGTCCGCTGGAACAAGGCGGCCAACGAGGTCCGCGAAATCATCCGCCTCGTCCGCACCACGCTGGAACAGAACGACGGCACCGCCCAGTCGACGCTCGCGCGGGCGCGCGCGGCGGTCGACAACATCGGCTGACGTACGACGGCACTGAGCGGCTGAGCTGCATTCACGGGGATCAGTAGGGGGTTTGGCATGCCTGCGTGGGACATTTCACCGTCCGGGGTGGATTCGGTGACGTCGCTGGTGGGGCTGGCGATGGACGACTTGGCCAAGGACGTCAAGGCGTACGGGACTCACGCCGAAAGTGCGGCCACCTCGGCCGGCACCATCAGCTCGGGGTACTGCGGTGACGTGCCCGTCGGGCCGATCGGCGTGGCACTGGCGCTGTTCGTGGACAAGTCCGCGGAGGATGCTCTCTTTCCCGGCGCTCGGGCCGCGAAGTCGGTGAACGGAGCGATCGAGGCGACCAACCACTACGTGCAAGGGGACCTGGAGCAGGCCGCGACCGCACAGCGCAACGCGGAGAAGGCCCCGGACATGAAGGCCATCCTCGCCGACGCCCGCAGGAAGGGCGCCGACAAGTGAAGATGATCGAGCCGGGTGGCATACCGCAGTTCATCGGCAACTTCGAGCAACTGGACAAGGACGTCTCCGCGCTGCGCAGCGACGCCATCGGCATCCGCAACGGCGGGGCCGACGTGCACTCCCGGTTCCAGATGCTGGGGGCGTACTACACCGCGCCGGAGGCCGACGATCTGTTCGCCTCCACTCAGCCGGTGATGGACAGGGCCGACTCCTTCGCCGCGGATCTGGAGACGGTGGCCGACGCCCTTGACACCTTCTCCAGCGAGGCGCGCCCGCTGGCCGAGCGCCTGAAGACGCTGGAGGCGGATGCCAGGAAGTTCGTCGCCAGCGTCGAGGGCGACGACGACTGGCACTACGACGACGAGAAGACCGACCGCAACAACGAGCTGGTGGACGACGTCGCCGTCACCAAGGCCGCCTTCGAGGAGGCCGAGCGTCGGGCCGCGAACAAGATCTCGGCGATCGTGAACGGCCCGAAGTTCATCGAGGACGACGGCAGCCACAAGGCGACGAAGAAGACCGTGATGTACGGCTACGACGCCGACCTCCTCAAGCAGGCCAAGGAAACGCCCTGGGGCAGTCACGTCAGCGAGTCCGTCCACGCGTGGGAGGTCCACCGGCACATCAAGCACTACGTCTGGGACGGCTTCATCGTCGGCGGCGGCGGAGCCGCCCTCGAAGGCCTGGGCCACCTGGTCGGCATCGGGGGTTCGGCCAAGGACGCCTGGAGCGGTCTGGCCGACGTGTTCGGCGGCATCGGCCAGTACACGATGACGCCTTACGACTGGGTCATGGACCACACGATCGGCCCGGACGAGGAAAGCGCCGACGAGAAGCGGCAGAAGACGGCTGCCCGCGAGTTCGGCAAAGCCATGGTCGCGTGGGACCAGTGGGAGGAGCACCCCGTCCAGGCCGCGGGGACCGCGACCTTCAACTTCCTCACCATCGGGGTTGGCCCCCTGAGTGCCATCGCCAAGGGCGGCAGGGCCGGAGCGGCGTCCAAGGCCGCCGGCGTCGCGGCGAAGATCGGCACCTACGCCGACCCGCTCTCGGCCGGGCTCACGGTGGGCGGCAAGGCGTTCAGCAAGCTGCCCAGCATCGCCGACCTCACCGCCCGCGTCCGAACCGGCACCGACGCCACGCCGGAACTGCAACGCATCCACAGCGACCTGGAGTTCGACGGCTCCAGGGTCCGCGTCGAGGACGGCAAGTTCATCCGTCTCGACGCCGAGGGCAAGCCCATCGAGGACACGGCTCCGGTCGAGAAGTCGGCCACGGAGCGTGCAGTTCCGGAGAAGGAGCCTTCCCAGCGCAAGCCCGCCCTGGTCGGCGCCGGGGTCCGGGCTCCCGAAGGCAGCACCCGCGCGGGGGAACACCTTCCGCCGCAAGCCAGCCACGGGCCTTCTGCTGGCAGAGGCGACGCTGATTCGCCACGAGGTGCTGGCCACAACGATGTCGGAGGCTCGAACGGGTCCCGAGGCAGCATCGGGTCCGGCCCGAGCGGGGCCATCGGCGCTGGGAGCAGCAGGGGAGCGGGAGATGTACCGGGCCCACGAACAAGCGGAGGGTCCGGACCGGATGGATTGCCGGGCCGCGGCGCCGCCGATGAGTCCCTGCCGACGGGCGGGGACTGGTATGACCACCTCGACCCTCATCAGATCAAGGACGTGCAGGTATACCGGGCGAATCACGAACCCGGCTACCGCCAGCAGTACTACCAGAAGAACGGACAGCGCCTACGTGTAGCCATCCCCGACGAGAGCGGATTTGCGCCACCTCAACTGATCGAGGACCCGAATCGCCCAGGGGCCTGGATCGCGGCCAGCGACAAGGCCCCGGCGATTCCGGAGAAGTACGTCCCTGGCAGCAAGGTCGAACGAGGACCTGAGACTGTGCGTACGCGGGATGATCTCGACACCATCAGCGGTAAGGCGGCGCGGCGGCACGCCTCGGTCACGGCAGACAATGCGTGGCACGATCCAGTAAAGGACGCGAAGGCTGCTTACAAGGCTGACCCCACGCCGGAGAATCTCCAGGCATATAAAGAAATCAAGGGCGAGCATGCGCCGTTCCACAGGGCCATGAGCGAGGACAGTGAAGCATTCGGCGAAGCCATTGCGCGGCATCATGTCATCCCTGAGCACTACCGTGGGGCGCAGATGGAGGACCTGGCAGGACCCAAGAACGGGAACGACCAGTTCGATCAACTGTGGAGCTTGATAGACGAGAGCGGCAAGAAAAAGTTCATCGTCATCGAGTCCAAGAGCACCACAACAACGCAACTCGGGAAACGAGAGCTACCAAGCGGCTTCGACGCCCGCCAGGGCTCAAAGGAATACTTCCTGGACATCATGCGAGAAATGCGGCAACGCAGTCTTGACGCTAGCTACCCGAAAGAGGTTCGCCTCAACGAGAAACGTCTCTACAGAGAACTGAGCAAGGCACTAAAGGAGGGGAATGTTGAGTATATACTGGTGAAGGGGAAGGTGACGTCGACAGGCGAGTACGCTGGATACCAAAAGTGGAACTTCGATATCAGCTAGGAAGGGCCAGCGGTGAGTACGACAGTGGACCGGCATGACAGGCCGGGCGCCCTAGATGAGGCCGACGTCCAAGAGCTGGCCGAGGATCTGGAAGACAGCGTTCAAAACCTCGACAGGGCAGCCGCCGTCTTCGGACTTGCCCTGAACGAAGCTCTGATGCAGTTTCAAGCCAGGCTCACCCTTGATCCGAAGGCGTCTGAATTGGCGACGTGGCGGGCAACCGTGTCGGCCATGCAGGTCGGATCAGCGGCTTTCGCCGCCGCAGCGGCAACCGACGGAACTGTGGAGTGCCGGATCATCGACGAGATGCATACCGTCCCCGCGACAGGACCGCAATTCTACGCCAACGCAGGCAATTGGCTCACTGCCTTCTGGTTCACGATTATTTGCCGTGACCAGACCCGCATGACACAGATGTGTGAAGTCCCCTTGGAAGTTCTCCGAGCATCTGGCGCACATGGTGACGAGTACGTCTACGACTGGGTCGACGCCCTGCAGTCTTATTGGCTCGAGCGGCCAGGACTGGTGGACAAACTGGCTGCCGCAATCGACAATTCGCATCCGGAAACCGCGACGATCGCCTCTCGGGATCTTCTCCAGAACATTCTGTATCAACCGATCAACCTCTTCTACCAGTTCCTCCGCAAGGACCATGAGGCCTTCAACTCGGCTCTGATCGAGGCACTGCAACTCCACAAGACCTACTGGACTTCTGACGAGAAACGGACGACCGACCTCGCCGGAGCAGTTGCCCTCGGCCCACTGGCCATCGCGTGCCTGGCCTACGATGCGGGATTCCCGATCGACGTGACGTCGGACTACCTGCCAAAACATCTCCTCGAACGCGAATGGGTTGGCGAGTTCGAGGCGTGAGAGAGCTCTCACGAATTACAGAGCTCTACGACTGGTACGGCTAGGAGCAGGCGGGTGGCAGCCCAGGATTACGACAGTCAGTTGCTGGAGTCGGTGTCGGTTCGGCGGCGGCGTCTGCGGGATGCCCTGTTGTTCGGGGCGCAGCGGCAGCGGCGGACCGTCGATGAGCGGTTGGGGAAGGTGTTCGCCGGGGTGGTGATCGCGGCGGTCCTGTGTGCCGGGTGCGTGGGGTGGTCGTTCATCTCGAACCGGCTCATCGGCAAGAGCCCTTACAGCTCCTCCGTGCCCTCTTCCACGCCGTCGGCTCCCTCCCCTTCGCCCTCCATAACCCCTTCTTCTCGATGATAGGTTCGAACGCGTGATATCTGCGGGGCCGTTGAGCCGCACGAGCGGTACGAGTCGTACCGCCTTGAGCCGAGTCACCCTGATCGGTGAGCAGCGCCGCGTCGATCTCGTGCTTCCCTCGCAGGAGCCCATCGGGCTGCTGCTTCCCGAAGTCATGCGGCTGCTCGGTGATCAGACGAGGGCCCGGCCCATGTTGCGGCACCTCGTCACCGCGGACGGTTCCGCGCTGGCTCACGACAGCACCCTGGAGTCCGCCGGTGTCTCCGACGGCGCCGTACTGCGGCTGGTGCGCGTCGAGGATGCCCCGTCCGCCCCCGTGGTGCATGACGTCACCGATGAAGCCGCCGACGATCTGGATGTGCGGGCCTGGCGATGGCGGCCCGCGGCCCGGCGGGTCGTGGCGGGTCTTGCCACTGTGTTCTGGGTGGTCGTGGCGGGGGTGCTGGCCGCCCGCGAGTTCGAGTTGGCGGCGACGGGCCAGGCTCTGGTGGCTTCAGCCGGGGTTCTCGGCCTTGCCGGGATTCTCCTCGGGTGGCGCAAGCAGCACGGCCTCGCCACCACGTTGATCGTGGCCGCGGGTGCGCTGGGGGCTCTCGGAACGTTGACGTCGGGCGACGCGTATGCCTGGGGAGGCCCGGCGCTGTTGGCCGGCCTCGCCCTCGATGCCGTCCTCGTGCTGCTGCTTCTCGGGTGGTTCTCGCCGTTGGGGCGGGGTGCGCTGATCGGCGCCGTGGCCGCCCTGGGGTGTCTGGTTCTGTGGGAAGCCGCCTTCGCGCTGCAGGACGGTGCGCAGACCGGGGTCGAGCAGGCTCGGGTGGGGGCGTTGCTCGCTGTCGTGTCCGTGGTCGTGCTGGGGGTGTTGCCGCGGCTGGCCCTGATGGCGTCCGGGCTGTCGGGGCTCGACGACCGGCGTACCGGTGGGGCTTCAGTGAGCCGGTACCAGGTGGGAACGGCGTTGACCGCGACCCACCGTGGCCTGGCGCTGGCCACCCTCGTGTTGGCCGCATCTGCCGCAGCCGCAGGAGTCATGGTGCTGCGTGCGCCCACGGTGTGGACCGTCCTGGTGGCCGCCGTCACCGCCGTCGTCCTTGCGCTGCGGGCGCGCGCCTATCCGCTCGTCGCCGAGGTGGTGGGGTTGTTCGTCGCCTCTGCCGTCGTCGTGGTGACGCTGGTCGTGGTGTGGATGGCACGGTCGGCCGCTGGAGGGCCGCTGGCCCTGCTCGTCGTACTGGCCCTGGTACCGCTGGTGGTTCTTGCCGTGCAGCCCGCCGAGCATGTGCGGGTGCGGCTCCGACGCGTCGGTGACCTGCTGGAGTCCGTCGGAGTCATCGCCCTGCTGCCGCTGGTCATCGGGGTGTTCGGTGTGTACGGGCGACTGCTCGACACCTTCGCGTAGGGGTGCGGCATGGCTCAGGAAAGTGATTGGCAGCGTGACGTGCTGAGGGAGTTGGATGCCGCTCCCGCGGAGCCCGTGGCCGCGCCGCGCCCAGCACCCCCGGAGCAGCCGTCGCCCCCCACGCCGGCACCCCGTCCGTCGGCAGCCGCCCGGCCCGCCGCCCGCGACCCTCGCCTTCCTCTGCCCACCCCCGAGTCCGTACCCACCGTCGATCCACGCCTCGCCCGCGCCCTGGGCGCCCCCCAGCACGGAGACTCCGCAGTGCGCCGCACCGGACGCTCGCTGCGCAAGCTGACCGCGTCGGCCGGGCAGGAAGTAGTGGAACAGACGCGGCTCGCCCGCGAAGTGCAGCAACCTGTCACCACCGGTCGCGTCATCGCGGTGACCTCCATCCGCGGTGGCGTCGGCAAGTCCACGGTTTCCGCACTGCTCGCCCGGACGTTCAATCACTACCGGCACGACCCCGTCCTCGCCCTCGAAGCCGACGCCGCGCTCGGCACCCTTCCCGTGCGGCTCGGCGCGGAAGCGGTGCGCTGGGCGTGCGCGGACCTGGCCCAGATTCTGAGCCCGGCGATGCAGCTCACCGACGTCACCGGCTACCTGGTGCCGGTTGCCGACGGCGGATGGCTGCTGCCGGCCGGCCAGGGACGTGTCGGCGCCCCGCTCGACGTACCCACCTACCGCACCGTCACCCTCGCGCTGCGCCGCTACTTCGCGGTGTCGGTGGTCGACTGCGAGACGCTGCCCGGCGAGGTGGCGCGTACCGCGATGGACACCGCCCATGCCCGCGTCGTCGTCGCCCCGATGACCGCCGAAGGGGTCAACGGCACCCGCATGGTCCTGGACTGGCTGGCCCAGCTGCCGCACTCGGCCCTGGCCACCACCGTGGTCGCCCTCTCCGCCAACTCCCCCGACGCGACCCTCGACTTGAAGACGGCCGCCGCGCACCTGCGCGAGACCGGAGCTGCCGTAGTGCCGCTCCCCTACGACCGTCATCTGGCCCAAGGAGGCCCCATCCACACCGGCATGCTCAGCCAGAGCTCCCGCGACGCCGCCGTCCGACTGGCCGCCGAGGCGATGCAGCGGGCGGTGCGGGTTCGATGACCCAACAGCTCATACACCGCCCGGCCCGCTCCACGCGGCCCGCGGCCGCCGCCCCGGAACGCACCATCGAGCCGCCCCCGAACCTGCCCGAGGGCAAGATGGGCAACGCGGCCACCGCACTGCTCCCGATGGCCGGCGTCATGGGCTCGGTCGTCATGATGACGGTCATCCGCAACAGCCAGTTCGCCGCCATCGGCGCGATCGTTCTCGTCTTCGCCCTGCTGGGTGCGGTAGCCCTGTTCCTGTCCCAGCGCGGCAAGGCCCAGCGCACTCGGCGTACGCAGCGCGAGCGCTATCTGGAGTACGTCGAGGAACAGCGCGAGGAACTCGGCGCCACCGAGCGGGAGCTGCGACGGCAGGCACGCATCCTCAATCCACCGCCGGCCGCGCTGTACGACCTGGTGCGTGACCCGGCCCGGCTGTGGGAGCGGCGCCGCCTGGACGCGGACTTCCTGCGGGTGCGGCTCGGTACCGGCGACGTACCCGTGCAGGGACTTGCGATCGGCCAGAACCAGGGCAGCGGCGTACTGACCCCGCCCGACCCGTTCATGCTGAACGAAGCACGCGCGCTGCAGCACCGCTTCACCACCGCCACCGACTTCCCGCTGACGGCACCGCTGGACCGGGCGGGCAACGTCAGCATCATCGGTGACCGGGACGGCGTACTGCGCGTGGCCCGCGCCCTGCTGATCCAGACCGCGGTGACGCACGCACCCGACGACGTCGCCATCGCCCTTGGTGTGCCGGGCGAACGCCTGGAGGAGTGGGAGTGGGCCAAATGGCTGCCCCACGTCCTCGACACCCAGCAGGACGACGGGCCGGTCGCCGCCCGACGCATCGCGCCGGACCTCACGCAGCTCGCCCGGCAGTGCGCCCCCGACCTGCGACGCCGCTCCGCCTACGCGGCCGAAGTACGCCGCGGCCTGTCCGACCGCAACGCCCTGCGGATGAACGACCGGCTCCTGGTCGTCAGCGACTGCCATGGGAGCACGGCCACTGAACTCCCCCGCCCCGATACGGCCGTTGATCTCACCGGGATGGGTGTGACCGTGCTCCACCTGCTGGAGCAGCAGGTGCACGAACCGGACCAGGTGAGTGTGCGGATCACGGTCGACGGCGACCAGGTGAGTGTCGAAGACCTGCGTGCCCCGGACGCGCTTCCCGGCCACGGCACCGCGGACGCGGTGGGCATCGCGGGGGCCGAGGGTCTGGCCCGCATGCTCGCCCCGCTGCGGCTCTCCGCCGAGTCCGCCGCCGAGGGCACCCCCATCTCCGGCCCCGTCGACTTCCCCACCCTCCTCGGCGTCGACGACCCCGCAGCGCTTGATCTGAAGAAGCTCTGGTCACCCCGCGGCGAACGCGACTTCCTGCGCGTACCCATCGGCCTCAACGACCGTCACGAGCCGGTCCTGTTGGACCTCAAGGAGTCCTCCGAGCTGGGCATGGGCCCGCACGGACTGTGCGTCGGCGCCACCGGCTCCGGCAAGAGCGAACTCCTGCGTACCCTGGTCCTGGCCCTGGTCGCCACCCACTCCCCCGAAGACCTGGCACTGGTCCTGGTCGACTACAAGGGCGGCGCCACCTTCGCCCCGTTCACCGACCTCCCGCACGTCGCCGGTGTCATCACCAACCTGGAGAACCAGGCAGGGCTCGTCGAACGCGTCCACACCAGCCTCGCCGGCGAGGTCAAGCGCCGCCAGCAGGTCCTCAAGGACGCCGGGAACGTCGCCGACATCGGCCACTATGCCGCCCTGCGCGCCAAACACCCCGAGCTCGGCCTGGAGGCCCTGCCGCACCTGTTCGTCGTCATCGACGAGTTCGGTGAACTCCTCACCGCCAAACCGGACTTCATCGACCTGTTCCTGTCGATCGGCCGCATCGGCCGCTCCATCGGAGTGCACCTGCTGCTCTCCAGCCAGCGCATCGAATCCGGCAAGCTCAAGGGCCTGGAGACCTACCTCTCCTACCGCCTTGGCCTGCGTACCTTCTCCGCCGACGAGTCACGCACCGTCCTGGACACCGTGGACGCCTTCCAGCTGCCGCCGCTGCCGGGCTTCGGCTACCTCAAGGTGGACACATCGACGTACGAACGCTTCAAGGCGGGCTACGTCTCCGGCGCGCACCGCGGCCCCACCCGCCGGGACCAGGCCGTTGACGAGCCTCTCGCCTGGACGTATCCCACCTACAACACTGGCCGGGACGACACCCCGAACGCCCCCGAGGAACCCGCGATGCGCGAGCGGGAGACCGGGCCGACCGTGCTGAGCGCCATGGTCGACCAGCTGTGCACCGCCGCCCCGCCCGTGCGCCGCATCTGGCTGCCGCCGCTGCCCGACGCGATCTCGCTCGATGTCGCCACCGGGCCCGTGCAGGCCTCGGAGCGCGGTCTGCACCTCGCCACCGGCGCGGGCGCCATGCAGGTACCTCTGGGCGTCCTCGACGACCCGGCCAAGCAGTGGCAGACGCCCTGGGTCCTGGATCTGACCGTCGCCGGCGGACACACCGCCGTCATCGGCGGCCCGCAGTCGGGCAAGACCACGCTGCTGCGCACCCTCGCGCTCTCCCTGGCCCTGACCCACACCCCCGCGGACGTCGCCGTGTACGGCCTGGACCTGGTCGGCGGCGGGCTCTCCGCGCTGGCCGGGCTGCCGCACGTGGGTGGCATCGCGGGGCGCGCCGACCACGAGCGCGCGGCCCGCACCGTCGCCGAGGTCCGCGCCCAACTCGCCCTGCGCGAAGAACTCTTCCGCGAGTACGGCATCGACTCCGTCGACCAGCTGCGCCACCTGCGCGCCCAGGGCAGGCTGGCCGAGCTGGGCTCCACCGACATCGTGCTGCTCATCGACGGCTTCGGCGCCCTCCGCGACGAGTTCTCCGAACTCGACGACACCGTCGCCGACCTCCTCAAACGAGGCAGCGGTTACGGCATCCACATCGTGGCGGGCATGCTGCGCTGGAACGACGTACGCATCGCCACCCAGTCCATGTTCGGCACCCGCGTCGAACTGCGCCTCAACGACCCCTCCGACTCCAGCGTCGACCGCAAGCTGTCCGAGACACTGACCGCCGACACCCCCGGCCGGGTCCTGACCGCCGACAAGCTCTTCGCCCAGACCGCCCTGCCCCGCATCGACGGCCAACCCTCCACCGGCGACCTGGGCCCCGCCCTGGAACGCGCCACCCGCACCCTGCGCGCCAGCTGGCACGGCGAACTCGCTGCCCCCGTGAGGGTATTGCCCACTGCCCTGCCCGCCGCCAAGCTGCCCACGCTCACCGCCGAACCCTCGCGCATCCCCCTCGGTGTCGACCAGGACAACCTCGCCCCCGCGCTCCTGGACCTGACCGGGCAGGACCAGCACCTGCTGATCCTCGGCGACAACGAATGCGGCAAGACCAACCTGCTCAAGCTCATCACCCAGCAGCTCGTCGACCGCCACAGCGACAAGGATCTGGTCTTCGGCGTCTTCGACCCGCGCCGCGGCCTGCGCGGCGTCGTCCCCGAGCCTTACCGCGGCGGCTACGCCCACAACGCCAAACTCGCCCAGGCCCTCGCCACCGGCATCGCGGGCGAACTGGAAAAGCGCCTCCCCGAAACCGCCGACCCGGACACCATCACCGACGGGCCCGCCTTCACCGGCCCTCGCATCGTCATCCTCATCGACGACTACGACATCCTCACCACCGCGGGCCAACAACCCCTGGCACCCTTCTTGCCCTACATCTCCTCCGCCCAGGACATCGGCCTGCACTTCATCGTCACCCGCCGCGTCGCCGGCGCCTCCCGCGCCCTGTACGACCCCTTCCTCACCACCCTGCGCGAAACCGGCGCCACCGCCCTGCTCATGACCGGCGACCGCACCGAGGGCCAGCTCTTCCCCGGCCTGTACGCCTCCGCCCAGCCCCCGGGCCGCGGCACCCTGGTCCGCCGGGGCCGCCGCCACCAGCTCATCCAGACCGCCCTCGCCCCTCAGGCCGACGACACCGCGGAGAACGAACACACGTGACCAAGGACGTCATCGCCCTCACGCCCAAGATGCCCGACATCAACACCCTGCTCGCCGGGCTCTTCGCGGGCGGCCCCGGCCTGGGTGTCGATTCCCTGGCCGACGGTGCCGTCGTCCAGCTCTGCGCACCGGGCGGCCGCCCCCTCGTCTCCGTCGAGGCGCCCCTGCTCATCCAGGTGCCCGGCGAGGCGCAACGCCTCCTAGGTGACGCGGTGTCTGCTCCTGACGGGCCGTTCTGGTGGACCGAAGCGCGTGCCTCCACCGCCGTCGAGGAGGGCGAACGCCTCGCCGGCTCGTTCGCCGGGCGCCTGGCCGCCGTGCTAGGCGGCACGGTCTGGCCACCGGAGGCCGCGCACACCGAAGTCGTCCCGCTCACCCCGGAGACCGCCACCGCCACTCCGGCGTCCGTGACGGCACCACCGGCGGTCGACGTCCTCACGGACAAGGCCGCGGTCGTCATCCAGGAACGCCCGGTCGTCGCGATGACCAGCTGGCTCGCCGACGCCCTGCGCACCGCGTCCGCATCCGACCGCGCCCTGCAGATCGTCACCCCTCCCCACGCCTCCCTCACCCTCCCCACCCGCAACGCGCTGAACGGCCACCCCAACCGCTGGGTCGTGCAGGACCCCGATTGTGGCTACTACGACGGCCTGTCCGGAGCCGAACTGCACTGGCAGGAAGGCCATTTCACGCCGGTGAAGTCACCGGACGGGAACATCCGGCTCGCGGAGGCATTCAAGCCCGCACCGGTCTCACCTCCCGCTTCAGACGCCACCGGCGAACGCCAACTGCTCCTCTCCCTCCACACCGCCCACCCCGCCGACGAGGACCTCCTCCTCGGCGGCGCCCTGGAGGCGGCCTGGCAGACCCTCACCGGCGCCCCGCCGACGGGATGGTCCACGGCCGAGCCCATCGCCCTGCCCTGGTCCCCCCGTCAACTCACCGAACTGGCCCGCGCCCGAGCCCAGAGGAACGTCCCGACGTGGCTGACGATCGTGGGCACCCCCGACCGCCCGGCCATCGCCACCACCCGCGTCACCCACACCACGGCGGGCATCGAGGAACACACCACGCTCGCCCTGGGCTACGCGACCGACGAAGCCCCGCCCCTGGACGCCATCGCACCCCTGGCCGAGACCCTGGCGACCGAGCACGGCCTGACCTCCATGCTCGCCACGCTCCGCTCGGCCCGCAGAGACCTCACCGTCCCGCCCCGCTTCGAAGCCCCGCCGATCCCCCTCTCCTTCACCCTGGGATCATCCGACGTGGCCGAGGTCGGCCTCACCCACGCCCAGCACCCGCCTCAGCCCCTCCGCCCCAGCCACCTCGGCTCCCCGGCCCGCCCCGCACTCCACTACACCCTGGGCGACGGCACCGACCCGACCTCCTGGACCACCCTGCAGCAGCTCACCCAGCACCTCGGAGCGGCATAGCCACAGCGGCCCGCGTGCGCCACAGGACACGAAAAAGGGCCACGCCCCAAAAGGCGTGACCCCATCTCACCAGCGCAACGGCTACACGTTGAAGCGGAACTCCACCACAACCAGCCTGACCTGCGGTTATGCGAGCGCATCCCAGCACGGAAATCTCGACAAAGTACAACTGCGCTCAGGACCGCCAACGCTACACAACAGGGTCGGCATTCGGCCGAGGCTCGTCGGATTCATCCACGGCTCACAGCGGCGAGTAGATGTGGACGCCTCGCACGCGAGTTCACGCCGGCCCGGAGGTGAGCTTCACACCGGAGTATCAGTGCACCCCGGGGCTGAGCAGCACGCGTCGTCAGGGCACGAAGCCAGTATCCGGGCGGTCACTCAACTCGGTTGCCAAGGAGCCTTGTCCAGCCGGTTCCGTGCAAGTGAGACCCACAACGACCTACTCCCCGAGACCGAACTGGGCCCTCAGCCATGCTGGGTTGAGCTTCAGCGTCTTGTTGTCGGGGAGGAGTTCAAGGACCTGGACTCCGTCCATGTTCAGGAGCTGGGTGAGGACGGCGGCGTAACCGCGGGCCCGGGCCGGGGGCATGCCCGCGGCGGCGGCGACGGCCGTCAGGGGGAGGGTGTTGTTCTCACAGAGCGCTGCAAGGGCCTGGCGGAGTTTTTCAGGGTCCTGTTTGCGTGGGAGGAGAGCGAGTTGGTCGCTGAAGGCCGGGGAGTCGAAGAGGCCGTCCAGAAGTTGCTCCACCGGCGACTGAGCTTGCACGGTAAGCAATGTTCCCTCGGTCTCGGAGAGTTGGGGGGACACCGCGATCTCGAACAGACCCGTGTCCTGTGAAGCGGACTTCTTCGGGGTACGCCTGGACTTCGCCGGCTGTGTCGTCCCGGTCTCCGCGGAGGGAGGTGCCGAGGTCGCGTGCAGGCGCGTCGTGTCCAGTTTCCACCAGTGCGGCTCGTACGTGTCCGTGAGTTGCCGCCACCCTGGCGGGATGTGCTCCGTCGCACCGTCCGGCAGGTATGCGAGCACAGGAATCGTGAACTCGGCCGGGTGCACTCCCCCGTGGTATCCGGCGGCACGGTTCGTATAGCGGGTGTCGGCCGACCACAGGGCCACGATGGGGCCTTCGACCACGCGCGGGCCGGCGAGCACCATCTCCGCGTCGCTGACCAGTGGTTCGGCGCCGCCGTCCGGGACGCCCCGGTAGCGGGCGTTGCCGGCATCGGGCGTGGGGACCTTCACACCCCGGTGCTCCCGTACGTGCCCGTGGTCACTGATGAGCAACACGGCCATGCCTCGCCGGCGGGCCTCGTCCAGGAGCGGGGCCAAGGCGTCGATGTCGTCGATCGTCCAGTTCCACTCGTCGAGACGTTCATCGTTCCTCAGTCCTTCGTCGACGGTGTTGAGGACGACCGCGAGGTGTGAAGCGTCGTCGGCCAGCGTCGCCTCCAGGCCGGGCCCGAAGCGTCCACCGGTGCCGACAGGGCGGAGGTCGTCCTTGTGGAACACGGCCGCCTTCTGCCCCGACCACAGCCGCAGGGAGGGGAATTCACGCTTCTCGGTCTTCTGGTCGCCGCGTTGCAGCTTGCCGGTGAGGAGAGTGGTACGGCTGACAGCGGTGACGGTGGGCAGAGCAGCGGCCATCGCTTGGCGGGTGGGTGGCACCGCTTTGTCGCCGGTGGGGTCGTACTCGGTCCAGTTGGCCGCGAGTTCCTCGCCGAGCTGTGCCGCGAGCGCGGCGCTCATGCCGTCCACGACGAGCAGCATCAGCCGCCGCTGTGACTTCACCACGGGCTTCGCGACTCGCTCGAGGAAGGTCTCGACCGTCAGCATCGAGCCAGGAGCGGTACCCGCCGCGGTCCACTCGGCGACCTGCTCGGCAAAAGCCCGGTCCATGCGGCGCCGCGCCTTGCGCACGTCAGCGGCGAGCGCATTGTAGGCACCGGACAGAGCGGGCTCGGTGTCGCCGCCCGCCTCGAGATGCTCCAACGCACGGTCGGCCCAGGAGAGTTCAGCGTTGTAGTGGGCCAGGGCACCTGCGACGGTGTCCGGTGTCCAGACGGGTTCGGTGGCCAGCCACCGCACCAGGCGCACGGCCATCCGGGCGCGGCCGATCCGGGCGCGCGCCGTCTCGGCGAGGTGGTGCGCCTGCACCGCGCGCAGCGCCGTGCAGCAAGCATCGGGGTCGCGGTCGGCGATCGCCGAGCCCACGGCGGAAAGGCGCGCTCCCAGTCCGGCGGGCAGGTAGGGGCTGTGACGTACGGCCTCGGTCGCGCCCAGATGTCCGGCGAGCCGTTCGGCGTCCGGGGTGATCTCGGCGAGGAGCTGTGCGTTGCGCGCGACGAGGTTCTCAGCAGATTCTCCGTAGCGCCGCATGGCCTCGTCGGGGAACTCGCGGCCGAGGATGTTCTCTGCTCGGCCGCGCGCCCGGAAGACCTCGGGGCCGGCCGGGGCGTGCTGCCACAGCGCGGCGGCGACAAGCCCGAACGGCACGGCGACGGACGGTTCGTCGTGCTCGGTGATCGACAGAAGGGCGTCGGCGGTCGGACCGGCCTGGTCCACCTCGGCGAGGAAGCGTCGCAGCCCTGCCCGCTCCCCGTCGCGCAGCGCGCGGTAGGCGCGCGGCCCCTCGGAGGAGGTGCGGCTCCACAGCAGCAGAGTGTCGATGTCGAGCTGGGTGTCCGCGTCGAGCAACAGCCGCCGCCGCGCCAGGGCGGTGAGGGCGTGTGTACGGGACAGGACCTGCCGGTTGAGGCCGGGCCAGCCGCCCACGGGGGCGGCTTCGAGGAGGGCTTCGGCCACGCCCCAGGTCTCGTCGCTGAGCCGTGGATCGATACCGGAGGCTGTGAAGGTCTCGCGGATGAGGTCCCAGTTGTCGACGTGCTGGATGGCATGCCGGTACGCGCGGACCAGGATGCCGGGGTCGAGTTCGGCGTCCTCCCGGTCGGTGAGCAGGACGAGCAGGGACGGGTCCTCTGCTGAACCAGGGTCGGGCGCATCGAGGTGGCTGAGCACGTCCTTGTAGACGGCGAGCACAGACGGCGCGGCGGCCACGCGTGCGCGCCGGCCTCCGTTCCAGGGCAGGACCGCCTGCTCCTCCCACACGGGTGCCGAGCGCAGAAGCACCACGTGGCGCCTGTCGCCGTCCGGCTGCTGTGTCGCTTTGAGCAGAGCGCGCTGACCCGCAAGGTAGTTCGCGACGGCGGTGGGCGTGAGGCGTGCGATGCCCCGGCCGACCTGAGGCATCAGTCGACCACCTTCCACGTGATCTCGATGGCCTTGCCGGGATGCGCGGCCGCCACCTGGTGGAGGGCCTGCTCGACCTCGGCGGCGCTGCCCTGAACGAAGCCCGTACGGGCAGTGGTCTCGACCTTGGGGTGCGAGGTGTCGGTGGTCAGCGGCACCTGGTCCGGGGTGGGCGAGGCCGGAGTGGCGGCCGGTGGTTCGGACTTCTGCTGCTGTTGCCGCTGGACGGCCAGGGCCTGGGTGATCGCCCGCTGGGCACGCGGCAGGGAGTCCTGCAGCTTCCTGCTGAACTGGTCCTCGCGCGCGTCCTCCTGGAGGGTGGAGAGGGCGTCCATGCCGGTGCCGAGTTCCAGCACGTCCCAGGAGGCGTTCTTCAGGGCGGACGCCACTGCGTCCGCCGTCGTGACGGATGAGCCGAGCCGTTCTGGCGTCAGTTCGCCGAGGCCGAACGCGGCAAGGGCCTCGACGACCCGCTTGGCCCCGCGTCCCTTCTCGGCGACCAGTGCCTCGAGCAGGGCCAACCCGCGGCGTGCGGTATGCAGACGGCCCGTGACGGCGGTGTCGTCGAGGCCGAGGAAGTCCGCTCGCCGCTCCAACTCGGTCACCAGCTCGCGATTGGCGGGCATGAGCTTGTCGACGTGCGTACGCACCAGATCGGCAATGGAGTTGACGATCCGCCCGCGCAGCTGCACGGGGGCCTTCTCGCCGAAGATCTTCTCGTAGCGCGCGCGAGCCGTCTCCCAGTCCGGCTCGGATGGCAGGGGCTGGCGGCGCAGCGCCCAGCCGTCCTTGATCTCGCCCAGTTTGAGGTCGGCGACGGGGGCCCCGCCGATGACCCACACCCGGTCCTCCATCTCGCCGTACCCGGCCGCGACGAGCTGCTGGATGTGGGTCGAGAGCCCCATCCGCTGCGGTTCGTCCATCCACGCGGTCAGCGAGCCGTAGCCGATGTCCGCTTCCGGGTCGTTCTTCGCGAGCCGGTTGAAGTGCTCGCGCCAGTACCCGCCGAGCGTGAAGTAGCTCTCGCCCATCGTGCCGAGCTTGAGCGGCTGCGCAACGGTCTCCATCAGTTCCCGGTCTCCGCGCGGCACGACCTCCGCCTTGCCCTCGCGGGCCCCGGCGGCCACGCTGACGTACCCGAGGACGGTACGCGCCTGGGCGGGCGTGACAGCCTGTGCGCCGAGGTGGGGGTGGGCCGGGTACTGCCAGGCAAGCATCTTGCCCGCGATGTCGCGGATCGCATCGCGCGGGGCGGCACCCAGTGCGAGCGCGGGCGTCGCCGCGCCCGGCTTGGTGGCGATGTGGTCCGAGAAGTCGTCGAGGACATCCCCCTCCTGCTTCTTCGCCAGGCCATACGCCTGCCTGAACGCGGCGACGACCCGGTCGCGCAGGGTGTCGGCCTGCGTGCTGAGCAGCCCTCGTGCCCGCACCCGGTCGTCGGGGCCGAGGTGGGCGGCGAACCGGGTGTCGAAGTCGCTGCCGCTGTTCAGGATCCGCTTGATGATCACGTACCGGTTGAAATCCGCGTACATCGTCGTCGTCATATGGGTGGGCACCCAGGCGAGGGAGTGCTGGACCTCGGGGTGCCGCTCCCAGAAGCCGGTCATCCGGTTCACGTCTTCGCGCGGCCCGTACGCGCCCTCGTCCCACGGGAGATCGACGACGAGGCGCCAAGTCTCCGTGTCAGCGGGGGTGAGCGTGGAGTCGGGAGTCTCGTCCCGGTCGGCGATATTGGCGAAGACGACCTCGGTACGACGCTTGCTGCCCCGCCAGGTGAAGTCGAGGGTGTCGTATGCGTCGAAGCCGGCCTGCCCCTTCGCCGCGGTCAGCCCGAACTCAGAGCGCAGCAGCTCGACAGCGGTGTCGTGGCGGTAGCGGGGTTTGTCGAAGGCTTCGCGGCCGTTGCGGACGACGGAGTCGATGTCCACACCACTCAGTTCCAGGCGTACGGTCATCGCCACGCCGTCGCCCGCGAGCTTGATCTCGGGGATTCGTCCCGCCCACTCCTTCAACTTGTTGATCAGGGCGGGGATCTCACCGCCGGGAAGGAGCGCCTTGATGGTACCGGCGTTGAGGGCCAGGAGCCGCTTGACCGTCATGTTCTGGAACGCGGGCGCTGCGGGCGCGAGAGCGGACAGGACAAGGGTCGACATCAGCCGGTTGTCATCGGTGAACTGCTTGATCCGGCGACCGAGATCATCGTCCTCGACGGCGGCTGGGTCCTGCTGGTACGCCGCGACCTGCTCCACGGAGACTCTGTGGTGGTCCAGGAGGTAGGGGCGCATCTTGTTGCGGTACAGCCGGTCTGCCTCATCGAACACGGCACGCAGCTCGTCGGTGAACGGTTTGTCGCCGCCGCCGGAGATCAGCGCCCAGACGTCGCCGAGCGGCACCAGCTCGCCGACGCGCAGCAGATTGCGCCGCGCGGCGAGGAGTTCACCCATCAGTTTGAGGCCGGTGCGCGAGCGCTGCAGGGCCGAGGACAGGTGGACGAGGGTGTCCATGAAGGCGGGCGAGAAGGGGTACGTGAAGCGGAACGCGGTCTCCGTGGCGCCTACGTTGTTCCCGTCGCCGCCCAGGAGTTCGTCCCAGAACTTGGCGTTGGTGGACTTCGCCTTCTTGAACGCCTCCGCGATCACCGCGTCCGCCTCGGTCGTCAGCGGCTTGAGGAGGCGCGTGTGGGCGATTTGCGGAAGGTTGCGGTCTTCCAGACTGATTCGGTCGAACCGGCCCGAGGCGAGCTCCAGATTGTCGACGATGGCACGCTGATAACGGCCCCCGTCCTCGGCTGATCCGACCAGGTCGCGCAGATCGCGCTGGCGGGCGATGAACGACACGACGGGGACGGCCCGGCGTTCGTCACCGCCCTCCACCAGATTCGTGATCTTCGCGGTCTCTCGGGACACGAACTCGGACGACGAGATACGGGAGGCGAACCACAGGATCAGCTCGTCGAGGAAGAGCACGATCCCGTCGTAGTTCAGACTCTTCGCGTGCTGGGCGATCACCGAAAGCCCACGGTCGAGGCTGATGAAACCGCCGTCCTGCTCTACGGCGCGCTCCTCGTAGCCGGGCAGCACCTTGGCCGTGTCCTGGGCGAGCCGGGCCCGCAGCTCGCCGGGGGTGGACGGGTCGGCGGGGTTGAATTCCTGCCCGACCTCCAGCTCCTCGGCGGCCATCGCCGCGTCGAGCAGCTCAGTGGTCCAGGCGAAGGCGGCCCCGAACTCACCCCACTCGCCCGTGGTTTCGGCGGGTGCGGCACCAGCCAGGAACTTGATCACATCCTCGTCGCCGAGCCGCTCCCGCATCGATTGCAGGTCGCGGAACATGGCATCGGTGCGGTAGACCCGCGGGGTCGGCGCGTCGGGCTCCAACTCCTTGATCCGCTTGACGTATCCGCCGAGGATCCGCTGCTCCATCGACTTGGCGTCGAGCATGTGCACCGGCACCATCAGGAACCGCCGGTCGCCGTCCTGCAGCCACCCGTTCTTCGCGAACACCGGGTCGAAGTCGGTCTTGCTGCGGGCTGCCGGGGCGTGGTTGAGCAGGGCGTGCAGTACGGCCATGAAGTGCGACTTACCGGCACCGAACGAGGCGTGCAGATAGGCGGCCTTCGAGGAGTGGCTGTCCATCGCCGCCTTGATGATGCCGAGGGCCTCGTTGAAGTGCTGCACGAGGTCGTCGGTGACGACGTAGTCGGCCAGTGCCTTGTCTGCGCCCTCGGGGGTGGTGGCGTCGGCGAGCTGGAGGACGTAGTCGGAGCTGGACACCTCCGGCTTGATGTCGATCAGCTCGCGGAGAAGGGGGGTGCCGAGGTTGCCGTTGGCGGGGTTCGCTGCCATGTCTGTGTCCCTGTCCCTGCTTACTTCGTCTTCTTGGCGCGGCCACCGCGCGCCGCTGCCACGGGCCGCCAGGCCCGAATGTCGTCGTCGGTCAGCCCCAGCTCGCCCTGGAGGGCGAGACGGAAGTCGTGGTACGCCTGCGCCGCCGACTGGCCGAAGTCGGGGAGGTGTTCGCCGTGCCACTGGTCCAGCCAGGGCTGGAGTTCGAGCAGGGCGGCGAGGTACGGGGCGAGTTCGCCCTGCGTCAGCTCATTCTCGTTGAGGTAGCCCACGATCGCCTTGGCCTGCTGGAGGTGGTCCCAGCCCGCCCAGCCGAGGAGCGCGGGGGTCTGCACGTTCTGCGCACCGTAGGAGATGAAGCGCTCCTTGGGGACGTCGAGCTTGCCCCGCTGACCCCAGAAGCTGGTGCGCAGGAAGTCGGCGGAGGTGTACTTGGGCGGCACGGCGGTCGCGGCCCGGATCTTCCGCTTCTCCTCTTCGGAGGAGGCGGCGTCCTCCTTACGCTGCATGTCCCAGGTTCGCTCCCAGTCGGCGCGCTTCTTGAGCCCCGAGGGCTTGTAGCGCAGGGCGGCGGCGGCCGGGACGTGCTGGTCGCCGACCAACTCGGCGACGGTCTTCGCGAAGTCGGCGCGGGGTGCGTAGAGATTGAGGACGGCGGCGAAGTCGTCGTCCTCCTGGAGTCGGTCGGTCAGGCGGGGCAGGGTGATGAGCGTGGGCTGATCGCTGCCGTCGAACCACAGCTCACGCTTGGCCTCGATCCGGTCGAGCAGCCACGCACGGAGCGCCCGCTTCTGCATGGCGTCCCAGCCATCTGTCTGCCACCGCCGCTTGTACTCGGGGCGCTCGACCATGCCGATGGCGGAGTTCGACTCCATCGTGGCGATGCGCTGATTGACGATGTCCTTGTACGCGGCCGGCCAGTGGTCGGGGATTTCGGTGATGGGCGTGGAGTTGTGCCGCGTGAACCACTCCGAGGACGCCTCACCGCGCTCGATGGCACGGGCCAGCACGATCTCGAAGGCGCGCTCGCCGAGGGCTAGGGGCGGGACGTCTACTTGGTCGGCGGGGCGGAGGTCGGTGTCGGTGAGACCGTAGAGGGAGTAGACCTGCCAGTCCAACTCCTCTTGGAGGGCGATCATTTGGGCGCGGGTGGATTCGTAGGTGGCGCGGGCGTCGCGGAGAGAGGCAGCGGTGGGTGTCGCATTGGCTGCTGCCGCGGTAGGGGAGGCTGCGGTAAGCCGTTGGGCGGCGGAGTCGAGGGCAGCGGCTAGGGCGGTTGGATACGTGGGCGTCAGGGGGAAGTCCTGCATCGCAGTACCTGAGTACTCGAAATAGCTTTCCCAGGCATACCGTCCGGTGCCACGTTCGCCGCCTCGGTTTCCCTTATCGTGGCAGACCATACGGAGCCAGAACCCCGCCGTCGAGCTGTTGAGCAGGCCGAGAAGCCCAAGGTGCTCCTCCTCCGTGGCCCCCTCCCGCAGCTTGATCACTGGCGCGGAACGGTTGAACACCTTCCCGCCCCGATCCAGCACGAAGTGGTTATGCGTTGCTACGAAGGCGAACGCGATACCAAGCGGGACCCGGTAGCGCTCGGGGTGCCAGCGACTCCACTCGTACCATGTCAATCCAATTTCGTCGTGCGTGCCTGCAGGTTCGCGCCGTTCACGCAGCATTTTCCGGTACGGCCACAGACGCGGGAGCACATCCTGCGTGAGTTGGGGCGCCAAGTCCTCGCCATAAGGGAACACCGACTCGGCCCCGGGTGTGATATCCCACTCGCGAACACTCGTACCCTCCACGAGGGGAGTGATGTGTGGTGGGTTCACTCCGTAGCGCTGCCAAGTGTTCGGGGAAGCAAAGTATGCGGCGTCATTACCAGTGTGCGTATAACGACCGATCACCTTGCGCAGCGACACAAGTTGGGGGGTCTTCGAGTCGCTAAGGAGCTGCACGAGTTCGAGGCCGCCGTCACTGAGGATCCAAGGCTGCGTGGCAAAGTACCGCGCACGATCGAGATCGCCCACGGATACCCACTGGCTCTTCGAGCCTGGGACGTCGATCTGATCAACGATCGCCCGCCACACGAACCCGTCTTCTGCAATCTCAGGAGTACACTGCTCACCCTGAACGGAACGCACCGTGCGAATCGAGCTCCCTCGGCCTTCATTCCAAGCGCGAGGCCGCCCGACGAGAATGACCGTCGGCGTCCCATGGCCAGGGATATACGCCCCCGAGGTGTCGATCACCTCTGTGAGCTCAACCCGGTCCCGGAAGAAGCCCTCGATCAGCTTCGTCCCGAACTCCCGCTTCATGAAGGAATTGGCCGTGATCTGCCCGACCTGCCCGTACCCCAGCCCCGTCTTCAGGTCTCCCTTCTTCGCGAGTTCGAAGAAGCGCTCAGCGAACGGCACGGACAGGGCATACTGCATGGCGCATGACTTGTAGAGGTCCTTGTACAGCTTCGCCATCGCGGAGTCTTTGACCGTGATGTACGGCGGATTGCCGACCACCACGTCGTACCTTCCCCGGTACAGGTACTCAGGGTGGTCCCAGATGTCCTCGGTCGTGTACGACCACTTCTGGAAGGCGGACGCGACGTCGCCAACCGCGAACAGGCCCGTCTCTTCGTGCTCCGTCGGCAACAGGCTGTCCCCCACCGCCAACTGCATAGGCCAGTCGTACCCCGCCGCCTCCCCCAGCGTCCGCACCCCCGCCGCCGCCATCGCCGCGATCAGCAGCCGGAACCGCGCGATCGCCACCGCGAACGGGTTGACGTCCACCCCGTGCACCGACTCCAGCGCCCCGCGCACCCGCGCATGCGCGTCCAGCTCCGGCCGCCGCGCGGCCCAATCCCGCACCAGCCGCTTGAAGGCGCCGAGGACGAAGTGACCCGACCCGCACGTGGGGTCGATCATCTTCAGGCCCTCGACGCCTCGCTCCCGTACCACCGGGTTCATCGTCCGGTCGAGGATGAACTCCTCCACGAACTCCGGGGTCTGCAACAGCGCATAGTTCTTGCGAGCGGCCTCGCTCAGGTCCTGGTACAGGTCGCCGAGGAACCGGGTATCCCACCCCTTCGTCCCGTCACCGTTCTCCAACAGCGGATCCCTGAAGTCGTGGACCAGTACCGCCCGCCCCTCCTCGTCCTCGACCGTCCGCTGCCAGAAGTCCCGCAGCGCCCCCGCCCCTTCGTGCGAGAGCGGAATCTGCTTCAGCGGATTATGCTCCGAGAAAAGCAGCGCCCCCGCTGGCCCCTCCGCCAGCTCCTCGAAGGCCCGCTCGAACCAGCCTCGGTACGTGGGGTCGTCCGCCTTGTCCACGTACTCGTCGTACCGCGCCTGCGCGACCTCGCGCCCCGCGATGTCCGGCGCCGTGATGTACGGCTCCGGCACCAGGCCGTTGTCCTCGACGAAGCGCACGAAGACCGTCCCGAGGACCCACGCCACCGCCACCTGCGTGATCCGCTCATCGAGCCAGGACTGCCAGGTCGCCGCCGTACGACCGACCTTCTTCGACGCGTCGTACTCGGCCCGGAGTCGGCCGAGTACCGCCTCCTCCCGCTTCACCTGACCCTCAAGATCCGTCTCCGCCGCCTTGACCTGTGCCTGCAGGTCGGACAGCAGCGCCTTGCGGTCGATCACTTGGTGACTCCTTCGAGGGCGGTCGGGTCGTGCGGCTCGTGCAGGCGGGTCCAGGACTTGGGGATGGCGATCCACTCCTGCTGGGCCTCGAGGTACGGGACGGGGCGTCCGGCAAGATTCGGCACGGCGGTCTCGTCGTCCTGGGCGACAAGGACCCACAAGGGACGACCGCCGCGCCTGGCCAGTGCGGTCAGCCAGTCGAGGACGTGCATACCGTCGTAGCGGGCGAAGACAGCGGCGTCGGTGAGGAGGACGGGGACGACACGGCCGTCATCAGAGGCCGAAACCGAAGCCGTCAACTCCCCCTCCAGCAGCCCCTGCACGACCTGCCACACCGTCCCCACCAGGTTCGAGAACCCCGTGGGCCGCTGCCCGGCGGGGAGCACGTCCGCCTTGACGACGACCTCCCACTTCGGCATCGCACGCCCGGGCGTGAGTTCGCCCCGCAGTCCCTTCAGGAACAGCTCGGTCACCGACACCGCCCGCGCCCCGTACTGACGGCGCAGCTCCCGTCCCACCACCGGCGCGCTCCGCGCCCGCACGGTCAGCACCCGAAACCCATCGCGCCGCGCGGCGCCTGCCAGTTGCGCATCGGCCCGCGCCGCGGCTGTCTCCCAGTCCAGCGTGCTGCTGGTCCCGGAACCGCTGCCGCTGAAGACCGACGTGTACGACAGGACCGCCTCGAACTTCCGGGGCAGGAACGCCTTCTTGTCGGCCGCGTACTTGAGGTCGAACCCCGCCTCGCGCAGCGCCTTGAGCAGTTCCTCGGGCTTGTCCTTCATCCCGGCGAGCGCCGGCAGACCGGGGAAGCGGTCGTTGACCCGTTCGAGTACCTCGCGCAGCGGCAGCCCTGGCTGCTGCTTCTCGGGCAGTCCCGGCAGGATGCGGACCAGGCCCGCCTGGGTGAGCCGCAGGGCGCGGACGAGTCCCAGGTCGCGCGGGTAGATCTCGAGCCTCGGAGTCAGCGCGGCGTTCTGGCTCGCCTGGACGGCGAGGGTGGCGACGCGCCGGTCGTCCCAGGAGAAGTCGCCCTCGGGCAGCCGCACCGCGCTCAACTCGGCGAGGACCGTGCTCGAACCCGGCAGCGAGTCCCGTCCCGCGAGCCGGTCGGAGGCATCACCGAGCCGCCTCACATAGCTCAGCAGTGCGGGCGCGGCCGGGCTGTCAGGGCCGTCTGCTTCGTTGTCCGGGTCGACCTCCACCGCGAGGAAGCCCGCGCGGCGTACCGGATCGGTCGCCTTGTACGGGGCAAAGTGCCGGAAAGCCTGTTCACCGACGGGCAGATGCTGCTCGCGTTCGATCAGCGCACGCAATACGGCGAAGGCGGCGGCCCGACGCATCTCCGGGTCACCCAGGGAGTAGCCGCGAGTGCCGAGCAGCCAGCTGGCGAGCGCGTCAACGGAGGCGACCCGGCCGAGCACGCGGAGCTGCTCCAGAACCGCAGCTCGCACCTCAAGCAGGCTTTCGTCCTCGGCCCAGAGCTTGCGGAGCTTCTTCAACTCCCTGGAGAACGTCGACTGGTCGGCGAACCCGACGGCGTGCGTGGCATCCTTCTGCAGCGGCCACACCGGAAGCGCGGGCAGCTTCCCGTCGGCGCCGGGCGCACGCAGCAGGTGCACGGCCACCTCGTGCAGACGCTTCGTCCTGCCGGAGGCCGGCGGAATGATCCGAGCAAGCAGATGGTCGATGTCCTGAGCGTCGGTGCCCGCACTGACCAGCCGCTCGAGTTTCTCCTCGAGCGGCGTCCTCGGCCCTGGCGACGGCTGCGGTTCCAGCTCCGGCTCGGGCTGCGAGCCAAGGCGGGTACGCCACTCCTTCTGCCGACGCTGGATCTCCGTACGCGTCCGGGCGCCGAGCCCCGGCCGGTTGATGAACGTACGGCTGGCCCGGTCGAGGAACTCACCGACCGTGGTCAGCTTCATGTCCCGCAGGATCGAGTACGCGGACGGGGTCAGCCCTGCACGCACCAGCGGGGTGTCGCGGGTGGCGACCTCGGCCAGCTGGTCCCGCAGCTCGGCGGTGTCGGCCTCACCGTCAGGTGCGGGCCCCTGCCCTTGCCGCCTGAGCGACTCGTGTCCGGCGCTGGCAGCCAACCGCTGCGCGTCCTGGAACACCCGCTGCCAGGACGTGCGCATGTCCCGCAGGTCCTTGTGGCGCTGCTTCGCATCCCGCGCGAGTGCCTTGCGGAAGAACTCGGTGAGCCCGTCACGCAGTTCATCCTCGAAGCCCTCCGACGCGATCGTCGGGTACGGCCACTCCTTCGGGTCCGTCATCCGCGGGGTGACCGAGCCGTCACCCCACTGCGGCAGCTCGTTCGATGCCATCTGGTGCAGCGTCACGGCGAGTGCGTACCGCTCCGCGGCGTCGTCGTACAGGTTCCGCATCACCGTGCCGACGAACGGGTCGAGATAGCCGGACGTGCCCGCGCCGGTCTCGCGGGCCGAGGCGGCGGCCAGCGAGAAGTCGAGGAGCAGTGCCTGCCGGGTGCCGTTGGGACGGATCCGGATCGCGATGTTGTCCGGTTTGATGTCGCGATGCCAGACGCTCTCGCCCTCCAGGTAGTAGAGGGCGTTGAACAGGTTGTCGCTGTAGCGCTCCAGGTCGTCCATGGTGAGGCGGCCCTGGCGTCCCAGGACCCGCGCCATGGTCTCGTCGCGCGCGGTGCGGTCGTCGCGCTTGTCGTCGGCCTCGGCCTTGATGTTGCCCACGTACTCGGTGGCCAGGACCGTACGCCCACCCACGGTGAACGCGCCGGGTACGAGCAGCCGGATGATGCTCGAGTCCCGCAGTCGGCCGAGGGTCTCCGCCTCACGCTGCAACGCCTCCGACTTGTCGTCGTCGAGCGCCACCTTCAGCACCGCGAACGCGTCGCTCTTCCCCTGCTGTTCATCCAGCACGAGAAGTGCGCGCGCCGTCGAGCCCGTACCGAGGCGGCGGCGCACCCGCCAACGCCCCTGCAAGAGCGTGCCCGGCGGAACCTCAAGCGGGTCGAGGTCGTCGACGGGCTCCTGCTCCGGCTGCTCTTCCTCCTGCACGGGGGCGGGCCGCAGGTCCTGCTCGACCTCCGCCAGCATTTCGAGGAAGTCACCCACCGCGTCGAGCCGCTGGTCCGGCTGCTGGGCGGTGGCGGCGTCGATCAGGTCGTCGAGGAACGGCGGGATACCGTCCTTGACCGCCGACGGGGCGAGCCGCTCACCGTTCTCCACACGGGCCTGCAACTCTGTGCGCGTCGCGGCGGGAGAGTTGCCGGTGGTGAGCAGATAGGCGAGCGTGCCGACGCCGTACACATCCATGCGAGCTGGATCTGCTTTCGGGGCAGTCAGCTCCGGAGCCAGGTAGGGGTCCGCGGCGTCGTCGACGCTGCCGTCCGAGACTGTGGACGGCGCCACGGAGACTCCGCTGGAGGTGACCGTACGAGAGGCCAGCTGCCAGTCGGAGACCTGCACCAGGGGCTGCCGCCAGCGCTCCTCCTCGCTCAACTCCAGCCCTGCTGCCCCCTTGTAGCGAGGGATGACATGAATGGAGCGTGGTGTGAGGGCGCGGTGGTAGAGCCGCTTGCCGTGCGCGTACTTCATCGCCTCGGCGATCTGGCGGGCGAGCCCCAGCCTGTCCTCGAGGCTCAGCTTCGCGCCCCACCGGTCGAGGAACTCGTCCAGGTGAAGCCGCTCCGGATGGTGATCGAAGGTGAGCGCCGGGCCGGCTTCATGGTCGGAGGGGTAGTAGTCCCGGATGCGCACCACACCGGGATGGTGGATCCGCTTCAGGGTGTCGGCCTCCCGCCGTGCCGCCTCGACCAGCGCCTTGCGCGCCTCGCTGCTCGAATTACGGGGCCGCAGATGAACCCGTACCCGCACGGTCTCGGACAGCTGCTCGTGCCTGCCCAAGTAATCCGCCCAGGTGGCACCCGTGTCGAAGGGCCGCTTGTCCAGGATGAACGGGCCGACCTTCGCCTCTCTGACCACCTGCTGAATACCGACCTGGACCAGCGCCCTGCCGATGTCGGCGCCGGCTTGGGACGAGATCCTGAACCGGTCCTCGCGCGGCGGCAGCCGGAGCTCCGTGAGAAGGGCCGGGACGCCGTTGTAGATGTGGGCGTTCAACTCGTGCGGCGGCAGCGCCAGATCGAGGCCGTCCTCGGTGAAGCACACACCCTCGGTGATGTACGCCTTCACGCCGTACCTGCGCAGCAGGGAAGCCAGTTCCTTGGACTTCTGATTGGTCAGGCGCAGGGGATCGCCGAGGCCCTTGCCGTATCCGCGCCGGCTGCCCGGTGGGATCTGCACCCACTGGCCGCCACGTCGCTCCACCCGGCCGTGCAGACTCTTCAGCTCGATCATGTGCACGCCGCCCGGCGTCACGACCAGGAGGTCGACCTCGCGGACATGGCCCGTCTGGCTGACGAAGGTGAAGTTGGACCACGCCCGCCACGGACCGTCGTCCGGCAGAGGCGTCAGGATCCTCTCGAGCGCCCCCTGCTCATGCGGGAACTCGGAAGGAGCGACGGCCGTCCAGCGGCCCTTCTTCATAAGCCTGACTCTCCGATCCCGCGCGACCCCGCCTTCAGGGCCGGCCCCGGTTGGCGGTGAACGGTCACACAGAGCTGCCCAAGTCCGGAATCCCGGCAGCCCACCCCGCTCGATTGTACGGGCGCGATCACTCTGCTCACCGGTGTACCGCCCATCCCGTGCACGGGCCTTTCGGCCCCGCCGCCTCGTGACTGAAGCCCTCGCGCACGCCGACCCCAGGCAGCGGGCGGGTCAGGTTTGCGAGGATGGCGCCTGTGAATGACGTACGTGGTCAGGTCAGCGCCGTACGGCGACGAGGCGTCGTGGACGCACTGCGGCGGGGAGCCGTACCCGAGCAGGGGCTCGATCTGCTCGCGACCGGTCTCGACCGATTCGCCCCCGCCCTGGACGAGGAGCTGGCAGTCGTCGCGGGCGGTGGCTCCGTCTTCAAAGCAGTGCGCGGCGAGTACGGCTCCGGCAAGACGTTCTTCACCCGGTGGCTCGGCGAGCGGGGCAAGGCCCGCGGGTTCGCCGTCTGCGAGATCCAGGTGTCGGAGAACGAGACACCCCTGCACAAGCTCGAAACCGTCTACCGGCGGCTCATCGAGCGGCTCACCACCTCGGCCTTCCCACCCAGCGCGCTGCAGCAGGTCGTCGACGGCTGGTTCTACGCACTGGAGGAGGACGCCCTGGCCGACGGTGCCGCCGAGGACGCGCTCGCCGATGCCGTGGACCGGTTGATGTCGGCGCGGCTCGCCGAGGTCTCCCGGCACGCGCCAGCCTTCGCCGCCGCGCTGCGCGGCTACCGGCAGGCGCTCGAGGCCGGCGACGACACGTCGGCCGCCGCCGTCCTCGCCTGGCTCGGCGGGCAACCGCACGTGGCCGCCGCCGCGCGCAAGGCAGCCGGGGTGCGTGGTGACCTCGACCACTTCGGAGCCCTCGGTTTTCTTCAGGGACTGCTCACCGTCCTGCGCGACACCGGTCACGCCGGCCTCGTCGTCGTACTCGACGAGGTTGAGACACTGCAGCGGGTCCGCTCCGACGCCCGCGACAAGGCCCTCAACGCGCTGCGCCAGCTCATCGACGAGGTGCACTCGGGACGGTTCCCTGGCCTCTACCTGGTGATCACCGGCACCCCGGCCTTCTACGACGGACCGCAAGGCGTCCAGCGACTTGCCCCCCTCGCGCAGCGGCTCGCCACTGACTTCTCCACCGACTCGCGCTTCGACAACCCGCGTGCCGTGCAGATCCGGCTTCCGGGCTTCACCGAGGAGCGCCTCGTCCAGCTCGGACTGAAGGTCCGGGACCTGTACGCCGCCGGAGCAGGCGATCCGGTACGGATTCGGGAGGTGGCCGACGGGGCGTACATCGGCGACCTCGCCAAGGCCGTCGGCGGGCACTTGGGCGGGAAGGTCGGCGTCACCCCCCGGATCTTCCTGAAGAAACTCGTCGGGGACGTCCTCGACCGGATCGACCAGTTCGACGAGTTCGACCCGCGGATCCACTACCACCTCACCGTTTCCCACAACGAGTTGACCGATGTGGAACGCAACGCGGCAGCCGCCGATGACATCGGCCTAGAGCTGTGATGACTTCGGACCGGGCGGAGCGCCCGGATCCGGTGGATCGCCTGCATCCCGTACTCCTGCACCACATCGTCAACACCCTCGGCTGGCCCGATCTGCGTCCCCTGCAGAAGGCCGCCATCGACCCGCTGATGGACGGCGAGGACGCCGTGCTGCTCGCCCCCACCGCGGGCGGCAAGACCGAGGCGGCCTCCTTCCCGCTGCTCGCTGCCATGGAAGACGGCGACTGGCAGGGCACCTCGGTGCTCTACCTCGCCCCCCTCAAAGCCCTCCTCAACAACCTCGAACCGCGCCTGGAGACCTACGCGGGATGGCTCGGCCGTACGGCCGGGCTATGGCACGGAGACACCAGGGAATCCGCCCGCAAGCGGATGAGAGTCGAAAGCCCTGACATTCTCCTGACCACCCCCGAGTCCCTCGAAGCACAGCTCATCAGCGAGAAAACCGACCACAAGCACATGCTCGGCGGGGTGCGGGCCGTGGTCGTCGACGAGGTGCACGCCTTCGCCTCGGACGACCGCGGCTGGCACCTGCTCGCCGTGCTCGAACGACTGGAACGCCTCGCCGGCCGGCGCATCCAGCGCGTCGGCCTGTCCGCCACCGTCGGCAACCCCGAGAACCTGTTGCACTGGCTGCAAGGGGCACAACCATACGAGCGTGCGGGCCGTGTCGTCGCACCCGGGGTTCGCCTCGAGGCGCCCGAAGGGAGCGAGCCACCACCTGGCGACATCGAACTCGACTACGTGGGCTCCCTCGACAACGCCGCCAAACTCATCTCTCTCCTCCACGGCGGCGAGAAGCGTCTCGTCTTCTGCGACTCCCGCGCATCGGTCGAGGAACTCGGTGAAAAACTCCGCCTCCGCGGCGTGACGACGTATCTCTCCCACTCCTCCCTCTCCCTCGACGAGCGGCGCCGCTCCGAAGAAGCCTTCGCCGAGGCCCGCAACTGCGTGATCGTCTCCACCTCGACCCTTGAACTCGGCATCGACGTGGGTGACTTGGACCGGGTCATCCAGATCGGCGCCCCGGACACCGTCGCCGCCTTCCTGCAGCGTCTGGGCCGCACGGGGCGGCGCACCGGGACCGTACGCAATGCGCTCTTCCTCGCGACAGAAGAGGCCGCCCTCCTGAAAGCCGCGGCGCTGCTCCTGCTGTGGGGCCGCCACTGGATCGAGCCTGTCGTCCCGCCGCCACAGCCGCGCCACCTCATCGCCCAGCAGATCCTCGCCGCGGCCCTGCAGCACACACTCGGCGACCGCACCTGGCACGAGGAGTGGAACGGTCTCGCCCTCTTCGACAAGAGCGCGACGCCGATCATGAAGTACCTGGTCGACGAGGGCTTCCTCGACACCGACGAAGGGCTCCTCTTCATCGGTCCCCAGGCCGAAAAGCACTTCGGCCGCCGCCACTTCATGGCCCTCACCGCGGCCTTCACCGCCCCGCCGCAGTTCACCGTCTACTTCGGCCGCAAGGACCTCGGCACCATCGACCCCCGGCTTCTGCTCGAACAGCGTGAAGGGCCACGCCTGCTCCTCCTCGGCGGACGTAGCTGGCAGGTCGGCCATATCGACTTCACCCGCAGACGTGCCTTCGTCGAACCCGCCGACAGCGGTGGCCGCGCACGCTGGGACAGCTACGGGCTCAGCGGTCTCTCGTTCCCGCTCACCCGCGCCATGCGCGACGTACTCCTCGGTGCGGACCCGCCTGTCCGCCTCACCCGGCGGGCACAGGCGCGCCTCGCCGAACTCCGCGAGAACCGCGCCGCGCACGTGGACGCGCACGGAACACTCCTGCTCCGTGAGGGCGACAAGCTCGAGTGGTGGACCTGGGCAGGTTTCCGCGCCAACGCCACCCTCATCGCCTCCCTCGGCACCCTCGCCGACCCCGTACAACAGCCCGACGACGCCCGGATCCGCCTGAGCGCGGCAACGACACCGCAGAGTTGGCAGGCCGCCCGCGCCGACCTCGTCGACCGCCTGGTTTTGCCTGAGGTCAACCCCCGTGCCGTACAGGGCCTGAAGTTCTCGGCAGCCCTGCCCGAGCACCTCGCCGCACGCACTGTCGCCGCTCGCCTGGCGGACTTCGACGGTGCCCGGTCCGTCCTTGACGAGGCGGTGCGCTGGGAGACACGGCAGTGACGTGCAGAAACCTGGAAGGGAGTCCCCACGCGAGCCTCCAGCCCTGGGGTCAACAAGGGCATGCCCTACGGAACTTGTGTGCCACAATCACCCGGTGTTACTGACCTATGTCGACGAGTCGTACGACCGTCAGCGTTACTGGATGGTGGCCCTGGTCATCACCGAGCATCACGTGCGTCCGCTGCAGCGTGCCCTCGACGCGGTGGTCCGCAAGGCGTCGGAGTCATACCCGGTCGACGAATCCGCCGAACTCCACGGACACGCGCTGCTTCAGGCCAGGGAGGACTGGGCAGCCATGCGCACCAAGGAAGGTGACATGGTGCGCGCTCGGATCGGTGTCTACGGTGATGCGCTCAAGGCGATCGGTGCACATGACGTGCAGATCATCATCAAGGGTCTGGATCTCGAGCGGTACCCGTCTCGGGCGGAACTGCCCGTGCCGCCCCACCAGCGCGTCCTGAAGGCTCTGCTGCGCCGCGTCAACGATCAGGCGCGCGCCTACGGGCAGTGGACGCTGATCATCGCCGACGAGATCGACGGGGCGGCGGAACACCAGCAGCACTTCCGCCTCTACCAGCGCGACGGCATCGATGGGATAGGGGGTGACCGGCTCCCGGAGATCGTCGACACCATCCACTTCGCCCCGTCCCGCGCAAGCCGCCTTCTCCAGGCCGCGGACCTCGTCGCCTACCTGTATCGCAGGCTTGCCTCCGGCCAGGACTCCAGCCCGCGAGCGCGGCAGACAAGTGAGCGGCTGTGGTCGTACGTCGCCGGTCGAGTGGTGCACGAAGAGTGTGAACTCCACGAGCCAGAGGATGACCAGCAGGACTCGTGATGCACAAAGGCCCCGCTTGCGCGGGGCCTGAGGCGAATCGGGCGTCATTGCTTGAAGACGTCCCTGCTGCGCAGGCTAGCACGGACCACAGCACGGCGGCAGTGCGCGTCAGTGACGCCTGGCCAGCCTGGCCCACACACCTCTACCGGTCACGACGCGCCACGCAACGTTGCGCATCCCAAGCCACGCGCAGCGCGTCCAACCCCGCACAGCCTCAGAACCGACTGAGACCCGAGCGGGCTTGGCAGTTGATCGGGGCCGGAACAGAGCAGTGGGGCCCCGATTACCGAAACCGGGAACCCACGGGATACTTGTCGCCCCGCGCAACAAGGGGAGGTCACACCGCCACAAGCCGGACCCGCTCGCCGCACAGCTTGGTCATGTCATCAGTATCGGAAGTCAGCATGACCACGGGGCGGTGCTGTCGCAGCGCGGCCTCGGCGACGGCCGCATCAATCGCGTACTTGTGTCCGTGCAACCCGGCATTCATCAGCAGCTTCGAGGCCGCCCTTGCCTCTTCCTCACCGACCGGGACGACCCGCAGCCCGGAAAGCACCCAGTTCAGGCGGGACTTGCTCGTACGGGCATGGACGGCCTCGATGATGGTGAGCGCACTGATCACGACCTCCATGCCGCGCGAGCGTGCCTCAGCGATTAGAGCCACCACCTGCTCGTCATCGGCGAGCAGCTTCGAGAGCCCTTCGCTGTCCAGGACGAGCGTCCCCTCGTGACTCAGCCTGCGGCGGGCCACTCGGCCTCCTCGGTGAACACCTCGTCAAAGACCTGCCGCGCCCGCTGACGAGCCGGCTCGGAGACCGGCCCCTTGCGGCTCTCGTAGTCCGCCAGGTACTCGTCCAGGACCTGCCCGCGCAACTCACGCTCGACCGCCTCGGCGATGAACGCGGAGAACTCCCGCTTCCCCACTCGCGCCCGGATCGCCTCCGCCGTCCCCTCCGGCAGCGACAGGCTCACCCGCGTCGCCGGGCCTTCCCCGATGCTGTACGTCGTCTCAGCCATGCCCCCGATTGTGTCAAATGAGTAGGAAAAGTGCCACGCCCGCACTAGCTTCGCAGCTCGGCCTGTGCCCTGCTCGCGCAAATTCCAGCACGGGCACCCCCATCCCATCCCAGCACAATCCCAGCACGGTACGGATGACCAGGGATGACGACAGGTGACGAGGGGTCAGCTATCCCAGCATCATCCCAGCACGGAAAAACTAAGGGTCCGACCCCGAAGAGCCGGACCCTCTCTGACCTGCATGTTTGCCAGATCAGCGACGTGGTGATACGTCAGCCGCTACACGTTGAACCGGAACTCCACCACATCCCCGTCCTGCATCACATACTCCTTGCCCTCCATGCGCGCCTTGCCCTTCGCGCGGGCCTCCGCCACCGAGCCGACCTCCACCAGGTCCTCGAAGGAGATGACCTCGGCCTTGATGAAGCCCTTCTGGAAGTCCGTGTGGATCACGCCCGCGGCCTCGGGGGCCGTGGCTCCCTGGGGGATCGTCCAGGCGCGGGATTCCTTGGGGCCGGCCGTGAGGTACGTCTGGAGGCCGAGGGTGCGGAAGCCGACGTGGGCGAGGGTGGCCAGGCCGGGCTCTTCCTGGCCCACCGACTGGAGGAGTTCGAGGGCCTCTTCCTCGTCCAGTTCCGCGAGGTCCGACTCCAGCTTCGCGTTGAGGAAGATCGCCTCCGCGGGGGCGACCAGCGCGCTCTGCTCGGCCTTGAAGTCGTCGTCCGTCAGCTCGTCCTCGTCCACGTTGAACACGTAGAGGAAGGGCTTCGTCGTCAGGAGGTGGAGGTCGTGGAGGAGCTCCTCCTTGCCCGAGCCCTGGACGATGCCCTGGGAGAAGAGCGTGTCGCCCTTCTCCAGGATCGCCTGGGCCTCCTCGACCGCCTTCACCTTCGGGGCGACGTCCTTCTTGATGCGCGACTCCTTCTGGAGGCGCGGGAGGACCTTCTCGATGGTCTGGAGGTCGGCGAGGATCAGCTCGGTGTTGATCGTCTCGATGTCGTCCTTGGGCGAGACCTTGCCGTCCACGTGCACGACGTTCTCGTCCTTGAAGGCGCGGATGACCTGGCAGATCGCGTCCGACTCGCGGATGTTCGCGAGGAACTTGTTGCCCAGGCCCTCGCCCTCGCTCGCACCGCGCACGATGCCCGCGATGTCTACGAAGTCGACCGTCGCCGGGAGGACCTTCTGGGAGCTGAAGATTTCCGCCAATTTCGTGAGGCGGGGGTCCGGGACGCCGACCACGCCGACGTTCGGCTCGATCGTCGCGAACGGGTAGTTGGCCGCAAGGACGTCGTTCTTGGTCAGGGCGTTGAAAAGGGTCGACTTGCCGACATTGGGCAGACCGACGATTCCGATCGTGAGCGACACGTTGCGACTTCCCGTACGTGAGTGCTGTGGGTGGACGGCCCGGAGGGCCGGAGCGACCGTAGGGCGATCCCCCAGTCTACGGCGTGCCAACCCCGCCCTCGTCGGCGTGCCGGACTTGTATCGAACGCTTGGCCAAGGTCAGCCAAAGGGCGTGTCCCGTGCAGGATTATCGGTATGGCTCGTCCTAGGTTGGTCCGGTGGAGCAACACAGGACGCGTCCCCCTAAGCCTCCGGCCCGGCCGCCGCGACGCACCGCACCGCTGCCCCCGCAGGGCAGGCCCGCCGACGCGGCGGGGTCGGTCTATCGCGCCGCGCCCCGTCCCCGCCGCCCCGTCCCGCCCGTCGTACGCAAACTGCGCGCTCTGCCGCTCTACCGCAGACTGCGCGCGATGCCGAACCCGCGTCTCACGGGGCTCGGCAGCGGGCTCTTCTGCGCCGCGACGATGTTCCTGCTCGCCTGCCTGCTGTGGCTGCTCTTCGGCAGCTCCGTGGTCGCGTACGGCGTGCTCTTCCTGCCCGTGAGCGCGCTGACCGCGTACTGGGTGCGGCCCGCCGACCTGGTCACCGCGCCGGTGGCCGCGCCGATCGCCTTCGCCGTCGGGCTCGTGCCCCTCTCGGGCGGCAACGGCGGCGGCTTCGGCGGTCACTTCATGGGGCTCATCACATCGCTCGCGCTGCACGCGGGCTGGCTGTACGCCGGGACGCTCGTCGCCGCTCTCGTCGCGATCGTGCGCCGCGTCAAGCTCATGGGGCAGCGGCGCCGGGCACGCGCCGCCTTCCCCGTCACCGCCCCGCCACGGGGGCCGGCGGTTTCGGCGAAGAGGCGCATGCCCACCTCGTAGGACCTGCCCGAAGCCTCGTAGGACCAGCCCCGAAGCCCACTTCGCGTCAGTCCTTCTCCGCCGCCGCCATCGCCGCTCCCACGATCCCCGCGTTGTTCTGCAGCTCCGCGGGGACGATCTCCGCCCTGATGTCCTTGATCAGCGGCAGGAACTTGTGTGACTTGCGGCTCACCCCGCCGCCGATGATGAAGAGCTCCGGCGAGAACAGCATCTCCACGTGCGCCAGATACTTCTGCACGCGGTGCGCCCAGTGCTCCCAGCTGAGGTCCTCGTCCTCCTTGGCCTTGGACGACGCCTTCTTCTCGGCGTCGTGGCCGTGCAGCTCCAGATGGCCGAGCTCCGTGTTCGCCACGAGGCGGCCGCCCGTGAAGAGGGCGCTGCCGATGCCCGTGCCGAGGGTGAGCAGGATGACCGTGCCCGTACGGCCGCGTCCCGCCCCGAAGTGCATCTCGGCCACGCCCGCCGCGTCCGCGTCGTTCAGGACGGTGACCGGCGCGGTGGTGCCGAGCCGGTCCGCGATCAGGCTCTCGATGTCCGTGCCGATCCAGCTCTTGTCCACGTTGGCCGCGGTGCGCGCCGTGCCGTCCGTGATCACGCCGGGGAACGTGGCGCCGATGGGGCCCGTCCAGCCGAAGTGCTCGACCACCTCACGCACCTTGTCGGCCACGCCGTCGGGCGTGGCCGGTTGCGGTGTCAGTACTTTGTGCCGCTCTTTTGCCAGGTCACCACGGTCCAGGTCCACGGGAGCGCCCTTGATCCCTGATCCGCCGATGTCCACACCGAAGATCTGCATGAGACCCACCGTACGACCCGGGCCACGCCTTCGCGTTACTTCTTCGACAGCTCCGCGGCCTCGGCGCGCAGGTCGCGGCGGAGCTCCTTCGGCAGCGAGAAGGTGATCGACTCGTCGGCCGTCTTCACCGTCTCCACGTCCGCGTACCCCCGCTCGGCGAGCCACTCGATGACGCCGTCCACCAGGATGTCGGGGACGGAGGCGCCCGAGGTGAGGCCGACCGTGGTCACGCCCTCAAGCCAGGCCTCGTCGATCTCGTCGGCGTTGTCGACGAGGTGCGAGGCGGCCGCGCCCGCGTCCAGGGCGACCTCGACCATGCGGATCGAGTTCGAGGAGTTCTTGGAGCCGACCACGATGACCAGCTCGGCGTCCTCCGCCAGCTTCTTCACCGCGACCTGGCGGTTCTGCGTGGCGTAGCAGATGTCGTCGCTGGGCGGGGAGATCAGGCCCGGGAACTTGGTCTTGAGGGCGTCGACCGTCTCCATGGTCTCGTCGACCGAAAGCGTGGTCTGGGAGAGCCAGACGACCTTGTCCGGGTCGCGGACCTCGACGTTCGCGACGTCGTCGGGGCCGTCGACCAGCGTGATGTGGTCGGGCGCCTCACCGGACGTGCCGATGACCTCCTCGTGGCCCTCGTGGCCGATGAGGAGGATGTCGAAGTCGTCCTTGGCGAACCGGACGGCTTCCTTGTGGACCTTCGTGACCAGGGGGCACGTCGCGTCGATCGTCGCCAGTTTCCGCTCGGCGGCCTCCGCGTGGACCGTCGGCGCCACGCCGTGCGCGGAGAACATGACGATGGAGCCCTCGGGGACCTCCGCCGTCTGGTCGACGAAGATGGCCCCCTTCTTCTCGAGGGTCTGCACCACGTACTTGTTGTGAACGATCTCGTGGCGGACATAGATCGGAGACCCGTACTGCTCAAGGGCCTTCTCGACGGCGATCACGGCACGGTCCACACCCGCGCAGTAGCCGCGGGGGGCGGCGAGCAGGACTCGGCGGGCAGGAGTCGAAGCAGTCATACCCCCCATCGTAAGGCCGAGCCCAGCGCGTCAAAGATCGGCTTCTTGGGGAGACTGGGGGCCTGCGTTCACTTACGGAGGCACGATGTCCGGTTACTCCGGCAACTCAGACGCGACAACCGGTGCCCACCCCGGCACCACCGACGAGGGCGACGGCCTCCGCCGCAGTCTCGGCTTCCGTGATCTCGTCGTCTACGGGTTGCTGTTCATCGCCCCGATGGCGCCGGTCGGAGTATTCGGGACGCTGGACGCCAAGTCGCACGGCGCCGTGGCGCTCGTCTACATCATCGCCACGATCGCGATGGCGTTCACCGCGTTCAGCTACGCCCAGATGGTGAAGGTCGTCCCCCAGGCGGGGTCGGTCTTCGCCTACGCGCGCGTGGGGCTCGGCAACGGCCCGGGGTTCATCGCCGGGTGGATGGCGATGCTCGACTATCTCCTCATCCCCGCCGTCGCCTATCTCTTCTCCGGGATCGCGATGGAGGCGCTCGTGCCCTCCGTCTCCCGGTGGGTGTGGACGGCGATCGCGGTCCTGGTGACGACCGCGCTGAACCTGTGGGGCGTACGGGCGGCCGCGCGGGTGGGCTTCCTCGTCCTCGCGATGGAGATCGTGGTCCTCCTTGTCTTCATGGTGTCGGCGATCGTCGTCCTGGTGCAGGACGGGGCCCAGCGGGACTGGCTCTCGCCGCTGAGCGGGGACGGCTCGCAGGGGGCGTTCGCGCTGGGCGCCGTGGTAGGGGCGGTGTCGGTGGCGGTGCTCTCGTATCTGGGCTTCGACGCGATCGCCTCGTTCGCGGAGGAGGTGACGGGGGGCTCGGCGAAGGTGGCGCGGGCGGTGCTGGTGTGTCTGGCGCTCGCCGGTGTGCTCTTCGTCGCCCAGACGTATCTGGTGGCGCTCCTCGAGCCGATGTCGTCGGCGCAGCTGGCCGCCGAGCCGGCCAAGCAGGGGTCCGCTTTCTACGATGCGGTCGACTCCGGGGTCGGGGACTGGCTGCACGATCTGGTGGCCGTCAGCAAGGCGATCGGCGCGGCGTTCGCCGCGCTGGCCGGGCAGGCGGCCGCGGGGCGGCTGCTGTACGCCATGGCGCGTGACCGGCGGCTGCCGGGCGCGCTGTCCAAGACCGATTCGGGGACACCTCGGCTCGCGCTGCTGTGCGCGGCCGTCGTGACGCTGGTGGCCGCGGTGTGGGCGGCTCGGCGGGACGACGGGATGGATCACCTGGTGTCGGTGGTGAATGTCGGGGCGTTGACGGCGTTCGTGTTGCTGCACGCGAGCGTGGTGGGGTGGTTCGCCGTCCGCCGGCAGGGGGGTCCCGTGAGTTGGTGGCGGCATCTGCTGGTTCCCGTGCTGGGGGCTGCGATCACCATCGCGGTGATCGTGGAGGCTGCGGGGTCCGCGCAGATCGTGGGCGCCGTCTGGTTGGTCGTGGGGCTCGTTGTGCTCTTTGGCCAGCGGGCTCGTCGTGGGGAGTCCTAGGCCGCCGCTGCACGGCGGATGTTTTACGCCCACCCACCCGAAACTCCGGGTCCAGTCCTCGACGCAGGAACAACGGTGGGCGGAGAAGCACGGCCGCCGCCTCTCGCCGCAACGGAAACCCCGTCCTGTCAGACCCTGCCGATACGCTCGTCGCATGGCCTTGAATACGTCCGCTGATGCTCCGCTGCCCGTCGGCGAGGTGTCGCGGCTCATCGGTGGGTGGATCGATCGGCTCGGTGCCGTGTGGGTCGAGGGGCAGATCACCCAGCTGTCCCGCAGGCCCGGCGCCGGCGTCGTGTTCATGACGTTGCGCGACCCCTCGCACGACATCTCCGTCAGCGTCACCTGTTACCGCCAGGTGTTCGACGCCGTCGCGGACGTCGTCTCCGAGGGCGCCCGCGTCGTGGTCCACGCCAAGCCCGAGTGGTACGCGCCACGGGGGCAGCTGTCCCTGCGCGCCGTCGAGATAAAGCCCGTCGGCGTGGGAGAACTCCTCGCGCGGATCGAGTTGTTGAAGAAAAGCCTTGCCGGGGAAGGGCTTTTCGCGGCCGACCGGAAGAAGGCCCTCCCCTTCCTGCCCCAGCTCATCGGGCTCGTCACCGGCCGCGCCTCCGCCGCCGAGCGTGACGTGCTCGAGAACGCCCGGCACCGCTGGCCCGCCGTCCGCTTCGAGGTACGCAACGTCCCCGTACAGGGCGTGCACGCCGTACCGCAGGTCGTCCAGGCCGTGAAGGATCTCGACGCGATCGACGCCGTGGACGTGATCATCGTGGCGCGCGGCGGCGGCAGCGTCGAGGATCTGCTGCCGTTCTCGGACGAGCAGCTCGTCCGGGCCGTCGCCTCCTGCCGTACGCCCGTCGTCTCCGCGATCGGCCACGAGCCGGACAACCCCCTGCTCGATTACGTGGCCGACCTGCGCGCCTCCACCCCCACCGACGCCGCCAAGAAGGTCGTGCCGGACGTCGGCGAGGAGTACGAGCGCGTGCGGTGGCTGCGGGACCGGGCCCGGCGCTGCATGGACGCCTTCCTCGACCGCGAGGACCGCGGCCTGGCGCACGCCCTCGCCCGCCCCTCCATGGAGCATCCCCACCGCATGATCGAGGAGCGCGAGGAGCAGGTCTCGGCCCTCGTCGACCGCAGCCGCCGCACGCTCGGGCATCTGCTCGACCGCGCCGAGTCGGAGCTGACGCACACCCACGCGCGCGTGGTGGGCCTCTCCCCCGCCGCGACGCTCCAGCGGGGGTACGCGGTGCTGCAGAAGCCGGACGGCGCGGTGGTGCGTGCCGCGGAAGAGGTGACCCCCGGCGAGGAGCTGCGGGCGCGGGTCGCGGAGGGCGAGTTCACCGTACGAGCCGTGGGAGCCGAAGCAGCCGTGGAAACCGAAGCAGCCGAAGCAGCGAAGTAAGACGCAGGACGCAGGACGCGCGAGCCGCACAAGCCGTACGAACCGACATTTAGGGTGGGGCACATGACCAGCAAGACGGACGAGGCCGCGAGCCCGGCGGACGCACTCGGCTACGAGCAGGCGCGGGACGAGCTCATCGAGGTCGTACGCCGCCTGGAGACGGGCGGCACCACCCTGGAGGAGTCGCTCGCCCTGTGGGAGCGCGGCGAGGAACTGGCCAAGGTGTGCCGCCGCTGGCTGGACGGCGCCCGCGCCCGCCTGGACGCCGCCCTTGCCGGTGGTGACGCGGAGGCGGACGGCGACGAGGACGCCTGAGACAGAGGATCGCCCCCCCCACACCACCACACCCCACGGCTGTGAAGCGGATCACCAAGCTCCGGATTTTGTTGAAGATTAAACCGCAACGCCGTACCGTCGGTGACGCAAGCTGATCCACGCACGCACCGAGAAGGTTGATCCATGTCTCTCGTCCTTGACCCCGCCGCACAGGACCTGCTCTTCCGCGAGGCCCGCACCGCGAACTCCTTCACCGATGAGCCGGTCACCGACGAGCAGGTACAGGCGATCTACGACCTGGTCAAGTTCGGCCCGACCGCCTTCAACCTGTCGTCGCTGCGCATCACGCTGGTCCGCTCCCCCGAGGCCCGTGAGCGCCTGGTCCAGCACATGGCCGAGGGCAACCAGCCGAAGACCGCGGGCGCCCCGCTCGTCGCGATCCTCTCCGCGGACAACGAGTTCCACGAGGAGCTGCCGGCGCTGTTCCCGCACTTCCCGCAGGCCAAGGACGTGTTCTTCTCGGAGCGTCCGGCCCGTGAAGGTGCCGCGCACCTCAACGCCGCGCTGCAGGCCGCCTACTTCATCATCGGCGTGCGCGCCGCCGGTCTGGCCGCGGGTCCGATGACCGGCTTCGACGCCGCCGGCGTCCAGAAGGAGTTCCTGGACGACGACCACACCCCGCTGATGGTCGTCAACATCGGCAAGCCCGCCGAGAACGCCTGGTTCCCGCGCTCCCCGCGCCTGGAGCTCGACCAGGTCATCCAGACCGTCTGAGTCCGAGATACACCCAGTACGAGTGAGGGCCCCGGCGACTACCGCCGGGGCCCTCACTCGTACCACCCACCACCACGAACAACAACAACCACTCAGGATGTCTTCAGCGCCTGCGCCATCTCCGTCAGCTGCCCGAACGACGCCGTGCCCGCGACCACCGTCGTCGCGCCCTTGTCCTCGCGCACCAGGGCGTCGTACGTCTGCCCCTCGTAGCGGTGCCACGTCTGGCCGCCGATCTTCTCGGTGGCCTTCGTCCGCACCGCCCGCTGCGTGGCCTCCTCGATGAACTTGACCGGCTTGGCCGTGGACTGCTTGACCGCGACGTACTCACCGGACGGGTCGAGGAACCCCAGGTGCCAGCTGTCGCCCTTGGAGCCGTCGAACCGCACCGACGTCGGCTTCCACGCCTTGGCCAGGCCCTCGGGGGCGGCCACGGGGTACGCCGCCGCCCGTCGCGCGGTCAGCAGCTCGATGCTGTAGTCGACGCGCTTGACGGGGGCCTTGGAGTCGTCGTGCGGGATGAAGACGTAGATCACGCCGGCGACGAGGGCGATCACCGCCATCGACCACAGCATGTTCCGTACGGTCTGCTTGCCTTGTCTGCCTGCCACGCACCCATGTTCTCAGGCCCCGGGCACAGCTCTTCCCCCGGTGGTCCCCTGACCTCCCCCCGGCACCCGATCCGCTCATGCGTGGGGCCCTCTGCTCATTTTGTCGGCCTACGGATAGAGTCAATCCAAACCCTCATCCGGCCGCCCTCCCGTCTCCCACCCCCGCCCTTCCAAGGACGCCCTACGGGCGCGCCACTTTTTTGTATCAGCAGAAAGGTGCTCTCCGATGACCGAGCATCATCTCCCTTCCGAGCTCGAAGTCTCTCCCGAGGCTCCCGACCGCAACCTCGCCCTGGAGCTCGTCCGGGTCACCGAGGCCGCCGCCATGGCCGCGGGCCGCTGGGTCGGCCGCGGCGACAAGATCGGCGCCGACGGCGCCGCCGTCAGGGCCATGCGGACCCTCGTCTCCACCGTCTCGATGAACGGCGTCGTCGTCATCGGTGAGGGCGAGAAGGACGAGGCCCCGATGCTCTTCAACGGGGAGCGCATCGGCGACTCCACCGGCGCCGAGGTCGACATCGCCGTCGACCCGATCGACGGCACCACCCTGTGCGCGAAGGGGATGCCGAACGCCATCGCCGTGCTCGCCGCCGCCGACCGCGGTGCCATGTTCGACCCGTCCGCGGTCTTCTACATGGACAAGCTGGTCACGGGCCCGGAGGCCGCCGACTACGTCGACATCAACGCCCCGGCGTCCGTCAACATCCGCCGCGTCGCCAAGGCCAAGGGCCGCTCGCCCGAGGACGTCACGGTGATGATCCTGGACCGCCCCCGCCACGAGGGCATCGTCAAGGAGATCCGCGAGACCGGCGCGCGCATCAAGTTCATCTCGGACGGCGACGTCGCCGGTTCGATCATGGCCGTGCGCGAGGGCACCGGCGTCGACATGCTCATGGGCATCGGCGGCACCCCCGAAGGCATCATCTCGGCCTGCGCGATCAAGTGCCTCGGTGGCACGATCCAGGGCAAGCTGTGGCCGAAGGACGACGCGGAGCGCCAGCGCGCGCTCGACGCGGGCCACGACCTGGACCGCACGCTTTCGACGACCGACCTGGTCCGCGGGGACAACGTCTTCTTCGTCGCGACCGGCATCACGGACGGCGAGCTGCTCCAGGGCGTGCGCTACGCCGCGGAGACGGCCTCGACCTCGTCCCTGGTCATGCGCTCCAAGTCGGGCACGATCCGCAAGATCGACTCCGACCACCGGCTGGCGAAGCTGCGCGCCTACAGCGCCATCGACTTCGACCGCGCCAAGTAGGCTCAGGGGCGCGCGAGTTGCGCACACCGGAGGGGGCGCCCCGTGCGGGGGACGCCCCCTTCGGCGTACACAAGAACCGGCCGAAGAACCGACCGGAGAACGGCCCGACGAACGGGCCGAAGAACTAGCCGGCCGCGGCTATCGGTCCGGCGGTCGTGTGCGCGGCCTTCTTGAGCTCCACCTCGCGCCGGCGCCGCCTGGCGAGCACCACGCGGCGCTCCGCGGCCGTGAGGCCGCCCCAGACGCCGTACGGCTCGGGCTGGAGCAGGGCGTGCTCCCGGCATTCGACCATCACCGGACAGCCGCCGCAGACGCGCTTCGCGGCTTCCTCCCGGGACAGGCGTGAGGCGGTCGGTTCCTTTGACGGGGCGAAGAACAGCCCGGCCTCGTCTCGTCGGCACACCGCCTCGGTATGCCATGGGGCGTCTTGGTTCCGATCTCGCACTGGTCCACGCTGGGCCGGAACAGCGGCGACCTGCAGGGACTGATGCGACGGCTGCAGCACGGGTCTACTCCTGACGACGGCTTCGCGAGCGAGAGACGATGCAGCAGCTCTACCCGCTGTGCACACGCCTATGCACTGAGTTCCGATGAACGGAACTTCACGCCGTCAGTGGCCCGGATACGCCCCTCAGTGGCCGAGACGCCTGCCTTCAGTGGCCGAAATGCTTGCGCAGATGCTTGTGCAGGTCCCGAATGATCTTGCCTCGCTTCGCCTTCGCCTCGATGTTGCCGAGGACCGCGAAACCGTCGACGAAGACGACCGGTGCGTCCCGCTCGGCCGAATCGAGCGTGTCCACCTCGAAGTTGCCGAGCACACCCGTGCCGTTGCCCCGCAGTGAGATGTTCTCCGGGACGCGGATCTCGACGTTCCCGAAGACGGAGACCGCCTTGATCACGACCTGCCGCTGCTCGAAGATCGCCTCGCTGAGGTCGATCTCCACGTTGCCGAAGATCGCGTACGCGTGCGTGCGGCGGCTCACGCGCCAGCGGCCCTTGCGGGCGGAGCTGCTGAAGACCGCGACCATGTTCTCGTCGGCGACCGGGGGCACCACGCCGTCCGACGGCCGGGAGGGCACGGGCTCGGGCGTCACCGTCGGGTGCGCCGCGCCGCTCGCCGCGGGCAAGTCGCTGACCAGCGGCTCCAGTTCACCCATGGTCTTGGCGCGATAGACCCCGTCGATCCGCTCGCCGTGCTCCTCGGCGGTCAGCCGCCCTTCGGCTAGCGCCTCGCGCAGGATGTCCGCCGTGCGGTCCCGGTCGGCGTCCGACGCGCGCAGGCCGGCGGGCCGCGGTTCCGGGTGGGTCTGCTGAGGGCGCTTGTCTAGGTCCACACCATTCAGCGTACCCAAACGCGATAGATCGCGACTACCCCTGTGGACAACCCGGTGAGCCCTACTGAGCCTTACCTCACAAGCCCGGCCGTCCCGTCGCGTTCTACGCTGGTTGGCGCGTCGCCAATGGAGGCCGCGCCGCTGTCTGCCGAGTGAGGAATGGCCGTAATGCCAGAGTTCGAGTACTCCGATCTGCTCCCCCTGGGAGAGGACACCACCCCGTACCGGCTGGTGACCTCCGAGGGTGTCTCCACATTCGAGGCCGACGGGCGGACGTTCCTCAAGGTCGATCCCGAGGCGCTGCGCACGCTCGCCGCCGAGGCGATCCACGACATCCAGCACTACCTGCGGCCCGCGCACCTGGCCCAGCTGCGGCGCATCGTCGACGACCCGGAGGCGTCGGGCAACGACAAGTTCGTGGCGCTCGACCTGCTGAAGAACGCGAACATCGCGGCCGCGGGCGTGCTCCCCATGTGCCAGGACACCGGCACGGCCATCGTCATGGGCAAGCGCGGCCAGAACGTCCTCACCGAAGGTGAGGACGAGAAGGCGCTCTCGCACGGCATCTACGACGCGTACACGAAGCTGAACCTGCGCTACTCGCAGATGGCCCCCCTGAACATGTGGGAGGAGAAGAACACCGGCTCCAACCTCCCGGCCCAGATCGAGCTGTACGCGACCGACGGCGGCGCCTACAAGTTCCTCTTCATGGCCAAGGGCGGCGGCTCGGCGAACAAGTCGTTCCTCTACCAGGAGACGAAGGCCGTCCTGAACGAGACCTCCATGATGAAGTTCCTGGAGGAGAAGATCCGCTCGCTGGGCACGGCCGCCTGCCCGCCGTACCACCTGGCGATCGTCGTCGGCGGCACCAGCGCCGAGTTCGCGCTGAAGACCGCGAAGTACGCCTCCGCGCACTACCTGGACGAGCTGCCCGCCGAGGGCTCGCCCACCGGCCACGGCTTCCGCGACAAGGAGCTGGAGGAGAAGGTCTTCGAGCTGACGCAGAAGATCGGCATCGGCGCGCAGTTCGGCGGCAAGTACTTCTGCCACGACGTGCGCGTGGTGCGCCTGCCCCGGCACGGCGCCTCGCTGCCCGTCGCGATCGCCGTGTCCTGCTCGGCCGACCGCCAGGCCACCGCGAAGATCACCGCCGAGGGCGTCTTCCTGGAGCAGCTGGAGACGGACCCGGCGCGCTTCCTGCCGGACACCGAGGACTCTCACCTCGACGAGGCTGCTGATGTCGTGAAGATCGACCTCAACCAGCCCATGGACGACATCCTCACCGAGCTCACCAAGCACCCGGTGAAGACCCGCCTCTCGCTCACCGGCCCCCTCGTCGTGGCCCGCGACATCGCGCACGCCAAGATCAAGGAGCGGCTCGACGCGGGCGAGGAGATGCCGCAGTACCTGAAGGACCACCCCGTGTACTACGCGGGCCCCGCCAAGACCCCCGAGGGCTACGCCTCCGGCTCCTTCGGCCCGACGACGGCCGGCCGCATGGACTCCTACGTGGAGCAGTTCCAGGCGGCGGGCGGCTCCAAGGTCATGCTCGCCAAGGGCAACCGCTCCAAGCAGGTCACCGACGCCTGTGACGCGCACGGCGGCTTCTACCTGGGCTCGATCGGCGGCCCCGCCGCGCGTCTGGCCCAGGACTGCATCAAGAAGGTCGAGGTCGTCGAGTACGAGGAGCTCGGCATGGAGGCGGTGTGGAAGATCGAGGTGGAGGACTTCCCGGCCTTCATCGTGGTCGACGACAAGGGCAACGACTTCTTCCAGAACCCGGCCCCGGAGCCGACGTTCACGTCCATCCCGGTGCGCGGTCCCGGCCTGGCCTGATCTTTTGAGGGGCGCGGGGAACTGCGCGACCAGCCACGACGCACCCGCGGCGCAGGTCGCGCAGTTCCCGCGAAGGCGGGCGCCTAGGCGAACCGCTGGTTCGCCGCCCCCGTGCACTTCTGCAGCCGCACCGGCTCCTTGGCCCCCACCAGGGTCAGACAGAGCCCGGTGTCGGCGGCGGGACGCACGGTGCCCGCGTCACGGACGAACTTCTGGTTGCCGCCGCCGTGGCAGTTCCAGAGCGTGACCGCGGTGCCTTCCTTGTACGCGCCGTCGGGCACGTCCAGGCAGCGGTCCTGGGTCAGCCCCGTGTGCAGCGAACGCTGCCCGCCGGGACCGCCGTCGTACCACCAGGTCTGGTTGCGGTTGCCGGTGCAGTCCCAGCCCTGGACCTTGGTGCCGTTGCGGCTCTTGGACGCGTCGACGTCCAGGCAGGTCCCCGTGCCCGCGTTCTTGAGCGGCTTGTACGCGTCGTCCCAGCCGCCCGGGTAGAGCTTCGGGCTGCCCGTGCTCGCCGGGTCCGCGCAACCGGCCTCGCTGAGGCCTGAGTCGTACAGCTGCGTGAGGCAGGAGGCGAAGGCGGCGTGGCCGCGGGCGTTGGGGTGGAAGGACTGGCGGACCGAATTGGAGTCCGGCGGGAAGGGGTTGGAGAGGTCCACGTAGAGACCGCGCGCCCAGGTGTCCTCCATGCAGACCTCATGGCCGTGGAAGAGGCGCGAGTTGTCGAGGTAGGTCGCGCCCGCGGCCTTGACCGCCTTGCGCATGCCGGTCTCGAAGGTGGGGACGGCGTAGTTGCGGCCCCACTCGGTGTCGGAGTCGTAGCCGAGGCCGCCGCACGCCAGCTTGCCGGGGAACCTGGGGTTGTCCCGGAAGTCGGGGCCGATCGGGCTCGGATAGCCCATGACGACCAGCTTGTAGTCGTCGCCCGCGTATCCCGCGTCCCTCATGACGGTCTTCAGGTCGCGGATCGACTGCTCGACCTTGGGCACGAGCGCGTCGACCCGCGCCTGCCAGCCCGCCGTGTACTTGCCCGCGCAGGCGCCCTGGCTGAGCAGGAAACGCGTCACGCAGTCGGTCATCACGGGCGCGAACTGGAGGTCGTCGTTGGCCCCGATGACGAGCAGCACCGCCTTGATCTTCGTGTTGCGTGCCTTGACGGCGAGACTGTCGCTCTGCACCAGCTCGTCGGGGTACTGCTGCTGGCCGCCGATCCTGATGTTGACGGTCTGCGCTCCCGAGCAGGCGACGTTGTACGTCTCGTCCGCGGGGATGCCGGTGCGGTGGATCGCGGCGTCCGGGGAGCGGTGGCACCAGTTGTCGGGGCCGTCGGTGCCGGGTTCGTACGTCCCGACGCCCTCCCCCGAGATCTCGCTGTCGCCGAGCGAGATGAGGCCGGTCCTGCGGTCGGCGAGCGGGCGCTCGGCCGGGTCGCCGTAGAGCTCGGTGGCCTCGGCCGCCCTGATCTTCTCCAGCTCCGGCGGCAGCGGCGTGGAGGCGGGAGCGGCGCTCCCGCGGTCCTTGCCGTCCGCCGCGCCGTCCGCCGCCTGGGCGGGCGCGCCCGCCGCGGTGCCGAGCACCGCCGCCATCGCCACGGCCGCCGCGAACATACGTCGCGGCCTGCCCCGGCGGCCCTGTCTGGTGCGCTTCATTGCGCCTCCCCGGTTGGTGTTACCCACGGTTTTACTGGTGAGTAGGAGCAGGGGGAATACCTAGAACAAGACAAGTGCTCAACTTTTCAGCGAGGTCTGACGGAGAGGTAGGTTCGAGGCATGACCAGCGACGCCAGCGCAAGCGCAAGCGGTGAGTACCGGATCGAACACGACTCCATGGGCGAGGTGCGGGTCCCCGCGCACGCCAAGTGGCGGGCGCAGACGCAGCGGGCGGTGGAGAACTTCCCCGTCTCCGGACAGCGCCTGGAGCGCGCGCACATCGCCGCGCTGGCCCAGGTCAAGGCGGCGGCCGCGAAGGTCAACGCGGACCTCGGGGTGCTCGACAAGGACGTCGCCGAGGCGATCGCGGACGCGGCGGGCGAGGTGGTCGAAGGCCGCTGGGACGAGCACTTCCCCGTGGACGTCTTCCAGACCGGCTCCGGCACGTCGTCCAACATGAACACCAACGAGGTCCTCGCGACGCTGGCCTCCGAGCGGCTCGGCCGCAGCGTCCACCCGAACGACCACGTGAACGCGTCCCAGTCCTCGAACGACGTCTTCCCCTCCTCGATCCACATCGCGGCCACCGGCGCCGTGACCCAGGACCTGATCCCCGCGCTCGAACATCTGGCGACCGCCCTGGAGCGGAAGTCGGCGGAGTTCGCCGACGTGGTGAAGTCCGGGCGCACGCACCTGATGGACGCCACGCCCGTGACCCTGGGCCAGGAGTTCGGCGGATACGCGGCCCAGGTGCGCTACGGCGTGGAGCGGCTGAAGGCCTCGCTGCCCCGCCTCGCCGAACTGCCGCTCGGCGGAACGGCGGTGGGCACCGGCATCAACACCCCGCCCGGCTTCTCGGCGGCCGTGATCGAGGAGGTGGCACGGGCCACGGGGCTTCCGCTCACCGAGGCCAGGGACCACTTCGAGGCCCAGGGCGCACGCGACGGCATCGTCGAGACCAGCGGGCAGCTGCGGACGATCGGGGTCGGCCTCACGAAGATCGCCAACGACCTGCGCTGGATGGCCTCGGGGCCGCGGACCGGGCTCGCCGAGATCAACCTGCCCGATCTGCAGCCCGGTTCGTCGATCATGCCGGGGAAGGTGAACCCGGTCATCCCCGAAGCGGTGCTCATGGTCGCCGCGCAGGTCACCGGCAACGACGCGACGGTCGCCGCCGCGGGCGCCGCCGGCAACTTCGAGCTGAACGTGATGCTGCCGGTCATCGCCAAGAACGTCCTGGAGTCCGTGCGGCTCCTCACCAACGTCTCGCGGCTCCTCGCCGACCGGACGGTCGACGGAATCACCGCGAACGCCGAGCGGGCCAGGGAGTACGCCGAGTCCTCGCCCTCCGTGGTCACCCCGCTGAACAAGTACATCGGATACGAGGAGGCGGCGAAGGTCGCCAAGAAGTCCCTCGCCGAGCGGAAGACCATCCGGGAGGTCGTTCTGGAGAGCGGGTACGTCGAGCGGGGCGACCTCACCCTGGCGCAGTTGGACGAGGCGTTGGACGTGCTGCGGATGACGCATCCCTAGGGCGCTCTCCCAGGCTGTTTTCCTTTACGCCCGGACAAGTTCTGAAAACCTTGTCCGGGCGGCGACTAATATCTCTGCATGACAGACCTCACCACGCCGCCAACGACGAGCAGCGAAACAGCACGCTGGGCCCCCGGCTCCCACGTCCTGTGGCGGTACAAGGAGAACGCCGGGAACGGCATTCACATCTGCCGGCCCGTCACGGTCGTACGGGACACCGAAGAGCTGCTCGCCGTCTGGATGGCGCCCGGCACGGAATGCGTGAAACCCGTCATGGCCGACGGGACTTCCGTCCATCAGGAGCCACTCGCCACCCGCTACACGAAGCCTCGCGCCCTGCGCAGGGGCCACTGGTCCGGCACCGGCGTGCTGAAGCTGGCACGCCCCGCGGAACCGTGGTCGGTGTGGCTCTTCTGGGACCCGGGATGGCGGTTCAGGAGCTGGTACGTGAACCTCGAGGAGCCACGCACCCGTTGGGCCGGAGGCATCGATTCCGAGGATCACTTTCTGGACATCTCCGTACGGCCGGACCGGACGTGGCAGTGGCACGACGAGGACGAGTTCGCCCAGGCCCAGCGCGCCGGCCTGATGGGCGCCGAAAAGGCACGGGAGGTACGGGCGGCCGGGCAGGCCGCCATCGACGTGATCCGCTCGTGGGGCCGGCCCTTTTCGGACAACTGGCAGCACTGGCGGCCCGATCCGGACTGGGCGATTCCACCCCTTCCGGATGACTGGGACCGCACGCCCGCGCATGTGACGTCATGAGACCCTTGATGCGCCCCCATGGTTCAAACGTAGGATCGTCCTCCGCAAGGGCGCACAGCAGCAACTCAGCAGCAACTCCCTGAGCTTGCGCGTTGCCTGACAGGATGTCATCGAGGGGCGGCAGAACGTGAGCGAGGCGAGCGAGTTCGACGGGTACGGCGGGCCACCCGGCCCGCTGCCCGACCGGACGGGCCAGGCCGAGGCCTTCGACGCCATCGGCAGGCACTACGACGAGGCCTTCCCCCACAAGGACGGGCAGCTGGCCGCGGGCCGCCGGCTCGCCGACGCACTGCCGCCCGGTTCCAGGGTGCTCGACGTGGGCTGCGGCACCGGCGTCCCGACCTCCCGTCAACTCGCCGACGCCGGGCACCTCGTCCTGGGCATCGACCTCTCCTCGGGCATGCTCGACCTCGCCAGGAAGAACGTGCCCGCGCACAACGCCGAATTCCGGCAGCTCGACGTGGCGGCACTGCGCGCCGAAGGCCCGGACGGCATCGGGACGTTCGACGGGATCGCGGCATTCTTCGCTCTCCTGATGCTGCCGCGCGCCGAAATCCCGTACGCTCTGCGGCTGCTGCACGGACTGCTGCGCCCCGGCGGCCTGCTCGCGCTGTCCATGGTCGAGGCCGACCTGGACGACGCGGGGATTCCGTTCCTGGGGCACACAATCCGGGTATCCGGTTACCTGCGGGAGGAACTGCGGCAGGTCGTACGTGACGCGGGCTTCGACATCCTCGAAGAGGACACGTACTCCTACGCCCCGGCGAGCACCGAAGTACCACCCGAGCACCAGCTCTTTATGCACTGCCGACGCGGCTGACCAACGTAGCCACCGGACACCAAGGCGCAGCCCCGGACGGACGGATTCGAAACGCGTGACGGAGCACTCCATCCCCGACGAGGGCCGACAGCCCCGAGCTGCCCGGCCCGCCGCCCCCGCGGAACCCCGCGGGGCGCAGGCGCGTGCCCGCAAGGCGCGGGACACCCCGGGCGCGGCCGCTCTCCCCGCACAGGCCCAGGCCCGTACGGGCGACTGCACCGCGAGCCCGAGTGACGAGCACTCCCAGCCGTCCGGGCTCCCCGGACAGCAGCCCGACCCGCACCGGCCGCGCCCCGACCAGGGAACCGGGCAGGGTGACGGGCAGGGCGGCGGACACGACGAGCCCGACGGCGTCCTTACGGGCGCCCCCGGCGGTGAGGAGCGGCGTACGGGACAGCCACGACCCGCGGGCCCCGCGGCGATGCGGCGCGACGGCGACCGGCTGCGCTTCGTGGGCGCCGCGACCCGGCGCATCGCCCGCGGCATCGACCTGGACGAGATCGTCATGGGCCTGTGCCGGGCCACGGTGCCGACGTTCTCCGACGCGATACTGGTCTATCTGCGCGACCCGCTGCCGGTCGGCGAGGAGCGGCCGAGCGGCGCGCTCATCCTGCGGCTGCGCCGCACCGACCGGCTGCGTTCGATCGAGGAAGGGGCGGAGGAGCCCGACACCGACGGCGCCGTCATGCCCTCCCTCCAGGTGCAGAGCGACCTGGTGACGACCACCGAGCTGTGCGAGGTGCGCCCCGGCGGTGCCCTCGCCGAGGTCCTGCGCGGCGTGCGCCCGGTCTTCGCCGACGCCCCCGCCGCCCGCGCCGCGCTGCCCGAACTGCTCGGCGAGGGGCGCTCCGTGCCCTCGGGGCAGCGCACGATCCTCGCGCCGCTGCGGGGCAGACGCCGGGTGATCGGCGCGGCGGTGTTCCTGCGCCGCCCCGACCGGCCCGCGTTCGAGAACGACGACCTCCTCGTCGCCGCCCAACTGGCCACGCACAGCGCGCTCGGCATCGACAAGGCCGTGCTCTACGGCCGCGAGGCGTACATCGCCGACGAACTGCAGCGCACGATGCTGCCCGAGACCCTGCCGCGCCCCACCGGCGTGCGCCTCGCGTCCCGCTATCTCCCGGCCGCCGAGACGGCCCGGGTCGGCGGCGACTGGTACGACGCGATCCCGCTGCCCGGCAGCCGGGTCGCGCTCGTCGTGGGTGACGTCATGGGGCACTCCATGACATCGGCGGCGATCATGGGTCAGCTGCGGACGACCGCACAGACCCTGGCCGGGCTCGACCTGCCGCCCCAGGAGGTCCTGCACCACCTGGACGAGCAGGCCCAGCGGCTCGGCTCGGACCGCATGGCGACCTGCCTCTACGCGGTCTACGACCCGGTCGCGCACCGCATCACCATCGCCAACGCCGGTCATCCGCCGCCCGTCCTGCTGCACCTGGGCGGCCGCGCGGAGGTCCTGCGGGTCCCGCCGGGCGCCCCCATCGGCGTGGGCGGCGTGGACTTCGAGGCCGTGGAGCTTGACGCGCCCGCGGGCGCCACGCTGCTGCTCTACACGGACGGCCTCGTCGAGTCCCGTCTGCGCGACGTGTGGACGGGCATAGAGCAGCTTCGCGAACGGCTCGCCGCCACCGCCCAGTTGACGGGCCATGACCATCCGCCGCCCCTTGAGGCCCTCTGCGACGACGTGCTCGACATGCTCGGCCCCGGCGACCGGGACGACGACATCGCGCTGCTCGCCGCCCGCTTCGACGGCATCGCGCCGAGCGACGTCGCGTACTGGTTCCTGGAACCGGAGGACGCCACGCCCGCCCGCGCCCGCCGCCTGGCCCGCAGCGCATTGGAGCGCTGGGGTCTGGAGGAGTTGACCGATTCCCTGGAGCTCCTGGTCAGCGAGGTCGTCACGAACGCCGTGCGGTACGCGTCACGCCCCGTGACCCTGCGCCTGCTGCGTACGGACGTGCTGCGCTGCGAGGTCGGCGACGACGTGCCGCAACTGCCGCGCTTGCGCCAGGCGCGGGCCACGGACGAGGGCGGTCGTGGGCTCTACCTGGTCAACAAGCTGGCCCGGCGCTGGGGCGCGACGCGCCTGAGCACCGGAAAGGTCGTCTGGTTCGAGCTGAACCACAGCTGAGCGCGCTGCGGTGCACGGCGAAGGCGCCGGAAGCGGATGCTTCCGGCGCCTTCGCCGTGCCATGGGGCCGTCAGTCCCTGCCGGGCCGCCCGTTCGGGTTCTCCGGGATCTCGATGGAGTCCGTCGGGTCCGGCTCCTCCGGATCGTCCGTCGGCTCCTGGGTGGTGGGCTCCTCCGTCGGCTCCTCGGTGGTCGGCTCCTCCGTCGGCTTCTCCGTCGTCGGGTCGTCCGTCGGCGGCTTCGTCGTCGGGTCCTCGGTCTCCGAGGGCTCCTCCGTCGGCTCCTTGGGGGCCTGCGTCGTCGGCTCCGGGGGCGGCGCGACGGCCGCGCCCATCGAGGTGTCCAGATCGAACTCGCTGGGCGAGCCCATCGCGTCGAAGGTGTACGCCGCCCAGATCTGCGCCGGGAAGCTGCCGCCGTCGACACGCGGCAGACCGCCCGCGCCTCTCATGGAGACCTGCTTGCTCTGCTCGGCGGTGCCCGCGGCGCCCTCGCCGAACAGGCCGACGGAGGTGACCAGCTTCGGCGTGTAGCCGGTGAACCAGGCCGACTTGTTGTCGTCGGACGTACCGGTCTTGCCCGCCACGTCCTGTACGGGGCTGCGCACCGCGCGGCCCGTTCCGTCGTCGACCACGCCGGTCAGGACCGAGGTGAGCGAGTCGGCGGTGCCGCGCTCGACGACCTGTTCGCCGATCGCGTCCGGCAGTTCGATCGTGCGGTCCTTGTGCTCGACGGACGCCACGATCTGCGGGGTGACCTTCTTGCCGTGGTTGTCGAGCGTCGCGTAGACGCCCGCCATCTCCAGCGGGCTCGCGCCCATGGTGCCCAGGGTCTGGGCGGGCACGGCGGGCAGATCCTCGACGTCCATGCCGAGCTTGCCCGCGGTCTCCAGGACCTCGTCCATGCCGACGTCCACGCCCATCTGCGCGAAGACGGAGTTGATGGACTTGTTCATCGCCTTCTGGACGGTGACCGGGCCGTAGCTCTTGTCGTCCTCGTTCGGCGGCGCGAAGGCGACGTCGCTGCCCTTGACCGGGCGCTCGCTGGTGCCGTCGTAGACCGTGCTCGCCGTGATCGGCTGGCCGGACTGCGTCTTGGCGCCGTTCTCCAGGGCCGCGGCGAGGATCAGCGGCTTGAAGGTGGAGGCCGGCTGGTAGTCACGCCGGGTGGCGTTGTTCGTGTAGTGCTTGACGTAGTCTTCGCCGCCGTACATGGCCAGGACCTTGCCGGTCTTGGGGTCGACGGACGCGGCGCCCGCCTGCACCCGGGCGTCGGCCTTGCGCTTGTCGGGGTCGAGCTGGTCGTTCAGCTTCTTGTCGACGGCCTTCTCGAGAAGCTTCTGCTTCTTCTTGTCGATGTTGAGCGTGATCGTGTAGCCGCCCGCGTCGAACTGCTCCTCGCTGAGGTGGCCGGCCTTCATGACCTCGGCCTTGGCCTCCTTCACGAGATAGCCCGCCTGGCCCTCCAGGCCGGGCGCCGCCTTGGGCTCGTCCGGCTTGTCGAACGTCAGGCCCTCGCGCTCGCTCGCCGACAGCCAGTTCTCCTCGACCATGTTGTCGAGCACGTAGTTCCAGCGGGCCTTGACCAGCTTCTTGCTGGCGGGCGTGGCGGAGCTGTAGTCGTACTGGCTAGGGGCCTGGAGGAGCGCGGCGAGGTAGGCGCCCTGCGTGACGTTCAGCTTCTCGGCGTCGATGCCGTAGTACGCCTGGGCGGCGGCCTGGATGCCGTAGGCGCCGCGGCCGTAGTAGCTGGTGTTGATGTACCCGGCGAGGATCTTGTCCTTGCTGCTGTTCTGGTCCACCTTCAGCGAGATGACCAGTTCCCGGAACTTACGGGTCACCGTCTGGTCCTGCGTCAGGTAGTAGTTCTTGACGTACTGCTGGGTGATCGTCGAGCCGCCCTGCTTGCCCTTGCCGGTGACGGTGTTGATCAGGCCGCGGGCCGTGCCCTTGAAGTCGACGCCCTTGTCCTTGTAGAAGGACTTGTTCTCGGCGGCCACGAACGTGCGCTGGACCTTCTTGGGCACCTTGGCCAGGTCGACGACCTCGCGGTTCAGCTCGCCGGTCCTGGCGATGACATCGCCGTTCTTGTACTTGTAGACGTTGCTCTGGAGCTTGGCCGCCGCGTTGCCCTCGGGCACGTCGACCATCATATAGAGGACGACGAAGCCGAGCATGCCCAGCAGGCAGATCCCGAAGAACGTCCCGAGTATCTTCTTCAGCGTGAAGAAGCGGCGTATGCCCGTGCGCTTGGGTTTGCCGCCGCCGGCTGGGCGTACGCGCGCTGCCCGGCGCGCGCCGCGCTGCCGCGCCTGTCGCTCTTCCGCTCGGCCCATGGCTCTGAGTGCTCCGCTTCCGTCTAGTCCTCATGCGTACGTCGAGTCAGCTCATGAAGCTAACACCGCACCCTGGGACAAACGCCTGCCGATCCGGTCTTTTCCGGACGTGACAATGAGCACCTGTCCCTGATTACCGACGAACACAAGCCTCAGAAGGTTGCCCGCGTTTCGAACCTGTGAGCACCCCGTGACAGGTATACATGCCACGTATACACACGGTGTAGAGTGCTCCGCATGTCCATCGGTCACACCCTCCTCGGCCTTCTTGAGTCGGGCCCGCGCCACGGCTACGACCTCAAGCGCACCTTCGACGAGAAGTTCGGGCACGACAAGCCTCTGCACTACGGGCAGGTCTACTCGACCATGTCCCGCCTCCTGAAGAACGGCCTCGTTGAGGTCGACGGCATAGAGGCGGGCGGCGGCCCCGAGCGCAAGCGGTACGCGATCACCGAAGCCGGCATCACCGATGTCGAGCGCTGGCTCGCCACCCCCGAGAAGCCCGAGCCCTACCTCCAGTCGACCCTCTACACGAAGGTCGTCCTCGCGCTCCTCACCGAGCGCGACGCCTCGGAGATGCTCGACGCCCAGCGCGCCGAACACCTGCGCCTGATGCGCATACTCACCGACCGCAAGCGCAAGGGCGACCTCGCCGACCAGCTGATCTGCGACCACGCCCTCTTCCATCTCGAAGCCGATCTGCGCTGGCTGGAACTCGCCGCCGCACGCCTCGGCAAGCTCGCCCAGGAGGTCCGCTCCGCATGACCCCCGCCGGTTCCCTTCTCACCGCCTCCGGGCTCCGCAAGGCGTACGGTCCGACCACCGCGCTCGACGACGCCGAATTCTCCATCCACCCCGGCGAGGTCGTCGCCGTGATGGGCCCCTCCGGCTCCGGAAAGTCCACGCTCCTGCACTGCCTCGCGGGGATCGTCAGGCCCGACTCGGGCTCCATCACGTACAACGGCCGCGAGCTCACCGGCCTGCCGGACGCCACGCTGAGCGCCCTGCGCCGCAGCGAGTTCGGCTTCGTCTTCCAGTTCGGGCAGCTCGTCCCCGAGCTGACGTGCGTGGAGAACGTCGCGCTCCCCCTGCGGCTCAACGGCGCCAAGCGCAAGGACGCCGAGGCGACCGCCCGTACGTGGATGGAGCACCTGGAGGTCGAGGACGTGGCCGCCAAGCGGCCCGGCGAAGTCTCCGGCGGGCAGGGCCAGCGCGTCGCCGTGGCCCGCGCGCTCGCCACGAGCCCGCGCGTGCTCTTCGCCGACGAACCCACCGGCGCCCTGGACTCCCTCAACGGCGAGCGCGTCATGGAACTGCTCACCGACGCCGCGCGCTCGACGAACGCCGCCGTGGTCCTGGTCACGCACGAGACGCGGGTCGCCGCCTACTCCGACCGCGAGATCGTCGTACGCGACGGCAGGTCACGGGACATGGAGCGGGCGATATGAGTCTCGACTCGCGCGCCAAGGCCGAGACGGTGGCCCGGCCGCCGCTCGCCGACGCCACCGCGACCGTGTCCAAGGGGGGACCCCGCGCCTTCGTCCGCGACCTCGCCATGGGCATCCGCTTCGCCGTCGGCGGCGGCCGCGAGGGCTGGACCCGCACCCTCCTGACGGCGGTCGGCGTCGGCCTCGGCGTGGCCCTGCTGCTCGGCGCCGCGTCCGTGCCCACGCTGCTCCAGCACCGCGAGGACCGCTCGGTGGCCCGCTCGGCCGAGGACCAGTTCTCGGGCAAGAAGGTCGAGCGCTCGGACTCCACGGTCCTCCAGCGGGACCTTCCCACCGACTTCCGCGACGCGACGGTGAGCGGCCGCGTGCTGCGCGCCGACGGCGCGCACCCGGCCCTGCCGCCCGGCCTTGAGAAGATCCCGGCGGACGGCGAGATGGTCGTCTCGCCCGCCCTGCGCGAACTCCTGGACAGCTCCGACGGCGCCCTCCTGAAGGAGCGGTTCGGTGAGTACCGGGTCACGGGCACCATCGGCGACGCGGGCCTGACCAACCCCAGGGAGCTCTACTACTACGCGGGCTCCGACGCCCTCACCCCGGCCAAGGGCGGCCACCGCGTGGCCGACTTCGGCTACAAGGAACCCGCGGAACCCCTGGACCCGCTGCTGATCGTCCTGGTCGTCCTGATCTGCGTGGTCCTGCTGACCCCAGTGGTCATCTTCGTCGGCACGGCGGTCCGCTTCGGCGGCGACCGGCGCGACCGGCGTCTGGCCGCGCTGCGTCTGGTCGGCGCGGACGCCCACAGCGTGCGGCGGATCGCGGCGGGCGAGGCCCTGTGCGGCGCGCTGCTCGGCCTGGCGCTCGGCGGTCTGTTCTTCCTGGGCGTGCGCGAGGTGATCGGCACCCTCGAAGGGTGGAAGATCAGCGCGTTCCCCTCCGACGTGGTGCCGGTGCCCGGTCTCGCCGTCCTCGTCCTGCTCGCCGTGCCGGTCACCTCCGTCGTCGTCACGCTGATCTCGCTGCGGGCCGTCTCCATCGAGCCGCTGGGCGTCGTGCGCAACACCAAGCCGCGCAAGCGCCGCCTGTGGTGGCGCGTCGTGATGCCGCTCGTCGGCCTCGGCATCCTCCTTGCCGCGGGCCGGGTCGGCGGCGACTACGCCCCGCCGGTCTTCGCCATCGGCGCCGGCGCGACGCTCACCCTGGTGGGCCTGGCGGTGCTGCTGCCCTGGCTCGTCGAGACCAGCGTGACGCGGCTGCGCGGCGGCGGGCCCGTGCCCTGGCAACTGGCCACCCGAAGGCTCCAGTTGAGCAGCGGTACGGCGGCACGTGCGGTCAGCGGCATCACGGTCGCGGTGGCGGGCGCCATCGCCCTGCAGATGCTGTTCGTCGCGATGCACGACGACTTCAACACGACGACGGACAACGACCCCGCCCGGGCCAAGATCTCGGTGCGCGCGGAAGTCGGCGACGGTGCGCTCGCCGGACGGATGATCGAGAAGTTCCGCGCCACCAAGGGCGTCAAGAACGTCATCGCCACGACCACCTCGTACGTCGTGCGGCCGGGCAAGCTGGAGAGCGGCGAGGACTTCCGGCCCCTCACGGAGCTGACGGTCGGCACCTGCGCGAACCTGCGTGAGCTGGCCCGCATCGGCTCGTGCCGGGACGGCGACACCTTCGTCGTGCACACCGGCAACAAGAGGCTGAACGCGTGGGTGGACAAGTCGGCCCGCCCCGGCAAGCCGGTCGACCTGAGCGTCGACAGCTGGGACGACCCCGGCAAGCGGCACGTCCCCTGGACGCTGCCCGCCGACGCCCGCACGGTCAAGGCCCGCCCCGACCCGGGCGGCGACCTGCACGACGGCATCTACGCGACGCCCGGCGCGATCGACGTCTCCAAGATGAAGGACGCCTCGACGACGGCGATGATCCAGGTGGACCCGAAATCCCCGGACGCCGAGGAGTACATCCGCAACACCGCGGCCCACGTCGACCCGTTCCTCCAGGTGATGACGCTTCGGGCGGTCGAGCGCGACAAGCAGTACGCCACCATCCAGACCGGCCTGCAGATCGGCGCGATGGCGACGATGGCGCTCATCGCGGCGTCCATGCTGGTCTCGATGATCGAGCAACTGCGGGAGCGCAAGCGCCTCCTCGCCGCCCTCACCGCGTTCGGCACGCGCCGCGCGTCGATGGCGTGGTCGATCCTGTGGCAGACCGCGATCCCGGTCGCGATCGGCCTCGCGCTCGCCGTGGCGGGCGGGCTCGGCCTCGGCTGGGTCATGGTCCGCATGATCCAGAAGTCGGTCACCGACTGGTGGCTCTTCGCCCCCCTGACGGTCGCGGGCGCCGCCCTCGTCGCGGTCGTGACCGTGCTCAGCCTGCCGCCGCTGTGGCGCATGATGCGCCCGGACGGCCTGCGCACGGAGTAACTCCCCCACCAGGGGCGGTACGTTGCCGGTGCGGGGTCACACCACCCGCACCGGCAACGGCTTCACGGCCCCCCGCATCGCGGCGGCCAGCGCCTCGTACTCCGCCGCGCGCGCGGCGCCCGTACGCATCGCCAGGGCGATCCGCCGGGTCGGCGCCGGGTCCGCGAAGTACCCGGTGAGCAGCTGATTGCTGCGGCTGGTCTCCACGCGGACCGCGGTGCGCGGGAGCAGCGTCACGCCGAGCCCGCCGGCCACCAGCTGTACGAGGGTGGAGAGCCCGGCGGCCGTCGTGGTCACGGGGGCGTCGGCGCGCCCGGCCTCCCGGCAGATGTCCAGGGCCTGGTCGCGCAGGCAGTGCCCCTCGTCGAGCAGCAGCAGGTTCAGCTCGCGCAGGGCTTCGCGCGGGATTCCCTCCCGGCCGCCGAGCCAGTGGTCGAGCGGCGTGACGAGCACGAAGTCCTCGTCGAACAGGGGGAGTTCGGTGACGCCGGGCACGCCGAGCGGCACGGCGAGAAGGAGCAGGTCGAGCCGTCCGGCACCGAGCCCCTCGATCAGCGAGGAGGTCTGCTCCTCGTGCACCTGGAGGTCCAGGTCCGGGTACTTCTCGTGGACGAGTCCTATGAGCGTGGGCAGCAGGTAAGGCGCCACCGTCGGGATCACGCCGAGCCGCAGCGCCCCGGTGAACGGCGCGCGCACCGCGTCGGCCTCCTCCATCAGCGCCCCGACCTCTTCGAGCACGGCCCTGGCCCGCACCGCGAGGCGCTCGCCGGCCGACGAGAGCAGCACCTTGCGGGTCGTACGCTCGAGCAGGGTGACACCGAGTGTCTCCTCCAGGGCGGACACGGCACCGGAGAGCGCGGGCTGGCTCATCCCTATTGCTACCGCCGCGTCCCTGAAGTGCAGATGTTCGGCCACGGCCGCGAAGGCACGCAGCTGGGCCAGGCTGGGCTGCTTGCCCCTATTTATGGCTCGCACTGATAGCCACCTCCGATCAACAGAACAGAGTGTAGCTATTTCCCTAATCAATGCACTCTGTGCCACGATCGACAGCAGTCCAACCCCCTGGAGCCCCTTACCCGGGTTCCTACGCTGCAAGGAGAGTCCGTGCTCACTGTCGGTGACAAGTTCCCCCAGTTCGATCTGACCGCCTGCGTCTCCCTGGAGAAGGGCGCCGAGTTCAAGCAGATCGACCACAAGACCTACGAGGGCAAGTGGAAGATCGTCTTCGCGTGGCCCAAGGACTTCACCTTCGTGTGCCCGACCGAGATCGCCGCCTTCGGCAAGCTGAACGACGAGTTCGCTGACCGCGACGCCCAGATCCTCGGCTTCTCCGGTGACTCCGAGTTCGTGCACCACGCCTGGCGCAAGGACCACCCGGACCTGACGGACCTGCCCTTCCCGATGCTGGCCGACTCGAAGCACGAGCTCATGCGTGACCTCGGCATCGAGGGCGCGGACGGCTTCGCTCAGCGCGCCGTCTTCATCGTCGACCAGAACAACGAGATCCAGTTCACGATGGTGACCGCCGGTTCCGTGGGCCGTAACCCCAAGGAGGTCCTCCGGGTCCTCGACGCCCTCCAGACCGACGAGCTCTGCCCCTGCAACTGGACCCAGGGCGACGAGACGCTCGACCCGGTCGCGCTGCTCTCGGGCGAGTGAACGGAAGGTACTGACATGGCACTCGACGAACTGAAGTCCGCCGTACCGGACTACGCCAAGGACCTGAAGCTGAACCTCGGCTCGGTCATCGGCAACTCGGACCTGCCCAAGCAGCAGCTCTGGGGCACGGTGCTCGCCTGCGCGATCGCCTCCCGCTCCCCGAAGGTGCTGCGCGAGCTGGAGCCCGAGGCGAAGGCGAACCTCTCCCCCGAGGCGTACACCGCCGCCAAGTCGGCCGCGGCCGTCATGGCGATGAACAACGTCTTCTACCGCACGCGCCACCTGCTCTCCGACCCGGAGTACGGGACGATGCGCGCCGGCCTGCGGATGAACGTCATCGGCAACCCGGGCGTGGAGAAGGTCGACTTCGAGCTGTGGTCTCTCGCGGTCTCCGCGATCAACGGCTGCGGCCAGTGCCTGGACTCGCACGAGCAGGTCCTGCGCAAGGCCGGGGTCGACCGCGAGACGATCCAGGAAGCCTTCAAGATCGCCGCCGTGATCCAGGCGGTCGGCGTGACGCTGGACTCTGAGGCAGTGCTCTCCGAGTAGGACGCGTCGTTCGATACGCGAAGGGCCCCTCCGACCTCTGGTCGGAGGGGCCCTTCGCGTTGCCCGGGTCTACTCGGCGGTGCGTTCCCGCTCCACCGGCGCGACGTCCAGCGCGGTGGCGCCCCGCGGCTGCGGCGCCTGTTTGAGGGCGGCCTCGCGGGAGTACGCCCGCAGGTAACCCACCACCGTGTTCGTCACGGCGACGAGCGGCACGGCCACCACCGCCCCGCCGATCCCGGCGACCAGGCCGCCCGCGGCCACCGAGAGCACCACCGCGAGCGGATGCACCCGTACGGCACGGCCGAGGATGAACGGCTGCAGGATGTGGCCCTCGATCTGCTGCACGGCCAGGACCACCACCAGCGTCATCACCCCGGTGAAGACGCCCTGGGTCACCAGGCCCACCACCACGGCGAGCGCACCCGAGATGACCGCGCCCACCAGCGGGATGAACGCGAACAGGAAGATGAAGACGGCCAGCGGCACCGCCATCGGCACTCCGAGGAAGTAGATCCCGAGACCGATGAAGATCGCGTCGATCAGAGCCACTATCACCGTGCCGCGCACATAGGCCGTCAGCGTGCGCCAGGCACGCGGCCCCGCGCCCGCGATGCCGGGCCGCGCGGGCGCCGGGACCAGCTTCAGGACCCACTGCCAGATGCGCTTGCCGTCGTAGAGCAGGAACAGCGTCGAGAACATCGCGAGCAGGATGCCCGTCATGGCCTCCACGATGACGGTGACCCCTTCGAGACCCGCCGACGTCAGTTCCTCGGTGTTCGCCCCGACCGCCTCGCGCAGGCTCTTGGCGATGTCGTTGATCTGGTCCTCGGTGACGTGGAACGGGCTGGTGAGCAGCCAGTTGCGCAGATCGTCGATGCCGTCCTGGACCTGACTGGAGAGCGTGTCCGCGTTGTCCATGACCTGCCAGACCACGAACCAGCCGACCAGACCGATGATGACGAAGCCGAGCACGGCCGTGAGGACCGTCGCGAGCCCCCTCGGCAGACCGAGCCGCCTGAGCCGGGCCACCGTCGGCTGGAGCATCGCGGTGATGAGCAGCGCGGCGACGAAGGCGAAGACGACGAGCTGCACGGCGCTGATGACCTTCATCAGCACCCAGAGCGTGCCCGCGAGGACAAGAAGGCGCCAGCCGGCCTCGGCCGCGACCCGCATCCCCCACGGCACCGCCGCGACGGGGTCGGGCCGTGCCGCTATGTCCGGGGCGTACGAGGGCGGGGCGGGCACGACCTGCTCCTCCGCGGCAGCGTCGCCCTCGGCGGCGGCGGCCTCATCGGCGAAAGCTCGCCGCGAGGTCCTGAAGCCGTCCTCAGGGCCGGAATCGGGCTCGTCGCGCCCCATCCGTTCCCCCACCTGAGACAGCCCGGCACCGATCCGGCCGATCCACCCTGGCACTCGCGACATGATCCGTCCTCTTCCCCCGTCTTGCCCCACCACTCCCCCCTGGAAGTTGTCGGAATGACCGTACACGGCTGAGACCCCCCACCGAAGGACGGTGAGGGGCCTCAGAAGGTTGAGCGCCTGACGGCTCAGTACCAGTTGTTCGCCTGCCAGAAGTCCCAGGCTCCGCACGGGCTTCCGTAGCGGTCGTTCATGTAGCCGAGACCCCACTTGATCTGCGTGGCGGGGTTCGTCTGCCAGTCGGCACCGGCCGAGGACATCTTGGAACCGGGCAGCGCCTGGACGAGGCCGTAGGCACCCGAGGAGGGGTTGCTGGCCTTGTAGTTCCAGGTGGACTCGTGGTTGACGATGTTGCTGAAGCACTGGAACTGGTCACCGGGGACCATCTGCCGTGCCATCGCCTGGACCTGCGAGACGGAGTACGAGGACTGCGGGGCGAAGTCCGAGGCGTCGCGCGCGGAAGAACGGCTGGCCTTCGTCTCGGCCTGCTCGCGCTCCTTCTTGGCCGCGGCCTTCTCCGCCTTCTCGGCGGCCTCGGCCTTCTCCGCGGCCTTCTGCTTCGCGATCGCCGACTCGGCGGCCTTCTTGCGGGCCGCTTCTGCCGCGGACTTCTTCGCGGCCGTGTCCGCAGCCATGGCCTGTGCGTCGGCCTGCTGCGTCAGGGACGCGGTCTGCACCTGGGCCTGCTGACCCGCGGGGATGTCTGCGAGGAGAGTCGCGTCGCTTGCCGTCGCCTCGAAGTCGTTGTCATTCGAGGCGCCCGGGGTGCTGCCCGAGGCGACACCGACGACAGCGCCAACAGTGGTGACCGCGGTGGCGGATGCCACGGCGAATCCCCGGACCGAAATCCGGCTCACACGGTTTCCTTCCAGCATCGCCCGCATAGGTGACCTCGCGGACGCAATCGTGCCCCTGACGCTGGCCTCCGCTGGTATCTCGGTCACGGGAGGCACGGGCCCGGTGGGCAACCCCCGTTGTGGGAGCGCCGCGTGGTGCTCGGGCGGCATGCGACGACCACTATGAAGTTCTGGTGTTTCCGAGTTGCAGTACCGCAGGGGGTACCGGTGTGTCGCATGCGGGGCCTGACAGGACCCAGACTCTGCCCCAGCCGGATGCCGCAAGGCAATTCTCCGTGCCGTGTGAAAGCTCACACCTCGTTTGCCCCAGGAGTTTTTCGGAAAAGGGCGGACGCCAAGACGCCGCCCGGCTAAGCTCCTTCGCTTCGCCGGGCGGCGCCAACTACCGCGTAACCAGGGTGAACTGGTCAGATCTGGCCGTCCTCCAGCATTTCGGTCACGAGCGCCGCGATCTGCGAGCGCTCGGAGCGGGTGAGCGTGACGTGGGCGAAGAGCGGATGGCCCTTCAGCTTCTCGACGACGGCAACTACCCCGTCGTACCGCCCCACTCGGAGGTTGTCGCGCTGGGCGACGTCATGGGTCAGCACGACCCGGGAGTTCGCCCCGATCCTGGACAGAACGGTCAAAAGGACGTTCCGTTCCAGGGATTGGGCCTCGTCGACGATCACGAACGCGTCATGCAACGAGCGCCCGCGGATATGGGTGAGAGGGAGCACTTCGAGCATGCCGCGCGCCGTCACCTCCTCGATGACCGCCTTGCCCGCGACCGAGCCCAGCGTGTCGAAGACCGCCTGGGCCCAGGGGCCCATCTTCTCGGCCTCGGTGCCGGGCAGATAGCCGAGCTCCTGCCCGCCCACCGCGTACAGCGGCCTGAAGACCATCACCTTCTGGTGCTGGCGGCGCTCGAGGACCGCCTCAAGTCCCGCGCAGAGCGCCAGAGCCGACTTGCCGGTGCCCGCCCGGCCGCCCATCGACAGGATGCCGATGTCCGGGTCGAGCAGCAGATCGAGCGCGATGCGCTGCTCCGCACTCCTCCCCTTGATGCCGAAGGCCTCCCGATCGCCGCGCACGAGACGGACATTGCCCTCGGCCGTGACACGGCCGAGCGCCTTGCCCCTCTCCGACTGGATGGTGAGGCCCGTGTGGACGGGCAGGTCGGCCGCCTCCGGCACATGCAGGGTCTCTTCCTCGAAGAGGAGGTCGACCTGTTCGCCGGAGAGGGTCAGTTCGGACATTCCGGTCCAGCCGGAGTCCGTGATGGCGAGCTCGGCGCGGTACTCCTCCGCGAGGAGGCCGACCGAGGACGCCTTGATCCTCAGGGGCAGATCCTTCGACACGACGGTGACGTCGTATCCCTCTGCCTGGAGGTTGCGCGCTACGGCGAGAATCCGTGAGTCGTTGTCCCCCAACCGGTAGCCGGCCGGAAGCACGCCGGGATCGGAGTGGTTGAGCTCGACGCGCAGCGTGCCGCCCAGGTCGCCGATCGGGATCGGCGCGTCCAGGCGACCGTGCCTCACCCGGCAGTCGTCCAGGAGGCGCAGGGCCTGCCGGGCGAAGTAACCGAGCTCGGGATGGTGCCGCTTCGCCTCGAGTTCCGTGACCACGACGACGGGCAGCACGACTTCGTGCTCGTCGAAGCGGTACATGGAGTTCGGGTCAGCGAGCAGAACGCTGGTGTCGAGAACATAGGTGCGCCTGTCGGGCATGCGGCGCTTTGTGCTGGTCACCACGGAAGGACGTACCCCCTCGGATGAGGTCGGGGAGCGACGGGAAGGATGCCGGGAGAAGTCCGGACCGGTCTCGTGCCGCATGCGCGGGCCGAGCTCCGGCCCTCCACTTCGCCCGTACTCACCGCACGGTCGTCCTGGTGCAAAGGGCCTCCCGGGCGGACGGCCCCATGCCGCCCGCTGAGATACGACATCCGTGAATCGGATGTCGACCTGGAAGGCTTATTCCCTCGAACGTGCGCAGCCATGCCAGGGCATATGACGGCGCGTCCGTGAACTCTGGGTTACTCACGCCCCACCGACGTGAGCACCTGGCGTGCCTCGTGGGGCGTCAGCCGCCGTAGCGCCGGTGCCTGGCCGCGTAATCACGCAGTGCGCGAAGGAAGTCGACCTTGCGGAAGGCGGGCCAGAAGACTTCACAGAAGTAGTACTCGGAGTGGGCCGACTGCCAGAGCATGAAGCCGGACAGGCGCTGCTCACCACTCGTTCGGATCACCAGGTCGGGGTCCGGCTGGCCGCGGGTGTAGAGGTGCTTGGAGATCAGGTCGACGTCGACGGTCTCGGCGACGTCCTCCAGGCTCGTGCCCTTGTCCGCGTGGTCCAGGATCAGCGAGCGGACCGCGTCGGCGATCTCCTGCCGGCCGCCGTACCCGACGGCCACGTTGACCAGTATTCCCTTGTTGCCGTGGGTGGCCTGCTCGGCCTCCTTCAGGACGGCCTGGGTGCGGGCGGGCAGCAGGTCCATCGTGCCCACGTGGTGCACACGCCAGCGGCCGTCGGTGGCGAGGCTGCGGACCGTGTCCTCGATGATGCCGAGGAGCGGGATGAGCTCCTGCTCGGGGCGGTCGAAGTTGTCCGTCGACAGCATCCACAAAGTGACGACCTCGACGTCCGTCTCGGCACACCAGCCGAGGAACTCCTCGATCTTGTACGCACCCGCCTGGTGGCCCTGTTCGGTGGTCCCGCCGGATGCCTTCGCCCAGCGCCTGTTGCCGTCGAGGATGACCCCGATGTGCTTGGGCACCTGATCGTGGTCGAGGCGGCCTTCCACCCGGCGTGCGTAAAGTCCGTACACCAGGTCGCGCAGGTTCACTTCTGTCAGCCCCTCCATGCAGATGGCAGTCCCCGAAGGCGAAAGCCTACCGCTGCGAGGGCGGGCCTCCGCCCTCGGGTGACGCGGTCCTCCGCCCCTTGGCGATGCGGGCCTGGCCCTCGGAAGTTGCATGGCTGAAGTAGCTTCATACCCATGAACGACACGTCTCTGTACCAAGCGGCAGCGGACCGATACGACACCATGGAGTACCGGCGCACGGGCCGCAGCGGTCTGAAGCTGCCCGCCGTCTCCCTCGGCCTGTGGCACAACTTCGGCGACGACAAGTCCCTGGAGAGCCAGCGGGCGATCCTGCGCCGCGCCTTCGACCTGGGCGTCACGCACTTCGACCTGGCGAACAACTACGGCCCCCCGGCCGGTTCGGCCGAGCTCAACTTCGGCAAGCTGTTCGCCCAGGACTTCGCCCCGTACCGCGATGAATTGGTCCTCTCGACCAAGGCGGGCTACCTCATGCACCCCGGCCCGTACGGCGAGTGGGGTTCGCGCAAGTACCTGCTGTCGTCCCTCGACGCCTCGCTCAAGCGGATGGGCGTCGACTACGTCGACATCTTCTACTCGCACCGCTTCGACCCCGAGACCCCGCTCGAAGAGACGATGGGAGCGCTCGCCTCCGCCGTACAGCAGGGCAAGGCGCTGTACGTCGGTGTCTCCTCCTACAACAGCGAGCAGACCGCCGAAGCGGCGCGCCTGCTGCGGGAGATGGGCGTTCCCGCGCTCATCCACCAGCCCTCGTACTCGATGATCAACCGCTGGACCGAGGACGACGGCCTGCTCGACACCCTCGAGGACGCGGGCATGGGCTGCATCTCGTTCGTGCCGCTCGCGCAGGGTTTGCTCACGAACAAGTACCTGAAGGGCATCCCGGAGGGTTCGCGCGCCACGCAGGGCAAGTCGCTCGACCCCGGCCTCCTGAGCGACGAGGTCGTGCGCCGTCTCAACGGCCTGAACGACATCGCGGCCCGCCGCGACCAGTCGCTCGCACAACTGGCCCTCAACTGGGTCCTGCGCGACGAGCGGATGACCTCCGCGCTCATCGGCGCCTCCAGCGTGAAGCAGTTGGAGGAGAACGTCGCGGCGCTGGCGGGCCCGAAGCTCACCGACGAGGAACTCACCGAGATCGACACGTTCGCGGTGTCGACGCCGGGGACGAACATCTGGGCCGGCCGCGGCTAGTCCTGGCGGAACGCCTCAGCCCGCGTATCCCTGCCCCGGGGCAGGGGTGCGCGGGCGCTTGAACCAGGCGCCGGCGGAACCCTGGCTGAGCAGGATCACGAGCGCGATCGAGCTTCCGACGAGGACGAGGCCGCCCGGGCCTGCACCTCGGCTGAGGGAGCCGAGCCCCACCAGGATCTGCACGCTGCTGAGCACGATCGACGCGACACGCTTCCCGTGACCGGGCACCTTGAAGCGGAAGGACAGCACGAACAGGGCGATCAGCAGGAAGTTGGCTCCGAGGACCGCGCCCGCGACCTCGGGCCCGTAGACCGCGCCGCCGATGATCGAACCGAGCAGGCACATCCCGGACAGCACCCAGATGATGATCTGCGCGGCGCGCACACCGCTCGGCTTCCCCTGCGGCGGCATGGGCCCGTAGCCCTGCCCGTATCCCTGCCCGTAACCGGGTCCGTACTCATGCCCGTAAGCGGGCCCGTACCCCTGTCCGTACCCGGGGCCGGGGTCCTGTGCGGGGCCCGGGTAGGCGGGTATTCCCGCTTGGGGGTTCTCGGGAGGCGGGGGGAATGGGGGGACCTGATTCGACATGTCCCTGACGATAGCCGCACGGTCCGCGCGGACGATCATGCGGGCTGGCGCGCATCCCCGGCCCTGCGGGCACAAAAAAATCGGGCCGGTCCATGGGGGGGGAGATGGACCGGCCCGAGGGGGGGTTTCCACCATAACCCTTCGTGAGGGAAGTCGCGCGCATCGGCGTGCCACAACTACTCTCCGAAATCGCCCGGCAACTCCACGGCCCTGCTCCCGCACCGCATTTCGGCCTTGGCGGCATATTCCGGCCTGCGCGGCGGTAGCCCATTGGAGGGACGGGGCATGGGGCGCCCGCTTGACGCGGCGGGTGTGGGGGCCGCTAGCTTCAGCCGGCATGGCGATGCTTCTGCTCCCGACCGGCCGCACGCTCCCCCTGGAGATCGCGGACTCCGCGGGCGCACGGCGGCGCGGGCTGCTCGGCCGTGACGGGGTGACCGGGGCGATGCTGCTGAGCCCGGCGAGCAGCGTGCACACGGTGCGGATGCGGTTCGCCGTCGACGTGGCGTACCTGGACCGGGAGCTGCGGGTGCTGTCCGTGCGGACGATGCGGCCCTGGCGGATCAGCCGCCCCCGGCCGCGGGCCCGGCACGTCCTGGAGGCGGAGGCCGGGGCGATGGCGGGGTGGGGCGTGCGCCGGGGGGTGCAGGTGCGGATCGAGGTGTGACCCGGCCGCGCAGAAGGCCGAGAGGTACGGAGAGAGGGGGCGCGCGGGGCCGCGCAGCCCCCTCCACCGCGCGGCACCGCACACGTGGCTTTGCTCACGCGAATTCGCCTTGGTCTGAACTTACGTGATTCTCGCCGCCGGATCGAGCCAGTCCGGATAACGATGCGGAATCAACGCCACCTGTTCCGGGTTCACTTGGCTTGTTCGGCTCGCTCGCCACGCTTGGCTAACGATCGTCCCCGGCAGGCAACCATCGGCCCGCTTTTCCCGTCAGGCGGCTTTGCCGTCCTTCTTGCACTCGCGGTTGGCAACGAGCTGCTGCATGTTCTCGTCGCCCCACACGCCCAGCGGGATCAGCGCCTCGTTCAGGGACGTGCCGAGGGGGGTCAGCGAGTACTCCACCTTCGGCGGGACCTCCCGGTACACCTCGCGATGCACGATGCCGTCGGACTCCAGCTCGCGGAGCTGCTGGATGAGGACCTTCTCGCTGATGCCGGCGATGTGCCGCCGGAGCTCGCCGAAGCGCAGCGTCTTGCCCGCGTACAGCGCCCAGAGGATCATCGGCTTCCACTTGCCGCCGACGACGTCCACGGCGGCGTCGAGCCCACAGACGTACATGGTCTTGGTCTCCTTGCCGCTCCCCCCGGAACGCCCGTCGCCGCTCCCCGACTTGCCCTCCGCGCCGCTCATCGGCATGGTCCACTCCTCGTGTCCGCAGAGCCAGTTCCCCGGTCGACAGTACCGAAGGGGACCCGACCCGGTATTGCCCCTGCCCCTGCTCCGGCCCCGGCCTCTGCCGCTTATCGCTTATCGCTTATCGCTTGCGGGCGTCGAAGAGGTGGCGGGTGCTGTGGGCGACGAAGGAGCCGTCCGTCTCGATCTGGTCGTGCAGTTCCCGCAGCCGCGACCAGTACCGCTCCACCGAGAAGTCCGGCACCATCCACACCACCTTGCGCAGGAAGTGGACGACGGCGCCGATGTCGTAGAACTCCATCCGCAGCCGTTCCGCCCGCAGGTCGACGATCTCCAGGCCCGCCGCTTCCGCCTCGGCCCGCTCGCCGTCGGGATGGCGTGCGTTCCGTACGTCCTCGGGCTGCGGACCGAGGAAGTACTCGACGACCTCGAAGACGCTGGCGGGGCCCACGTGCTGGGCGAAGTACGTACCGCCGGGGCGCAGCACGCGAGCGATCTCGTCGAAGTGGGCCTTCACCGGATGCCGGCTGGTGACCAGGTCGAACGCCTCCGCCGCGAAGGGCAGCGGCGCGTCCTCAGGCGAGGCCACGACCACCGCGCCCCGTGGATGCAGCAGCGAGGTCGCCTTGGCCACGTTCGGCGCCCAGCCCTCCGTGGCGACGACGAGCGGCGGCAGGGAAGGCGCGGACGCGAGGACCTCGCCGCCGCCGGTCTGGATGTCGAGGGATGCGGTGGCGTGCCCGAGCCGCTCCCCCATGGCGTGGGCGTAACGCCAGGAGGGCCGCTCCTCGGTGGCCCGCCCCTCGAACCACGAGAAGTCCCACCCCTCGGTCGGGGCCGACTCCGCTTCCGCCACAAGTACGTCGAAACCGCTCATGGCCCGATCTTCGCATCACACGAGGCCATCGGCGGGGACTGCCATGGACGAAACGATCTTGCAAGGCCACGGGGCGGCGGGGGTGGGGCCGGGCACTTGGCGTTGGGGGGCCCGGCACCAACTCCGTACCACCTCAACTAGCCCTTACCCAGCCTTAATTAGGACGCGCATAGGGTCCGATCATGACCACAGAAAACCAGCGGCCGGGCGACGCGTCGGCCCCCTCGCCCGTCACCTTCATCAACATCTTCGAGATCGCTCCCGAGGACGTCGACGCCTTCGCCGAGAAGTGGGAGCAGCGGGCCGCCATCATGAGCGAGAAGCCGGGCTTCATCGACACCAAACTGCATCGCGCCCAGTCCCCCGACGGCCGCTTCCAGCTCGTGAACGTGGCGCACTGGGAGAGCCAGGAGGCGTGGGAGACGGCAGGCGCGGACCCGGCGTTCGCGAACCGCGCGAACGCCGCGCGCGACTCCAAGGAAACCCCGGTCACGGCGAATCCGGGGCTGTACGACGTGGTCGTACGTTTCCCTTGACGGTCAGTGGGAGTTTTTGTGCAGCGGGGTCGTCGGGGGTGAGGCCCCGGGGGTTTGGGATCTTGCCCGGGCCCTGGCGCGGCCACTCGCTCGGTGAGGGTTCGCGCGGGCGCGAGAGCGAGTCGTCGGGCCGTTCCCTGCGCCACGTGCCGTCCCGGCAGACGAGCCCCCACCCGGAGCTGACGACGTTCCACGGACACCGTCGCGCGGGACACCAAGGATCACGCCTTCGACCGCTACTTGGCGGAGTGCGGCAAGTAGCTTGCCGGTGGGCTTTGCCGCCGCCTAGCTCTGCGTGCCCGCGTCGCTGGCTCCTGTCTCTCCCCGCGGGAACGTGACCTCGACGCGGCGGTTCTTCTTGCGGCCCTGCTCGGAGGTGTTGTCCGCGATCGGATAGTCCTCGCTGTAGCCACGTACGGAATACGTGACCTCGGGGCCCAAGTAGTTCGCCAGCTTGTCGTGCACCGCTTCCGCGCGCTTGCGGGAGAGGGTCTTGCCGTGGCTGTAGGAGCCGAGGTTGTCCGTGAAGCCGAAGACCCTGACGGTCGTCGCCTTCTGCGCCTTGGCCTCCTCCGCGATCGCCTTGATACGGGCGTTCGCCTCGGGGTTCAGTTTGTTGCTGTCCTTGGGGAAGAGGACTTCCGCCTGCAGCGCGAACTTCACGTCCGTGTTGGTGTCCTCACGGCGTTCCTCGCCGCCGAGGTCCTCGACGACCGACTTGATGTCGAGCACCTTCGCCGGGGCAAGGGTCGCACCGTCGGCCAGCTTCAGCCCCGGGCTGTTGGAGTCGACCTCGGGGGGCGGGGATGTGGTGGTGCTGCCCGGGGGTGCGCTGGGATCTTCGTCGTCGGCGAAGGCGGGGGTGCCGGTGAGGAAGACCAGGGCCGTGAGGGTGATTGTGGCTGTGGCGAGGGTGCGGGTGTGGGTGCGGGCGTGGATTCGGGTGCGTGGTCGTGGGTGGCCCATGGGTCACTCGCCCTCGGAGATTTCGATGGAGGCGGGGGGCATGTTGCCGACATGGAACTCGACCTTGGAAGTTCCCTCTGGTGGCGCCGGGAACTGGGCGTACCAATCGGCGGTGTCCCCCGACCTGATGCCGCCCACGAACCGGGTGCACAGGCAACGGCCGCCCGTGTCGCGAAGGATGAGGTACTTCTTCTTTCCCACCTTGTCCACCAGGCTTGCGCCCGCGACGGACGATGCGTTCTTCGTCAGCTCCCGCTCGTCGCCACGCCAGTCGGCGGCCACCCACAGTCGTGAGCCGTTGTTGGTCACTCTGCCGGAGACCGTGACGAAGCCTCCCTCATCGCGCACTGCGGACGTGACTACGAGTGAGATGTCGTCTTGCTTGGACTCAGCCAGTACTTTGTCCTGCGCCGGAGGCTGCGACTCCCCCTCCTTGTCGTCGTCATCTCCGCCCTTCTGAGCTGATGAGGAGCTCGCGCTCTTGTCGGGCTCGGGCTTGTCGTCCCCGCCTCCCCCGCAGCCGGCCACCGTGAGGACCAGGCCAGTCGTGATCGCCACAGCGGTCATTGCCCTGCGGGCCTTCATGGTGCGCCGGATATTCATTGCTGAGGTTTCCTTCTCTCGTCGATCACTTGTTAGTCGGCCAGGTGCACGGCGAAGAGGACGGACGCATCCGGGAGATCATCCATATCGAAGTCTTCCGGATCGATCTCGAATGAATCGCCGTCTTCACAGTCGAACTCCACGACCTTCTCCGGATCAGACGACGGAGCGGCCTCACAACGGGGCTTGATGATGGCAGTGGCCTCGGCTGTTGCGTGTGTGGTCTCCGTGCCCGGAATGATCGAGTCGCCAACGGTGTAGTTGGTCTCGATCCCCACCGTGTAACCCGGAAAGCCGTTCACCTCATCCGGACCGAACCCGGTCACGTGCGCATCATTGTCAGCAGCCAGCGCATCGGCCGCGCCTTGCGCCCCGGCGCCGTCGAAATTGTCGCCGTTCAGCCAGTCCAGCCATTCGTCGCCGTCGCCGATGGCGAGGCCCAGCCCCTCGACCAGTTCGTCCCTGGAGTCTTGGGCAGCCGCCAGAGCCGCCGCGTCAGCAGCGGATTGAGCACCATTACGGGCTGACGCAGCTTGGGCAAAGGCGAAGAAGGCGAACGCAACGAAGAGCAGAATCCCCGTCATCCAGATGTAGATGGGGAGAGTCTGCCCTCGGTCGCTGCGCCACTCCTTGGCTGTCAACCGCCGACGACGGATGCCACCGCTTCGCCGATCGCCCCGGAGATCTGACCGTCCAGCCCCAGGCCGTCGATCAACGTGAAGATCCCCGCAATAAGAATCATCAACCCCGCATACTCCACAAACCCAGCCCCCGCATCCCGCTCCCTCCCCCGGACCCGGGAAGTCACGGTCACCGTCCAGTCGATCCAGACTCTGAGTACGCGTTCCTTCAGCACGACGGCCCCTTCTCTCCCACCCGATACACGCACACGTACACGCATCCGCACTCGCGCCCGCGTCGCGGAACACACCGCGCATCGCACTGCCGGCGCAATCGATTCCGACGCCGCTGTCGTCATAGGCAACGTACGCGAGATCTTGTGACCCAACAGCCACTCTCCGCAACCAATACCTTCTGCGGCGCGGAAGTTGGCGAGTTCTCTTCCCCGGTGGCGAGGTCATCACGCGCTCCGGAGGCTTGCGGTGGAGGTGTGGGTCGGGTCGCTCGGTGGGTCCTTGCGTTTCACGACGTCCCCTTCCGCGAGTACCGTGAACTCAGCTTTTGCAAAGGTCATTTGAGGGAGCGGTGCGCACATAGGGCCGCGCCCGGGGGTACTGGAATGGTTCCACCCCTCGGGTGACTGTCCCATAAGTCGTTGCACGCGCGAAGATATTTCGTGGACTGGCTTGATATCGGCGTCCGAGCCGCAGTGGTCCCGACCGCTCATGACTTCCTCACTTCCCCAGAATCGAGCCGAAGTCCGAACCCGAGCCGAGAAACATTCCCGCCGCGATCAGAATCATCGTGGCCGGAAGCATGAAGACCAGCGTCACCATCGTCGCCTTGGGGATCGTCTTCGCGGCCCTGCGGCGGGAGTTCTGGGCGTCCGTGCGGCGCATGTCCGTTGCCAGTTGGATCAGCGTGTCCGCGATCGGGGAGCCCAGTTCCTCGCCCTGTTGGAGCGCCGAGACGAACTGGGAGACCTGCTCGGAGGCGTTCCTGCGGCGCAACTCGTCGAAGGCCTGGCGGCGGCTCACGCCCATGTCCATCTGGCGGAGCGTGATGCGCAGTTCGTCCGCCCACGGGCCCTCGTACCGTTCCGCCACGCGGTCCAGCGCCTGGCGGAAGCCGAGGCCCGCCGAGACCACCACCGCCAGTACGTCCAGGAAATCCGGCAGGGTGCGGTCGATGACCTCGCGCCGTTCCCGTATCGCCTGCCAGATCAGCGCGTCCGCCGCCGTCACGCCGAAGGCGAAGGTCAGGAGGCCGAAGAGCGCGGCGCCGTTGGTGAGGAACACCAGGCCCATCACCACGCCGAAGATGCCGTAGACCGCCCTGCGTGCCGCGTAGCGGTCGATCGTCAGGCCTCCCGGGTTGCCCGCCATGTCGATCTTGCGGCGCTTGGCGTCCACTCGTTTCGGGCCCATCAGGCGCAGGACCAGGGGGGCGAAGCGCATGCCCAGGCGGTCCACCGCCGAGCCCGCCGTCGAGACGCGCGTGGCGCCGACCTCCAGGGCTATCGCCAGGTCCGAGGGGAGTTTCGCCTCCGCCCGGTACATGCGGATGCCTTGGCACGCCCCTGCCACCGCCAGGCCCATCACTGCCGCCATCGCCAGACCGAACAGGTCCACTGTTCCCCTCCCCCTCCCTACACTTCGATCTTGCCGAGTCGCCTGATCACGAAGAAGCCCACCCCGTACAGGCCCAGCGCGATCAGGATCAGCGTCTGGCCCATCGGTGAGCCGGTCACCCGGGCCAGCGCGCCCTCGTTGGAGGAGTTGATGAGGAGCAGCGAGCCGAGGCCCAGGAGCGGGACCGTGAAGGCCGTCGCGTGGACCTCCGAGAGCATCGTGCGGACCTCGCGGCGCGTCTCCTTGCGGTCCTCCAGGGTCTGGGTGAGGTTCCTGAGGGAGTTCACCACCGAGCCACCCGCCTTGTTGGAGAGGACCAGGGTGGTGACGAGGACCACCAGCTCGCGGGACGGGAGGCGCGCCGCCAGTTCGCCCAGCGTGTCGTCGATCGAGCGGCCCAGCGTCAACTGGTCGGCGACCATCGACAGTTCCTCGCCCGCCGGGGATTCGAGTTCCTCCGCCGCCATCGCCAGGGACGTGCGCAGGGCCAGGCCTGCCGCCGTCGCGTTGGCCAGGATGCGGGCCACGTCGGGGAGTTGGTTGATGAACGCCTCGATGCGCTTCTGACGCTGCCAGTTGAGGAACACCACCGCGCTCCAGACCGCCACGATGCCCGCGATCGGGCCGAAGAACGGGGCGAGCGTGGCCGCCGCCATGAGCCAGAGCGCGGCGACGACCGCCACGACGTAGATGAAGAACTCGCCCGCCGTGAGGTCCAGACCCGTCGCCGAGAGGCGCAGGTGGATGGCGCGGCCCAGGCGGGTGCGGCGCAGGCGGCGGTCGACCGCGGAGAAGCGGCGGCCACGGCCGCCGGCGTCGGCCGTGCCGGGGCCGATCGACAGCCGGTCGACCAGTTCCTGGCGCTGGGCGCGGCCCGACGCGTACGCGTGGACCCCCGCGACGGCGAGCGTGCAGGTCAGGACCGTCGCACCGATGGCCAGGAGCGCTGGGTTGTCCATCAGACCCCCGCCGTCCTTCTCGTCGCCGTCATCAGCCGGCCGTCCTTCTCGTCGCCGTCATCAGCCGATCGCCTCTCTCGTGTTCAGTACGTCGATCGCCTGCGCCACACCGAAGCCGGGCGGCACCGGTTCGCCCGCGACGTACAGCCGCTCGGCGACGGAGCGCGGCAGCGGCAGGTGCTCGAAGTAGCCGTGCACGCGGCGGTCCAGGCCGTTGCCGCCCGGCTGGCGCGGCACGAAGCGGGTCACCGGGGCGATACGGAACTGTTCGCGGCCGTGCGAGACGAGCAGGACGATCTCGGCGACCTTGCGGGAGCCGTCCGCGAGGCGGGCCAGTTGGACGACCACGTCCACCGCCGAGTTGATCTGGTCCTTCAGGGCTTCGAAGGGGATCTGGACCTCGGACATCGAGCCGAGGGTCTGGAGGCGCATCAGGGCGTCCTCGGCCGTGTTCGCGTGGACCGTCGCGAGGGAGCCGTCGTGGCCCGTGGACATGGCTTGCAGCATGTCGAGCGTCTCGCCGCCTCGGACCTCGCCGACGATGATGCGGTCGGGGCGCATGCGGAGGCTGTTGCGGACCAGGTCACGGATGGTGATCTGGCCCTTGCCCTCGACGTTCGGCGGGCGCGATTCGAGGCGGATCACGTGGTCCTGCTGGAGTTGCAGTTCCGCCGAGTCCTCGATGGTGATGATGCGTTCGTGGGCAGGGAGGAGACCGGAGAGCGCGTTGAGGAGCGTCGTCTTTCCGGAGCCCGTTCCGCCGCTGACGATGATGTTGAAGCGGGCGCGCACGAAGGCGGAGAGCAGGAGCAGCATGTGCTCGTCGAGCGATCCGAGGCCGATCAGCTCGTGCAGCGTGTACGCGCGGGGGAAGCGGCGGATGGTCAGTGTCGCGCCGGTCAGGGCCAGCGGAGGGATGATCACGTTCACTCGCTCGCCCGTGGGCAGGCGCGCGTCGACCATGGGATTCGACTCGTCCACGCGGCGGTTGACCGTGGAGACGATGCGTTCGATGGTCTGCATGAGCTGGTCGTTCGACGCGAAGCGGAGAGGGAGCTGCTCCACTCTTCCGGCTCGCTCCACGAAGATCGAGTCGGGGCCGTTCACCATGATCTCCGTGATGGAGGCGTCGGCGAGGAGCGGTTCGAGTACGCCGAGTCCCAGGGCCTCGTCCACGACGCGGCGGATGAGCTGGGAGCGTTCCGAGGTCGAGAGGACGGGGCCCTCGCGGCTGATGATGTGGCCCATGACGCGTTCCAGGCGGACGCGGCGGTCCGCCGCCGTCAGGGACGACATCTCGGCGAGGTCGATCTCTTCGAGGAGCTTGGCGCGGTAGACGGCGACGAGGCTGTCGTCGCGGCTCGGGCCGCTGCCCTTGCCGTGGTCGTGCGGGGTCGCCACGCGGTCGCGGAGGCTCATCTGGCTTGCTCAGCTCCCCTCTTCGTCTTCGTCGTTGGGCATCGTGGCCGACTTCGTGACGGACCAGCCCGCGTCCACGAAGGGCAGCAGCGTGGGGACCTGGACGGTGACGTCCGCCGTGGTCGTGGCGCCGCCGCCGCTGATGGCGACCTGGGCGTCCAGGTTCCCGTCCATCGCCGCCATGCCCGCGGCTTCCCCGCCCTCGCCCTGGGAGGCGACGCGGGCCGCCGCGCGGGCGCCCGAGCCCGCCTGGTTGACGGCGTATCCGACGAGGCCCAGTTGGATGGTGGCCAGGCCGATGAGGAGCAGGATGGGGAGGAAACCGGCGAATTCGAGCATGGAGACGCCCCGGTCGCTCCTCAGGCCGCCCCTGAGACCGCTTCCGAGGCCCTTCCGGCGGGGCATCCCGTGTCGGAGCCTGTGATCGGCGGTGCGCCCGAGCCGGCGGCAGCCCCTCACCCGTCCTCACCCTCCTTCGCCGCCCCCGCCTCCCCGCTCACGCTCCACCCCGCGTCGATCCCGGGGAAGAACAGCGGGACGTCCGCGTCCACGTGGGCCTTCCACACCGCTCCCTCGTCCGTGCAGGCCACCTCCGCGCCCTGCCACGCCGACGGCAGATGCTCCTTGGCCGCCGCCTCGCAGGCCGCCGCGCCACCCTCTCCCACCGCGTACGCGGCCGTGGCGGCCCGCGCCGCCTCGTCCGCCGCGTTGCCCGCGAGGGAGAACGTGTAGCCGTACAGCGCGCACTGCCACAGCAGGCCCATCACCGCGAGCAGCAGCGGGAACATCCCGGCGAACTCCAGGGTGACCGCGCCCCGGTCGCCGCCGGCGCGCTTGCGGAGGGTCAAGCGCTTGGCCCCGCCGGGCGACGCCGCCTCCGGGTCCACCAGGCCGAGCTCGCCCGCCAGCGCCCACAGCGCCTGTTTGACCGTGGACTTGCTGTCCAGGTCCTGCATGCGGCCCGCGTCGACCGCGCCCTGGAGTTCCTTGAAGTTCGCGGGGATCGTCGTACGGGCCACCTTCGTCCCCGTCACCCGTTCCACCAGGGAGGGCTGGATGTCCGCGCCCTTGCCGTGGCGGTTGACGACCGTGAGCGTCTCCTCCGCCTTGCGGATCTGGAGGCGGTCCCACAGGCGCACCATGCGCTTGGCGGCGCGTACGGAGACGACGTCCGGGGTGACCAGCAGGATCGCCTGGTCGGCGAGTTCGACGGCCGCCGCGCTCGCCCCGGTGACGTAGGTGCCGCAGTCGACGAGCACGACGTCGTAGCGGCTGCGCAGGGCGCTGAGTGTCTGGCGAGCCACCCGGTCGGTGATCTCCTCGCCCCGTTCGCCCTCCCCGGGGGCCAGGAGGAGGCCGATGCCGGTCTCGTGGGTGTAGACGGCGTCCTGGAGTACGCGGGGCGTGATGTCGGTGATCGACGCGAGGTCGGCGATGGAGCGGCGGAACTGCACGTCCAGGTAGGAGGAGACGTCGCCTGCCTGGAGGTCCAGGTCGAGGAGGGCGACGGTGCGGCCCGAAGCCCGTGCGGCGAGCGCCAGTTGGACTGCGGCGAGGGTGGTCCCGACGCCACCCTTGGCCCCGCTCACCGCGACGACGTGGCCGCCGCCTGGGGCCTCCCCCGGCCCGGAGTAGAGCTCCATGCCCGCGCTGCCCAGGTGCCTGCGCATCCCCGCGGACCAGGCGGCCGCCGCCTGCACGCGCTCGGCGAGGGCGTCGTACGCGAGGGGGAAGCCGACGATGCCGCGGGCGCCGGAGTCCATCGCGGCGGTCAGCAGGGCCGGGCTCGTGTCGGCGGTGATCAGCACGACGCCGACCGCGGGGAAGCGGAGCACGAGGTCGCGGATCAGGTCCAGGGCGGGGACGGGGCCGATGCGCTCGTGGATGAGGACGACTTCGGGGAGTTCATCAATGGACTCCGCGGCGAGCCTCGCCAGGTGGTCGAGCAGTGCGGTGGAGTCCGCGACGGGGAGCGCGGGTTCGGCGTCGGGAAGCTGCCCGGTCAGTGTCGAGAGGGCGCGGGCGGCTTCCAGGTCCCCTACGGCGGGGAGGATGCGGGTGGTCATGCGTCACCCCGCCGGGTGCCCGGGCGAGTGGGCGGGAGAGCTCCGCCGCGCAACGGCGGTACATGCGTGCGTCGCCTCATCCGCGGGCCCCCTACTTGTCCTCGTCGAGTGTGTACGTCCGGTCGCCCCGCGGGATCGCCGCCTCCCCGCCCTGGCCCACCAGGGCCAGGCGGACATGCGTGGCGAACGACTCCGCGTAGGCGACGCGCTGCGCGTCCGCGGTGTCCAGGGCGAACGTGATCGGCACCGCCTCCGTCGCCGTACGACGGCTGCTGCGGTCGTCCTGGTCGGGGTCGAGGGCCGTCAGCTTGCCCACGTCGAGCACCTTCGCGGACTCGACGATGACCTTCGACTGGTCCTTGGCGTTGTCGGTCTCGCCCTTGAACGTGGCGTAGATGTTGACCGTCGCGCCGGGCGTGATCTTGCCCGCCACGCCCGTCGCCGCATCGATCATGATGGCGATCTCCTGCTGGCCCGGCTCCAGTTCGGGGCGGTTCACGATCATGTCCGTCTGGAGCAGCGAGCCCTTGCGCAGCTCGGTCACCGCGATCTTGCCGCGGACCTGGCGGAGATCGGTGACGGCGTTGTCCGAGAGCCACCTCTCCGGCATCTCGACCTTCTCGAACTGGTCGGCGCTCAGCTCCTTGTAGGGGGCGATGTCCCCCTTGAGCTTGTACGCGGCCACCTCGGGGCCCACCTTCGAGTTCACGTCCCGGATCACGGAGAGGACGCCCGCGAACGCGCCGAACGCGGCCAGGACCGAAAGGACCAGCAGGATGACGCCGCGGCGCTGGCGTGAGTTCATGGACCGGACTACCTCGATCGGGTGCGGGCGGCTACGGACAGTGATCGTTGTGGCGCGCGTTCAGTTCGGGGTCGTACCCACAGGAGCCTGGTCTTACGTCCTGCCTCGCGGAAGCGCGCGTACGGCGCGAGCCGAGGCAGGGGCGGGAGTGGGGGCGGCGGCGGGCGCCGCGCGTTCCGGCGGTGACAGCAGGGGCGCGGCGCAGAACCCGCAGCGGTCGCCGATGAGTTCGAGACCGCACCAGTGGCAGTCGTCCCGCCGGACGGACGACACCAGTTGGTAGAGCACCGAGATGTCGGGGATCGCCGCGGCGAACTCGACGAGCTTGCCCGTGGCCCACCAGCGCGCGGAATCTCCCGGGAGCCGGGTTTCCGCGACGCCCTGGGTCCGCCAGGCCGACGCGAGCGTCTCGGTGACCCAGTCGGAGCCGAGCTGTCCGGTGGCGTACAGCATCTTCGTGCCGAAGCCGGGGCCCGGCAGCGTCGCGTCGCCCGTCACCTTGATCAGCTCGGGCCGTGGCGTGGCGAGAACGGCGAACTGGGCGCCCGGGACCCATGACTTGGCGTGGGACTGGAGCGTGACCGGGACCCGGTCCAGCTTCGCCACCGAGCCGAGCAGCGCGCCCGCGTAGATGTAGTGGGACAGGAGCCGGGCCGCCGAGGCGAGGACGCCCGGGCTGAAGTCGCAGATCGAGAGCTGGCGGAGCTGGAGCGCGAGGACCGCGAGGCCGAGCGGCGGCAGGTCGGGGCGCAGGATCGCGATGCGGTCGCTCTCCAGGACGGAGCGGATCGCGTGCATGCGCTGGACGAGGGCGGGCGGCGCCGACGCGGGACAGAGGACGATCACATAGCCGTGGTGCTCGATGAGCGTGTGCATCTCGGTCAGCGCCTGGTCCAGGGAGTACGTCCGCGGTGACTGGACGGCGCTCTGCAGGACGGCCGCGGACGGGGTGTGCCGGTCGGGCGACGGCAGCACCAGGTCAGGGCCGGTGACGGCTATGGCGGTCGGCATACGCACACCCCCCGGTCTTCGTGCACTTCTGCCTCAGCACCTTATCCAGGTCATCGCCACCTCAACACCCAACTTCCCACTGTTCACGCAGAGGTTGGCCGGACTCGCGGGGTCCGGGTGACGCCAGAGGTCTTGACAACGCAATTGGTCTGGACCAGCTTGTACGACCAAGCAAGGCACCAGGCATCCCCCCTCGTACCGCCCGGCCAAATCTCTCCGAGCGCCCCAATTCCCCCCACCGGAGGCAGAAGTGGACCACGCACGCGGCAGGACACGCAGGAAGGCAGGGTCCGTCATCGGTCTGACAACGGCACTCGCCCTCGCACTCACCGGCCTGCTCACCGGCGGCGCCGACGAAGCCGACGCGGACACCCGCGCCGTGCCGAAGCACGCGGTGACCGGTTACTGGCAGAACTTCGACAACGGCGCCACCGTCCAGAAGCTGAGCGACGTGCAGGACGAGTACGACATCATCGCGGTGTCGTTCGCGGACGCGACCGGCACGCCGGGCGAGCTGGCCTTCAACCTGGACTCCGCCGGGCTCGGCGGGTACACCGTCGAGCAGTTCAAGGCCGACGTGAAGGCCAAGCAGGAAGCCGGGAAGTCCGTGATCCTCTCGGTCGGCGGCGAGAAGGGCGCGGTGTCCGTCAACGACTCCGCGTCGGCGACCGCCTTCGCGGACTCGGCGTACGCGCTCATGCGGGAGTACGGCTTCGACGGCGTCGACATCGACCTGGAGAACGGGCTCAACTCGACGTACATGTCGCAGGCCCTGAAGTCCCTGGCAGGGAAAGCCGGTTCGGGGTTCGTGCTGACCATGGCGCCGCAGACGATCGACATGCAGTCCACGTCGAACGAGTACTTCAAGACGGCGCTCGCCGTGAAGGACATCCTCACGGTCGTCAACATGCAGTACTACAACAGCGGTTCGATGCTGGGCTGTGACGGCAAGGTCTACAGCCAGGGCTCGGTCGACTTCCTCACCGCGCTCGCCTGCATCCAGCTGGAGGGCGGCCTCGACCCGTCACAGGTCGGCATAGGCGTCCCGGCCTCGGCGAAGGCGGCCGGCGGCGGTTACGTCTCGCCGTCCGTCGTGAACCAGGCCCTGGACTGCCTGGCGAAGGGCACGAGCTGCGGTTCCTTCAAGCCGTCCAAGACGTACCCCGGCATCCGGGGCGCGATGACCTGGTCGACGAACTGGGACGCGGCCGACGGGAGTTCCTGGTCCAAGGCGGTCGGCCCGCACGTCCACGGTCTGCCGTAACGGGCGACCCGAGACGGGCGACCGCCCCCGCACGCCTGCAGCGCCGCCGCTCCCCCGGCGGCGCTGCGGTGCTCCCCGCGGTGCGCTAGAAGAAACTGCTCCAGTCCTGGTCGGTGATCTGCTTGACGCACAGGACCAGGAACAGCAGGCCCGCAATTGCCAGCATGCCGTTGCTGAGCCATCCGTTGCGCCATTCACTGGGCGTGCGCGACGAGTTGAGCAGCCAGACCAGGGTGAGCGCGAGGAACGGCATGAAGGCCGCGCCGAGCACGCCGTAGATGATGATGAGGCGGAACGGCTGCCCCTGGAAGAGCAGGATCATCGGCGGGAAGGTCAGCCACAGCAGGTAGGCGCGGAACGGAACCGACTTCTCGCGGGCTCCGGACGCCACCTCCTCACCGGACAGGGCCTTGTCGCCCGCCCCCGCCCGCTGCTTGCGGTAGCGCTCCACGAAGTCGGCGAACATCAGGCTCACGCCGTGCCAGACGCCGATCAGCGAGGTGAAGGAGGTGGCGAAGAAGCCGATCAGGAAGAGCTTGGCGGTGGCGTCCCCGTACTCCTTCTCCAGGATGCCGGAGAGCTGCACGAGGCCCTTGTCGCCGCTGGCGATGGCGACATTCGCGGAGTGCAGCAGCTCGGCGCCGACGAAGAGCATGGCGACGACGAAGATGCCGGTGGTGATGTACGCGACGCGGTTGTCGAGCCGCATCACCTTCATCCAGCCCGTGTTCGTCCAGCCCTTGGCGTTGACCCAGTAGCCGTACGCGGCAAGGGTGATCGTGCCGCCGACGCCGCCGATCAGGCCGAGCGTGTTGAGGATGGAGTCCTTCTCGTCGGGCAGCACCGGCAGCAGGCCCGCGAAGGCGTCGCCGAGGTGCGGGGTGACGCGGATGGCGAGGTAGACGGTGACGACGAACATGATGCCGACGAGCACCGTCATGACCTTCTCGAAGACGGCGTACTTGTTGAACCAGACGAAGACCAGGCCGACGAGGCCGGTGAGGATCGCCCACCACTTGAGCTCCATGACGTCCGGGAAGAGGGCCTGGAGCGGCAGCCCCGACGACGACATGGCCGCGGCCCCGTAGACGTACCCCCAGATGACGACGTAGACGACGAAGAACCACGTCGTCCAGCGGCCGAGGCTCGCCCAGCCGTCGAAGAGGGTGCGTCCGGTCGCCAGGTGCCAGCGGCCGGCCGCCTCGGCGAGCGAGATCTTCACCACGCAGCCGATCACGGCGGCCCAGAGCAGGGTGTAGCCGAAGTTGCTGCCCGCGATGAGGGTCGCGACGAGGTCGCCCGCGCCGACGCCGGTGGCGGCGACCACGATGCCGGGTCCGATGTATTTCCAGCTGGACTTGCGGGGCCGGGGAGCCGCATCTCCCGTGGCAGTGCCACTGCCTGTCGTGTCAGCCATGCCGATCAAGAAACCTCATGGCGGCTCGTCACACAAGGGGTTGGCCGAAGACAGCGTTGACCGGAGCATGCCAGGCCCCCACGATGGGCCCGCGCGACCCGCACAGCAACCCCGCACCGCACGCGTCGCACTGAACCACCCCCCCACCCCCAGGAGACTTCATGCGACTCCGCATACGCGGCAGAAGATCCGCTGCCCTCGCGGCCCTTCTCGCCCTCGCCGTGGCGGCGCCCATCACCGCCAACGCCTCACCGGACACCGCCGGCCGGACCTCGCAGAGCGAGGCGGCCGCCGACAACGAAACGCGCCAGTACGAGATCCCCCTCGGCGACGATCCCGCCGCCCGCACCGCGCTCGCCCGCACCGGCGTCGCGATCGACGAGGTCGACGCCCGCGCGGTGGTCGTCTCGGCCGACGGCCGCGAGGCCGCCGCGCTCCGTGACGCGGGTTACGAGCTCAAGGCCCTGGCCGGACCCCCGAAGCGTACGAACGGGGAGCCCGTGGAGGCCAAGGACTTCCCGCCCGCCGACGCGAGGTACCACAACTACGCGGAGATGAACGCGGAGATCAACCAGCGCATCGCGGCCCATCCGACCCTGATGAGCAAGAGGGTCATCGGCAAGTCCTACTCGGGCCGGGACATCGTCGCCATCAAGATCAGCGACAACGTGGGTACGGATGAAGCCGAGCCCGAGGTCCTCTTCACCCACCACCAGCACGCCCGCGAGCACCTGACCGTCGAGATGGCGCTCTACCTGCTGCGCGAACTCGGCGACGACTACAGCACGGACGCGCGCGTCAAGAAGATGGTCGACGAGCGCGAGATCTGGATCGTGCCAGACCTGAACCCGGACGGCGGCGAGTACGACATCGCGTCCGGCTCCTACCGAAGCTGGCGCAAGAACCGCCAGCCCAACAGCGGTTCGTCGAACGTCGGCACCGACCTGAACCGCAACTGGGCCTACCGGTGGGGCTGCTGCGGCGGCTCGTCCGGCTCCACGGGCTCCGAGACCTACCGCGGCCCGCGCGCGGAGTCGGCGCCCGAGACGCAGGTCGTCGCCAACTTCGTGCGCAGCCGCGTCGTCGGCGGCAAGCAGCAGATCAAGGCGTCCATCGACTTCCACACGTACAGCGAGCTGGTCCTGTGGCCGTACGGCTACACGTACAGCGACACGGGCCCCGGCCTCACCCAGGACGACCGCGACGCGCATGCCGCCATCGGCCGGAAGATGGCCGCGAGCAACGGCTACACGCCGCAGCAGTCCAGCGACCTCTACATCACGGACGGGTCGATCAACGACTGGCTCTGGGGCAACCAGAAGATCTTCAGCTACACCTTCGAGATGTACCCGTCGTCCGCGGGCGGCGGCGGCTTCTACCCGCCCGACGAGGTGATCGAGCGCGAGACGAGCCGCAACAGGGACGCGGTCCTGCAACTCCTGGAGAACTCGGACTGCATGTACCGGTCGATCGGCAAGGAGCAGCAGTACTGCACGAGTTGATCCCGCACGACGAGCAGGGGCGCCCGGCAAGATCGCCGGGCGCCCCCACGGACGTACGGACCGCTACACGAACAGGCTCACCACGGCCGCGACCGCGAAGCCGGCCAGCGAGAGGACCGATTCCAGGACCGTCCACGTCTTGAGCGTGTCGCGCTCCGAGATGCCGAAGTACTTCGCCACCATCCAGAAGCCGCCGTCGTTCACGTGCGAGGCGAAGATCGAGCCCGCCGAGATCGCCATGATGACCAGGGCGATGAAGGCCTGGGAGTAGTCGCCCTCGGAGAGGAGGGGGGCCACGATGCCCGCCGTCGTCACGATCGCCACCGTCGCCGAGCCCTGGGCGACACGGAGCACCAGGGAGAGCAGGTAGGCGAGGACGATGATCGGCAGGCCCACGTCCTGGAAGGTGTCCGAGAGGGCGGCCGCGACACCGCTCGCCTTGAGGACCGCGCCGAAGATGCCGCCCGCGCCGACCACCAGGAGGATGTTGCCGACCGGCTTCAGGGACGAGGTCGACACCGTCTCCAGGGACTTGCGCGACCAGCCGCGCCGGATGCCGAGCAGGTAGTACGCCATCAGCAGGGCGATCGTCAGGGCGACGAAGGGGCTGCCGAAGAACTCGATGACCGACCGGAAGGTCGAGGGGTCGAAGGCGATCGACGAGAAGGTCGCGAGGAGGATCAGGAACAGCGGCGTCCCGATGATCGCGAAGACCATGCCGAGCGGCACCGGCTTCTCGCGCGGCTCGACACCGGCCGCACGCTGCTCGGCGACGACCGCCTGCCGCGCCTCGTCGGCGGCCTCGACCATGTCCTGCGGGACGGGCACGAAGATGCGCTTGCCGATCCAGGCGGAGTACACCCAGGCGGCGATGACGGCGGGGATGCCGCAGACCAGGCCCATCAGGATGACCCAGCCGAGGTCCACCTTGAGCAGACCGGCCGCGGCGACCGGGCCGGGGTGCGGGGGCAGGAACGCGTGGGTCATCGACAGACCCGCGAGCAGGGGCAGGCAGTAGAGCAGGATCGACTTGCCGCTGCGCTTCGCGGCGGCGTACACGATCGGCGCGAGGACGAAGATGCCCACGTCGAAGAAGACGGGGATGCCGAAGATCAGACCCGTCAGACCCATGGCCAGCGGGGCACGCTTCTCGCCGAAGAGGCCGAGGAGGCGGGAGGCCAACACCTCGGCACCGCCCGAGACTTCGAGTATCGCGCCGAGCATCGTGCCGAGGCCGATGATGATCGCCACATGGCCGAGGATGCCGCCCATGCCGGACTCGATGACGGAGACCGCGTCGGACTTCTGGACCGTGCCGAAGAGTTCGGTGACGGAGAGGCCGGCCGAGAGGCCGACGACTATGGACACCGCGAGCAGCGCCACGAAGGGCTGCAGCCTGACCTTGATGATCAGGAAGAGCAGAAGCACGATGCCGAGCGCGGCGACGGTCAGCAGACCTGCGGTGCCGTCGATCAGGGTGAGGATTCCGCCCGTGTGGGGTGGGGCCTCGGCGGGGGCGGCGGCCGCGAGCGCGGCGAAGGGGGACGACGGGGACATCTTTGACCTCGTAAGTGCATGAAGCTTTCAGGGCAGGGGGGATCACGGCGCGGCGCCCGAAGGGGGGAGTTGGGCGCCGCGCCGTGAAGACTTGCGGCTTGCGGGGGGTGGTGGGTCAGGGGACGGGCTGCGTCAGCTCAGGACGGCGAGCGCGTCGATCTCGATGAGGAGACCCTTGGGCAGGCCCACGTAGACCGTGGTGCGGGCCGAGGCGGGGGCCTTGAGGCCCTGCTCCTCGAAGTAGGCGTTGTAGATCTCGTTCATCTCGGCGAAGTGGTCCACGTCCGTGAGGTAGACGCGCATCATCATCACGTCGTCCCAGGTCGCGCCGCCCTCTTCGAGGATCGCCTTGACGTTGGCGAACGTCTGGAGCGTCTGCTCGCGCAGGGTCGGGCCCGCGGGGGTGGGGGCCTTGCCCTCCTCGGCGGGGAGGAAGCCGACCTGACCGGCGACCTGAAGGATGTTGCCCTTCTTGACGCCGTGGGAGAACTTCGCGGGCGGGGTGGTGTGGGTGGCCGGGGTGAGGGCGATCTTCTCGGTCATGACGTGCTCAGGCTTCCTTGAGGGGTGACTTGCCGGAGTACTCCCGGCTGATGGCGTCCGCCGTACGGCGCACCAGCGGGAGCAGCGTGAGGAGTTCCTCGGCGGTGACGACGACGTTCGGCGCTGAGACCGACATGGCGGCGACGACCCGGCCGTCCGCACCGCGGATGGGGGCCCCGATGCAGTTGATGGACTCCTCGTGGCCACCGAGATCGGTGGCCCAGCCCTGTTCGCGTACGGCGCTGAGCTCCTTGAGGAACGCGGCGGCGTTGGGTGTCGAACGGGACGTGTACGTGGGGTAGTCGAGCTTCTCCGCGATCGCGCGGCGCTCGGCCTCGGGAAAGTCGGAGATCAGCAGCTTGGCGACGGCGGCGACGGTGATCGCCACCGGCTTCCCGATGCGCGAGTACATCCGCACCGGATAGCGGCTCTCGACCTTGTCGATGTAGAGGACTTCCTGCTCCTCGTAGACCGCGAGGTGCACGGTGTGCCCGCACTTCTCGTTGAGGGCGAGGAGGTGGGGGTGCGCGATCTCGCGTACGTCGAGGTTCTCGACGGCTTCCTGGGCGAGCGCGAAGAGGCGGGCGCCCAGGCGGTAGCGCTGGTCGGACTGGCGGTAGACCAGGCCGTGTTCGTGCAGCGTGCGAAGGAGCCGCAGGGCGGTGGACTTGTGCACTTCGAGGCGCTCGGCGACCTGGCCGAGGTCTGCGGGGCCTTCGGCGAGCAGCGGCAGGATGGACAGGGCGCGGTCGACGGTCTGGCTCATGTACGTGCCTCCTCCTTGGCCTCGGTGTTCTCGGCGTCGTTCTCGGGGACGCCGTCCGTCCAGCCCGGGCCGAGACGAAGTGTCCCCCAGCCTTCGGCGTCCAGTGCGGCAAGGCGATCGGTGTGCGCCCTCGCGGGAGGGGTCGCGAGGTCGCCGGCGACGGTGAGCGCGGCGGCCGCCATGAGGTGCCCGTGGCGCAGGCGCCGTTCGGCGGGCAGGCCGCGCAGGGTGGCGGAGAGGAACCCGGCGGCGAAGGCGTCACCGGCGCCGACGGGGGCGACGACATCGACCTTGAGCGCGGCCTGGAAGACGGCGGGCTCACCTTCGGTGAACACGGTGGCTCCGTCGCTGCCCTGCTTGACGACCAGGGTGGCGGGCTCGGGAAGGGCGGCGCGGATGGCTTCGGGGCCGCCGGTGACGCCCCAGGCGTCGGCGGCCTCGTCCTCGCCGACGAAGACGAGGTCGGCGCCGCGGGCGAGGTCGAGCAGGACGCGGGGGCCTTCGCCCGTCGCCCCGCTCCATAGTCCGGGGCGGTAATTCACGTCGAACGACACCAGCGGGCGGCCGGGGCGGGGTGCGGTCAGCTCGCGCAGGAGGGCGAGGCAGTCCGCGGAGAGGGCCGCGGTGATGCCGGAGAGGTGCAGGATGCGGCCGGCGTCGAGGGCCTCGCGGTCCACGCTGTGGGGCGCCATCGCGGAGGCGGCGGAGCCCGCCCGGTAGTAGAGCACCTCGTGGGCGTCGGTGTCGCGGTCGTCGGCGGTGCGGAAGTAGATGCCGGTGGGGCGGTGCGGGTCACGTCCGACGGACCCGGTGTCCACGCCGTAGCGGGCGATCGCCTCGACGAGGTGGTCCCCGAAGCCGTCGGCGCCGACGCGGCTGACCCAGCGGGTGCGGTGCCCGGCGGCGGCGAGCGCGCAGGCGACGTTCGACTCGGCGCCGCCGATCCCGCGGTCGAAGGAGGGGACGTCGGCGAGGCGTCCGGCGCGTGAGGGCAGGAACGTGACCATGGACTCGCCGAGCGCGACGACGTCCACTGCTGCCTGCGCGTCCATCGCTGCCTGCGCGGCCTCTGCGGTCACGATCTTCCTGCCCCTCAACCGACTGCCAACCGACTGCCGGGATCCGTTGACCCGGCGTTGGCTCGGATGTTAGACAGCAGTAAGCGACATACGCAATGACCGTTGCACATCACGCAACGCACCTTTTCGAGGAGGCGCCATGGCCGCCGACAACGCAGTCGACCGCTCCGCCGGACGACTCGCCCGGGAGCTCGACAGGCTCGCGGACGAGCGGGTCGACCACCGCTTCAAGGGCCTGCCGCCGGACGCGGAGGGGCTGACGGTCGGCGAGCTCGCGGCCCAGCGCCGGAACCTCTTCACGGGCGGTTTCACCACCCCCGTCCTCGCGCTCTCCGCCGAGCGCCTCGAACACAACCTCGCGCTGATGGAGGCGTACTCCGAGCGCCACGGCCTCGCCTTCGCCCCGCACGGCAAGACGTCCATGGCGCCGCAGCTCTTCGCCCGTCAGATCGAGCGGGGCGCGTGGGGCATCACCCTGGCCGTGCCGCACCAGGTGCGGGTGGCGCGTGCGTACGGCATCGAGCGGATCTTCCTCGCCAACGAGCTGGTGGACGCGGCGGCGCTGCGCTGGATCGCCGGTGAGCTGGACGCGGACCCCTCCTTCCGCTTCATCTGCTACGTCGACTCCGAGGCCGGTGTCGCCCTGATGGACGCCGCTCTGCGCGAGGCGGGCGCGACGCGTCCCGTCGACGTCGTGGTGGAGCTGGGCGCGGGTGACGGGGCGCGTACCGGTGTGCGTACGGAGGCCGAGTGCGTGGAGATCGCCAACGCGGTCGCGGCGGCGGACACGCTGCGGCTCGTGGGCGTCGCCGGTTACGAGGGCGAGGTGCCGGAGGCGAATCCCGAGCGCGTACGGGCCTGGCTCGGCCGGCTCACCGCGCTCGCCGTCGAGTTCGACAAGGCGAACCGGTTCGCGGATCTGGACGAGATCGTCGTCAGCGCGGGGGGCAGCGCGTGGTTCGACGCGGTGGCGGACGTGTTCGAGGAGATTCCCGAACTGTCGGTGCCGGTACTGAAGTTGCTCCGCTCCGGGGCGTACGTCTCTCATGACGACGGCCACTACCGCCATCTGACCCCCTTCAACCGCATCCCGGACGAGGGGGCGCTGCACCCCGCGTTCCGCCTCTGGACGCAGGTGGTGTCCCGGCCCACGCCCGAGCAGGCGTTCACGAACGCGGGGAAGCGGGACGCGGCGTACGACATCGACCTGCCCGAGGCGCAGGTCGTCCACCGGGGCGGGGTGGACCGGCCCGCGACGGGGGTCACGGTGACGGGGCTCTCCGATCAGCACGGGTGGGTCCGTACTTCTCCGGAGGCGGATCTCGCGGTGGGTGACTGGGTGGGTCTGGGGCTCTCGCACCCGTGCACGTCGTTCGACAAGTGGCAGCTGATTCCTCTGGTCGAGGCGGACGGGACGGTCACGGAGTACGTCCGCACTTATTTCTGACCCCTGGGTCTTGGGCGGGGTCCTGAACCGCCGCTCCGCGGCGGATCTTTCCCACCCACCCACCCGATCACCCCGCGGCCGGGTCCGCGGACGAAGAACCCAACCCGCCGCTCCGCGCCGGAACCTCTCCCGCCCGCCCACCCCCCAGCGCGGGGTGGGCGGGCGGGGGCGCCGCTCCCCACACCGGGCGGTTGGGGAGCCGTCGCTCCGCGACGGGACCCCTCCCACCCGATCACCCGGCAGCCGCCAACGGTGCTCAAGCCCCACCAGGGCCACCCGCACCCGATATCGAGAGCCGCACGGGTGGTGCGGGTGGGAGCAGCAATCCGGCCGGAGGCCGGGTGCACCACGTACAGCCCGCAGCCAAGCGAGAAGAGAGGCACCGCCATGGACCTGGTCATCCGGGACGCACGCGTCATCGACGGCACCGGAGGTGCCTCGTACCGAGCCGACGTCGCCGTACGCGAAGGCAGGATCACCGAGATCCGGAGGGAAGGCGCAGGCCCCCGCCTCTCGGGGGCCCGGACCCTGGACGCCCAGGGCCTCGCCCTGACCCCCGGTTTCATCGACATGCACGCCCACAGCGACCTCGCCCTCCTCCGCGACCCGGACCACAGCGCGAAGGCCGCCCAGGGCGTGACCCTGGAGGTCATCGGCCAGGACGGCCTCAGCTACGCCCCCGTGGACGACCGCACCCTCGCCCAGGTCCGCCAGGCCATCACCGGCTGGAACGGCGACGGCAGCGACATCGACTTCGACTGGCGCACGGTCGGCGAGTACCTGGACCGCCTCGACCGGCAGGGCACCGCCGTCAACGCGGCCTACCTCATCCCGCAGGGCACCGTCCGCATGTACGCGCTCGGCTGGGACGACCGCCCGGCGACCCCCGCCGAGGTCGAGCGCATGAAGCAGCTCGTCGCCGAAGGCATGGAGCAGGGCGCCGTGGGGATGTCCTCCGGGCTCACCTACACCCCCGGCATGTACGCCGACGACTCCGAACTCACCGAACTCTGCAGGGTCGTGGCCCAGTTCAACGGCTACTACTGCCCCCACCACCGCAGTTACGGCGCCGGCGCACTGCAGGCGTACGAGGAGATGGTGAACCTAACCCGTACCGCGAACTGCCCCCTCCACCTCGCCCACGCCACCATGAACTTCGGCGTGAACAAGGGCAAGGCGCCCGACCTGCTCGCGCTCCTCGACGACGCCCTCGCCCACGGCGCCGACATCACCCTCGACACGTACCCCTACACCCCCGGCTGCACGACCCTCGTCGCCATGCTGCCGAGCTGGGCCAGCGAGGGCGGGCCCGACGCGATCCTCGCCCGCCTCCAGGACGACGCGACCGCCGAGAAGATCCGCCACCACATGGAGGTCATCGGCGCCGACGGCTGTCACGGCGTACCGATCGAGTGGGACACGATCGAGATCTCCGGTGTCTCCGACCCGGGGCTCGCCTCCTGCGTCGGCAAGACCATCGCGGCATCGGCGGCCCAGCGCGGCGAGGAGCCCTGGATCACCGCCCGGCGCCTCCTCGTCAACGACAAGCTCGGCTCGACGATCCTCCAGCACGTCGGCCACGAGGAGAACGTCCAGGCGATCATGCGGCACCCCGTGCACACGGGCGGCAGCGACGGCATCCTCCAGGGCTTCAAGCCGCACCCGCGCGCGTACGGCACGTTCCCCCAGTACCTCGGACGCTACGTACGCGAGCTCGGCGTCCTCACCCTGGAGGAGTGCGTCGCCCACCTCACCGGGCGCCCGGCGGCCCGCCTGCGTCTCGCCGACCGCGGTCTCGTCCGCGAGGGCTACCGCGCCGACCTGGTCCTCTTCGACCCGGAGACGGTCGCGGCGGGCTCCACCTTCGACGCGCCCCGCACCCTCCCGACGGGCATCCCGCACGTCCTGATCGACGGCGAGTTCGTCATGAAGGACGGCCACCGCACGGACGTCCTCGCGGGCCGCTCCGTGCGCCGCACCCCGTAGGTCCCGCCGCTACCACCGACCCGCTTTCCTCACTTCTTCTTGCCCTTGATGTCGATGTGGGCGTTGAACTTCGCGCCCACGATCGTCACGAACACGTTGCCCTGCCGGCCGCGCGTGGCCAGGGTGTCCCCGACCTGCCCCTTGCCGAGGGCCTCCTTGTCCTGGATCGCGGTCGAGTAGAGGTTCGTGAACTGGTTGTAGCGCTGCGCGGCCAACTCGGCGGCCTCCTCCCACTCCTCCTGGAAGGAGGCGTACTCGGCCTCCGTCATGCCGGAGCCGAAGGTGAAGTTGGGGTGGTTGGCCTGCTCGTAGTGGTGCCTGCACAGGTCGAGGAGCGAGCCGGCGCTGCTCTTCGCCCCGACCGCGTTCACGAAGGAGTCGGCCTGCTTCTTGATCTCCGCCGTGCGTTCCGCCACCCGTTCCGCGCGCCGCTGTTCGGCCACGTCGTCGTCGAGGGTCTTCCTGGCCGCCGCCAGACCGTTGTTCTTGTCCTCGTAGGTCGCGACGCGCACAGAGGCCTCGCGCTTGCGCTGCGGGATCAGCCCCCAGGGGAGGCCGATCGACTCGCTGTACTCGGTGAGCAGTTCGGTCGCTTCCGTCTCGTCGTTCGCGTACTCCACGTGACCGATCATCTTGGTCATGGTGTCCCCTTCCTCCCCGCCGGTCCGTCCGGCGACGAGTGCCGCGGGCAACGTCTCACCGGAGCGGACCGCCGTCACCGGGTGGCGGCGGGTCCGGTTCGCGGCGGGAGCGGATCGCGTCGGGGGCCGAGCGCAGGAAAATCCCACTCCACGCCGACCGTGCGGGCTAGGAGTGGGATTTTCCTGCTGTTCCCGCTACCTCTGGGCGGCGGCCGCCGGACGCGGCAGCTTGCAGCCCTTGCGGGTGAGGTCGATCTTGCTGTCGTGGCCGACGCACGGAACGATCCCGTACGTCTGCTGGGCGTAGTTGATGCCGTGCCGGACCGTCACGTTGCCCTTGCGGTCCACCTCACAGGGGTTGTTGAGGGTGCAGCGCTCGCCGTCCTCGTTCCCCGTGTTGTTCACCGCGGTGACCTTTCCGGTCTTGTGGTCGATCACCGGGGAGCCGGACGTGCCGCCGATGGTCTGGCACTCGGGGGTGTAGCGGACGGAGTCCTTCCAGGTCCACTCCCCCTCCTTGAGGCGGTACGCGAACCCGTCGATCTTGCAGGTGTACGTCTTCTTCCAGTAGCCGGAGACGACGGTGATCGCCCGCTTCTTGACCGGGTGGGCGTCCTCGATCTCCAGCGCCTTGATGCCGTACTTCTTCTTGATGTCGGCGTAACTCGTGGTGAGTTGATAGAGGCTGATGTCGGTGTCGGTCATCGTCGCGTACGAGATCTTGCTCGCCGTGAGCGTCGCCTTCTCCGCGCCCTTCGCGTCGAGCAGCTTGAAGGTGCGGGTGGACGGCTGGTCGACGATCACCTCGCCCGCCGCCGGGAATCCGCTCTCCAGGCAGTGGCCGTTGGAGAGGACGAGTGCCGGGTCGTCCGACTTGGACTGGGGCACCCGGACGACGGAGCCCGAGCAGTTGCTGAGCGCGACGGTCCCGGCGAAGTCGACGCCCTTCGCCGCGGCCTCTCCCGCCGTCGGCTTCGAGGGTGCGTCGGCCGGAGCCGCGACCGCCGGTGCGGAGCCGAACCCTACGAGGGTGAGGGCGAGTAAGCCGCCCGCGAGAGCCTTCTTCATGTGTGGAGCCCCCCTTGTAGCCGAGTGTGGCCGGCCGTTGGAGCCGTGTGGCCGTGCCCTGTGTGGTTGTCATGGGCATTCTTTGGGGGGCACGGATAAGGGACAAGGGGCGAGAACTCTTGCATTTCGTCGCGACGGCGGAGGCGGCCCGGCCCGGAGCAGGCCGCCCCCGTCGTCGTCGCGTTCCTTACGGCTTCGGAAGCTCGCAACCCTCTCGGCTGAGGTCGATCTTGTTGCCGGGGGCCACGCACGGCACGATGCCGTACGTCTGCTGGGCGTAGTTGATGCCCTCGCGGACCGTCACCTTGCCGTTCTCGTCGACCTCGCACGGGTTGTTGTCCGTGCACTCCTCGCCGCTCTCGTTGCCGGTGTTGTTGACGGCGACGACCTTGCCGGTCGCGTCATCGATCACCGGGGAGCCCGAAGTGCCGCCGATCGTCTTGCAGTCGGGGGTGTAGCGGACCGAGTCCTTCCAGGTCCAGTTCCCCTCCTTGAGGCGGTGGGCGAAGCCGTCGATGCTGCACTTGTACATCTTCTTCCAGTAGCCGGAGGCGACGGTGATCGCCGTGCCCTGCTCCGGCCGCGCCGCGTTCAGCTCCAGCGCCTTGATGCCGAACTTGCTCTCGATCTCGCTGTACGTGCTGGTGAGTTCGTAGAGCGAGAGGTCGGTGTCCGTCATCGTCCCGTAGGCGATCTTGCTCGCCTTGACCGTGCCCGCGTCGCCGCCGGCGGCGTCGAGGAGGGTGAAGCCGCGCGAGGACGGCTTGTCGACCACGACCTCGCCGGGCGCCGGGAATCCGGCCTCCAGGCAGTGGCCGTTGGACATCACGAGCGCCGGGTCCTCCGGCTTCGAGTCCGGCACCCGGACGACGGAGCCGGAACAGTTGCTCAGCGCCACCGTGCCCGCGAAGTCAACCGCCTTCGCCTTGGCGGGCCGTGCGTCGCTGACGGCCGTCGCGGGCACCGCCGTTGCTCCGAGGAGCAGGGCGGAGAAGCACGCGACGACGAGAGGCTTGTGCATGTGGGGGGTCCCCTCTGTTGACTATGCGACCGAAGTTGCTTCGGTTTTGTCATGCGCATTGTTGGGGGTACTCGGCCGCGAGAACAAGACCGCATGCGGACACAACTGACCGCTGAGAGGACACTCCCGGGTCAGCGGCACATCGGACCGGCCCCCTCCGCCTCCCGTCACACGGCCGGGGGACACTCCCCTCCCCGACGTGGCGCAAAACACGAGGCGGGTGTCCTTACGCGCCCGTAAGCTCGCGGACATGCAGGTCATCCAGTCGACGAAGCTCGCCAACGTCTGTTACGAGATCCGGGGCCCGGTACTCGAGGAGGCGATGCGGCTGGAAGCGGCGGGCCACCGCATCCTGAAGCTCAACACGGGCAACCCCGCGGCCTTCGGGTTCGAGTGCCCGCCGGAGATCCTGGAGGACATCCTCCGCAACGTCGGCGACGCGCACGGCTACGGCGACGCGAAGGGCCTCCTCGCCGCCCGCCGCGCGGTCGTCATGCACAACCAGACGCTGGGCATCGAGACCGACGTCGAGCACGTCTTCATCGGCAACGGCGTCTCCGAGCTCATCGTCATGGCCATGCAGGGCCTGCTCGACGACGGCGACGAGGTCCTCGTACCGGCTCCGGACTATCCGCTGTGGACGGCCGCGGTCTCGCTCTCCGGCGGCACGGCCGTGCACTACCGCTGCGACGAGCAGGCGGACTGGATGCCGGACCTCGCCGACATCGAGCGCAAGGTGACCGACCGCACCAAGGCGCTCGTGATCATCAACCCGAACAACCCGACGGGCGCCGTCTACAGCGAGGACATGCTGCGCGGCCTGACCGACATCGCCCGCCGCCACAACCTCCTGGTCTGCTCGGACGAGATCTACGACAAGATCCTCTACGACGGCGCGACCCACACGCCCACCGCCGCCATCGCCCCCGACCTGCTCACCCTCACCTTCAACGGCATGTCGAAGGCGTACCGGGTGGCCGGCTACCGCGTCGGGTGGGTGGCCATCTCGGGCCCGAAGGCGCACGCGTCCTCGTACATCGAGGGCCTGACGATCCTCGCCAACATGCGTCTGTGCGCGAACATGCCGGGCCAGCACGGTGTGGTCGCCGCGCTCAGCGGGCGGCAGACCATCACCGACCTCGTACTCCCGGGCGGGCGGCTCGTGGAGCAGCGCGACACGGCGTACGACCTCCTTACGCAGATCCCCGGTGTGAGCTGCGTGAAGCCGAAGGGGTCGCTCTACCTCTTCCCGCGGCTCGACCCGAAGGTCTTCAAGATCAAGGACGACCGCCAGATGGTGCTCGACCTGCTGCGGGCCGAGAAGATCATGGTCGTGCACGGCACCGGCTTCAACTGGCCCGAGCCCGATCACTTCCGGGTCGTCACGCTGCCCACGGCGACGGATCTGGCCGAGGCCGTGACCCGCATCGGCAACTTCCTGGACGGCTACAGCCAGCCCTAGCCCCGGACCGTTAACCCGACTCAACTTTAGACAGAATCTAATGTAGGATGGCTTTCAAGCTACCCGCCAGGAGGCCATCCCATGTACGAGCCGATCCGCACCAAGTCGGTCCACGCCATGGCCGACCCGGGCGACTTCCCGCACCGCTCCCGCGAGGAGGAGCTGGACATCCAGCTCGCCGCGCATCTGGCGGCGCTCCTCGCCGTCACGGACGAACTGCGCGCCCTCGCGCCCTCCGCCGACCTGGACGACGCCGCCGAGCAGCTCTCGTCCGAGGTGGCCCGGCTGCGCGGCGGTCTGCCGCCCGTCCGCTCGGCCGTGGTGACCGCGATCCACGAACCGCACCTCAGCGCCCTGCACCAGCGCGCCCACGCCCTCGCGGGCCGGGCCCTGGTGGTGGCCGCGTCCCGCGCCGACACCGCGGCGGCGATCCTCGCCGCCCACCGCATGGACGCACACGCGGGCGCGGCCCGGCTGGTCGGCGCCCACTGAGCTGCCGCTCCCATGAACGGCCCCGGTCCGAACGCCTCGAGGCGTTCGGACCGGGCGCCACCTACCGCGCTAGCCGGTCACCCGCACCGTCGCCTCGGCCGACGAGCCCGAGTGCAGGTCGTCGCCCTCGTAGCTGACGGCGTAGACGGTCTTGCCCCGCTTGTTCGGCAGGTCCCTGACCTTGAACGTGCCGTCGGCGGCGACCGACGCGGACGTCAGCTCGCCCGTCGTGCCGAACCGGTCGGTCCGCGTCACCTTCAGGGCGATCCCGGACGGCAGCGCGCGCCCCTGCCCGGTCAGCTTCCCGGTGATCTCGACGCCACCCGCACGGGTCGCCTCGGCGGGCGCCGTCAGCTCGATCGAGGTCGGCGCCTTCGCCACGTCGACGGTGAGCGTGACGTCCTCGGCGGGGCGGTGCGTGACATCGCCGAGGAACCGCAGCGTGTACGTCGCCTCGCCGAGCCGGTCCGGTACGTCGAGGACGGTGAAGCTGCCGTCGGCGGCGACCTTGGCGGACGCCACCTCCGTCGTGCCCTCCGCGTCCTTGCGGACCGCCTCGACCTTCACCGGCTCCGCGGGCGCGGGCCCGTCGAGCTCCAGCTTGCCGCGGATGCCGAGCGGCTCACCGACCACGGGCTTCGACGGCGTGGTGCTCAGGGTGCCGGAGAAGCGCGAGTCGTACTGGGCGGCCGGGGGCTTGATGATGTGCAGCCAGTACTCGTTGCCGAGCGCGTTCGTGGTCACGGCGAACAGCCGCTGCCCGTCCTTGGACCAGTCGAGGCCGCGCGGCACGACACGGTTGCCGTCGAGCGTGCCCTCGAAGGCGAACTCGAACGGTGTCGTGCCGTCCGCCGGATCGGCGGGCTGCACGAGGAGATCGGCGGTGCTCCCGGAGGCCGCGGCGCCGCGTGCCACGTACTTCCCGTCGCCGCTGAACGCCACCGCGGAGGACTTGGCCCCCTCGGGCAGCGCCTGGTACTGCGTGCCGGTGTCCGAGAGGTCCCCCGCGTTCAGGAGCCGGGTGCCGTACGCGGCGTCCGCGACCGCCACCCGCTTGCCGTCGGCGCTGACCGCCAGGTCCTTCAGCTGCAGCGCACCCTTGCCCTCGCTGTCGGCGAAGCGTCGTACGGCGTCGCGTACGGGGTTGTCGCCGTCGGTGTTGAAGGAGGCCAGGAACGGGTCGGCGTCACCGGGGCCGGCCTCCTGCCCCATGAAGAACCGGTTGGCGCCGTCGGGAGCGGCCTCCAGGTTGAGCCTGCCCTTGGCGTTCCAGCCGGTCCGGGCGAGCGTGCCGCCGACGAGGCTGTCCAGATTGCTCTGCGCCGCGGGACAGTCGGAGATGTTGTCGCTGGACTGCGACGTCCACCACACCTTGCTGCCCGTGACGGCGACCTCGCGGCCACAGGTCTCGTCGTACGCGTTGGTGGATGCGGTCAGCTTGAACGTCGTGGTGTCGTACTCCGCGATCCGGGTGCGCTCCCCGACGTACAGCGTGGAGCTGTCCGCGCTGAGCGCCAGGCCCGACACCCGGTTCGTCGTGGTCCAGGAGCTGAGCTTGTGCCCCTGGAAGTCGTAGACCGCGATGAGGCCGGGGTTGCTGTAGCTGCCCCGGTAGTTGTCCGAGACGAAGACCCGCTCGTGCGCCGAGTCGACGGCGATCGCGGAGTACGAGGAGATCGGCAGCTTCGCCACCTCGTCCGACGGAGTTGCGGCATGTGCGGCGGGTGTCCCGACGGCGACCAGGCCGGCCGAACCGAGGACCACCGCGAGCGCGGCGCCCGTCGCACGTCTTAACCGCTGAGACTTCTTCAACTTGGCCCCCCACAGGCTCTTTTGGGGCGCGCGTCGATCAGCGGCCCCCCGTGTGGGGTCATTGAAACATGTGAGGGGCATGTGAAGGCGGCGTATGCGAGATGCGGATATACGCGGATGAGCCCCGCACGTACACGCGGATGAGCCCCGCACGCCGTTGTGCGGGGCTCATCCGGAATGCGCGGTACGTCTAGCCGAGACGCCGCACCAGGGCGCGGTACTCGTCCCACAGCTCCTTGGGCGTGTGGTCGCCGAAGGTGTTCAGGTGCTCGGGGACCAGCGAGGCCTCGTCGCGCCAGACCTCCTTGTCGACCGTGAGCAGGAACTCCAGGTCAGCCTTGTCCAGGTCGAGGCCCTCGGTGTCGAGCGAGTCGACGGTCGGCAGGATGCCGATGGGCGTCTCGACGCCGTCCGCCTTGCCGTCGAGGCGGTCCACGATCCACTTCAGGACGCGGGAGTTCTCGCCGAAGCCGGGCCACACGAACTTGCCCTCGGCGTTCTTCCGGAACCAGTTCACGTAGTAGATCTTCGGCAGCTTGGACTGGTCGGGCTTGTCCGCGCCGACCTTGACCCAGTGGGCCATGTAGTCGCCCATGTTGTAGCCGCAGAAGGGCAGCATCGCGAAGGGGTCGCGGCGCAGCTCGCCGACCTTGCCCTCGGCCGCGGCGGTCTTCTCGCTGGCCACGTTGGCGCCGAGGAAGACGCCGTGCTGCCAGTTGAAGGACTCCGTCACCAGCGGCACCGCGCTGGCGCGACGGCCGCCGAAGAGGATCGCCGAGATCGGCACGCCCTTGGGGTCCTCCCACTCGGGCGCGATGATCGGGCACTGTGAGGCGGGCGTGGTGAAGCGGGCGTTCGGGTGGGCCGCGGGGACGCCTGACTCCGGCGTCCAGTCGTTGCCCTTCCAGTCGGTGAGGTGGGCGGGAGTCTCCTCCGTCATGCCCTCCCACCAGACGTCGTTGTCGTCGGTGAGCGCGACGTTCGTGAAGACCGAGTTGCCCCACAGGGTCTTCATGGCGTTGGCGTTGGTGTGCTCGCCGGTGCCGGGGGCGACGCCGAAGAAACCGGCCTCGGGGTTGATCGCGTAGAGCCGGCCGTCCTCGCCGAAGCGCATCCAGGCGATGTCGTCGCCGATGGTCTCGACGGTCCAGCCGCGGACCGTCGGCTCCAGCATGGCGAGGTTGGTCTTGCCGCAGGCGCTCGGGAACGCTGCCGCGACGTACTTCGACTCTCCCTGCGGGGGCGTCAGCTTGAGGATCAGCATGTGCTCGGCCAGCCAGCCCTCGTCGCGCGCCATGACGGAGGCGATGCGCAGGGCGTAGCACTTCTTGCCGAGCAGGGCGTTGCCGCCGTAGCCCGAGCCGTACGACCAGATCTCGCGGTCCTCGGGGAAGTGCGAGATGTACTTCGTGGAGTTGCAGGGCCACGGCACGTCGGCCTCGCCCTCGGCCAGCGGCGCGCCGAGCGTGTGGACGGCCTTCACGAAGAAACCGTCCTCTCCGAGCTCGTCCAGGACGGCCTGACCCATGCGGGTCATGGTGCGCATGGAGACGGCGACGTACGCGGAGTCGGTGATCTCCACACCGATGGCGGACAGCGGTGAGCCGACCGGCCCCATGCAGAACGGCACGACGTACATCGTGCGGCCGCGCATCGAGCCGCGGAAGACGCCGCCCTCGCCGCCCGAGCCCTGGAAACTGTTTCCTTCTCCGGTAAAGATGGCCCGCATCTCGGCGGGGGCCTTCCAGTGGTTGGTCGGGCCCGCGTCCTCTTCCTTCGCCGAGCAGATGAAGGTGCGGTCCTCGACGCGCGCGACGTCGGTCGGGTCGGAGGCCGCGTAGTACGAGTTGGGGCGCTTGATCGGGTCGAGCTTCTTGAACGTGCCCTTGGCGACGAGCTCCTCGCACAGGCGCTCGTACTCGGCCTCGGATCCGTCACACCAGACCACGCTGTCCGGCTGCGTCAGTTCGGCGATCTCGTTGACCCAGGAGACGAGCTCCCGGTGGTTGGTGGGGACAGTGCCCAAAGGCTCTGCGAGAAGGGGAGCCGCGATGTCGCGCGCCACGATTGCTCCTATACGAGGGGTTTATAGGTTTGTTGCCCCGTGGGGGCTGCGACCCGGACGCTTCACGTGGTGTTCCCTCTGGCGCTCATCCGGTGCCGACCGCACTCATTTGATCATCCGACGCATCCGCGCATATGTCCAGAGGGCCTCACAGGTGAGCGGCGTGAGTATCGCCACTCGCCAGGTGGGCCTTCCGGTCACGAATCCGTCACTTGTACGCTCGGGTATCACCGTGAGCATCGCCACTCGTGCGTCACGGTCCCCCCATGACTGATGCCTAACTTACGGTTGCGTAGGTACGATGCCGATATGACCGCTCCCGTCCCTGACGCGATCACGAACAACCAGGACACCAGCCGCGATCCGGCCGCCGACTCGGCCTCCCGCTCCGAATCGTCCGTGCTCGACGCCCTGCCGCTTCCCGACCTCGAAGAAGTGAAGCCCAAGATGCGCGGCTGGCTGCACGCGGGAATGTTCCCCGCCGTGCTCGTCTCGGGCCTCGCGCTTCTGGCGCTCACCGACTCCACGCGCGCGCGGATCGCCTGCGGGATCTACGTCCTGACGGCCTGCCTGCTCTTCGGAGTGAGCGCGATCTACCACCGGGGCACCTGGAGTCCGCGCGCCGACGGCGTGCTGCGCAGACTCGACCACGCCAACATCTTCCTGATCATCGCGGGCACGTACACCCCGCTGACGATGCTGCTCCTGCCCGGCTCGAAGGGGCAGTGGCTCCTCTGGGGCGTATGGGGCGCGGCGGTGGCCGGCATCCTCTTCCGGGTCTTCTGGGTCGGCGCGCCGCGCTGGCTCTACACCCCGTGCTACATCGCGATGGGCTGGGCCGCGGTCTTCTTCCTGCCCGACTTCATGCGGGCGGGCGGCATCGCCGTTCTGGTCCTGGTGATCGTGGGCGGCCTGCTCTACAGCGCGGGCGGCGTGATCTACGGCATCAAGCGCCCCAACCCGTCCCCGCGGTTCTTCGGCTTCCACGAGGTCTTCCACTCCCTCACGCTGGCCGCCTTCGCGGTGCACTACGTGGGCATCTCGATGGTGGCGTACCAGCACGGATAGCACCTGACGGGCACTGCGCCCGCCCCCTCCTCCTCATGGCCGCGGCTTTCGAGCCGCGGCCATGTGCGTGCGCCTGGGCGCGCCGGAGCTCATACGACTTGACCGTGACTCCTATTTGAGAGTTACTCTCAATTCATGGCCACTGTCACAAACTCGTCTGCCACGCACCGGCAGGACCCACGCCGCTGGTGGGCGCTCGCCGCCCTGGTCGCGAGCATGCTCGTGCTCGGTTTCGACATGACGATCCTCAACGTCGCCCTGCCGACGATGGCCGGGCAGCTGGACGCGAGTACGGGCGAGCAACAGTGGATGGCGGACGCGTACGTCGTCGTGTTCGCGGCCCTGATGCTCCCGGCCGGACTCCTCGGCGACCGGTTCGGCCGCCGCAGGATGCTGATCACCGGGCTCGGGATCTTCCTTCTGGGCTCGCTGATCGGCACCCTCGTCGACTCCATCGAGCTGGTCGTCGTGGCGCGCGCGGTCATGGGCATGGGCGGCGCGCTCGTCATGCCCCTCGCCCTGGCCGTGCTGCCCGCGCTCTTCGCACCCGGCGAGCGGACCAAGGCCGTCGGCATCGTCTCGGCGGCATCGGCGCTCGGCGCGCCGCTCGGGCCGATCGTGGGCGGCTGGCTCCTGGACCACTTCTGGTGGGGCTCGATCTTCCTGATCAACGTCCCGATGGTCGCGATCGGCATCACCGCCTGCGTCTTCCTGCTCCCGGAGACGACCGACCCGTCGTCCCCGAAGGTCGACGTCGCCTCCACCGCTCTCACCGCGGCAGGGCTCGGCGCGCTCATCTACGCGATCATCGAGGCCCCCGTACGCGGCTGGGGCGACCCGCTGATCCTCGCCATGTTCGGCGGCGCGGCCGTCCTGATCACCGCGCTCGTCCTGCGCGAGCGGAAGATGCCGCGCCCGATGCTCGACATGTCGCTGCTGCGCAACCGCGGCTTCCTGCTCAACACCATCGCGGCGACGCTCGTCATGTTCGTCCTGTCGGGCCTGATGTTCGTGCTTCCGCAGTACCTGCAGGCGGTGCTCGGCCATGACGCCTTCGGCACCGGCGTGCGGATGCTGCCGATGATGGGCGGTCTCATCGTCGCGTCGCGGGGCGCGGAGCCCGTCGTGCGGAAGTTCGGCCCGCGTGCGGTGATCAGCGCCGGGCTCATCGTGCTCGCCTTCGCGGCGATCCTCGGCAGCCGCACGACGGCCGACTCCGGGTACGGCTTCACCGCGCTGTGGCTCACCATCGCCGGCCTCGGCTTCGGCTTCGCCGTCGTGCCGTCCATGGACTCGGCCCTCGGGGCGCTTCCCGTGGAGCGGGCGGGTTCCGGCTCCGGGCTCATGATGACCGTGCGGCAGGTGGGCAGCGCCGTCGGCATCGCGCTGCTCGGCTCGCTGCTCTCCAGCGTGTACGTGAACCGGCTCGACACCGGCAAGATCCCGGACGCGGCGGCGGACGCCGCGGGCGAGTCGGTGGTGGCCGCCCACGCGGTCGCCGAACGGCTCGGGGTGTCGCGCCTCGCCGCCTCCGCCGACGAGGCGTACATCGACGGCATGGTGACCGTCCTCCTCGTCAGCGGCATCGCGGCGCTGGTCACCGCGCTGTTCGTGGCGGCGCTGCTGCCGAAGGCGCCCCCGCCGCCGGACGACGCCGACCTGGCACGGCAACCGGAGGATGCCCGACAATGAGAGCCATGACGGCCGCACGAATCACCCCTTCCGCGCACAACCCTCAGCTGGGACAGATGGGACACATGGGACAGCTCGGGCTCCGTGAGCGGAAGAAGCTCAAGACGCGCATCGCGATCCGTGAGGCCACGTACCGGCTGATCGACGAGCAGGGGTACGAGGCGACGACGGTCGAGCAGATCGCGGAGGCCGCGGAGGTGTCGGCGTCGACCGTCTTCCGCTACTTCCCGACCAAGGAGGACATCGTCCTCACCGACGAGTACGACCCGCTCCTCGAGGACGAGCTGCGGGCGCGCCCCGTGGACGAGCCGATCGTGGAGTCCCTGCGGCACGTGCTGCGCCGGGCGGTGGGCCTCGGCTTCACCGAGGAGCCGGAGGTCTCACGTCTGCGCACGCGTCTGATGATCGAGGTCCCCGCCGTGCGCTCCCGGCTCCTGGAGAGCATGTCGGTCACCGGCCGGATGCTGTGCCGCGTCATCGCGGAGCGGGCCGGCCGCGACCCCGGGGAGCTGGAGGTCAGGGTCTTCGCGATGAGCCTCATCGCGGCGCTCACGGAGACGGCGGCGTACTGGGCGGAACACGGCCACAAGGACGACTTGGGCGAGCTGGTGGACCGCGCCTTGTCCATGCTGACCACGGGCTTCGGGACGGGGGCGCCCGAGGCTTGACGCCGGCCCCGCGGTCCCGGCGGACCGTGGGAAATCCTCGGGTGCCGCTGCTCCTCTCATGCCATCCTGGCCGCATGAACGGTCCGGAGATCCTCGTCCGCTTCGCCCCCGAGCTGGGGCTTTTCGTTCCGCATGGGCGAAGGGGCGGGCCCACCACGGCAGTTACGGACGGCGTGTCCACGCTCGGGCACGTCGTCGAGTCGCTCGGGGTGCCGTTGACCGAGGTCGGCTCGCTCGTCGTGGACGGCGACGAGGTCCCGGTCGCGCACATCCCGGCGGCGGGCGAGTCGGTGGAGGTCCGCGCCGTGACCCGCCCGCAGACCATCCCCGGTGCTCCCCTCCGCTTCCTCCTCGACGTCCATCTCGGCACGCTGGCACGCCGGTTGCGCCTCCTGGGCGTCGACGCGGCGTACGAGAGCACGGACATCGGCGACCCCGCCCTCGCCACGCGCTCGGCCGCCGAGCGGCGGGTGCTGCTCAGCCGGGACCGGGGTCTGCTGCGGCGCCGCGAGCTGTGGGCCGGGGCGTACGTCTACAGCGACGCGCCGGACGAGCAACTCCGTGACGTCCTGGGCCGTTTCGCGCCCGTGCTGGCCCCCTGGACCCGCTGCACGGCCTGCAACGGCTCCCTGCGGGCGGCGACCAAGGAGGACGTGGCGGACCGTCTGGAGGGCGGCACGCGGGGGTCGTACGACGTGTTCGCGGAGTGCGGGGAGTGCGGGCGGGTGTACTGGCGGGGGGCGCATCATGACCGGCTGGAGGGGATTGTGGCGGGGGCGGTGGAGGAGTTCTCCGGCCGGTCAGGTCACGCTTGTTAGCCCCTCCGGCGTTTGAGGAGCGGGGTCTGGGGCGGAGCCCCAGCCTCAGCCCGACAGCTTCGCCGCCAGCTCCCCCACGTCAGTGGTAGGCGCGTCGCACACGAACCGGCGGCAGACATAGGCAGCGGGCAGCTCCCTCCCCGCGAGCAGCGGGAACTCCGAGCTGCCCGCGGGGCCGACGGCGACGACAGCCCCCGGCGCCGTCCCAAGGAGCGCGGCACGGTGCAGGTCCCCACCGACCGGCCCGATCACCGCGACCTCGCGAGGACCGTCCAGCGCCGCCTCGGCCACCGAGAGGCCGTGCCCGATGAACCGGGGCGCCCGGGGCGCGAGCCCCTTCACCACGCCGAGCGCCCGCTCCGCCGCGAGACGATGCGGCTCGGCCCCGGTCTGCGCCGCGTACGAGAGCAGCGCCCCCGCGGCAGCCGTCCACCCGGACGGCACCGCGTTGTCCGTGGGGTCCTGCGGCCGCCGGATCAGCTGCTCGGCGTCCGCGGCGGTGTCGTACAGGGACCCGGACTCCGCGTCCACGAACTGGGCGAGCACGTGGTCGAGCAGGAACCCGGCGAACTCCAGCCAGACCCCCTCCCCCGTCACGGAGGCCAGCGCGAGGAAGCCCTCGGCGACATCGGCGTAGTCCTCCAAGACGCCCGCGTTGGAGCCGACTTGACCGTCCTTGGACGTACGGGAGAGCCGCGCCCGGTCGTCCATGTGGAGGCGTACGAGAAGGTCACCGGCACCGACCGCGGCGGCCACCAGGTCAGGCCGGTCGAAGTACGCGCCGACCTCGGCGAGCGCGGCGACGGCGAGACCGTTCCAGGCGGCGACGACCTTGTCGTCACGGCCGGGTGCGGGCCGCCGCGAGCGGGCCGCGAGCAGCCGCTCCCGGATGGAGCCGAGCCGCGCGGCATCGGCCACCACACCTGGCTCCGCCGGGAGTTGGAGCACCGAGGCGCCTTCCTCGAAGGTCCCTTCCCCGGTCACCCCGAAGTACGTGGCGGCCAGCTCGGCGTCCGCGTCGCCGAGCACCTCGCGCAGCTGCTCCGGCGTCCAGACGTAGTACGCGCCCTCGACGTGCTTGCCGGTCGCGGGGTCCTCGCTGTCCGCGTCGAGCGCCGAGGCGAAGCCGCCCTCGTTCGTGCGCAGTTCGCGCACCATGAAGTCGGCGGTCTCCAGGGCGACGCGCCGCGCGAGGTCCGAGCCCGTGGCCCGCCACAGGTGGGCGTAGACCCGGCAGAGCAGCGCGTTGTCGTAGAGCATCTTCTCGAAGTGGGGCACGACCCACTCCCGGTCCACGGAGTAGCGCGCGAAGCCGCCGCCGAGCTGGTCGTAGATCCCGCCGCGCGCCATCCGCTCGCAGGTGTCGGCGGCCATCTGGAGGGCGCCCTCCGAGCCGGTGCGGGCGTAGTGCCGCAGGAGGAACTCGACGACCATGGACGGCGGGAACTTGGGGGCGCCGCCGAAGCCGCCGTGCGAGGCGTCGTAGTCGCGCGTCAGGCCGAGCAGCGCCTGGGCGAGTTCGTCCTCGCCGGGCAGTTCGTCCGAGCCGAACGCGAGCTGCCGGTCGGCGAGGTCCCGCACGATCTTCCCGGCGACGTCGTTGACCTCGTCGCGCCGGTCCGCCCAGGCGCGCCGGACCCCGTCGGCCACCTGCTGGAAGGAGGGCATGCCGTGCCGCGGCTCGGGCGGGAAGTACGTGCCGAAGTAGAAGGGCTCGGCGTCGGGCGTCAGGAAGACCGTCATGGGCCAGCCGCCCTGCCCGGTCGCGGCCTGTACGGCCTCCATGTAGACGGCGTCGATGTCGGGCCGCTCCTCGCGGTCGACCTTGACGTTGACGAAGTGCTCGTTCAGGAAGGCGGCCGTGTCGGCGTCCTCGAAGGACTCGTGCGCCATGACGTGACACCAGTGGCAACTGCTGTACCCGACGCTGAGCAGGACGGGCACGCCCCGCTCACGGGCCTCCTCGAAGGCCTCCGCCGACCAGGGCCACCAGTCGACGGGGTTGTCGGCGTGCTGAAGGAGGTAGGGGGACGTCTCATGGGCCAGTCGGTTCGGCATGCCTTCCATCCTCGCGCACACGGAAGGGAGCCGCGCGGGTGCCACGTCCACGCGGCGAGCCGCGCCGTCCCGTCGCACGTGATCCGTGGACTCCCTCGCGCCGGAGGCCCGTACGCAGGACACTTGTGCGCGCAGGAGACCATTGCACTCGGAGGGGGAGCCATATGCGGGACAGCCATCGGGCCGAAGCCGAGCGGCTGTTGGTGCGGGCGGTGGAAGAAGAGGTGCGGCGCTCCGGCGGACGTATCGACGGGGGCGTGCTGCTCTCGCGGGCCCGGGGCGCGCTGGACGCCATGGGGCAGACCGCCGCCGAGGAGTACGCCGCCTATACGCAGGCAGTCGACGAGGCGGAGGCCGGGCAGCTCTCCTTCGGGCAGCGGTATGCCAGAGAGGGGGCGGGAACTCCCCTGCTGGTCGCGGCCGTCGCGGCGGTGGGCGCGTGCCTCGCCGACCTCGCCCTCGGGACCGGGGTCTCGACCGCGATGGGTGCGGGCGCCGCCGTCGGCGTCGTCGGCGCGGCCACCACCGTCGTGAAGGTCACCGCCTCCCATGTGCCCGCGGCCAGCCGCCGCGCCGGCGCCATCAGCCAGCCGGGCGGGCCCGAGCAGCTGCGGCTGCAGTGGCTCACGGCCCTTGAGGTGCGGGGCATCCGGCCCTTCCTCGACCAGCAGCGCGTGCTCCAGGCGCCCACCGGCAAGAAGAAGGCCTCGCCGCAGCTGCGGGGCACGGACAAGAGCGCGGCGGCACGCAGGCGCAGCGTACTGGAGCAGTCCTTCGCCCAACTGCCGGAGCCCGAGGGCACGTTCGCCGGGCGGCGCACCGAGCTGGCGCGTGTCGCCCAGTGGGTGCACGCCGCGCGGGCCAGCACCGAGACGCGGCCCACCGTCGTCGTGCTGCATGGCGCGCCCGGCTCCGGGCGCTCCTCGCTCGCCGTGCGGGCCGCGCACGATCTGCGGGACCAGTTCCGGGGCGCCTGCGTCGTGGACCTGCGGGGCGAGAGCTCCCAGCCGCTGTCGACGCGGGACGCGCTCCTGCATCTGCTGAATCGATTGGGCGCCCCGCGCGAACAGCTCCTGTTCCGTGAGCGCTCCTCGCAGGAACAGCAGGTCAAGCGGCTCAGCGAGCTCTATCACCAGTATCTGACCGGGCTCCCCGTGACCATCGTCCTCGACGACGCGAGCGACCCGGAGCAGGTGCGCACCCTCGTGCCGGAGCGCTCCGACAGCCTCGTCCTCGTCACCACCCGCAAGCCCCTGGAACTCCCGGCCGACCTTCCCGCCTGGGTGCACCAGCTGCCGGTGGAGCCGCTCGACGCGGCAGGCTCGGAGCAGCTCCTGCGGGAGACCGCGGAGGACTCCTCCGGGCCCTACGACGCCGAATCCGCCGACGCGATAAGGGAGTTGTGCGGCGGTCTGCCGCTCGCCCTGCGCGTCGCCGGGTCCTCGATCGGCTCGCGTACGCCCCGTCAGCTCGCCTCCGACCTCGCCGCGTACGGCCCCTTCGAAAAGGTCGCGCCCGTGGAGCGCGTCCTGTGGCTGCGCTACACCGACCAGTCCGAGTCCGCCCGGCGACTCCTGCGCAGGCTCGCGCTCGCCGGACGCGCCTCCATGGGGGCGGCCGCCGCCGCTGCCCTGCTCGGCGCCGACGAGCAGGAGGCGGCCCGCCAGCTCACCGCGCTCTCCCGCGCGGGCCTCGTCGACCATGTGCGCGGCAGCCGCTACCGCCTGCACGATCTCGTACGGGCCTTCGCGCTCGCCCGGCTCATCGACGAGGAGGAGCCCGCGGAGCGCACCGCCGCGCAGGAACGCCTGGTCGTCAGCTACAGCGAGCTCGCCGGATCGGTGATCCGCCTGGTCGACGGGAAGATGTCGACGCGGGCCGGCCAGTTCGACCGGCACGGATTCTCCTCCCTGGAGGCGGCCCTGCGCTGGCTCGACGACGAGTCGAGCTTCATCACGGCGGCCCTGCGGCACGCGGAGGGCGTCGACCAGGAGGCGGTGCTGAATCTCCTGGGCGCGCTGTGCGACTACTGCCTGCTGCGCGGCGACCTCTACCGCCTGGGCGAGATCAGCGAGCTGACACAGGCCGTCGACCAGGGGCTTCTCTCCCGGAGCGTGCGGTGGCGCACCGGCATCGCGTCCCGTCAGCTCGGCGAGCTGGACCAGGCGCGGACGACCCTGACGTCGGTCGTGGACCTCTACATGGAGGCCCACCAGGACGCGGGCGCCGCCCTCGCCCTGTGTTCGCTGGGGATCACCCTGCACCACCAGGGCAATCTCACGGAGGCCGCCGCGCGCCTGAGCGAGGCCCTCGAACTGCAGGGCGCCGACGAACTCGCCGGTGACCGTGCCTGGACGATGCACGCCCTCGCCGCGGTGGAGCGCGACCGCTCCAACCTGAACAAGGCGCTGGGGCTCCTCGAGGCCTCGCTGACCCTGCACCGCGAGAACGACTCCCTGCACGGCGAGGCCTGGGCGCACTTCCAGCTCGGCCAGCTCTGCCTGCGCATGGGCGACGTGCCGCGCGCGGAGGAGCAGCTGCGGGGCGCCCTGGACCTGTACGGGCGCACGCGGGACGGCCGCGGCGAGGCCTGGGCCCTGACGCAGCTCGCGCGGGCCCGGATGGTGGACGGCGACGCGTCGGCCGCGGTCGACGGGCTGCGGCAGGCGGTGTCCCGGCACCGCGACAACGAGGACGCGCGCGGCGAGGCATGGAGCGCCTACTACCTGGGCCAGGCCCTGGAGGAGGCGGGCAGCCTCGACCAGGCGGTGCGCGAGCTGGAGCGCTCACGCACGATGTTCTCGCGGATGCGCGACGTGTACGGCCTGGCCTGTGCCCGCCACCACTCGGCCCGGGTGACCCGCGACCAGCGCGCCGTGCAGACGGGCTCGCTGCGCAACTCCGGCTTCGCGCGCCAGCTCCTGGTGGACGCCCGCGCGGACTTCCAGCGCATCGGCGTCGCGCACGGCGAGGCCTGGACGTGCCTGGAGCTCGCGGTCGTGGACGCGGGGAACGCGCGGGCCCAGCAGGCGCTGGCCCTGTGCGACGAGGCGGCCGAGCTGTTCGCGTCGTACGGCGACCGCAGGGGCGAGGACTGGGCCCGCTTCCTGCGCTGCACCCTGCTGCCGTACGGATCGCCCGGCGGCTGGGAGATCGGCACCGCCGTCGCCCAGGAGGAGCTCAGGCAGCTGGCGCGCGCCGGTCATCCGACGCGCGACGGCAAGCTGGACGACTACATGGAGGCGTTCGGCCTGCTCCTGGAGCGCGGCGCCGACCTGGAGGCGGGCTGGCAGGCCTGGCGCCTGGGCATGGTGCCGAACCGCCACTCCCGAGAGGTGATGGGAGTGACGGTGGCGAAGGCGGGCTAGCCCTTGCGGGACTCGGCCTCGGCGGGCTTCGCCTCACCGGAGGCCGGCTCCGCGGGCTCCTTGAAGTCGACCTTCCGCATGTGCTTGTTCATCGACTTCATCAGCCCCCAGACGGCGACAGCCATCACCGCGAAGACGATGAACCCGAGAACACCCGGGGTCACCTTGTCATCGTCGACCTCTTTGGCGAGAGGGACGAGATGCGTCATTGCCAGATGTACGTTCACGCTAGGCATTGTCGCGGATGCCCGCAAAGAGGTCGTCCTCGGGGAGGGATGTATCGACGAGCGACTTCGCGAGCTCGTACTCCTCCGTGGGCCAGACCTCCTTCTGGAGCTCCATGGGCACCCGGAACCAGCCGCCCTCGGGGTCGATCTGGGTGGCGTGCGCGATCAGCGCCCGGTCGCGGACCTCGAAGAAGTCGGCGCAGGGAACGTGCGTGGTCAGCGTCCGCTCGACCCGCTCGAACTCGTCCCACCGCTTCAGCCAGTCGCCGTAGGGCGATTCCAGGCCCCTGTCGAGCATGGCCTGGTGGAGCGCCTCGGTGCGCGGCCGGTTGAAGCCCTGGTTGTAGTAGAGCTTCTGCGGCTGGAAGACCGGGCCGTACTCGCTCTCCGGGTACTTCTCGGCGTCCGCCGCACCGTCGAACGCCACCATCGTGATCTTGTGGGTCATGATGTGGTCGGGGTGCGGATAGCCGCCGTTCTCGTCGTACGTCGTGATGACCTGCGGACGGAAGGAGCGGATCTGCCGGACCAGCTCGCCGGCCGCCTTGTCGACGTCCTCCAGGGCGAAGCAGCCCTCGGGAAGCGGCGGCAGCGGGTCGCCCTCGGGCAGGCCGGAGTCGACGAAACCGAGCCAGTCCTGCTTGACGCCGAGGATCTCGCGGGCCTCGTCCATCTCCTTCCTGCGCACCTCGTGGATGTTCTCCTGGATGTACTTGTCACCCTGGAGCTTGGGGTTGAGGATGTCGCCGCGCTCCCCGCCCGTGCAGGTCACGACGTGCACGTCCACCCCCTCGGACACGTACTTGGCCATGGTGGCCGCGCCCTTCGACGACTCGTCGTCGGGGTGGGCGTGCACGGCCATCAGTCGCAGCTGCTCAGTCAAGACTCGATCCTCAGTGATCCGGCGCCGCCCTGGTCAATTCGGCGCAATGAACGGCTTCTATAGTGACGGAACCGGGGGGCAGAAAATTCCGGCATCCCCTTTTACTGGAGGACGATCATGGCGGCCGTGAGCGAGAAGCTCCCCGATGGCCGGTACGGCCGCGAGCGCACGGCCGACGAGCGCGCGGACCGGAAGCTGAAGGTCATCGGCTCGGTCCTCGGTGTGCTCTTCCTCCTGATGATCGGCTGGTTCGGATACGACTACGTCTCCGGCACCAAGGTCAGCGGCGAAGTGATCAAGTTCGACGTCGTCTCGGACAGTGCCGTCAAGGTGCACCTGGAAGTGCGCAAGGACGCGGACGCGAAGGGCTACTGCACCCTGCGTTCCCAGGCCGAGGACGGCGAAGAGGTGGGTCGCGCGGACTTCCGCTTCGACCAGAACGCGGGCCGGATCGACAGGGTCGTCACGCTGCGCACGAAGGCGCAGGGGACGAGCGCCGAGCTGCTCGGCTGCCACTCCGACTGACTTCGACCCGCCTCGGCCGGTCCCTCGCGTCACGCTGACCGACCGACGCCCCGTCTGTACCGGCGCTCACCTGCGTCGACGTATTTCTGATGGCTTATGTCCTCCCCCTCACGCGCCTGAATTGTTAGGCTCGTGGTTTCGCCCACCCGTTAGGGAACATCCTTCTGGGTAGGGCGATGCTTTGTATTCCCAGTACCTACGAGGAGCACCTGTGACCCAGACCAGCGAGAACGTCACCTGGCTGACCCAGGAGGCGTACAACCAGCTCAAGGCCGAGCTGGAGTACCTGTCTGGTCCCGCGCGCACCGAGATCGCTACGAAGATCGCGGCGGCACGTGAGGAGGGCGACCTGCGCGAGAACGGCGGGTACCACGCGGCCAAGGAGGAGCAGGGCAAGCAGGAGCTCCGCGTCCGACAGCTGACCCAGCTCCTGGAGCACGCCAAGGTCGGTGAGGCGCCGGCCGCGGACGGCGTGGTCGCGCCCGGCATGGTCGTGACGATCGCCTTTGACGGCGACGAGGACGACACCCTGACGTTCCTGCTCGCCTCGCGCGAGTACGCGAGCTCCGACATCGAGACGTACTCGCCGCAGTCCCCGCTCGGCAGCGGTGTGAACGGCAAGAAGATCGGCGAGGACGCTCAGTACGAACTGCCGAACGGCAAGCTCGCCTCGGTGAAGATCCTTCAGGCGAAGCCGTACCAGGCCTAAGGCCCGCGTCGGCGACACGGAAGGCCCCCCGCACCGAGCGTGCGGGGGGCCTTTCGCGTGGTCAGCCGTCCGCCCGGCGGTACTTGCGGACCGCGAGCGTGCGGAACGCCACGATGATGAGCACGGACCAGGTCAGCGACGCCCAGACGGGGTGCTCCATCGGCCAGGCTCCGGTCACCGACTTCGGGACCCCTTCGATCGTGTTGCCGAACAGTTCCCGGGCCGCCGCCACCGTGGCACTGAACGGGTTCCACTCGGCGACGTACTGCAGGAACTTCGGCATGCCGTTGACCGGCACGAACGCGTTCGAGATGAACGTCAGCGGGAAGAGCCAGATCAGTCCTCCCGAGGTCGCCGCCTCGGGGGTCCGGACGGACAGGCCGATCAGTGCGCCGATCCAGGTGAACGCGTAGCCGAGCAGCAGGAGCAGGCCGAAGCCGGCGAGGACCTTGCCGAGGTTCTCGTGCGTGCGCCAGCCGACGAGCAGGGCCACCGCCGCGAGCACGGCCAGGGTCACGGCCGTCTGCACCAGGTCCGCGAGGGTGCGGCCGGTCAGAACGGCGCCACGCGCCATCGGCAGCGACCGGAAGCGGTCGATCAGGCCCTTGTGCATGTCGTCGGCGATGCCCGCGCCCGCGCCCGCCGTGGCGAAGGTGACGGTCTGCGCGAAGATGCCCGCCATCAGGAATTCCTTGTAGGCGCTCGCGCTGCCGGCGGGTGCGCCCGGGATGTTGATGGACCCGCCGAAGACGTACGTGAACAGGACCACGAACATCACCGGCTGGATGACCCCGAAGAGGATCATCTCGGGAATCCTGGTCATGCGGATCAGGTTCCTGCGGGCCACGACCAGCGAGTCCCTGGCCGACTGGACGATGCCGCCCTTGGGCCGGGGCGCCAGGAGCTGTCGGGTGTCGGATACGGCGCTCACTTCGCGTCCCCCTTGTCCTTGGCGTCCGCGGCGGTCGCGCCGTCCTCGCCGTTCTCTCCGTTGGGCGCCGTCTCGGCCGCGTGTCCCGTCAGCGAGATGAACACGTCGTCCAGGGTCGGGCGGCGCAGCCCGATGTCGTCGATCTCGACCCCGCGGGCGTCCAGCTCGCGGATGACCTCGGCGAGCAGCTTGGCGCCGCCGGAGACCGGGACCGTGAGCTTGCGGGTGTGGTCCTCGACGGCGACCTCGCCCTTGCCGAGGCCGCGCAGGACCTCCGTGGCCGAGGTGATGTCCTCGCGGTCGTGCACCACGACCTCGACGCGCTCGCCGCCCGTCTGCGCCTTGAGGTGGTCGGACGTGCCGCGCGCGATGACCCGGCCGTGATCGATGACGCAGATGTCGTGCGCCAGGTGGTCGGCTTCTTCGAGGTACTGCGTGGTGAGCAGCAGGGTCGTGCCGCCGGACACCAGCTCCTGGATGACCTCCCAGAGCTGCTGCCGGTTGCGCGGGTCCAGGCCCGTGGTCGGCTCGTCCATGAACATCACCGGGGGCGACACGACGAGCGCGGCCGCGAGGTCGAGGCGGCGGCGCATGCCTCCCGAGTACGTCTTGGAGGGGCGGTCCGCGGCGTCGGCGAGATTGAAGCGGTCGAGCAGCTCGCCCGCCCTGACCTTCGCCTCCTTCGCCTTCATCTGGTAGAGCTGGCCGACCATCTGGAGGTTCTCGCGGCCCGTCAGGTACTCGTCGACGGCGGCGAACTGGCCCGAGAGACCGATCGACCGCCGCACTTCGTTCGGATGCTTCAGTACGTCGATGCCCGCGACGACCGCGCGGCCCCTGTCCGGCGTCAGAAGCGTCGTCAGACAGCGCACCGCCGTGGTCTTGCCCGCGCCGTTCGGCCCGAGAAGGCCGAGCACGGTGCCTTCCGGGACATCCAGATCGACGCCGTCCAGAGCCCTTACGTCGCCGAAGGTCTTCACAAGGCCTTCGGCGTAGATGGCGCCTGGCATGTGGGTTCTCCCAGTGGTTTGGGTGACTTCCTACGGAAAAGCTTTCGGTGACTTTCTACGGAAAAGCTTAGATTTGCCGGGTATCGAGCGCCCGGCGACCAGTGACGTGAGACACACCATAACGCGATACATCGCGTCTCTTCAACGGGGTTGGTGGAGCCTGTGGACAACGCAAACTAGTGGGCGACCGCACCCTGACGCAGGCGATTTTCTCCGCGGCCAGCCGCTGGCGGGCGCGGTCAGTCAATGGCGGGCGTGGTCAGCCGATGACGGTGTAGCCCGCGTCGCGCAGCGCCGCACCCACCTCGGTGCAGTGCGCGGGCCCCTTGGTCTCCAGGTGCAACTCCACCTCCACCTCCGTGAGTCCGAGGCGCGGATCGGTCCGCACGTGGCCCACGTCGAGGACGTTAGCGTCGACCACTGACAACACCCCGAGGAGCGTGGCCAGCGCCCCAGGCCGGTCCGTGAGACGCAGGCGCAGCGACAGGTAGCGGCCGCCCGCGGCCATGCCGTGGCGCAGGATGCGCTGCATCAGGAGCGGGTCGACGTTGCCGCCCGACAGGAGCGCGACCACCGGGCCCTCGAAATCCCGCGGCCTGCTCAGCAGCGCCGCGACAGGGCTCGCGCCCGCCGGCTCGACGACCATCTTGGCCCGCTCGAGGCAGAGCAGCAGCGCGCTGGACAGCTCGTCCTCGGAGACGGTCACCACGTCGTCGAGAAGCTCATCGATGATCTTGAACGGAACGTCGCCGGGGCGCCCGACCTTGATGCCGTCCGCCATCGTCGCCGGGTTGTCGATCGACACCGGGTGCCCGGCCGCGAGCGAGGGCGGGTACGCCGCGGCACCCGCCGCCTGCACACCGATCATCTTGACGTCCGGTCGCAGCGACTTCACCGCCACCGCGATGCCCGCCGCAAGGCCGCCACCGCCGACCCCCAGGACCAGGGTGCGCAGCTCGGGGCACTGCTCCAAGATCTCCAGGCCCACCGTGCCCTGCCCCGCGATGATGTCGGGGTGGTCGAAGGGGTGGATGAAGACCGCGCCCGTCTCGTCCGCGTACTCCTGGGCCGCGGCCAGCGTCTCGTCGACGACCTGGCCGTGCAGGCGCACCTCCGCGCCGTACTCCCGGGTGGCCGCGACCTTGGGCAGCGGGGCACCGACCGGCATGAAGACCGTGGACCGCACGCCGAGCAGCGAGGACGCGAGGGCCACGCCCTGCGCGTGATTGCCCGCGCTCGCGGCGACCACCCCGGCCGCGCGCTCCTCGGGGAGCAGGCCCGCGATCCGTACGTAGGCGCCGCGCAGCTTGAAGGAGCCCGTCCGCTGGAGGTTCTCGCACTTGAAGTGCACCGGCGAGCCCACCAGGTGCGACAGGTGTCTGCTGCCTTCCATCGCCGTCACCCTGGACACACCCGAGAGCATCTTCTGGGCGCCGCGCACATCGTCGAGGGTGACCGAAGGCAAGGAGTGACGCGTGCGGAAGCTCATGACTGCCAGTCTCCCAGTTCACACCCGTCTCCTCCTGCGGTGACCACGGGGCGAGACTGGTTTGCGCAGCGCCGGTACGCCCCGCGTCCCGGCCGCGTACCCTGTCCCCCAACCCATCGCCCTCGCATGAAGTGAGCCCCCGGCCATGCCCACAACTCCGGACATGACGACCGCCAGCGATCCCGGCCTCCTCGACACGCTGCAGCACCAGGTGGCCGTGTTCGCCCGCCGTGCGGAGCAGACACGCCTCGGCGGCGTAGGACAGGTCCGCAACTCCATGGACCGCGCCGCGTACCTGCTGCTCAACCGCCTCGACAAGGAAGGGCCGATGGGCGTCAAGGCGCTCGCGGCGAGCATGGGCATCGACTCCTCGACGGTCACCCGGCAGGTCGCCCCGCTGGTCGACACGGGGCTCGTCAAGCGCACCTCGCACCCCGAGGACGGCCGTGCCGTGGTGCTCCAGCTCTCGCCGCGCGGCGAGGCCCGCCTGAACGAGGTGCGTTCCTCCCGGCGTGACCTCATGGCCGAGCTGACCGGTGACTGGTCCCCGGAGGAGCGCGAAAGCTTCTGCACGCTCCTCACGCGCTTCAATTCGGCGCTCTCCGCCCGCCAGACCTCGCAGTCGGCTCCGGACGCGCCTGAGTCCTGAGCCCCGAGCCCTGACTCCCGGGGGCTCCCGCCTCTTGACCTGGCCCAGGTGCCTGGCCTCATATGAGACCGGGGGCCCGGTCCCCTCCAGGCGGGAGGCGCGGTGCGCGAACGGCAGGCGTTCCTGAACGCCCGCCGGGCCCGGGAGTTCGAGGCGTTCGTCGCGGGCGCGGCAGGGCGGCTGCTGCATGCCGCGACGCTGCTCACCACCGAGCCGCCCGACGCCAACCCACGCGCGCGTGCCCTGCTGACCGCGTCCCTCGCGCACTCGTACGCGACGTGGGACCGGATGCGCGGCGAGGACCCGTACGACCGCACCCGCCAGCAGCTCGCCGTCCGCTTCGCGCGCGGCGCCTGGCGCCGGCACCGCAGCCACGGCGGCGTCCTGGCCCGGCTCACGCCCCAGGAGCGGCTGATCCTCGTGCTGCGACTCTACGAAGGCGTCGCCGAGGAACAGACGGCGGCGCTGCTCGGCCTTCCCACCGACCGGGTGGAGACGATCTGCGCCCGCGCCATGGAGACGGTGCTCCACCCGCCGCGCGGCCCCGCGCCGACCGTTCCCCTGGGGGAGGCGGCCCCGTCATGAACCAGTACGACCGCAAGGCGGGCGAGGTCCGCCACCTCCTGGACGACGGCACACCCCCGTCGGCCCCGCCCGAGCTCCACGAGGAAGCCGTCCGCCGCGGCGGACGCATGCTGCGGCGCAGAAGGGCGGTGCGCCGACTGCTGTGGCTCATGCTGCTCGTGGCGGCGGTCGTCTTCGTGGTGTGGGCGTCGGTCGAGCAGCCCTGGGTGGAGCCGCCCTCGGAGACGACTCCACCCCTCACCCGCTGGTGACCCGCGGCGCGCTCTAGCCCAGCGCCTGCTGGAGATCGGCCAGCAGGTCGTCCGCGGACTCGATGCCCACGGAGAGCCGCACCAGGTCGGCCGGCACCTCCAGGGCCGAGCCCACCACCGAGGCGTGCGTCATCCGCCCCGGGTGCTCGATCAGGGACTCCACGCCACCGAGCGACTCCCCCAGGGTGAACAGCTTGGCGCGGTCGCAGACGGCCACCGCGGCCTCCTCGCCCCCGGCGACCTGGAAGGACACCATCCCGCCGAACGCCTTCATCTGCTTGGCCGCGGTCTCGTGACCGGGGTGCTCCAAAAGCCCCGGGTAGAGGACACGCGTCACGCGCGCGTGCCGCGACAGCATCTCGGCGACCTTCGTCGCGTTCTCGCTGTGCCGGTCCATGCGGACGGCCAGCGTCTTGATGCCGCGCAGGACCAGCCACGCGTCGAAGGGCCCGGCCACCGCGCCCATCGCGTTCTGGTGGTACGCCAGCTCCTCGCCCAGCTCGGGGTCACCGACGACCAGGGCGCCGCCCACGACGTCCGAGTGCCCGCCCATGTACTTCGTCAGGGAGTGCACGACGACGTCCGCGCCGAGCGCGAGCGGCTGCTGGAGGTAAGGGCTCGCGAAGGTGTTGTCGACGACGAGCCGGGCCCCCGTCTCCTTGGCGACCTGCGCGACGGCGGCGATGTCCGTGATGCCGAGCAGCGGGTTGGAGGGGGTCTCCACCCAGATCGCCTTCGTGCGGTCGGTCACCGCGGCCCGTACCGCCGCCGGGTCGGAGGTGTCGGCCACCGACCACTCCACGCCCCACCGGGAGACGACCTTCGCGAAGAGGCGGAACGTGCCGCCGTACGCGTCGTTCGGGATGACCACGTGGTCGCCGGGAGCGAGCAGCGTACGCAGGAGGCAGTCCTCGGCGGCGAGACCCGACGAGAAGGCGAGCCCGCGCCTGCCGCCCTCCAGGGCCGCCAGGTTCTCCTCCAGGGCGGTGCGGGTGGGGTTGGCGCTGCGGCTGTACTCATAGCCGCCGCGCAGACCGCCGACGCCGTCCTGCTTGTACGTCGACACCTGGTAGATCGGCGGGACGACCGCGCCCGTGAGCGGGTCGGCGGTGTTGCCCGCGTGGATCGCGACGGTCTCGAAACTCTGGCTGCTGAAGCTGTCACTCATGTGGCCAGAGCCTAGTCCGGGACGGGGGAAGAGCCGACGAGTTCGAGACTGGTTCGCCAAGTGTCAGACCAGTCTGGTTCGCTTGTACTCATGGAGATTCTCTGGGTGCTGATGGCGGCGATCATGATCGGGGCGGTGCTCGGCCCGTTCCTGCTGCGCAGGCGCGGCGGAATCCGCCAGGTCGCGCCCGGTTCGCCGGACGCCGCGGACCCCGCGGACTACGGCTTCGCGCGTCAGGAGGAGCTGGACATCCGCATGCCGGGCCCGGACCGCGACCTGCTGGACGTCCTCGACGTGGTCCAGCAGTCGCAGAGCTGGAAGGCGGCCTCGCAGCTGCTCGCGGGCACGGAGGTGCACGGCGAGGTCCGCTGGCAGCGCGTGCAAGCGTTCGCGGGCGCGGCGTCCCTGGAGCTGCAGGAGCGGCCCGGCGGGGTCAGCGACCAGCCCGGCGGGCAGTGGCTGCGGGTGTGGCGGGCCGAGGCGCCCAAGGACGCGGGCGGCGCCGCGGTGCACGCCGAGTTCCTCGTCCAGCAGGCCTGGCGGTCGTCGACCTCCGGGACGGACGAGTTCCGGATCATCCTGGAGGAGGCGAAGGAGGCCTGCGCGCAGGCGGCGCTCCTCTCCCCCGGCGACCCCATTCCGTACATCATCGAGCTCTCGATCGCGCGTGGCCTCGCGTATCCGCGCGCGGAGTTCGAGCAGCTGTGGCTGAAGATCCTGGACCGCGCGCCCGCGCACATGGGGGCGCATCTGGCGGCCCTGCACTACTGGTGCGAGAAGTGGCACGGCTCGCGCGAGCTGGCGGCGGACTTCGCGGAGGCCGCGGCGGCCCGCGCGCCCAAGGGCTCCCTCCTGTCCGCGACCCCGCTGTTCGCGGTGTACGAGCACCTTCCCGAGGTGAATCTCGTCAGCGGGTTCTACGAGAGCGAGGTCGTCACCAAGGCGATCGAGGGCGCGCTCTACGCCGTGCACTCGGCCCGTCCCGATGACCCGATGCTGGCGCACGTGCGGCATCTCCTGGTCTTCTTCCTGGTCCGCAGCGAGCGCTGGGGCGAGGCGATGAACCAGCTGGTCCACGTGGACGGCCACGTCGGCGCCCTGCCCTGGACTGTCTCCCACGACCCGGCCGCGGACTACGCGGTGTACCGCGCGCTCGCGGTCGCGGGGTACGAGGCGAACGGCGGAAGCCCGGCGACGCTGTCGCACTGAGGCGGCATGCGGGCGGGGCCGGTCGCAGGAATGCGACAAGCCCCCGGCACGTTGAAGGAATACCCGCCCGCCCGACCACGTCACCCTCGCCCCTCAGGAGGAAAGCCCCCATGCTCTTCGGCCGTACGCCCGAGCTCCCCACCCCCGAGCAGGCCCTCAAGGGCCGCGCGACCCCCGAATTCGAGGTCCCGTCCCGCCACACGGTCCTCGGCAACCCGCTCCTGGGCCCCTACCCCGACGGCCTGGAGATCGCGGACTTCGGTCTTGGCTGTTTCTGGGGGGCCGAGCGCAAGTTCTGGCAGACCGAGGGCGTCTGGACGACGTACGTCGGCTATCAGGGCGGCTTCACGGAGAACCCCTCGTACGAGGAGGTCTGCTCGGGTCTGACCGGCCACGCGGAGGTGGTCCGCGTCGTCTTCGACCCGGCCGTCGTCTCGTACGCCGAACTCCTGAAGCTCTTCTGGGAGTCCCACAACCCCACCCAGGGCTTCCGCCAGGGCAACGACGTGGGCACCCAGTACCGCTCGGCGATCTACACCCACTCCGCCGACCAGGAGGCCGCGGCCGTGGCCTCCCTGGACGCGTACCAGCAGGTCCTGACCGCGGCGAACCTCGGCACGATCACCACCACGATCCTCCCGGCGGCCCCCCGCCCGTTCTGGCCGGCCGAGGGCTACCACCAGCAGTACCTTTCGAGCAGTAAAAACCCGGACGGGTACTGCGGCATCGGCGGCACGGGCCTCGAGCTGGACAGCCCGTCGGAGACGAACTGGGGCCGGGCCTGCCCGACGGGAATCGCTCCGGCGCCTCAGGCCTCGGAACAGTAGGACTTCAGCTCCCGCTCGACCGAACAGACTGTGCCGCCGACTGTGAGTCAGTACGGCGGCACAGCCGTTCCACGCATCGTTCAAGCTTGGTGACTGCGCAAGGCGCTAGCCGTCCTCAAGGCATATTCGGCCATACCGCCCGCTTAATGCGTGAACCATCAAGCTCCTCGCCACGATTACAAGCATGGCGACTTCGGGGGCAAGAGGCAGTCTGCTTGGCGGTCTAGGGCAGTGGTGGGGCGTCTTGGCTGGCGCCCTACTCATCGCAGCGTGGATCAATGAGGCAGCAGGCCCGGCAGCGATCATCGCCCTGTCCGCCGTCGTCCTCCTCTGGTCCTTCTTCCAAGCCCCGGTGACTTGCGGAGCTCCCGTCAGAGGACGGAAGGACGGCTGCCGCAACAACGCAACCGGCATCCTCATGGGCTGCCATATCCACCAGCATCGATGGCAAAAGCTCAAGATGCTGATCTTCCGACGGCGAGTACGTGAGTTCTGCTCAGGGCTGTTCTCAGATGGCAAGGCCACCCTCGTCACGTTGGCAGCAGCAGGCAGTTTCCTGTCCGGGCTAGTGGCGCTGATACCTGGCGTCGCTGTCCAGTGATCTAACAGATCACATAGCAGCAATTGATCAACATCTCAGCGCCTCACAACCACGAGGTCGCCAAGATGACTCATCCATATAACCGTTTGTCGCACCCAGATGAACACTCGGTGATAACCTAACCGCGCCCTGAGTGGGAAATCGCCGCAGGATGGCACTAGTCGAGATAACGGGAGCGGGCTATGTCCAGCGGGTCAAAGAAGAATGCAGCCCGTCGCACTGTTTCCTTCTTTCGCGTCGTGAAGGAATTGGATGGAACGAAAGACATTGTTCGACTCCCAGACGCCGACTGGCAAGACTTCCTGGGAAAGTTGGCCTCTCGAAGCGTCATAGATCGCACATACCAGGGACCGACTAGGCGCCTAATCGGCGAGGTCCTCACGGTGGATGAAACGTATGCACTGAAGCTGATGGAGCCACGCGACGAAAACTCATGGCTCGAAATCCTCAGGCAAGAGGAAGCTGCAGAGCCCGTCAATCCGGACTCGATAGGCGAGTTGGTAGAAACGACGGTAATAGTATTCCTGGACAGAAAGAACATTGTCGGCATTATCCGCGGCTCCACTTCTTCACCTACACACACTGCACTCGGTGAGTGGCTGGAGAATTTGCAACTTGACGGGCAAAAACTCTTTGACGAACCCAAGGGCCTTATCCGAGCAGAAGCCGCGCTCACTAAAGGACAACGCAAAAAGCTCCGGGCTTCGGACGGCGTATCCGAGACGAAAGTGCGTATCAGCACATCCCAAGCAGAAGCCTTGGAGCATGTCGGCTCCGAAATTATGGCTGACACCCTCAAGCGCCTAAGGCGGACGTACGGCGACATTTTCGTCACAGTCACTCTGCGCGTGCCGAGGGGAAAGGCTTACGACCAAGCCCGCAGGACACTGAAAGACGAGGCGTTGAAGCTTCAGAATCTTACAAGCTCCGCCGAATCAGTATCCGCCACCTTGGTAACCTACGACGAAGGTTCAAGGTCCCACCAAGAAGAAGTAGATTTCATATCTCAGAGAATTACGGCGAAAAAATCTGTACCACTGACAGGGGACGATGGAGAGCCTATACGCAACTCGTCCGCCGTCAGAGCGATCATTGCTGCAGCAGAAGAGTTGCGGGTCGAGCTAGACGGCGTCGAGTAGCAGATACGTGCAGGTGGAGCGCACTGTCAGTGGGAGGCGCTAAGGTCTGCCTTACATGGGAGGTGGGGCCATGAACGTTCTCTCAAAACTCAAACATCCGTTCATTCGCTTTGGGCGCCAATGGTTGTCTCGCAGTGGCTACGATCTTGCGACTGTAATCGTCATTGTCGCTGCCCACCTTGGCGCCCACTTTCTTTGGTCGACACCAGCTCTACTACACAGCATTCCCACAGAAAAACGACCGAGCCTATATGGCGCGACAGCCACTGTTGTTTCCCTTACCGGAACGCTCGCTAGCGTGACGGTGGCTCAGTACCTAACTAACCGGGGCGATCGTGTCAAGGAGTTGAAGCGTCGACATCCAGAGAATCTCGCACGCGCGTGGCGTGGGGTATTTTTGGGTTCCGTTCTGGCCACCACTCTCTTCCTTGTTGCATACGCGTTCGACAGTCGCCTCAAATCAAATGATCTCGGAAGTTGGCTATTCGAAGCAGGTGCCATTCTGGCTCTAGCCCGTTTTGTGCGCCTCGCCCTGCTGTTCGGAGAGTTGATTCAATTGATCGTCCTGGACGACACGAACCCACTAACCAACGAGGGTCTAAAGTTTACTGGCGCCATCAAGACCTTGCCAGAAAAGGAAAAACAGAAGAATTGATTTGCCCCTGATTCGGCGGGCCCCGCCAATTCTTTTCGGGGCACACCTTCCATTCTGATGCATTCCTCTCGCCCGCGCCCGGGTTCTTACGAATTTCGGAGTGCGCAAGAATTTACGCCATCACTTGGCAGCGCATATGGATGGCCTAGCTGGGCACCTCGGCAACCGGGAGGGAGAGCTACTTCCTCAGGAAGTAATAGTTGCGGCTGTGTCCCGGACAAGCGCTGAGAGGCCCGCAGGAACTGAAGCTGCTTGATCGACCACCCGCAGCGCATCCCGCAAGAGAAGACGGTTCCGACCTGAGCTGATGGTGTCCAGAAGAGGCAAGATTTTGTGGATCTCTTCCTCAACCTCTTTCCATGCTTTCCCTTGCGCGTAACTACGCACAAGCTCAATGCGGTAGAGCATGGCACCCCTCGGCGTGGCGCGTTCGAGCGCCTCGTGAAACGTGGGGATAGCCGAACCCAGATCGCTGAGACTCAAGAAGGCATGCCCCGAATGCCCTCTGACCTCTTGCTGGTTCACCCACCATGTCCACTCTGGGTCTCGCGGATCTAGGGAGCCATCTAGCCCTCCACGTGCCGAGCTCAGGTCGGCCAAGGCGCGCTGGCGCTCCCCTATCTGCGCAAGTGCCCTACCCCGCCTGACCCGTGCGAGCAGTGCCACGCGTGGAGGAACTCGACGCTGCGACAAGACCTCGTCAGCTATGCGGAGAACTCCCCCTGGACGATTTCGCTCTGTGTCGAGCATGGCGAGCATGTCCAAGGCAAACCACTCAAGGGGCCGCTCACCCGCGTGACGGGCCAGCATGTGCGATTCGAGGAACGCGTTGCGGGCGGCGTCGCGCTCCCCAGCATCGAAGAGAAGCCATCCAGCGACTTCGGCGGCTTCCGACACGGCGGCCAGGTAGCGTGGTTGCGCCGCGTCCGGGATTTCTCCGGCATCAAGCTTACGTTGGGCAGAGCGCCAAACTTGAACTGCGACGGGCGCCACGGAATCCCCGCCGTGCTGGTCGGCGTGCCGAAGAGTGAATGTAGCACTCTCTTTCATGTGCGAGATATCCGAATCCGGCCCACTGAACTCAACTGCCGGGCCTGCACTTCTCGGCGTGGCCAATTGCACCAATTCCCCGTCAGCCCGAAGGAATTCATCCAGTATTTCGGCCAATTGGACGGAGGGGCGCTGACGGCCATTGGAGACACGAGACAGATAGGCCACGTTGTAGTTGAGCGCGCGGGCAGTGGCGCGCAGGCTCATCCCTCTGTCCGTGAGGAGTCCGCGGAGCTTGATTCCGAAGTCGGCGCTCATGTGCTTCCCCTGGTGTTGACCGCGCTCTCCAGCGTAGCTGTCAACGGCTGTCAACTCCCGCTAGTGCACGCCCTATGGCAAGGATGGCGAGACAGACCCCGGCGCCCGTCACGACCGGCCCCGGGGCATGGTCAACGCTAATGAGGAGCGTCAACATGCCGCACTGTGTCGCCCGGGTCGCAAAGCCGTCGTTACGGGCTCTTCTTCCCCCTCCGGGGTGCCACCCAGTCGGCGAGCTGGCGTCATCCGCTCCTTTCCTGTGGGCCGCCCTCCGGCTCCGACTGATCTATGGGCGGAGGTGACGGCATGAAGGATCAGACACGGGTGCTGCCGTGGTCAACGCTGGAGGGGAACCCTTGCGTTCTCGTGGGTCCGGGTACGGGCTTCATGGCGCGGATGGCCGACAACATCGAGAGCGTCCAGCTGGGCATGGCGGCTGATCTGCTCGGGCATGCGGCGGACACGCTCGCTGACCGCAAGGCCACACCTGAGGAACTCCGCTTCGTGGCCGCCCGGTTGACCGAGTCGCTTCGGGAGGTCCACCGGATTGCGGAGAGCCGGGGAGATCGCTTGTCCGCTTTCGATCAATCCGATGTGGACGACAGCTACGAGGACGACGACGATCCGCAGCTTCCGGCGGGGGCGTCCGGGTGAGTGAGGGCAGCTTGCCACGGGGCCGTTTCGTGCCGCTCGAATGGACGCTGGCGGCCATGCCTGGGACAGCCGTGCGGCACGTAGGTAAGTGCCTCGTCTGTAGTGAGCACTCGGTGGATTCGACTGATCCAGACGAGGCGCAGTTGTGGTGCCTCAGGCACGCGGGCATGACGCGCCATACCGGCTATGAGCTGACAGCATTTCAGTTCTTCGGAGCAACGATCACTGATCCTGCGGTGGGTGCAGCGGACACGCTGACGTAGAGCAGGGCGGGGCTGGCGTGGCCTCACTCCGTCAGTTCCGCCCGTTGGCTCCCCTGGCCTGGAAGGGGAGAGCGGTGGGCGCTAGTTCCCCCGGTCTGCCGCTGCGGCCCCGGTTCTCTCTTGCCTGTGGGAGAGCCGGGACCGTGTCGCGCCCGGTGCGTCGGCGGGCGTTCCTACCTCATCAGGGCGTGGGCCTGAGCTGGGGTAATGGTGCGCGGCGATCGCGCCGCCGGCCGTAGAGGCTTTGGGCGGGAGCTGCCATGGGGCGAGTGAACAGGGGGCCTTACGCTCGCCAGCGAATCGGGCAGTCTCTTGGAGCCTGCCCGCAATGGCCCGATCGGCCCCCTGTTCTGCGAGGCTCGCCCCATGGCGGCTGCCTAAAGCCTCGAAGGCGGTCGGCCCCGGCCAGGACCTGGGTGGACCTCGGTTGCTGCGCGGGCGAGCTCTGGGGTCGCCTCGTGCGGGATTCCGCGCGAGGAGAGGGCTCACGCTCTCAAGTCGTCCGCCCTTGGGCTGTCGCTCCCGGTCACCAGGTTGGACAGCGGCAGGGATGCGGTTGCTGTCCACGTCACGGGGTTGCCTGCGGTCGCCGGGCGGTGGCCGTCCGGACGGGAACGGCCGAAGGCCGCACGCCCGGCCGGTACGGCCGAAGCCGCCCGGCGCGCCGCAGGCGCGCCCTTGAGTAAGTGAAGACAATCTCCGCCACCTCTGCCCCGCTGAGTCCAAACGCGGGGCGTCCGGGCAGCACTCAGCCCGGGTGCGGCACGAGCTGATGGGGCGCGAGCCTCCGGCTTCGGCGCGGGATTCACGCCGCTGGGGCGTCCTCCCTGAGCTTCTTCCGGGCCAATATCCAGGGGTCGTTGTCAGTCCCAACTCGTAGAATGAAAAGGCAAGTTGAACGCGCCTGAACTGGGCGCCTGTGATCAAAGCGCCCTGTTAGCGCAGAGGAGAGGACCGCTCATGGATAAACGCAACCTACTTCCCGACTTCCGGCTTTGGAGGCCGCGTCATGTCTGCCGAATTCGACGCCAGCACCACACGCAATACCCGTCTGTCCACATCGACGTCCATCCCGCAGGAACGTACTGCGGTGCTGGAGCAAGAACGAACACAAGCCCTCTCAGAGGAGAACCGTGACGTCATAAGAATTGTCAGCGATCCACTGTTCTCCCGCTGGTTAGAGCAGATCACGGCTATCGGTGGCTGTGCTCATCCGGTCCACCTGTCCGGCTCCACCACCACGTGGGACGCCCTGACTGGCGAGGCGGTCTCTGCCTACTCGACGGCCGGTGAGCCCGGCGAAAGGCTGGCCGTGCGCTGCCGCAACCGGCGTTCCTCGGTCTGCGCGCCGTGCTCCTATTAACACTCCGGGGACACCTTCCACCTGGTGCGCTCCGGTCTGCTTGGCGGCAAGAGTGTGCCCGCTCAAGTCAGGGAACGGCCCCGCCTGTTCGTCACCCTGACCGCACCTTCGTTCGGGCCGGTGCATCGCGAGGGGGAGCGGTGCCGTCCTCGTCGGGACGATCCTCGGTGTGAGCACGGGCGGCGGCTGGGCTGCGCCCGCGTGCACGACGATGACGATCCACTGACGGGTCGGCCGCTGTGTGCGGACTGCTACGACTACGCGGGGCACGTGCTGTGGCATGCGCACGCGGGGCGGCTATGGGACCGGTTCACCACAGGCGTGCGCCGCTTCTTGGCATCGGCTGGCGGGGTACCCCGCTCGCGTCTGGGTGAGCACCTGGTGGTGTCGTTCGCGAAGGTCGCCGAGTATCAGAAGCGGGCGGCGGTGCACTTCCATGCCGTTGTCCGCCTCGACGGCCCGAGCGGTCCCGGTGATCCGCCCCCGGAATGGGCCACGGGCGAACTGCTGACAGATGCCGTTCGGTCGGCTGCCTCCACGGCCAGTGTGCGACTCCCCGAGTCGGGGGCCTACGGGGCTGAAATGGTCTCGCTTGGAGCGCAGTTGGATGTGCGGCCGATTCACGGGTTCGGCGATGACGACGGCGTTAGCGATGACGCGGTGGCCGCCTACGTAGCCAAGTACGTATCCAAGGGCGCCGCCGACACCGGGGCCGGACTTGATCACGCCGTGTGGAGTCTGGCGGACATCCGGGCTGCGGTCGTTCCGCCTCACATCCGGGCTCTGATGGGCACCTGCTGGCGCTTGGGCGGCCTGGTGGAACTGGCACCCCTGCGGCTGCGTGCGTGTGCTCATGCGCTCGGCTTCCGGGGGCACATCCTGACCAAGTCCCGCCGGTACTCGACCACGTACGCGGCCCTGCGCGAGGAACGGGCCGACTACGCCCGCGGCGGTCCCGGGCAAGACGACGATCCCAATCTGATCAAGGAATCCGCCTGGCGCTACTCCGGCTCCGGTTACACCCCGGGCGCTGCCCTCTTCGCGGCAGGCATCGCCGAAGATCTCGCGGAGTCCCGGCAACTGGCTCGGGAAGCACGGGAGGATCAGCTCTGTGAGGGGTCGGGGTGGCGAGAATGACTCACCTGAGCCCTCGGGAATGGGGTAAGGCGCAAGCGGCCAAAGCACCAGCTTGGAGCGAGGAGCGTTGGCATCGCATATCGACCATTCTCGGCGTCGACCTCATCGACGAACGTGACGGAAAGAGAATCCACAACAAGGGCCATCGGCCACGCCGACTCGGCTGAATGAAAGATGGAGGGGGCGCCAAGACTCGCGCCCCCTCCATTCGCATGTGGATCTAACCCTCGGTCCACTTACAGTCGAGTAGATCAGGATTGAACGGGCGCCTGCCTCCGCCACCTACGGGACGGACGATCACCGCATGCAGCGCCTCACGAATGAGTGCACGCTTTTGCGCCATATCGAGCCTGCCTGACTCCCACTGCTGTCGTACGTCCTCAGTCACCACCGAAGCCCGCTGAACACGCAAGGCGTGCTGCGTGCGCTCCTTGCGCAGATCCTTGATACGGGACTCCATCTTGTGGTTCTCAGGGAAGAACAGCTCATCGGAAATCTGGTCCTCCTGCCACGCCTGCAACATCTTTCGCTGCTTGGCCATCAGCCGGTTGAGCTCGCCCTCTCCGCCCCACACGGAGTCCGTCTCGCTCTTGACGGCCGCACGCTCCTCCAGCTTCGCGAGTACAGCCTCCGTGATGTACTTATCCACCTTGGTTCCGTTACGGGCACTGCCACCACAACCGCCCATGGATCGGCTCGGGCACTGGTAGAGGTATCCACCCGATAGATCCGCCCGGGTGCTCACCCTCAAGGAAGCGTTACAGATCTGCCCGTCAGCCTTCGGCTTTCCGCATCGGAGAATCCCAGTCAGAAGATGTGACGGAGTCCGGTAGTCAGTGACTGTGCCATCGGCCTTGATATTGGCACCAAGCCGAGCGGAAAAGAGGGCATCAATGGCCATCCATTCTTTCGGCGTGATGATGGGTTCCCACTGCCCGACCACTGGGACACCACCAGCATCCCTGACCAAGTCTCCGTTGTGCCTTCGCCATCCACACAATCGAGGGTTCCAGAGGGAGAGTTTGAGTGATCGACTGCGCCACACATTCCCGTGAACAGTCCGCACCCCCTCGTCACTCCACTCAGCAAGGATGGAGTGGAGCGACTTCCCCGCGATCACTTCGCGCGCCGCTTTAGCCAGCAGCCCGGCTTCCTGCGGCTCAAGTGTCCGCTTGTCAGCCTTCCAGCCGAACGGCCGCGTACCGCCAACGGGAATGCCTTGCTCGGCGCGACGACGGTGCGAGCGACGCGTGCGCCGCTTGATCTTGCGCACTTCCGCCTTCGCGATGACGACGCCGAACAACCCCATGGACTCGACGTCTTCGTTGTAGAGGTCCTTGAGCCCCTTGGCGTCCGCGTAGACCCGTCCGTCCTCATACGTCAAAGCGTCCACGAACCGTTCGTAGTCGCCGACTCGCCGCACCAGTCGGTCATCCGCGACGACGATCGCCCCACGTACCTTTGGCCGTCCGGGAGCTGTCCGGCCTTGAGGGCCTTCAACATCCCTTCGAAGTCCGGCCGTACGACATTGGCCTTCGCTGCCGAGAGATCGTTGTCTGTGTAGTAGTGAACGATCCTCAGGCCGAGCGCTGCCGCAGTCTCGTCGTTGACGTTGTGCTGGTCCTCGACCCCGTGGCCGTCCCTCTCCAGGTCAGCCGAGATCCTCGCGTAGGCCACCACCGGGACTAACTGATCGCCTTTGATCATGTCGAACTCCCCCTGCCTGTCGGGCAGTTCTAATACTGCCCGAAAAGCAGAGTTACCACCAGCAGTACCTGGACAAGAACCCCGACGGCTACTGCGGCATCGGCGGCACGGGCCTGCAACTGGACAGCCCCTCAGAAACAAACTGGGGCCGGGCTTGCCCCACGGGGATCGCTCCGGCACCTTCGGACGGCTGACGCGGTCATCGTCCCGCGGCGGCCCTCTGCCGTCAGCGAATCTGCCGCAGGCCAAGAAGTCTTACGTGGCGTGGGTGGCCGGTCGAAGGTGGTGGGACACGACAGCGGCCGGCAGGTGTGCCGCTTCCACCGTCTGGAGGACGATCGATGCCACCCATCGTCAAGGCCCCGCACGCCGCCGAGGGCGAGACGCCCTCGTCGCGGTTCGACGATCATCTTGCCGCGCAGTTGCTGACCCAGCGGATCATCTTCCTCGGAACGCAGGTCGACGAGGTTTCCGCGAATCGCGTGTGCGCGCAGATGCTGTTGCTGTCCGCCGAGGACCCGCGGACCGACATCAGTCTCTACATCAACAGCCCCGGCGGTTCCGTCACCGCCGGGCTCGCCATCTACGACACCATGCGGCTGATCCCGAACGACGTGTCGACCCTGGCCATGGGGTTCGCCGCCAGCATGGGGCAGTTCCTGCTGACCGTCGGCACCGCCGGCAAGCGGTACGCCCTGCCCAACGCGCGGATCATGATGCACCAGCCGTCCGCGGGCATCGGCGGGACCACCGCCGACATCGCGATCCAGGCCGAGAACCTGGAGTTCACGAAGAAGTCCGTGGAGCGGATCACCGCCGAGCACACCGGGCAGACCGAGGACGTCATCTCGCGTGACGGCGACCGCGACCGGTGGTTCACCGCCGAGCAGGCCAAGGAGTACGGGATGGTCGACCAGGTGCTCGACTCGCTCGCCGACGTGCGGCCCGCGGCCTCCAAGCCGCGCATGGGACTGGGGGTCTGACCGACATGAGCCAGTACACGATTCCCACCGTCGTCGAGCGCACCCCCCAGGGAGAGCGCGCCTACGACGTCTTCAGCAGGCTGCTCTCGGAGCGGATCATCTTCCTCGGCACCGAGATCGACGACGGCGTGGCCAATGTCGTCATCGCGCAGTTGCTCCATCTCGAATCGTCGAACCCCGAGCGTGAGATCGCCGTCTACATCAACTCGCCCGGTGGTTCCTTCACTTCACTCATGGCCATCTACGACACCATGAGCTTCATCAGCGCCCCGATCTCGACGTTCTGCGTCGGGCAGGCCGCCTCCACCGCCGCCGTGCTGCTCGCGGGCGGCGACCCCGGGCGGCGATTCGTGCTCGAGCACGCGCGCGTCCTGCTCGGGCAGCCCGCGAGCGGCGGGCAGCAGGGGACGGTCTCCGACCTCAGTCTCCAGGCCAAGGAGATGCTGCGCATCCGCTCGCAGGTGGAGGACGTGCTGTCCCGGCACTCGGGGCACGATGTCGCCACTCTGCGCGCGGACATGGACCGCGACAAGGTGTTCACCGCCGAGGACGCGGTGGCGTACGGGCTGGCCGACGAGGTCCTCAGTCGGCGGATGCTCGCCTCCGCCGCATAGCCCTGGCCCTATCCCTGGCCATACCTACGCTGCCAGGCGGATGTCTCCCTGGCTCGGGCGCGTCGACCGCGTGCGCTGCGCGTGCTGCGAGCGCTGCGTGTAGCGGGTCAACTCGGTCTGGGCCAGGGAGAGTAGGTCCGCCAGGCTCAGGCCCAGTGCCCGGGCGCCGGCCGCGAGGACCTCGGATGAAGCCTCCTTGCGGCCGCGCTCCAGCTCGGAGAGGTACGGCATCGAGATGCGGGCCGCCTCGGCGACATCCTTGAGCGTCCGCTCCTGGGCGAGGCGCTCGCGGCGCAGCACATCACCGACCACGTCCCGCCACAGGGGCTCTTTCGCCGCCGGTGGTACGGGAGTTGTCCGTGGGCGCAACGGAATGACGCGGGCCTGCCGCTCCGTATTCGGGGCCTGCTCCGGGCTGTGGGAACGCTCTTGGCTGCTCACCCTCCCAGCGTAGAAGCCACCTGGCCTCCGGGGCAGCGATCAGCGTTCCGCCCCCGGCGAACGCCTCACGTCAAGGCTTCCGCGAGCGCCTCCGTGGCCTTGATCACCCACGCGGGGTCCCCGTGCCGCAGCCCCCAGTGCGCGGCCGTCACCGCCCGCGCCTGCGCCCACCGCCTGGCCCGTTCGCGGTCCACCTCCGCCGCGTCGGCGAAGACGGCGAGGCGGCGCAGGGCGGCGGCGCGCGGATCGGGTGCGGTGAGCAGGGGTTCGAAGCGGGAGCGCAGCAGGGTGATCGAGTCGTACGCGGGGTCGCCGACGTAGCCCTTGGGGTCGATGGCCAGCCAGGGCTCGCGTTCCGACCTCAGTACGTTGGTGAAGTGCAGGTCGCCGTGGATCAGGGTGTCCGGCTGGTCCCCGCCGAGGTCCCGTACGGTCTCGATCGCCGCGGCCACCACGCGCGCGGGCAACGGCGAACCCAACTCCCGGTCCTCGTCACGCAGTTCGCACTCCCACTCGGCCACGAGCGAGCTCATGCGCGGCAGCCCAGCGGGGGCGGGGACGGCGAGGCGGCGCGCCAGGCGCCCGGCGACGGCCACCGCTTCGTCGGTGTCCTCGACGTCGGCCAGCGAACCCACGCCTGCTGCCCCGGCCTTCGCTCCCGCCCGCTCGAGGAGCATCGCGAACCGTGCGTCGTCCCGCTCGTACAGGCGGACCGCGCCCCGGCCCGACCAGACCGCGAAGGCGTCCGGCTCGTGCGCGTTGCCGGGGTGCGGGAAGGAGATCTTCAGGACGGCGGGCGTCCCGTCGTACCGCCGTCTCACGGGGACGACGATGCCGACCTGCCCGTGCGTGGCCGCCTCGGTCGGCTCGCAGTCCCAGCGCCGGAGCAGGTCGACGGCCAGACCCGGCAGCGTCGCGAGCCACGCCCGGCCCCGCTCGCCCTCCCGCTGAACCGTGCCGAGCGCGAAGTCCTCTGGTACCTCGATGGATGTCCCGGTCATCCAGGCACCCTAGGGCCTGCCGCCCCGGCGGGGAGGCCGAGGGCGGCCGGTGGCTACCGTTCACCCCATGCCCCTCGCTGAAGCCGCCGACGGCACCGCCCTGCACTACGAGGTCCACGGCTCCGGCCGCCCCCTGGTCCTGCTCAGCGGGCAGTCCAACAGCCGCCGCTGGTGGGACCCGGTGCGGGACGACTTCGCCGCCGCGTACCGGACCGTCGTACTCGACTGGCGCGGCACCGGCGAAAGCGGCTGCCCCGACACCGACAGCTACAGCACGCCCGGCTTCGCCCGCGACGTCGTCGCCGTGCTCGACCACGCGGGCATCGAGCGCGCCCATGTGTACGGCACGTCGATGGGCGGCCGCGTGGCCCAGTGGATCGCCGCCGATCACCCCGAGCGGGTCGACCGGCTCGTCCTCGGCTGTACGTCGCCGGGGGCGCCGCACGGCGTCGAGCGCGGGCCCGAGGTGCGCGCGGCCCTCACCCAGGGCGATCCGGCGGCCGCGCACCGCGCCCTGAAGGAGCTGATGTACACCCCGGGCTGGATCGCCGAGCGGGAGCGCGGGCCCGGGAAGGCCTTGTTCCACACCCTCGGCGACCCGGACATGCCCCCGCATGCCCGCCGGCGCCATCTGCGGGCCAGCGCCCGGCACGACGCCTGGGAAGCGCTGGCGCGGATCACGGCGCCGACGCTCGTCGTGCACGGCACCGATGACCTCTTCAATCCGGCCGCCAACGCGCCCCTGCTCACAGAGCGCATCCGCGGGGCTCGGATGCGGCTCATCTCCGGTGCGCGGCATGCGTACTTCGAGGAGTTCGCGGAGGTCGCGACGCCGCTCGTACTCGGCTTCCTGTCGGAGGAGCGGGCTTAACTTCCGCTGCCGTACGGCCTCGTGAGGATCTCCAGGCTGTGGCCGTCCGGGTCATCCCAATAGACGCCCCGGCCACCGTCGTTATTGTTGATCTCGTTCACGACCTTGTGGTACGGATCGGCCCAGTGGGTGAGCCCCGCATCCTTGATGCGCCCGAAGATGGTGTCGAACTCGTCCTCGGAGACCAGGAAAGCGTAGTGCTGGGGGGTGATCGGCCGGCCGTCGCTGTCCACGTAGTCCAGCGTCACGCCGTTGGGGATCTCGACGGGGATGAACGGGCCGTACTGCGGGCTGACCTTGAGGCCCAGGATGTCGGCGAGGAACTGGGCGGACGCCTTCTTGTCCGTCGCCGTGACGATGGTGTGGTTGAGCTCGATGGACATCGTGTGACCTCTTCCCGTGCGTCTGGGCCCCCGTGGACGCCCTTCACACTAGGCACGGGCCCCGCGCCCCGCATCGGTCACACGACCCCCCACCTGGTGCGCAATGCGTCCTAGGGCAATGGGCCGAGGCGAATTCCGGTCACGCGCCGCGCATCCGGGCCGCCATGTCCGCCGGGTCGTAGTCGGGCGCCACGCCGTCGACGATGATGACCTCGCCCACGATGGTGCGGGTGCGCAGCGGCACGAGCTCCTGGTACGCGTCGGACTCGTACCAGGCGTGGGCGGTGGCGCGGTCCGGGAAGGCGATGACGACGGCGTAGCCCGGCCAGGAGCCTTCGACCTCGTCCAACTGGCCGCCGTGGACCAGGAATCGGCCGTCGAAGGGGTCCAGTGTCGACTGGAACCGCTCGATGTAGGTGAAGACGTCCTCGCCGGGCTCGGCGGTGGGCCGGAGATGGGCGATGGCGTAGGCGCTCATGGGGTCCTCCCGGACGTCGTTTCCCTGGGGATCGTGCGGATCGTTCGGATCCTGCGGATTTGATGCTCCGATCCTGCCGGGACCCGCCTACGCCGTCGATTACGCCCGAGGTAATGCCCCGGCCCGCGTCACGCGCATGTCGACGCCCGTGTCGACGCCCGCGTCACCGCCTCAGATCGTGGCCGCGTCGATCACGAAGCGGTAGCGCACGTCGCTGGCGAGGACACGCTCGTACGCCTCGTTGATCTGGCTCGCCTCGATCAGCTCGATCTCCGAGCCCAGGCCGTGCTCGGCGCAGAAGTCCAGCATCTCCTGGGTCTCCCGGATGCCGCCGATCATGGAGCCCGCGAGGGTCTTGCCGCCGCCGATCACGGAGAACAGGTTGAGCGAGACCGGCTCCTCGGGGGCGCCGACGTTCACGAAGGCACCCTCGGAGCGCAGCAGGCCCAGGTACTTGTCCAGCGGCAGCGGCGCGGAGACCGTCGAGAGGATCACGTCGAAGGAGCCCGCGAGCTCATCGAAGGTGGCCTCGTCGCTGGTCGCGTAGTAGTGGTCGGCGCCCAGGCGCAGGCCGTCGTCCTTCTTGCGCAGGGACTGCGAGAGGACGGTGACCTCGGCGCCCATGGCGTGCGCGATCTTGACGGCCATGTGACCGAGACCGCCCAGGCCCACGACGGCGATCTTCTTGCCGGGGCCCGCGTTCCAGCGGTGGAGCGGGGAGTACGTGGTGATGCCCGCACACAGCAGGGGCGCGGCGACGTCGAGGGAGAGGCCGTCGGGGATGCGGAGGGTGAAGGCCTCGTCGACGACCACGTGGGTGGAGTAGCCGCCGTAGGTCGGCTCGCCGTCCTTGCCGAGGGCGTTGTACGTCTGGACGTTGCCCTTGACGCAGTACTGCTCGAGGCCCGCCCGGCAGTTATCGCACTCGCGGCAGGAGTCGACCATGCAGCCGACGCCGACGCGGTCGCCTGCGGCGAACTTGGTGACGGCGGAGCCGACCTCGGTGACGACACCGGCGATCTCGTGGCCCGGGACCATCGGGAAGATGCCCTCACCCCAGCCGTCGCGGGCCTGGTGGATGTCCGAGTGGCAGATGCCGGCGTACTTGATCTCGATCAGCACGTCGGTCTCGCCCACCGGGCGGCGCGGGATGGTGGTCCGCTCCAGGGGGGCCTTGGCGGACGGGGCGGCGTAAGCGGAAACGGTGGTGGTGCTGGTCTGTGCGGTCATGCCATCAACCGTGCCAGCCATGTGGACATCTACCCAGGTCACAGCTCTGCCTACGTCCAGTGGTCCTACTACTGGCGGGGACAGGCTGCCGCGCCCGCGAGCCCTGATACTGGGAAGCATGGACGATCAGGCCGCGCACTCCCCCGCCCCCGAGCCCCTCGACGGCCGGGCCGAGCTCAGCGAGTTCCTGCGCACCCGCAGGGCCCGGCTGCAGCCGGAGGACGTCGGCCTGCCGAACTTCGGGCGTCACCGGCGGGTGCCGGGGCTGCGCCGCGAGGAGCTGGCGCAGCTCGCGGGGGTGTCCGTGGCGTATTACACCCGTCTTGAGCAGGGCAACGGCCGCAATGTGTCGGGCGAGGTGCTGGACGCGATCGCGCGCGCCCTGCGCCTCACGGACGCCGAGCACGCCCATCTGACGCACTTGGCCAAGCCGACGCAGCACAAGAAGAAGCGCGCGGTGCGCCCGCAGCGCGTACGTCCGGCGCTGCTCCAGCTCATGGACACGATGGAGGGCATCCCCGCGTATGTGGCCGGGCGCCGCACGGACATCCTCGGCTGGAACCGCATGGCCGCCGCGCTCTTCGGCGACTGGGGCGCGCTGGCGCCGGAGGAGCGGAACTGGGCGCGGATCTGTTTTCTGCGGCCGGAGTCGCGCGTCCTGTTCCGGGACTGGGAGCAGAAGGCGTCGGACATCGTGAGCTATCTGCGGATGGACGCGGGCTGCTATCCGAACGACCCGCTGCTCTCGGCCCTGGTCGGTGAGCTCTCCGTGAAGAGCGAGGAGTTCCGGAGCCTGTGGGCCACGCATGACGTGCGGGAGAAGGGGCACGGCGTCAAGCGCCTGCACCACTCCCTGGTGGGCGATCTGACGTTGTCGTTCGAGACGCTGCGGCTGCCCGACGACCACGATCAGTCACTGATGACGTACCACGCGGAGCCGGACTCGGCGTCGGCGGAGGCGCTGCGGCTGCTGGCCAGCTGGGGCGCGGACGCGACGCGTACCGGTGCGGCGGGCGTCCCGGGCACGGAGCAGTAGCCCACCTCCCCCGGGACGCCTGCCGCGCGGGCCCTCAGGGCTGGTACGGGGGCGCCGCGCCCCAGTTCCACAGCGGCACCGGCTGGTCGGTGGGGCGGGTCGCGTCGGGGCCCGAGAAGTAGACGGCGAGGCGGGTGCCCCACTCGATGTAGGCGAGGAAGGCTGAGCGGAACTCGGCGTCGGTCGGCAGACCCGCGTCGTCCGCCGCGTCCTGCATCAGGTTGACCCAGCGGCGGCGCTGCGGCTCGGTGATGCCCTTGCCGAGGTGCTTGCCGACCATCTGGGCGTGTCCGCCGTGCTCCTCGGAGTACACGTGCGGGCCGCCGAAGACCTCGCCGAGCCACTGGGCGACGTGCCGGGCGTGCTCGGCGGGCAGGCCCTCGAAGAGCGGGGCGAGGAGGTCGTCCTTGAGCACCTTCTCGTAGAAGACCTCGGTCAGCCGGGCGAGGTTCTCCTCGCCGCCCGCCCATGTGTAGAGGGTCGGCGTCGAGGCGCCCGTGCCGCGTACGACGGTGGGCGTGTAGTGGCGCATCTCCTCGATGTTCTCGACGTACGGGCGGATCTCCGCGAAGAAGTCACGGAAGTGCTCCGAAGCCCTGAAGCCCTCCAGGTGGTCCTTGGTCGACGTCCAGGTGATGCGGAGGATGTAGTGCTCGAAGTCCTCCTCGCAGCGGGCCAGTTCGAAGTCGACGCACTGCGGTGCCGCGGCGAGCGGGGTGGCGGCGCGGGTGTAGGCGGAGAGGAACTCCGCGGAACGCTCGGGCGGAATGCGGTAACGGATGTACTCGACGGTGTGGGCGGTCATGTGACGTCGGCTTCCTCTGCGGTGGGTGGTGCCGGCACGCGTGCTCCCCAGTCCCACAACGCCTGCAGGACCGGGCCGAGTTCTTTTCCGTGGGGGGTGAGTTCGTAGGTGACCGTGGGGGGCCAGCCGGGTGTCCTGGTGCGCAGGACGACACCCGCGGCGACCAGTTGGGCGAGCCGCTCTGTGAGCACCTTGTCCGACAACTCCGGCAGTGTGGAGGCCAGTTCGCTGTACGCGTAGGGCCCGGCCCGCAGCAGCTCGCGGACGATCAAGGTGGTCCAGCGGCCGCGCAGAGCGGCCAGGGTGATCTCCACGGGGCAGGCGGGCGTGGGTGTGGTGACCCGCGCCCTGGGGTCGTTCGGGAGCCCCTGACGGTCCGGTCCCTCGCTTACCGTTCGGTGAGTCACGAGGGCGCCTCCTACGGTTGCCGGAACCAAGCCGTTCCAGCCTCTCCAGGAGAGTCGCACATGCCGAACATGCCCCTGCCCACACGAGCCGAGGACGTCCCCGCGGCCTTCGCCGAGCGGTTCAACAGCGGCGATCCGGACGCGGTGCGCGAGCTGTACGAGGAGGACGCCGCGTTCGTGCCGGAGTCGGGGCCCCCGGTGCACGGGATCGCCGAGATCACCAGGGAGAACGGGCCGTTCCTCGCGATCGGCCTGCCGATCTCCGTGCGCCCCCGCCATGTGCACGTCTGCGGCGACATCGCGCTGCTCGTCGTCGACTGGGAGATCGAGGGCGTGGTGCGGTCCACCGCCACGGACGTGGCCAGGCGCGGCACCGACGGCTGCTGGCGCTATGTGATCGACAGCCCTTTCGGTGCCGCGCCCGTGGCGAACGGCTAGGTCAGCTGCCTGCTACTTGCCGTAGTAGGCGTTGTAGATCGACAGCGTCGACTTGTTCCCCTTCTTGTCCGTGATCTTGGCGTGGAAGGAGATCCCCTTGCCCGCGGCCGGGTTCTTGACCTTGATCTTGCCGCCGCTGACGGTGGCCTTCTTCCAGGTCTGGCCGTAGTCGTAGGACACGTACGCGGCAAGGGACTTGAGGTTCGAGCCCGCGGCCGCGCCCTGCACCGTCACCGGCACGGACTGGGTCTCGCCGGCCTTGGCCCTGCTGCTCAGGTCGACCGCCGCGGCGAACCGCGCCGTGGAGAGCGGCAGCTTCGCGTTGTCGGCCTTCTTGGAGCGGAACGTCCAGCTCGCGTCGATGCGGGTGGAGGCCGCGGCGACCTTGACGCTGCGCTTCACGGACGTCGCCAGCTTGTACTCGGCCTCGGCCGCCGGGACCTTGAACGTGGCGCCGCCGACCAGCGGGTCCTTGTTCTCGCCGATCTTGGTGGAGCCCTTGTGGAGGGTCGTCTTCACCGACGAGTAGAGCGAGGAGCCCACGTGCGTCTTGCCGTCGGCGAACAGCGGCAGATTGCCGATGATCTCGTTGTCCTGGCGGAAGACGCCGTAGTTGCCGCCGATGCGCGGGCCGAAGACGGCGGTGTTGAACGTCTTCTCGTAGCTCTTGCCCGCCGCGAACTGCTGCGCCGCGCCCAGCGTGTAGGCCGCGTCGATGATCGGCCAGCCGTCCGGGTCGACCCCGGACTGCTGCTCGAAGTTCATGTTCCACTTCACGCCGTCGGCCGTGGACAGGTACAGCGTCCGGGTGCCGGGCAGCTGGGTCGGGATGCCGATCGAGGAGCCGCCCGAGCTGCCGGGGAGCCAGCCCATGGCGTTGAACGTGCCCTTCTTGCCCTTGGCCGACGCGCCCAGGTTCGCCTTCACCGTGGCCAGCTCGGACGCCTTGAAGTGCTTGGTGTAGCCCGTGGCGACCTGCTTGACCTTGCCGCCGAGCACGGTGTTGTACTCGGTGAGGTCACCCTCGACCCAGTGCCCGTCCCACTGCTGGTACAGCGAGCCGTCGGTGACCTGCGGCCCCAGGTGCGCGGACCGGAAGTTGGTGTACCCGCCGTCCAGCCACCAGCCGAAAGAGTAGCCGGTGTGCGGTGTGTCGACCGAGAACTCGGGTGAGGCGAAGTACGGCTTGGCGTCCGCCGACGGGACGGTGATGTCGACCGGCTTCGTCTTGCGGGCGTCCAGCGTCACCGTGGTGTCCTTGGTGACGCTCAGCTTCGGCTGGGCGATCCAGTCGGCGCCCTTGGTGAAGTCCGTCGGGTCGGCGTACATGCCGGTGTTCAGCACGTAACCGCCCTTGGGGACACGGAGCTTGACCGTGCCGGAGGCGTCGAACGGGTCGTAGGACTTCTGCGAGGCGAGCCCGGAGACGCCCTCCAGGTCGCTGTCGTAGTACTTCGGCGCCTGGCCGTCACGCCCGATGTGCTTCAGCGTCAGCTCGTACGACTCGACCTCGCGCTCGACCGCGGCCGCCGTGCGCACGGACTGCCCGCCGCCGCTCGCCACGACATACGCGGAGTAGGCGCCGTCGACCGTTCCGCCGAGCTTGGTGTCGGTGGTCAGGTCGACCGCGGCGCTGCCGCCCGCGGGGACCTTCACGGTCTTCGCGCCGAGCTTGAAGAAGCCCGCGGGAGCCGGGGCGCCCTTGGGGTTCGTGCCCGTCACCGTCAGGTCGAGGGTGACGTCCTCCTTGCCGAGGTTCTTGTACGTCACCTTCTTCGTGACCGGCTTGTCGTCGGTGTGCGGCCACGCCTGGGTGGCGAAGGAGAGCGACACCGGCTCGGCGATCACCGACTGCTTGATGACCTTGTCGACCGCGATGCGTCCCGAACCCTGCTGGAACGGCGTGTACTTGCCGCCCTTGGTGGAAGCGGTGAGCGCGCCCTTGAGCTCGGCGTACTTCCAGTCCGGGTGCTGCTGCTTGAGCAGCGCGGCGGCGCCCGCCACGTGCGGGGTCGCCATGGACGTGCCGGAGATCGTCAGATAGCCCTCGGGCTTCTGGCCGACCTCCTGGTCGATGACGCTGCCGGGGGCCGCGGCCGCCGTGATGTCCACGCCGGGCGCGGTGACATCGGGCTTGATGGCGCCGTCACCGACGCGCGGGCCCTGGCTGGAGAAGCCGGCGAGCTTGTCGTTGTCGTCGACGGCGCCGACGGTCAGGGCCGCGTCCGCGCTGCCCGGGGAGCCGACGCTGCCGGGCTCTCCGTCGTTGCCCGCCGCGATCGCGAAGAGGATGCCCTTGTCCGCGGAGAGCTTGTCGACCTGGGCTTCGAGCGGGTCGACACCGGGGGTGTCGCCGCCGCCGAGGCTCAGGTTCACGATGTCGGCGCCCTGCTCGGCCGCCCAGTCCATGCCCGCGATGATCCCGGAGTCGTCGCCGGAGCCGCTGTCGTCCAGGACCTTGCCGTTCAGGAGCTTGGCGCCGGGCGCCACGCCCTTGAGCTTGCCGCCCGACTTCGCGCCGGTGCCGGCCGCGATGGAGGCGACGTGGGTGCCGTGGCCGTAGCGGTCCTTGGCGTCCGCCGCCGGCGTGAAGTTCTTCTCGGCGACGACCTGGTCCTTCAGGTCGGCGTGCGTGGCGTCGACGCCGGTGTCCAGGACGGCGACCTTGACGCCCTTGCCGTCGAATCCGGCCGCCCACGCCTTGTCGGCGCCGATCTGCTTGACGCTCTTGTCGAGGCTCGCCTTGCGGACGCCGTCCAGCCATACGCGGCTGACGCCGGACGCGGTGGCGTCGCCCTTGTCGGCGACGAGCGCGGACCACAGGTCGGTGGCGTCCTGCTTCGGCGTCGTGATGGCGTCGGCGTTGAGGGACTTCAGGGTCCTGCGGACCGTGGTGTCACCCGCGGCGCGCACATCGGCCCTGGCTTCGGCGGCGGCACCCTTGTAGCCGACGATCAGCCTCAGGCCCTTCTTCTGGGCCCTGCGGTTGTCCTTCTTGCTCAGCTCGGTGACGTCGAAGAGCCGCTGGTCGATCTTGCCGGTGGCTATCAGGTGCTGCGCGTCGGCCGGGATCACGAGGCTGTGACCGCCGACGCGCTTGGTCTGTACGGGTATCCGCTCCCGCCCCTTCGCCCGCTCGAAGGCGGTGACGCGGCCCTTGGCGTCGGCGGTGACGCGGTCGCCGGTGATGAGGGTGATGCGGTGCGTGGTCTGTCCGGCGCTCTTGAGGCCCGCCGCCTGCGCGGCTGCCGGGATCGCGTCGGGCGACTGCTTCGCCGCCGTCGCCGGGCTGGTCATGCCCGCGGCGAGGGCCACGGCCGCCGCTGTGGCGATCGTGGCCCCGTAGGCTCTCTTCACTTTTCTGCGCAAGTCTCCCCCTGGAGGTCAAGGGGCTCTCGCCCCTGGACGAGGCAGTATTGCCCAGGGTCGAACAACTGCTCAATAGCGCGTCAGAAGTGACGAGTTGGCGGAAGACGGCCCATCGGTCGGCGCAACGGCGGCGGCCCGCACCCCTGTTGTGGGGTGCGGGCCGCCGCCGTATGTGTGGAGGAGGTACTACTCGGGTCTCAGACGGCCGAACCGGCCTTCCACTGCGCCCAGTCCATGACCCAGCCGTTGAAGCCGTTGTCGGGCTGGACCGTCTTGTCGCCGGTGTTCCGGACCTCGACGACGTCACCGATCATCGAGTTGTCGTAGAACCAGGCGCCCGGGGTGCTCTTGTCGTTCGCGCCCTTGGCGTCTTCCAGGCCGACACAGCCGTGGCTGGTGTTGGCGCCGCCGAAGATGGACTTCGCGCCCCAGTAGTTGCCGTGGATGAACGTGCCCGAGTTCGACAGACGCATGGCGTGCGGCACGTCCTTGATGTCGTACTCACCCTTGCCGTCGTCGTCCGTGAAGCCGACCGTCGCGCCGTTCATCCGGGTCTCCTTGAACTTCTCGGAGATCACCATCTTGCCGTTGTACGTCTTGTTCTCCGGCGACCCCGCGGAGATCGGGATGGTCTTGATGACCTTGCCGTCCCGCATGACCTTCATCTGCTTGGTCTTGGCGTCGACGACGGAGACCTGGTTACGGCCGATCTTGAACTGGACCGTCTTCTCCTGGACGCCGGTGATGCCGTCAGCGCCCTCGACACCGTCCAGGGACAGCTTCATGGTGACCGTGGAGTTGCCCTGCCAGTAGTCCTCGGGGCGGAAGTCCAGGCGGTTGTTGCCGAACCAGTGGCCGACGACTTCCTGGCCGCTGCTCGACGACACCTTGATGTTCGACTGAACGTCCTTCTTGTTCGTGATCGCCTTGTCGAAATTGATCGACACCGGCATGCCCACGCCGACCGTCGAGCCGTCCTCGGGCGTGAAGTTCCCGATGAAGCTGTTGTTCGGCGAGACCGTCGTGAACTTCGAGTTCTCGTGCGCCTTGCGGCCGTCCGAGTCCTTGGCGGTGGCGGAGATCTTGTACGTGGTCGCCCGCTCGAGCTGGCCGCTGGGCTTCCAGCTCTTCTTGTCCGCCGCTATCTGACCCTCGACCGCGGTGCCCGTCTCGGTCGTCATCGTGACGTCCGTGAGGGAACCCTTGCTCACCGTGACCTTGGCCGCGCTGTTGATGCTCGCGTTGTCGGAGCCGTCCTTGGGCGCGATCTTGATGTCGGCCTCGGAGGTCTTCTTGGCGGCGGCCTCGTCGACCTGGTTCTGCGACTCCTTGCCGCCGCCGGCACTGCTCTTGTCGCCGTCGTCGCCACTGCAGGCCGAGAGCACAAGGACGCCGCCGACCAGAGCGGACACGGCCGCAAGACCCTTGCGCCGTCCGCGCCGCCGCCTACTGTCCGTCATCACACGCTTCTCCATCGTTGCCGAAATCCCCAACACGCCAAGAACGCCGGGAGTCCCCGTAATCCCGCATAACGTCCTGCCCGGTTCGTCCCGTTCCACTTCTGCGGAAGATGTGGGGAACACCACGTCATGCGGTGCGCCGGTGACAGCCGTGCACCTCTGAGACGACGGAACCCCGGGCGGCGGTTGCCGTCCGGGGCTACGGGTTCCGTTTTTTCCGTCCGGTAGACGTACTACTTTCCGTCCACCGCCTACAACCCCCGGCCACCGCCCCCGGCCACAACTTCCCCGGCCGTGTCGTCGTCCTCGTCGTCATCATCCTCGTCGGGGTCCCAGTCCGGCGAATCGGGGTCGTAGTCGATCTGCTCGCTGCTCCAGGAGGCCTGCGAGAGTTCCACCCCCGGCACCTCGCTGACCAGGTCGAAGGGGTCCACCAGATAGGCGAGCGCCTCCGCGTCGTCCTCCTTGACGGCCGTCTCGGCGTGCAGCCGCTCCTCGGCGGGCATGTGCTCGTCCTCCGCGATACGGCGCAGGGCCGACGAGGCCAGCTCGCCGGAGTCGTCGACCTCGACCACCAATTCGACGCGGAGACGTACAAAACGTGATGACTCTGATGTGCTCATGGGTCGGAGCGTACGACCCATGGCCCCCGCGACTTTCCCGCGACCCGCGCCTTTCATTACCATCGCCCCACACGGCCAATTCGCCAGCGCCACAAGGGGGATCCGATTCCGTGTCCGCACGTCGATCGCTGCTCACCGCCACTGCCGCCGGGACCCTTCTCGGCGCCCTGTGGTTCGTTCCCTCCGCGAATGCGACGGCGACGTTCAGATCCACGGAGGCCCCTGACTCCTCCCGGGTCGTCCACACCGAACAGCGCCGCGCGACGCTGAACTCGGAGAACACCGCCGCCGCAGCCTCCGAAGACCGCCTCGCCGACACCGGCGCCGGCGTCGACACGACCCCGTACCTGATCGGCGGGACGGCGTTCCTGGGCCTGGGGGCGGGCTTCGTGGCGTTCTCGGTCCGCCGGGAGCGGCAGGGCCCGGCCTACTGAGAGCCCCGTTCGCCTCACCCCGCTGAGGACCCGTTCGCCGGGAAGCGGGGCGCACGCCGTGCAGTTGGGTGACCTGGCCGCGCGGCAACATGGCCGCGTACGGGGTGAGGGCTAGGCATGCGGTATGAGATTCGAGCCCCGGCACAAGACATCCGCTACCCCCCGCGCCCGCCGTCTTCGTCTCGTCGGCGCCCTGTGCGCCGTCGCGGCCTCGGCGTCGTTGGTGACGGGCTGCGGGTCGGACAGCGACAAGGCGTCCTCCGAAGCGACCTCCAAGGCGGCGAAGACCGTCCCGAAGGAGGCGCCGTCGCAGAGCCCCACGAGCAGCGCGACCCTCACGCAGGACCAGCAGGAGCGCAAGGCGCTGCTCGCCGACACCAAGGTCACCTACGACAAGGCGGCGTCCGCCGCGGTGGGCAAGGTCCCGGGCGGCAAGCTGACCGATCTCGACCTTGAGGGCGTCGACGACGACAAGGACGACGACGGCGAAGACGACACGAGCGCGAGCCCCAGCGCTAGTGCGAGTGCGAGTGCGAGCCCCAGCCCGAGCGGCAGTTCCGCGGGCCCGCAGTGGGTCGCCGAGGTCGCCGAGAAGGACGGCACCGTGCACGACGTCCGCATCGACGCGGTCTCGGGCAAGGTGATCAGCTCCGCCCCCGACAAGGACCAGGACGCCGACGACAAGAAGGAGACGGCCGACTGGCTGTCCCGCGTCAAGCAGACGCCGGAGCAGGCGGCGAAGGCCGCGACGGACAAGAAGAAGGGCACGGTCACGTCGATCGGCCTGGACGACAACGACGACAAGACGCTCGTCTGGTCCGTCGACGTCGTCACCGACGACTGGAACAAGACCGACTTCGACATCGACGCGGTCAAGGGCGGCATCACCCGCGAGCACGTCGACCGCGACTGACCAGCGACCACGTACGAGGAGGGGTGCCGCCGGGCTCCGGCGGCACCCCTCCTCCACGTATGGACGCCGCCGCTAGGCCAGCGGACCCGTCACCGGCTCCACCGCGGCGAGCAGCGCGCCGGAGCGCACGAACTCGTCCGCCGCCGCCAGGTCGGGGGCGAGGAAGCGGTCGGGGCCCGGACCCTGGACGCCCGCCTTGCGGACCGCCTCGATGACCGCGCGGGTCGCGGGGGCCGGCGTGAGGCCCTCACGGAGTTCGACCGCGCGCGTCGCGGCGTACAGCTCGATGGCGACGATGCGGGTCAGGTTGTCGACCGCGGTACGGAGCTTGCGGGCCGCCGACCAGCCCATCGACACGTGGTCCTCCTGCATCGCGGAGGACGGGATCGAGTCGGCCGACGACGGGACGGCGAGGCGCTTCATCTCGCTCACCAGCGCCGCCTGCGTGTACTGGGCGATCATCAGGCCCGAGTCCACGCCCGCGTCGTCCGCGAGGAACGGCGGCAGGCCGTGCGAGCGGTTCTTGTCGAGCAGCCGGTCGGTGCGGCGCTCCGCGATGGAGCCGAGGTCGGCCGCGGCGATGGCGAGGAAGTCCAGGACGTAGGCGACGGGGGCGCCATGGAAGTTGCCGTTGGACTCGACGCGGCCGTCGGGCAGGACCACGGGGTTGTCGACGGCGGCGGCCAGCTCGCGTTCGGCGACCGTACGGGCGTGGGCGATGGTGTCCCGGCCGGCGCCCGCTACCTGCGGGGCGCAGCGCACCGAGTAGGCGTCCTGGACGCGCGGCGCGTCGTCCTGGTGGTGGCCGGTCAGCCCCGAACCCTCGAGAACGGCGAGCATGTTGGCGGCGGAGGCGCCCTGGCCCGGGTGCGGCCGGATGGCGTGCAGCTCGGGGGCGAGGACCTTGGCGGTGCCGAGGAGCGCCTCAAGGGTGAGGGCCGCGGTGACGTCGGCGGACTTGTAGAGGGCGTCGAGGTCGGCGAGGGCCATCACCAGCATGCCGAGCATGCCGTCGGTGCCGTTCAGGAGGGCCAGGCCCTCCTTCTCGCGCAGCTCTACGGGGGTGATGCCGTGCGCGGCGAGCAGTTCACCGGCCGGCTTCAGCTCACCGTCGGGCCCTTCCGCGTCGCCCTCGCCCATGAGCGTGAGCGCGCAGTGGCTGAGCGGGGCCAGGTCGCCGGAGCAGCCGAGCGAGCCGTACTCGTGCACGACGGGCGTGATGCCCGCGTTGAGCACGTCGGCCATGGTCTGCGCGACCTCGGGCCGTACGCCGGTCCTGCCGGAGCAGACCGTCTTGAGCCGCAGGAACATCAGCGCGCGCACGACCTCGCGCTCCACGCGCGGGCCCATCCCCGCCGCGTGCGAGCGCACGATGTTGCGCTGGAGCTGGGCACGGAGGTCAGGGCCGATGTGCCGGGTGGCGAGCGCGCCGAAGCCGGTCGACACGCCGTATACGGGCTCGGGCTTGGCCGCGAGGGCGTCGACGATCTCACGCGAGGCAGCAAGGGCGGCCACGGCTTCACCCGACAGCTCGATACGAGCGTTCCCGCGCGCAACAGCAATAACGTCCGCAGCGGACGTCCCGGACGTCCCCAGGACCACGGTATGCATATCCATATTCAGCAGCGTACGGACTGAATCGCCAAGTGTCACGGTCGAATACAGCCTGAGCCTGTTACGAGCCCCGCAAGGGGCGCGGGGAACGGCACGAGAAACCCCCACGGCGCCGCACGGCCAAGGGGCGCGGGGAACGGCGCGGCCAGCCCCCACGGCGCCGCACGGAGAGGGGGCGCGGGGAACTGCGCGACAAGCCCCCGCGGCGGGCCCGACGACGACACACACCAGCCCCATCAAGGGGCGCGGGGAACTGCGCGACAAGCCCCCACGGCGGGTGCGCCGAACAACGCACACCAGCCCCGTAAAGGGGCGCGGGGAACTGCGCGAGCAACCCCCACCGCGCCGCGGACAACGAACACACCCGGCCCCGCACCCCCGCACCCCCTCACCCCCCACCCCCCGGAGCCCCGCGACTTCGCCCCCGAAACCGCCGCCTCTCCCCAGCAGGACGCGCCCCCGCGGAATCGGCGAGCCGGACCACCGGATCGTCGGCCCCCTCGCGCCCCGCAACCACCGGCTTCGCCGCCCGCGCGGCCTTCGCGCGGTACTGGGCCGCGTCCGCGAGGCGGAACAGGCGCCGGGCCGACCGCACCTCGCCGATCGGATCCTCCGTGGAGGCGACCCCGCAGGCGACCCCGTCCCCCTGCTCCAACTCGGCGGCCCGTACGCAGAGTTCATCCGCGACGCGCACCACCTCATCGGCCGAAGGACCCACCGAGAGCAGACAGAACTCATCACCGCCGAGCCGCGCGGCCAACGTCCCCGGCAACATCGCCCCGCACAGGGAAAGCACCGAGCCGAAACGTTCGAGCAGCCGGTCACCGACCGCGTGCCCCTGGGTGTCGTTGACCCATTTCAGTCCGTTCACGTCACACACGACCAGACTCACCACCACGCCCTCCGCCCGATGCCGCTCCACCGCCTCCTCCAGCCGCAGATCGACAGCGCGCCGGTTGGCGAGGCCCGTCAGCGCGTCGGTGAAGGCGAGCCGGCGCGCTTCTTCCAGGCGCTCGGTTTGCGCGATGCCCGCCGCGACGACCGAGGCAAGCACCGTCGCGAAGTCCGCGTCCGCCCGCCCGAAGGGCGCCGCCCCCACCGGCCGAGCCACATACAGCTCGCCCCACGCCCGTCCGTGCAGCACGATCGGCGCGACCACACAGCAGCCACGGCCGCGCCTGCGCAACGCGGCGACACGCTGGTGGCAGTAACCGGGGGCGGTCGCCTCCGAAGGCCCCCGCGCCGTCTCGACCCAGGCATGCGGCTCGCCCCCGCCCGCCCAGCGCTCGTGCAGGAACTCGGTGATCTCCGGGAACTCGTTCACCGGATACGCCTCGCGCTCCGGGAACTCTTCCTCCCCCTCGGCCCGTTCGCCCACGTTCACGAGCACCCTCAGCCGTCCGAGGTCACGCTCCCAGACGGACAGCGCCGCGAAACTCCCGGCCAGCGCACGGCACGCGCCGCGCGCTGCCGCCCGCCAGGACTCACGCGGCGTGTGCGCGGCGGCCATCCCCTGCGCCAGCACGACCACGGCCCGCAGCCGGGCATCCTCTCCCATCTCCCTAGGCTAGGAGATATACGGCATTTTGGGCGTTTGGAACATTACGCAGCGTGTGGACTGCTCCCCGGACCCTCCCCGGGCCCTCCGCCCACTTCACTCCCGCCGCATTCCCACTTCACTCCCCGGGCCACTGCGGCTTCCGCTTCTCGTTGAACGCCGCGACACCCTCCGCCCGGTCACCGGAGAAGGCCACCGAGCGCCAGGCCGCGTCCTCGACCTCGAGGCCGGCCCGCAGGTCGAGCCCGTGCCCGAGCCGCAGGGCACGCTTGGCGGCGCGCAGCCCGACGGGCGAGTTGGCGGCGATCCGCGCGGCGAGCGCGAGCGCCTCCGTACGGTCCTCGCCCTCGCCCACCAGCTGGTCGACGAGCCCCAACTCCCGCGCCTCGGCCGCCTCAAGACGCCGCGCGGTGAAGATCAGCTCGGCGGCACGCGCGGCGCCCACGCGGCGCGGCAACAGCTGCGTGCCGCCGCCGCCCGGGATCACGCCGACCGACACCTCGGGCAGCCCGACCACGGCGGTCGGGTCGGCGACGATGAGATCGCAGGCGAGCGCCAGCTCGAAGCCACCGCCGAGCGCGAAGCCGTGCAGGGCCGCGATCGTCGGCATCGGCAGTTCGAGTACGCCCGTGTACGCGGCCCGTGCGGTGGGCCGCTGGCGCACCAACTCGGCGTCGGAGAAGGAATTGCGCTCCTTCAGGTCGGCGCCGACACAGAACGCCCGCTCATGGGTGGACGTGACGACCACGACGCGGACGTCACGGTCCTCGGCGAGGGCGGCGCAGGCCGAGCCGATGGAGCGGGCCATGTCCGTGGACACCGCGTTCATGGCCTTGGGCCGGTCGAGGACGAGCTCGGCGACGTGGTCGTGCCGCCTGACCCCGACGAAGTCCCCGTACCGCTGCTCGCCGCCCTGCTCGCCACCCATGACTGCCTCCACGTCCGGTTAACGCCCGTTACCCGGACGCCCTGCGGATCATGCCACCGCCACGGGGCAATCGGGTGGCCGAGCGGGAAAAAACCGTCAGCTGCGCCGGGCCAGCAGCCAGGGCTCGACGACGCCGAGGCCTCGTACGGGCCGCTGCCACATCGGCTGCAGGGCGAAGCGGTACGAGGGGGGCTCCGTGCCCTCCTTCTCCGCCTGCTCGGCCGCCTCCGCCGCCTCGGTCTCGGAGGCGGGCGCATCGCCCGTCCGCGTCAGTTCCTCGGCGAGCGCGCCGTCCACCAGGACCGCGTCCTTGGGCGCTATCGACGTGAGGCGGCTCGCGAGGTTCACCGTCGTGCCGAAGACGTCGCCCATCCGCGTGGTGACCGTGCCGAACGCGATGCCGACGCGCAGCTCGGGCATCGTCTCGTCGTTGGCCATGGTCTCGATGAGCCGCAGCGCGATCTCCGCGGCGACGCCCGCGTTCTCGGCGGCGTACAGCACCTCGTCGCCCAGCGTCTTGATGAGCCGTCCGCCGTGCGCCGCGACCAGGTCCGCCGCCGTGGTCTCGAAGGCCTCGACGAGTTCGCCGAGTTCCTCCTCCTCCATGCGCCGGGTGAGCCGCGTGAAGCCGACGAGGTCGGCGAACCCGACGGCGAGGCGCCGGTCGACCATCTCCTCGTCGTCCGCGGCCTGTACGACGCGGCCGGTGGCGGCGGCGAGCTGGCGCCGCCACACATAGACGAGGAACTCCTCCAGCTCGGGCAGGAGCAGCTCTATCAGCGGATACGTGACCTCGGTGCGCGTCATGCCCGGCTCGGGCGGCTCCGTCAGGCCCTCCAGGAAGGAGTCGATCTGCCATTCGGCCAGGCGGGCGGTGGTCTGCCCGGTCGACCGCGCCACCTGCACCGCCATCGCCTCGCTGAGCAGTCCCGCCTCGACGAGGCCCGCGAGGCGGCGCAGCGCCAGTACGTCCGCCTCGGTCAGGGCCTTGGCCTGGCCGATGTCGGGGAAGCCCATGGCCCGCCAGAAGCGGGAAGCCAGCTCCATCGAGACGCCGGCGCTGCGGGCCGCCTGGAACGGGGTGTAGCGGCGGTCCGCGCCGAGGATCAGCCCTTCGAGGCGCAGGGCCAGGGGGTCCTTCTCCGGATCCCCCGGCTTCTCGTCCCCGGGGTCCATCGAGTCGAACGCGTCTGTGGCGGCCCCTGCGGTACGTCCGGGCTCACCGTCGGGGCCGGGGGATGCACCCGTGCCGGAGCCCGTGTCGTCGACGGTCACGCCTGCTGCCCTTCCGATCTGCCGCGGTCAGGTATCGACCGGCGCCAACTTTACGGCAGGTGTGCCGCAGCTCACGCCTTTCTCGGGCGGGGGCGCCTTGGACAGCGCTTTCCCCTTCGGGGTGGGGGCGAACACCCTTTTCCCACCCACCCGCCCGTTTGCCCCGCATCCTCACCTGGACGAACAAGCTTTTCCCGCCCACCCGCCCGATTGCCCCGCGGCTCCCTTTACACCCCCTTCACCCTCTACACCCCCCTCAAATGCACCACATCCCCCGCCCCCACCGGCTCCTGCACCCCGTCCCCCGTAGCGAGCACGAGGCGGCCGTCGCCGTCCACCGCCACTGCCTCGCCCGTGATCGACCGGTCGCCCGGTAGTTCTGCCCTGACCTTGCGGCCCAGCGTCGCGCAGCCCGCGGCGTAGGTTTCCTGGAGGCGGGAGGCCGCCGGGTCGCCCTCCGCCTCGCGCCAGTCGCCGTACCACTGCTCAAGGGAACGCAGCACCGCCCGCAGCACCGTGTCCCGGTCGGTGCTCGCCGCCCCGGCGAGCGCGAGGGACCCGGCCGTGGGCACCGGCAGTTCGTCCGCGCGCAGGGTCACGTTGATGCCGATGCCGATCACGACGCCCCCGCCGTCCTTGGAGCCCGCCCGCTCGGCGAGGATGCCCCCGGCCTTGCGCTCCTCTCCGGCCACCGTCACCAGCAGGTCGTTCGGCCACTTGAGGGCCGTGTCCACGCCGGCCGCCCGCGAGAGACCCGTGGCGACGGCGACCCCGGTCAGCAGCGGCAGCCACCCCCAGCGCGCGACCGGGACCGCGGGCCCCGGCTTCAGGAGCACCGAGAAGAAGAGGCCCGAGCGGGCGGGAGCCGACCAGCGGCGGTCGAGGCGGCCACGCCCCGAGCTCTGCTCCTCGGCGACGAGCACCGCACCCTCGGGAAGCTCGTCCGCGCGGGCGGCCAGATCCGTGTTGGTCGACCCCGTCGCGGGCACCACATCCAGGGAGGTCCAAAGACCCCCGTCCCGCAGCAGCGCGCGCCGCAGCGACGCGGCGTTCAGGGGCGGTCGGTCGAGGTCGGACCACCGGCCGTCACCCGTGCCGTAAGGAGTGTCCGAAGGGTCGTCTGAAGCATCTCGCGGCGTCATGCAAGCCACCTTAGGTGTGGTAAACGCCGCACTGCCGATCCGTAGGCACGCCGATACCCTACGAGTCAGTAGCAAGCGATCACCAGCAGCCGCAAGCCGCCAGTCGCCCCTTTGAGCAGGCAGGGAGCCGCATCCCTATGTCCGAGCCGGAAGAGCCCAACGTGCCCGTGCAGAGCGCCGCAAGCGATACCTCCACCACCACCGCCCCGGAGGCAGGTATCGACATCCATACGACTGCGGGCAAGCTCGCTGATCTGCAGCGCCGCATCGAGGAGGCCAAGCACGCCGGTTCGGCCCGCGCGGTCGAGAAGCAGCACGCCAAGGGCAAGTTGACGGCGCGCGAGCGCATCGAACTGCTTCTGGACGAGAGCTCCTTCGTCGAGTTCGACGAGTTCGCGCAGCACCGCTCGACCGACTTCGGCCTGGAGGCCAACCGTCCGTACGGCGACGGGGTCGTGACCGGTTACGGCACCGTCGACGGCCGCCCGGTCGCCGTGTTCTCGCAGGACTTCACCGTCTTCGGCGGTGCGCTCGGCGAGGTCTTCGGCCAGAAGATCGTCAAGGTCATGGACTTCGCCCTGAAGACCGGCTGCCCGGTCATCGGCATCAACGACTCCGGCGGCGCCCGCATCCAGGAGGGCGTCATGGCCCTCGGCATGTACGGGGAGATCTTCCGCAGGAACACCCACGCGTCCGGTGTGATCCCGCAGATCAGCCTGGTCGTCGGGCCCTGCGCGGGCGGCGCGGTCTACTCGCCCGCGATCACCGACTTCACCGTCATGGTCGACCAGACCTCGCACATGTTCATCACGGGCCCCGACGTCATCAAGACGGTCACCGGCGAGGACGTCGGCTTCGAGGAACTCGGCGGCGCCCGCACCCACAACAGCACCTCCGGTGTCGCGCACCACATGGCGGGCGACGAGAAGGACGCGATCGAGTACGTCAAGTCCCTTCTCTCCTACCTGCCTTCGAACAACCTCAGCGAGCCCCCCGCCTTCCCCGAGGAGGCGGACCTGGCGCTGACGGACGAGGACCGCGAGCTCGACACCCTCATCCCGGACAGCGCCAACCAGCCGTACGACATGCACACGGTGATCGAACACGTCCTGGACGACGCCGAGTTCTTCGAGACGCAGCCGCTGTTCGCGCCGAACATCATCACCGGCTTCGGCCGGATCGAGGGCCGCCCGGTCGGCATCGTCGCCAACCAGCCGACGCAGTTCGCCGGTTGCCTGAACATCGACGCGTCCGAGAAGGGCGCCCGCTTCGTCCGCACCTGCGACGCGTTCAACGTCCCCGTCATCACCTTCGTCGACGTGCCGGGCTTCCTGCCGGGCGTCGAGCAGGAGCACACGGGCATCATCCGCCGCGGCGCGAAGCTGATCTACGCCTACGCCGAGGCGACGGTCCCGCTGATCACCGTCATCACCCGCAAGGCGTTCGGCGGCGCGTACGACGTCATGGGCTCCAAGCACCTGGGCGCCGACCTCAACCTGGCCTGGCCGACCGCGCAGATCGCGGTGATGGGCGCGCAGGGCGCGGTGAACATCCTGCACCGCAAGACCATCGCGGCGGCCGAGGCCTCCGGCGACGTGGAGGCCACCCGCGCCCGCCTGATCCAGGAGTACGAGGACCGCCTCCTCAACCCGTACACGGCGGCCGAGCGCGGCTACATCGACGCCGTGGTCATGCCGTCGGAGACCCGCTCCCATCTGGTGCGCGGCCTGCGTCAGCTGCGTACGAAGCGGGAATCCCTTCCCCCGAAGAAGCACGGCAACATCCCCCTGTAGACCGTGCCGCAGCGAGGAGAGCGAGGAGTCCGTCCATGATCAAGGTCGTACGGGGCAATCCCACCCCGGAGGAGCTGGCCGCCGCGCTCGCGGTGGTCCAGGCGCGCGCCGCGGCGGTCGCGAACCAGCCGTCCGGCGCGCCCCCGGTGCTCGACGCGTGGGCGGACCCCGCGCGGGTGGCCCGTCACCGGCTGCCCGCCCCGGGGCCGACGTCGTGGGGCCGCACCTACTGGCCCGGCTGAGCCCGGCGCCACGGCCCGGGAATGAGTGAGACGGGCCGGGGCGCCTGAGTACGCGTACTCAGGCGCCCCGCCGTCACCGCGCGCAGTATCGATTGCATGCTGTGGTCGGACCCGGAGGACAACCCGCCGAAAGACATGCGGGACATGCAGGTGAAGATGCGCCGTGCGGGGCTCGTCCTCGCCCTGGCCATGGTCATCGCGATGTTCGTCCTGGGCATCCACTGAGACGTCACGAAGGCGTCCGCCGAGGCATCCGCCCGGTGGCCCGCCGCGGCTCGCTAACCTGACCGCATGAGTGATCAGCCCCGACAGCCCCGCCGCCTCGTCCTCGCCTCCAAGTCCCCCGCCCGGCTCGGCCTCCTGCGCCAGGCCGGTCTCGCCCCCGAGGTGATCGTCAGCGGGGTCGACGAGGACGCGGTCTCCGCACCGACCCCCGCCGAGCTGGCCCTGGCCCTGGCCGAGGCCAAGGCATCGGTCGTCTCGGCGCGCCCGGACGCGAAGGGCGCCCTGGTCATCGGCTGCGACTCGGTCCTCGAACTGGACGGTCAGGCGCTCGGCAAGCCCGCCGACGCCGAGGAGGCGACGGCCCGCTGGAAGTCGATGCGCGGACGCGCGGGCGTCCTGCAGACCGGCCACTGCGTGTACGACACCGCGGCGGGCCGCCATGTGTCGGCGGTCGCGTCGACCGTCGTCCGTTTCGGTGACCCTTCGGACGAGGAGATCGCCGCGTACGTGGCGAGCGGCGAACCCCTGCACGTGGCGGGCGCGTTCACGCTCGACGGCCGCTCGGCGCCCTTCGTGGACTCGATCGAGGGCGATCACGGCAACGTCATCGGCCTCTCGCTGCCGCTGCTGCGCCGCCTGCTGTCCGAATTGGGCGTCGGGATCACGGAGTTGTGGGCCGCCGAGTAGGACCGCGCGATCCCTCAACACGCTCAGGCGGGCTGTGGGGCGCCGTTCTCCGGAGCGGCGCCGCCCGCGGTCCCGTTGCCGGTGCGCGGCTCGTCGGAGGCCCCACCGGGCTTCCTGTCGTACGCCACGAGCGTCAGGACGATCAGGCCGAGCACGACCATCATGAAGGCGAAGGCGGGCCAGCCCACCAGGCCCACGGAGAACGCCCCGAGCAGCGCGTGCACCACGGCGGCGCTGATCAGCAGCAGCCGGCCGTAGCGGCCCGGCGCGCGGTCGCTGATCCCCGAGCGCGCCATGACGACGCCGCACAGCGCGAGATAGAGGCCGAAGACGCCGCCCGCGATCCACGTCGAGACGGACATGGCGTGCGGGTCGAGCCCGGCGAGGGACATGTCCTGCTTGTTCACGACAAGCCCGAGGAACCAGTTGAGGAGTGCGATGCCCACCGCCTCCACCAGGAGCACGATCGCGCCCACCAAGGCCACCGGTCTACGCGCCACGGCGCCCACCCTCTTCCGCTGTTACCGCCAGTACGTGCCAGACATCGCGAACGCTACTAACGGGTAAACCGAGGGACAAGGGCCCGGCCCATGGCAAAGAATCATTGGGCCATTCGTAGGGACTCCACAAAGATTGGCCCCCTGCCGCAGCACGCTCTCACAGAGACCTTGACCACACCGGGACGTTAGTCTGCCGGGAAGGGGCCCTGCGTACCGTGGTGCGACAAGGGATTTCGCGGTACGGGCAGACCCGGATCACGCTCCGTGTGGGCAAGCTCACCATTGGGGACGGGTCGAAAGGTCGTGTCGGCAGTCCCTAAACTCGGCTTGTTTCAAGGAGGGAGCCATCGTGCGCAAGGTGCTCATCGCCAACCGTGGCGAAATCGCTGTCCGCGTTGCTCGGGCATGCCGGGATGCAGGGATCGCGAGCGTAGCCGTCTACGCAGATCCTGACCGGGATGCTCTGCATGTACGTGCGGCAGATGAGGCGTTCGCGCTGGGCGGTGACACTCCGGCCACCAGCTACCTGGACATTTCCAAGGTGCTGGCAGCGGCCAAGGACGCGGGGGCGGACGCGGTCCACCCCGGCTACGGCTTCCTTTCGGAGAACGCCGACTTCGCGCAGGCCGTTCTGGACGCGGGCCTGATCTGGATCGGCCCGCCGCCGCAAGCAATCCGTGACCTCGGTGACAAGGTCGCGGCCCGGCACATCGCGCAGCGCGCGGGTGCCCCGCTGGTGGCCGGTACGCCGGACCCCGTCAGCGGTTCCGACGAGGTCGTCGCCTTCGCCGAGGAGCACGGCCTGCCGATCGCGATCAAGGCCGCTTTCGGTGGCGGCGGGCGCGGTCTGAAGGTGGCCCGGACCCTCGAAGAGGTGCCCGAGCTGTACGACTCCGCGGTGCGCGAGGCCGTCGCCGCCTTCGGCCGCGGCGAGTGCTTCGTGGAGCGTTACCTCGACAAGCCGCGGCACGTGGAGACGCAGTGCCTGGCCGACAAGCACGGCAACGTGGTCGTCGTCTCCACCCGTGACTGCTCGCTCCAGCGCCGCCACCAGAAGCTGGTGGAGGAGGCCCCCGCGCCGTTCCTGAGCGAGGCCCAGAACGCCGAGCTGTACGCGGCGTCGAAGGCCATCCTGAAGGAAGCGGGCTACGAGGGCGCCGGCACCGTCGAGTTCCTCGTCGGCACCGACGGCACGATCTCCTTCCTGGAGGTCAACACCCGTCTCCAGGTGGAGCACCCGGTCACCGAAGAGATCACCGGCATCGACCTGGTCCGCGAGATGTTCCGCATCGCCGACGGCGAGGAACTGGGCTACGGCGACCCCGAGATGCGCGGCCACTCCTTCGAGTTCCGCATCAACGGCGAGGACCCGGGCCGCGGCTTCCTGCCCGCCCCCGGCACCGTGACCGAGTTCGCCCCGCCGTCGGGTCCGGGCGTGCGTCTGGACGCGGGCGTGGAGTCCGGCAGCGTCATCGGCCCGGCGTGGGACTCGCTCCTCGCCAAGCTGATCGTGACCGGCGCGACGCGTCAGCAGGCGCTGCAGCGGGCCGCGCGTGCGCTCGCGGAGTTCAACGTGGAGGGCATGGCCACGGCCATCCCGTTCCACCGCGCGGTCGTCAAGGACCCGGCCTTCGCCCCCGAACTGACCGGCTCCGCCGACCCGTTCACGGTCCACACCCGCTGGATCGAGACCGAGTTCGTCAACGAGATCCCCGCGTTCTCCGCGACGGCCGACGCCGAGACGGACGAGGAGCCGGGCCGCGAGACGGTGGTCGTCGAGGTCGGCGGCAAGCGTCTCGAGGTCTCGCTGCCCTCCTCGCTGGGCATGACCATCGCCCGTACGGCAGCGGCGGGCGGGGCCCGCCCCAAGCGCCGCGCGGCCAAGAAGTCGGGCCCGGCGGCCTCCGGTGACACCCTGGCGTCCCCCATGCAGGGCACGATCGTGAAGATCGCTGTCGAGGAGGGCCAGGAGGTGCAGGAGGGCGACCTGGTCGTCGTCCTGGAGGCCATGAAGATGGAACAGCCCCTGAACGCGCACCGCTCGGGCACGATCAAGGGCCTCACGGCAGAGGTCGGCGCGAGCCTGACCTCCGGCGCGGTGATCTGCGAGATCAAGGACTGACCCGCGGCGCGTTGCTCGTACGCTGGCCGGGCTGGAGCTTCCAGCCCGGCCAGCGGAGCATTCAGCCCGTCCGGCGTTTGAGGACGAACTCGGCGAAGCCGGTGACGAGGGCCACGCACGCTTCGGGCAGACTTGAAGCACGCGTACGTCCAGGGAGGCACGCCATGGCAGAGGCAGAGAGCCCGCAAGAGCGCCCCCGCTCGAAAAGAGCGGACGCGCGCCGCAACTACGACCGGCTCCTCGCAGAGTCCCGCAAAGCCTTCGCGGAGCACGGCACAAGCGCCTCGCTGGAAGACATCGCCCGCCACGCGAACGTCGGCATCGGCACCCTCTACCGCCACTTCCCCAACCGGCACGCCCTGATGAGCGCCGTCTTCGAAGAGGCGGTGAGCGACCTCCTGGACCGTTCCCGCGCGCTGCTCGAAGATCCGCAGCCCTGCTCGGCCCTGGTGACCTGGCTCCGCGCCATCATCACTCATGCGGGTGAGTACCGCGGGCTCTCCCGCGCCCTCATGTCGGCGTCGCACGACGACAGTTCGGCACTCTCCCGATGCAGCAGGCCCATGCGTGAGGCGGGCACGGCCCTGCTCGTGCGGGCCCAGGAAGCCGGAGCCGTACGCCCCGGCGTCTCGATCGGCGATCTGATGCAGCTGACCAACGCGATCGCGCTGGCCGCCGAAGAGACCCCCGACGAGCCCGAGTTGGCCGACCGCCTCCTGATGCTGACCCTGCGCGGCCTGAAGGCCGAAGGATCGGCATCCGAGGCACCGGACGACTGCGACGGCGACCGGACGGCCGGTTCAGCGGCGGCGTAGATCCGCCACCCGCGCGGCCCGCTCCCCGGGCTGCTGCTCCCCGAGCACCGCACTGCGCAACTGCGCCCCGGGCCCTGCCCCGTGACCGCCGTGGTTACGGCGCTGTCCCGGCAGTGGCACGTCCCGACGCGGTTGCCGCGCCGGGACGGAATCCACCCCCGGTCCGGAGTTGGGGCTCGCGGCCCCGCCGGCCACGGCGATCTGTACGCCCTGATCGGCCAGGGCCTGCAGCTCGGTGGCCGCGCGGTCGTCGTGCGTGGGCGGTTCGTCCGTGACCAGGCGCGTGATGACGTCCGTCGGCACCGTCTGGAACATCGTGTCGGTGCCGAGCTTGGTGTGGTCGGCGAGGACCACCACCTCGGCCGCGGCCTGGACGAGCGCACGGTCCACGCTCGCCGAGAGCATGTTGGACGTGGAGAGCCCGCGTTCGGCGGTCAGACCACTGCCCGACAGGAAGGCGCGCGAGACCCGCAGGCCCTGCAGGGACTGTTCGGCCCCACTGCCCACGAGCGCGTAGTTGGAACCGCGCAGGGTGCCGCCGGTCATGACGACCTCGACGCGGTTGGCGTGGGCCAGGGCCTGTGCCACCAGAAGGGAATTGGTGACGACGGTCAGACCGGGCACCCGCGCGAGCCGTCGGGCCAGCTCCTGCGTGGTCGTACCCGCCCCGACGACGATGGCTTCGCCTTCTTCGACGAGTCCCGCCGCGAGATCGGCGATGGCCGTCTTCTCGGCGGTCGCGAGATGTGATTTCTGCGGAAAGCCGGACTCCCGCGTGAATCCGCCCGGCAATACCGCACCGCCATGTCTGCGGTCGAGGAGTCCTTCTGCCTCCAGAGCGCGCACGTCCCGCCGTACGGTCACTTCGGAGGTCTGGACGACGCGGGCGAGCTCCCGGAGCGATACCGCTCCGTTGGCCCGCACCATTTCGAGGATCAATTGGCGACGTTCTGCAGCGAACACGAAACTGACAGTAACCCCAACGACCGTCTGCTTTCAGCAGTTTGCGCCGAATTACAGAAGTTGTTCGCACGGCAGGGTGGGAAGTGGTATAGGTGCCTACTCACCCTGCCTATGCCGGGCGAATGGGCGACAACAGCCCGTGACCTGCGCGGAGTTGTTACCCCGTACCGGCCCCGATCATTCGGCGTTCAACCGACGATCGGTCCGCGATCAGGCTTCGCCCGCCGACTTCCGCGTGTGGAGCTGACGCGCGACCTCGGCGATCGAGCCCGAAAGGGATGGATACACGGTGAACGCATTCGCGATCTGCTCGACCGTCAGATTGTTGTCGACCGCGATCGAGATGGGGTGGATCAGTTCCGACGCACGCGGTGCGACAACCACACCGCCCACCACAATGCCCGTACCCGGACGGCAGAAGATCTTGACGAAGCCGTCGCGAATGCCCTGCATCTTCGCGCGCGGGTTGCGAAGGAGCGGCAGCTTGACGACGCGGGCGTCGATCTTGCCGCCGTCGACGTCGGACTGGCTGTAGCCGACGGTCGCGATCTCGGGGTCGGTGAAGACGTTCGACGACACGGTCTTCAGGTTCAGCGGCTGCACCGCGTCGCCCAGGAAGTGGTACATCGCGATGCGACCCTGCATGGCGGCGACGGAGGCCAGCGCGAAGATCCCGGTCACGTCACCGGCGGCGTACACACCGGGCGCGGAGGTGCGCGAGACCTTGTCGGTCCAGATGTGCCCGGAGTCCTTCAGCTTGACCCCGGCCTCCTCCAGGCCCATTCCGCTGCTGTTGGGGATGGCGCCCACGGCCATCAGGCAGTGCGTGCCGGAGATGACGCGGCCGTCGGCGAGCGTGACCTCCACGCGGTCGCCCACGCGCTTGGCGGAGGCGGCGCGCGAGCGGGACATGACGTTCATGCCGCGGCGCCGGAAGACGTCCTCCAGGACGGCGGCGGCGTCCGGGTCCTCGCCGGGCAGCACGCGGTCGCGGCTCGACACGAGCGTGACGTTCGACCCGAGCGCCTGGTAGGCGCCGGCGAACTCGGCACCGGTGACGCCGGAGCCGACCACGATGAGCTCCTCGGGGAGCTCGTCCAGGTCGTACACCTGGGTCCAGTTCAGGATGCGCTCGCCGTCGGGCTGGGCGTCCGGGACCTCGCGCGGGTGGCCGCCGGTGGCGATCAGGACGGCGTCGGCGACGAGGGTCTCCTCGGTGCCGTCGGCCGCGCGCACGATGACCTTGCGCGAACCGTCGGTGTCCTGCTGGCCCTCCAGGCGGCCACGGCCGCGCAGCACGCGCGCGCCCGCACGCGTGACGGACGCGGTGATGTCGTGGGACTGGGCGAGCGCGAGGCGCTTCACACGGCGGTTGACCTTGCCGAGGTCGACGCCGACCACGCGCGCGGGGGTGTCGATGTGCGGGGTGTCGTCCGCGACGATGATGCCCAGCTCCTCGTACGAGGAGTCGAAGGTGGTCATCACCTCGGCCGTGGCGATCAGAGTCTTGGACGGGACGCAGTCGGTGAGCACCGACGCCCCGCCCAGACCGTCGCAGTCGACGACGGTCACCTCCGCGCCGAGCTGGGCGGCAACGAGTGCCGCCTCGTATCCGCCGGGTCCGCCGCCAATGATCACGATCCGAGTCACGTACTCCATTGTCCCGCACGCTTCAAGGTGCTTCGCCCCGGGGGCTCCATCCGGCCGTTCTGCCTACTGACCGGCCTGCTCGTCGGCCTGCTGGAGGGGCCCGTGCGCACCGAGGGGACGCACGCGTCGCCTGCCGTACCCTCGACCACATGTCGCTCTACGCCGCGTACGCCGGCAATCTGGATCCGCGGCTCATGTCCCGCCGCGCCCCGCACTCGCCGCTGCGCCAGACGGGCTGGCTGAACGGCTGGCGGCTGACATTCGGCGGGGAGCACATGGGGTGGGAGGGCGCGCTCGCCACCATCGTGGAGGCGCCTCGCTCGCAGGTCTTCGTGACGCTGTACGACGTCGCCCCCATGGACGAGGACTCCATGGACCGCTGGGAGGGCGTGGGGCTCGACATCTACCGCAGGATGCGGGTGCGCGTGCACACCCTGGACGGCGAGGAACCCGCCTGGGTGTACGTCCTCAATGGTTACGAGGGCGGCCTGCCGTCAGCGCGTTACCTGGGGGAGCTGGCCGACGCGGCGGAGACCGCGGGGGCGCCGCACGACTATGTGATGGAGCTGCGCAAGCGGCCCTGCTAGGGCCTTGCGCTCACTCGCCGGGGACTCTCGTCGGAAACGACAAGACAACGATCCGAATCCCGTGGGCATCGTCATCTACGCGCGTAGGGCGAGAGCGGCTACTCTCGTCCGCGTGAACGCTTCAGTTATTTCGGACGACCAGGGCGACCCGTACGCCGCCGCCGACGCCGCCGCCACGCGCCTGCGTGAGCTGACGGGCGCCGAGACCCACGACGTGGCCCTCGTGATGGGCTCCGGCTGGGCTCCGGCCGTGGACGCGCTCGGCGAGCCCGACGCCGAGTTCCCCGTCACCGAGCTGCCCGGCTTCCCGATGCCGGCGGTGGAGGGACACGGCGGCCGCATCCGCTCCATCAAGATCGGTGAGAAGCGCGCCCTCGTCTTCCTGGGCCGCACCCACTACTACGAGGGCCGTGGTGTCGCCGCCGTCGCGCACGGCGTGCGTACGGCGGTGGCCGCGGGCTGCAAGACGATCGTGCTGACGAACGGCTGCGGCGGTCTGCGCGAGGGCATGCGTCCCGGTCAGCCGGTCCTGATCAGCGATCACCTCAACCTGACGGCGACGTCGCCGATCGTCGGCGCGAACTTCGTGGACCTCACGGACCTGTACTCCCCGCGGCTGCGCACCCTCTGCAAGGAGATCGACCCCTCCCTCGAAGAGGGCGTCTACGCGCAGTTCCCCGGCCCGCACTACGAGACTCCGGCGGAGATCCGCATGGCCCGCACCATCGGTGCGGACCTGGTCGGCATGTCCACGGTCCTGGAGGCCATCGCCGCCCGCGAGGCCGGCGCGGAGGTGCTGGGCATCTCCCTGGTCACGAACCTCGCCGCGGGCATGACGGGCGAGCCCCTGAACCACGAGGAGGTCCTCCAGGCGGGCCGCGACAGCGCCACGCGCATGGGCGAACTCCTGGGCGATGTTTTGGGCCGCATCTAGTTTTTCCCCTGCGGGGGGCGTTGCCTGGCGGGGCCCTTTTCTGGCGGGGCGTCTTGCTCGGGGGCCCTTGCCCGGCGGGGCGTCTTGCTCGGCGGGGCGCCTTGCTCGGCGGGTGCCCTTGGCCTGGCAGGCTCCTTGCCCGGCGGGGAGCCGTGACCTGGGGGGCGCTTCGGTTGGCCGGGGGTCCTCTCCGGGGCGAGCGCGCCCGCACTGTGCCCTGGCGGCCCGGAGCGCTGGTTGCCGCACGGGCTTTCCCGCCCACCCACCCGATTGCCCCGGAGCGTCGGGCGGGTGCGTGAGCCCTTGCGGCCGCGGGGTGAACGGGTGGGTGGGCGGGAAAGATCCACCGCGAAGCGGTGGGACAGAAAGGCCCCACCGGGCCGCACCAGCCACCCGCACCCCCGGCCCAGGACAGGCAGGCCCCCCGGGCCACACCGAAGACCGACGCACCCGCGGCGCAAGCCAGGCAAGCCCCCCGGACCGCAACGGGTAGACGCACCGGGGACCCACCCCGGGGCGCCCCCGCACCCGCCCCGGGCCCGGGTAGCCATACCCGGCCCGCACAGAACCCCGCATACGAGAGGCTGAAGAACCGTGCTGGACGACTCCGAACTCATCGCGCGGGCCCAGGCCTGGCTGGCCGAGGACCCGGACCCCGAGACCCGCGAGGAACTCGCGAAGCTCATCGAGACCGCGGACGCCACGGACACCGCGGGCACCGAGGAACTGGCCGCCCGATTCAGCGGCACCCTCCAGTTCGGCACCGCCGGCCTCCGCGGCGAACTCGGCGCGGGCCCCATGCGCATGAACCGCTCCGTGGTCATCCGCGCGGCAGCAGGCCTCGCCGCGTACCTGAAGGCCCAGGGTCAGACCGCCGGCCTCGTCGTCGTCGGCTACGACGCCCGCCACAAGTCCGCGGACTTCGCACGCGACACCGCCGCCGTGATGACCGGCGCCGGACTCAGGGCTGCGGTGCTCCCCCGCCCGCTCCCCACCCCCGTACTCGCCTTCGCCATACGGCACCTCGGTGCCGTGGCGGGCGTGGAGGTGACGGCGAGCCACAACCCCCCGCGCGACAACGGCTACAAGGTCTACCTCGGCGACGGCTCCCAGATCGTGCCGCCCGCGGACGCGGAGATCGCGGCGCGGATCGACGCGGTGCCGAGCCTGCACGACGTACCCCGCCCCGAGACCGGCTGGGAAACCCTCGGTGACGACGTCCTGAACGCCTATCTGGCCCGCACGGACGCCGTCCTGGCCCCGGGCTCCCCCCGTACCGCCCGCACCGTCTACACGGCGATGCACGGCGTCGGCAAGGACACGCTCCTCGCGGCGTTCGAGCGGGCGGGATTCCCCGCGCCGGAGCTCGTCGCCGAGCAGGCGGAGCCCGACCCGGACTTCCCGACCGTCGCGTTCCCCAACCCGGAGGAGCCGGGCGCGATGGACCTCTCCTTCGCGAAGGCCCGCGAGGTGGACCCGGACCTGATCATCGCCAACGACCCGGACGCGGACCGCTGCGCCGCCGCGGTCAAGGACGGCGCCGACTGGCGCATGCTCCGGGGCGACGAGGTCGGCGCACTCCTGGCGGCGCATCTCGTGCGCCGGGGCGCCCGCGGCACGTTCGCCGAGTCGATCGTCTCCTCGTCCCTGCTCGGCCGGATCGCGGAGAAGGCGGGTCTCGGATACGAGGAGACCCTCACCGGCTTCAAGTGGATCGCCCGCGTGGAGGACCTGCGTTACGGCTACGAAGAGGCCCTCGGCTACTGCGTGGACCCCGAAGGCGTACGCGACAAGGACGGCATCACGGCGGCGCTGCTCCTCACGGAGCTGGCGTCCGAGCTGAAGGAGCAGGGGCGCACGCTCCTCGACCTCCTGGACGACCTGGCCGTGGAGCACGGCCTGCACGCCACCGACCAGCTGTCGGTCCGCGTGGAGGACCTCTCGCTGATCGCGGACGCGATGCGCCGCCTGCGCGAGCAGCCCCCGACGTCGCTCGCGGGCCTGCCCGTGACGAAGGCCGAGGACCTGACCCAGGGCACGGACACGCTGCCGCCCACGGACGGCCTGCGCTACACGCTCGACGGCGCCCGCGTCATCGTCCGCCCGAGCGGCACGGAGCCGAAGCTGAAGTGCTACCTGGAGGTGGTGGTCCCGGTGGCGGCGAAGGCCGGCCTGCCCGCCGCCCGCACCGAGGCGACGGAACTCCTCACGGCGATCAAGCGCGACCTGTCCGCCGCCGCGGGCATCTAGCGGGCGACGAAGCACCCGCCCCCGGGCGGGTGGCCGCAGGGCCGCCACCCGTCCGGGTGGTTCGATCGGCGCAGCCGCCGCAGTGATCCGGTGCGCTGCCGGTCCCCCAGGAAGGGTGACCGGCAGCGCACGATCACGTTCCAGGAGCTGCCGCAGTGCCGTACGGACCGACCCCTGAGACCACCCCGACCGCACCGGCGTCCGCCGCGACGCCCCGGGTCGTCGCCCCGTCCCGCCGCCCCCGCGCCACTCCGGGCCGCTCCCCCGGCCGCCGCGCACGCGCAGTCCGCGCCCTGCGCCGCGCGACGCCCGCTCTCCTCGCGTACGCCGCCGTACGCCTCTTCGGCGCCCTCGTCTTCGCATTGTGGGCGCGCGGGGAGGGCCGGGACGTCTGGCATCTGCTGGCGGAATCGTGGGACTGCGACTGGTATCTGAAGATCGCCGACGAGGGGTACGCGGAGACTCTGGGCACCCGGATCGACGCGAACAACCTCGCCTTCTTCCCCCTGCACTCGCTGCTCATCAGGGCGGGAAGTCTGCTCGTGCCGGAGCCGCGCGGGGCCGTGGGGCTCGCGATCGCCGTCACCTGTTCCTTCCTCGCGGCGTGGGGGATCTTCGCGGTGGGCGACCGCCTGTACGGACGAAGGGCGGGCGTCCTGCTCGCCGTCCTGTGGGGTTCGCTCCCCGTCGCGCTCGTGCAGTGGATGGGCTACACGGAGTCGCTCTTCACGGCGCTGACCGCGTGGGCGCTGTACGCCGTGCTCACCGGTCGCTGGATCTGGGCGGGTTCGCTGGCCGCGCTCGCGGGGCTGACCCGCCCCACGGGTGTGGCGCTCGCGGCGGCGGTGTCCCTGACGGCCCTGCTCGCGCTGTGGCGCGCGCGGTGCGCAGTGGGCGGCACCGGCCGCCCGCGCATGCTCCTGGGGGCCTTGCTGGCCCCGCTCGGCTGGCTCTCGTACGTCGGCTGGGTGGGGCTGCGACTCGGCCGCTGGGACGGCTATTTCGCCGTACAGAAGCTGTGGCGCAACGAGTGGGACGGCGGGGCGGCGACTCTGCGGACCGCGACGGACCTGCTGTCGGAACAGCGGCCGCAGCTGTTCCTGGTGATGGTGACGGCGACGCTGCTCGCGTCGGCGGCGCTGTTCGTCCTGTCGGTGGGCGACCGGCAGCCTCTGCCACTGCTGGTCTTCACAGGGCTGCTGCTCCTGATCGTGCTCGGCAGCAAAGGGGTCTACTTCCCCCGGGCCCGCTTCCTGCTCCCCTGCTTCCCCCTGCTGCTGCCGCTCGCGGCGGCGCTGTCCCGCGCTCGGACGCACGTCGCCGTGACGGTGACGGCAACCGCGGCACTCACCTCGGCGGCGTTCGGCGGCCACATGCTGCTTGCGTGGATGGGCCCGCCGTAAGGCCAGCCCCCAGGCGACGGCCGGCAGCTAAGCGACGGCCAGCAGCACCACGAGCAGCACCGCACCGGCCGCGGCGGGCGCCAGGATCTCGTAGCCCCAGCGCACCTCGGGCTCGCCCTGCGCGGACTTCGCGGTCGCGCGGAGTTCGGAGAGTTCGCGCAGGTCGTCCATGATCTGGTCCCCGGCCGCGCGCACGGGCTGCGAATGACCGGACTTCATCGAGGCGCGCAGGCCGGGGCCGCCGACGCTCGGATCGCCCGCGGCCACCCCCTGCGCCTTCCTGCGGGCGGCCTTCTTGCGTCCGCGCAGGGAGACCGGGATGGCCCAGAGCTGGTACTTGGTGCCGGACTGGGTGAAGACCTCGTTGGAGTACCCGGAGCGCAGGCCAGAGACGGACGCCCACGGGAGCGTGATCGTCCGGAAGGGGTTGCGGATGCGCAGTCGGTCGTCGTTCGCGAACACGGCGGGGCGCACGGTGAAGGCGACGACGACCGGCACCGCCAGGAGCAGGCCGGCGAGCGCGAGCCACGGGGTGCGGCCCTCCCCCCGGATCATCGCGTCGATGCCGAGCCAGCCGCCGAGGGCGAGCAGCAGGACGCCTCCGGCGATACCGCCGGACGACCGGTAGGTCCGGTCCTTGTACTCGGGCTCAGCCACGGGGTGCTGGGGGTCGGTCATGCCCCTGATTCTGCCTGAGGTCCGCAGCGGGACTCCCCCGGGGACGCCCGCGGGGACGTACGCGGGGACGCACGCCCTGCGGATTACCCGGAGCGACCCACCTCTGTACAGCCGCTACGCGCGTAGATATGCTCCCCTCGTGACCATGCCCCATGCATCCGCCCCCATCGCACACGCGCTGACGGACGCCACAGCGTCGGACCGCACGCTGCGCCGCTTCCTCCACGGGCTGCCCGGCGTCGACACGGTCGGCCTGGAGGCACGCGCCGCAGCGCTCGGCACCCGTTCGATCAAGACGACGGCGAAGGCGTACGCCATCGACCTCGCCATCTCGATGATCGACCTGACGACGCTGGAGGGCGCCGACACCCCGGGCAAGGTCCGGGCGCTCGGCGCGAAGGCCGTGAACCCCGATCCGACCGACCGCGGCACCCCGAGGACCGCCGCGGTCTGCGTCTATCCGGACATGGTGGCCACCGCCAAGGAGGCCGTCGGCGACAGCGGGGTCAAGGTCGCCTCCGTCGCGACCGCCTTCCCCGCGGGCCGCGCCGCCATCGACGTGAAGCTCGGCGACGTCCGCGAGGCCGTGGCGGCGGGCGCCGACGAGATCGACATGGTCATCGACCGCGGCGCCTTCCTCTCCGGCGACTACATGACGGTGTTCGAGCAGATCCGCGCCGTGAAGGAAGCCTCCGGCGAGGCCCGCCTGAAGGTCATCTTCGAGACCGGCGAGCTGTCCACGTACGACAACATCCGCCGCGCCTCCTGGATCGGCATGCTGGCGGGCGCGGACTTCATCAAGACCTCGACCGGCAAGGTCGGCGTCAACGCCACCCCCGCGAACACCCTCCTGATGCTGGAGGCCGTACGCGACTTCCGCGAGCAGACCGGGGTACAGGTCGGCGTGAAGCCCGCGGGCGGCATCCGTACCACCAAGGACGCCATCAAGTTCCTCGTCCTGGTGAACGAGACCGCGGGCACGGACTGGCTGGACAACCACTGGTTCCGTTTCGGCGCCTCATCACTCCTCAACGACCTGCTGATGCAGCGCCAGAAGCTGGCCACGGGCCGCTACTCCGGCCCCGACTACGTCACGGTGGACTGACCCATGACTTCCACGCCCTTTGACTACGCACCCGCTCCGGAGTCCCGCTCCGTCGTCGACATCGCGCCGTCGTACGGCCTGTTCATCGACGGCGAGTTCGTGGAGGCGGCCGACGGCAAGGTCTTCAAGACCGTCTCGCCCTCCACCGAAGAGGTCCTCTCCGAAGTCGCGCAGGCCTCCTCCGAAGACGTCGACCGCGCGGTGAAGGCCGCTCGCAAGGCCTTCGAGAAGTGGTCGGCCCTGCCGGGCGCCGAGCGCGCCAAGTACCTCTTCAGGATCGCCAGGATCATCCAGGAGCGCAGCCGCGAACTGGCCGTCCTGGAGACCCTCGACAACGGAAAGCCCATCAAGGAGACGCGCGACGCCGACCTCCCCCTGGTCGCCGCGCACTTCTTCTACTACGCGGGCTGGGCCGACAAGCTCGACCACGCGGGGTACGGCGCGAACCCGCGCCCGCTCGGTGTCGCGGGCCAGGTCATCCCCTGGAACTTCCCGCTCCTGATGCTCGCCTGGAAGATCGCCCCGGCGCTCGCGACGGGCAACACGGTCGTCCTGAAGCCCGCCGAGACCACGCCCCTGAGCGCCCTGTTCTTCGCGGACATCTGCCGCCAGGCGGGCCTGCCCAAGGGCGTCGTCAACATCCTTCCCGGGTACGGCGACGCGGGCGCGGCCCTCACCGCCCACCCGGACGTGGACAAGGTCGCCTTCACCGGCTCGACCGCCGTCGGCAAGGCCATCGCGCGCCAGGTCGCGGGCACCGACAAGAAGGTCACGCTCGAACTGGGCGGCAAGGGCGCGAACATCGTCTTCGACGACGCCCCCGTCGACCAGGCCGTCGAGGGCATCGTCACCGGCATCTTCTTCAACCAGGGCCAGGTCTGCTGCGCCGGATCGCGCCTCCTCGTACAGGAGTCGGTCCAGGACGAGGTGCTGCACGCGCTCAAGCGGCGCCTGTCCACCCTGCGTCTGGGCGACCCGCTGGACAAGAACACGGACATCGGCGCGATCAACTCCGCCGAGCAGCTCGCCCGCATCACCGCGCTCACCGAGACGGGCGAGGCGGAGGGCGCCGAGCGCTGGTCCGCCCCGTGCGAACTGCCCTCCTCCGGCTACTGGTTCGCGCCGACCCTCTTCACGAACGTCACGCAGGCGCACACCGTCGCCCGCGACGAGATCTTCGGCCCGGTGCTCTCGGTGCTGACGTTCCGTACTCCGGAAGAGGCCGTCGCCAAGGCCAACAACACGCAGTACGGCCTCTCCGCCGGCATCTGGACGGAGAAGGGCTCCCGCATCCTCGCGGTCGCCGAGCGCCTGCGCGCGGGCGTCATCTGGGCCAACACGTTCAACAAGTTCGACCCGACCTCGCCCTTCGGCGGCTACAAGGAATCGGGTTACGGCCGCGAGGGCGGCCGCCACGGCCTGGAGGCTTACCTCGATGTCTGAGCGACTCACGGTCCTGAAGACCTACAAGCTGTACGTCGGCGGGAAGTTCCCGCGTTCCGAGAGCGGCCGGGTGTACGAGGTGACGGACTCCAAGGGCAAGTGGCTGGCCAACGCCCCCCTCTCGTCCCGCAAGGACGCGCGTGACGCGGTCTCCGCCGCGCGCAAGGCGCAGGGCGGCTGGGCGGGCAAGACGGCCTATCTGCGCGGCCAGATCCTGTACCGCGTCGCGGAGATGCTGGAGGGCCGCAGGGACCAGTTCGTGCGCGAGGTCGCCGAGGCGGAGGGGCTCTCCAAGTCGAAGGCCGCCGCCGAGGTGGACGCCGCGATCGACCGCTGGGTCTGGTACGCGGGCTGGACCGACAAGATCGCCCAGCTCGCGGGCGGCGGGAACCCCGTCGCGGGCCCCTTCTTCAACCTCTCCTCGCCGGAGCCGACGGGCGTGGTGACGGTGGTCGCCCCGCAGAAGTCGTCGTTCCTCGGCCTGGTGTCCGTCATCGCCCCCGTGATCGCCACCGGCAACACCGCCGTGGTGATCGCGAGCGAGGACTCCCCGCTCCCCGCGCTCTCGCTCGGCGAGGTGCTCGCCACCTCCGACCTGCCGGGCGGCGTCGTGAACATCCTGTCCGGCAGGACGGCGGAGATCACCCCGTCGCTCGCCGCGCACCAAGACGTGAACGCGATCGACCTCGCGGGCGTCGAGGACGACGACCTGGCCAAGGAGCTCGAGGTCGCCGCCGCGGACAACCTCAAGCGCGTCGTCCGTCCACAGCCTGTGGACTGGTCGGCCGACCCGGGCACGCACCGCCTGACGGCCTTCCTGGAGACCAAGACGGTCTGGCACCCCACGGGTTCACTGGGCGCGTCGGGCTCCTCGTACTGAGGCCACCCGAGGCTGCCTGAGGCCGCCTGAGGTCATCTGAAGCCACTGCGCACGGCGAAGCCCCGGTCCTCCTCCGTCCAGGAGGGCCGGGGCTTCGTCACCTCACCGGGACGCTCGGCTAGCCGGGCAGCAGCCCCGTGGCCGGACCCACCACCGGCAGGTCGCTCAGCGATCCCCCGCCCTGGGCCAGCGGGGCCGTGAGCGGCGCCGTCGACAGCGGCTTGAAGTCCGCGATCTGGGTGCCGAGCGCGTTGTCCAGCGGGTCGGACCCCGTACCCGCCAGCGGGTTGAGCTTCAGCTCCTTGACGGGCCCGAGCCCGCCCGCGCTGACCTCCTCCACCGCCCGCAGCACACCCGCCCCGGCCGCGGGCAGGTTGTCGGAGGCCGGGGGCGCGGGGGCCGGGGCCGCGTTCGCCGTCGCCGCGCCACCGATGCCGAGCGCCGTGCCCGCGACGGTGACCGTCAGACCCGCCCGCAGCAGAACGCGGGAGAGGTGCTTGGAGGCTGTTGCGTGCCGTGCCATGGGTTCCGCCCTTGTCCTTTTGAGTAATCAGATGTGCGCGTAGCGTAGTTGAGGGGCGGTACGGGCACCAAAGCCCTACCCTTCGGGTCGCCTGGGCGGCTCAATGCAGCACACTGTTCTCTCGTGAGTTCCCATCCCCCGATACCCACCCGAGTCGTGCTGCTCGCCGGCCCCTCGGGCTCAGGCAAGTCGTCGTTCGCGGCCCTCACGGGACTGCCCGTCCTGTGCCTCGACGACTTCTACAAGGAGCACGACGACCCGACGCTGCCGCAGGTCCCCGGCAGCACGGACATCGACTGGGACTCCCCCGGCTCCTGGGACACGGACGTCGCCGTCGCCGCCATCGAGCAGCTGTGCCGCACGGGACGTACGCGCGTCCCCGTCTACGACATCGCCACCAGCTCGCGTACGGGCGAGACGGCGATGGACATCGAGCGCACACCCCTCTTCATCGCGGAGGGCATCTTCGCGGCGGACATCGTGGAGCGGTGCCGGGAGATCGGGGTGCTCGCCGACGCGATCTGTCTGCGGGGGCGGCCGTCCACCACCTTCCGGCGGCGGCTTCTGCGGGACCTGCGCGAGGGGCGCAAGTCCGTGGCGTTCCTGCTGCGGCGCGGCTGGCGGCTGATGCGGGCCGAGCGCGCGATCGTCGCCCGGCAGACCGCCCTCGGCGCGCACCCCTGCGGCAAGGACGAGGCCCTGGGACGGCTCGCGGCCGCTGCCGCCGGCCGGTGCGCCAAGGCGCGCGCAGACGCCGCGTAGCTCCGCGTGGGGAGCGGTTCACCGGACCGTCGCACCAAAAGCAGAAGGACCGGAAAGACCCCCCGGCCTTCCGGTCCCGCCACTTTCCCCCGTGGATCCCCCGTGATCCCCGTTTTCCCCCGTGTCCCCCCTGCTTCCGCCGCCTCCCCCCGGGAGCGGCGGCCCCCCGGTGATCCCTAGGCGACCAACTCGCCGAAGGACTCCTCCTGGTCACGGCCGAAGCTGAGGACGTCGTCCTCGCGCAGCCGGCGCAGGGAGCGCCAGATGCTGGACTTGACCGTGCCCACGCTGATGTCGAGGATGTCCGCGATCTCGGGGTCCGTGCGGCCCTCGTAGTAACGCAGGACCAGCATCGTCCGCTGCAGTTCGGGGAGGCGGGCCAGGGCCTGCCAGAGAACCGCACGGAGTTCGGTGCCACGCATCGCGTCCGTGTCGCCCGCCGTCTCCGGCAGCTCCTCGGTCGGGTATTCGTTGAGCTTGCGGCGCCGCCAGGCGCTGATGTGCAGGTTGGTCATGGTGCGGCGGAGGTACCCGCCGACCGCGGCCTTGTCGCTGATCCTGTCCCAGGCCCGGTACGTCGAGAAGAGGGCGCTCTGGAGCAGGTCCTCGGCCTCGAAACGGTCACCGGTCAGGTGATAGGCGGTTGCGTACAGGGAGGCACGACGCTCCTGGACGTAGGCGGTGAACTCCGCCTCCGACGCTGTGGTGCGCTCCCCCGTGTCCTCCCTGTACGCGGCTCCCCCGTGAGCCCCCCCATCGGTTCCCCCGTTGTCCCCGCGGGTCGCCCCCGGGAACGCGTCAACCACCGTCATGTACGCGGTGTGCTGACGCCCGGTGCCGCGAGCGCACCCCCGCCCGCTCACGGCACCGGACTTCTCGTGCCTCTCGGCAGGCCGGATCACGTCGTGGAGACGCGTGATTACTGCGCTTGAGCTGGTGCTGTGCAGTGTGTTCATCTCGCGCCCCCCGTCGGTGGAGTCCGGCTGTTTTCCGTGTGACCAAAACTCTGCCGGACCCACTTCATGACGGTGTCCGCCGACTGTCACAGGCCTGCAACAGGCCTTCCATGTGTAGGGGAGAAGTGTGGGAGCCGACCAACAGTCGAACTGTGCCCGTGCCATGGGACAGAATGACGTCCGTGCCTTCCCTGTTGCTGATCGAGGACGACGACGCCATCCGTACGGCCCTTGAGCTTTCGCTCACCCGCCAAGGGCATCGGGTGGCCACTGCTGCCACCGGCGAGGACGGCCTGAAGCTGCTCGGTGAGCAGCGGCCGGACCTGATCGTGCTGGATGTGATGCTGCCGGGCATCGACGGCTTCGAGGTGTGCCGTCGCATCCGGCGCACCGACCAGTTGCCGATCATCCTGCTGACCGCGCGCAGCGACGACATCGACGTCGTCGTCGGGCTCGAGTCCGGTGCCGACGACTACGTGGTGAAACCCGTGCAGGGCCGGGTGCTCGACGCCCGTATCCGCGCGGTGCTCCGGCGCGGTGAGCGCGAGGCCAATGACGCGGCGACCTTCGGTTCGCTCGTCATCGACCGCGCCGCCATGACCGTCACGAAGAACGGCGAGGACCTGCAGCTCACGCCGACCGAGCTGCGGCTGCTCCTGGAGCTGAGCCGCAGGCCCGGACAGGCGCTCTCGCGGCAGCAGTTGCTGCGTCTGGTGTGGGAGCACGACTACCTCGGTGACTCCCGGCTGGTCGACGCGTGTGTGCAGCGGCTGCGCGCGAAGGTGGAGGACGTTCCGTCCTCGCCGACGCTGATCCGTACGGTGCGTGGAGTGGGCTACCGGCTGGACACTCCTCAGTGACCAAACCGCAGGACAAGCTCCGCGGTTGGGCCGCGGCGCGCAAGGCGATCATGGCGGGGCTGCGCTTCACGAGCCTCAGGCTCCGGCTCGTGGTGGTGTTCGGCCTGGTGGCGCTCACCGCCGCCGTGACGGCGTCCGGAATCGCGTACTGGCTGAACCGCGAGGCGGTCCTGACGCGCGCGCAGGACGCGGCCCTGAAGGACTTCCAGCAGGAGATGCAGACCCGCGCCGGTGCGCTGCCGCCCAATCCGACCCAGGACGAACTGCAGCAGGCCGCCGGGACGATGGCCAACAGCAGCCAGCGCTACAGCGTGCTCCTGATCGGGAAGGACGCCGACGGTGACACGATCGTCGGCTACTCCGACCTGGACGCCTTCACGCTCGCCGACGTGCCCAAGTCGCTGCGCAAGACGGTGAACAAGGAGCAGCCGCTCACCTCCAGCAACAAGAGTCCGTATCACCTGTACTGGCAGCGGACCGTCGAGGGCGGCACCCCGTATCTCGTGGGCGGTGCCAAGGTCATCGGCGGCGGGCCGACCGGTTACATGCTCAAGTCCCTCGAGCCGGAGGCGAAGGACCTCAGTTCGCTCGGCTGGTCCCTCGCCATCGCGACGGGGCTCGCGCTCATCGGTTCCGCGCTGCTCGCGCAGGCCGCCGCGACCACCGTGCTCAAGCCGGTGCACCGGCTCGGCGTCGCCGCGCGGCGGCTCGGCGAGGGCAAGCTGGACACGCGCCTTCGGGTGTCGGGCACGGATGAACTGGCCGATCTGTCACGGACGTTCAACCGGACCGCGGAGAGCCTGGAGAAGAAGGTCGACGACATGAGCGCCCGTGACGAGGCGTCGCGGCGCTTCGTCGCCGACATGTCGCACGAGCTGCGTACGCCGCTGACCGCGATCACCGCGGTGACGGAGGTCCTGGAAGAGGAGCTGGACGCCGAGACCGGGTCCGTCGACCCGATGATCGAGCCCGCCGTGCGGCTCGTGGTCAGCGAGACCCGCCGGCTGAACGACCTGGTGGAGAACCTGATGGAGGTCACCCGCTTCGACGCGGGTACGGCAAGGCTCGTCCTGGACGACGTCGACATCGCGGACCAGATCACGGCGTGCATCGACGCCCGTGCCTGGCTCGACGCGGTCGAGCTGGACGCGGAGCGCGGCATCATGGTGCGGCTCGACCCGCGTCGTCTGGACGTCATCCTGGCGAACCTGATCGGCAACGCGCTCAAGCACGGCGGCTCCCCGGTGGAGGTCTCGGTGCGGATCGCGGGCGAGAAGCTCGTCATCGCGGTGCGTGACGGAGGCCCCGGCATCCCCGAGGACGTACTGCCGCACGTCTTCGACCGCTTCTACAAGGCGAGCGCCTCCCGGCCGCGGTCGGAGGGCAGTGGCCTGGGGCTCTCCATCGCCCTGGAGAACGCCCACATCCACGGCGGGGAGATCACCGCCGCGAACTCGCCCAAGGGCGGCGCGGTGTTCACGCTGTGGCTGCCGCGCGACCCGTCGGAGCCGCTGCCCGAGGACGAGCCCGCTCAGGGCGCGGACGGCGGCGACACCGTCGAGGGAGAGAAGCGATGAACCACCGACGGCTGCGCGCCGCGCTGCTCGCCACCGCGCTGACCACGCTCCTCGCGGGCTGCGGCATCCGCTCGACGGAGGTGCCGACGGACTTCGGCCCGGGGCCCTCCCGGGTGCCCTGCGTGATGTCCGGGTCGAGCATCGCGTCGCAGTCCACCAGCGGGGTTCCCGTGCAGGTCTTCCTGGTGTGCGCGGCGCAGCTCGTGACCGTCGACCGGTCGGTGCGGATTCCCACCGAGAAGGCGACGACGGACCGGGTACGGATCGCGCAGGCGCTCCTCGACGAGCTGTCGCAGGCGCCCTCGGCCCCGGAGAAGCAGGCGGGCTTCGCGACGGACGTACGCGGCGGCACGGTCGTCAGCGGACCCGGGAAGGGCGACCCCGAGGACGCGCTGCGGTTCAGCACGTCCCCAGAGGATCTTTCGGCGTTCGCGCTGGCACAGATCGTTTGCACGTTCGCGGACAGCGCGGCGGCGGGCGACGACCGTCAGGTGATCATGGGCGGCCCCGGTGACGCCCCGCTGCGCCGCTACGAATGCACGCAGGCGGTCCGTCAGCGTCCCGGGACGGTGGCTCCGCCCACGGAGACCGTGAAGTAGTCGATCAAGACAGTCACGGTGTGCGATCAGGACAGCGCGTGTTCCGGGAGTGAATGCGCGGAACCGATCCTGCCGTCGGGCGCGTCTTGGGGGGCGTGCGTCAAGGCTCGGGCGGCCACGGGGCCGCCATCCGCTTCCGTGCGGCAGGAGGATTCCTCCTCGTCGCGCATCTTCTGTTCGTCGGCTGGCTCACTCTGCGTCCACTGGACGTGCCGTGGGTCAGCGCGGCGAATCTTCAGCCGTTCGCCGGCATCAAGGCGGATCTGGCGCTCGGACCTGTGCAGGCCGCCCGGCAGATAGGCGGCAGTCTGCTGCTCCTCGCCCCGCTCGGTGTGCTGCTTCCGCTCGCCGGTGGGCGGGTTCACGTGTCACCGCTCGGTTCGCTGGTGCGGACGGTCGCGGCGGGCGCGCTGATCTCGCTCGGCATCGAACTGCTGCAGACCGGGGTCCCCGGGCAGGTCGTCGACATCGACTCGCTGTTCCTGAATTCGGTGGGCGTGGCCCTCGCGCATCTCGCCGTGGTGCCCGCGGCCAGGGCCAGGCTCCGCCGCCGTACGGACGGGGAGCAGCGGGCGGCCCTCCTGCGGGAGGACGCTTCTCAGGGGCCGACCCCGACGATTCCCAGGGTCGGTATCGCACCTTAGAGCGACGCTTCGCCCGCTTCGTGAACGTAGCTTTGAGTCATCGGGGAAACCCCCCGGAACGCATCGGGAAACGCCCCGGGCCTCATCGCCACGGTTCACGAAGGAGCCACCATGACCGCCCTTGCCCGCCCCACCCACGGCCGGATGATCGGCGGAGTGTGTGCCGCCCTCGCCAAGCGCTTCCGCACGTCGCCGACCACGATGCGCGTGATCTTCGTGGTCTCGTGCCTGCTGCCAGGACCGCAGTTCCTGCTCTACATCGCGCTCTGGGCCCTGTTGCCCTCCGAGAACAAGGCCAGGCAGGCAGCCTGGTGAACCGGCGGCCCCCGCCGCACACATACGCCGATGGGGCGCACCCTCGAACAAGGGGTGCGCCCCATCGGCGTGTGCGGGGACCGCGAGGATCAGCCGAGCGGCAGACCGTTCAGCCCCAGGCCCTCGGTGGGCAGGCCCTGGAGGGGCAGGCCCTGCGTGGGCAGGGCGCCGGCGACCGGCAGGCCACCGAGCAGACCGGAGACCGGGTCGGCCGCGGCGGGCTTGCCCCGGTCGCTGGCGTCCTTCATGCTCTCGCCGAGCTTGTCCACGGTCGGCGCGGAGGCCTGCAGGGTGCTGCCGAGCACGTTCTGGCCGGCGGAGATCGCCTCGGGGCCGCCGGCGGGCAGCTTCTCGCCGACCGCTTCCATGGGGAGCATGGCGGTGGCGGAGCCCAGGGCGCCCGTGGCGTCGGGCAGGGCCGGCGCGGCGGTGGCGGCACCCGCGCCCGCGGCGGCGAAGGCGGCGCCGAGAGCGGCGACACCGAGGGTCTTGGCGGCAGACTGCTTCATCTTCAATGCGTCCTTGATGACGGGGACTTTCGAGCGGCCCATGACCGTAAACATGTGAAGGGGCGGTCCGCAAACAGCGAAACAGCAAAAACGCGGCCGGGAATTAATGTTCCCGGCCGCGTCCGAACTGCTTCATTTCCTGTTACACGTCGACAGAAGCCCTGGTGGAGGCGGTCTGACGGAACAGCCATTCGGACTTCAGCTCGGCATATCCGGGCTTGATGACGTCATTGATCATGGCCAGGCGTTCATCGAAAGGAATGAACGCTGATTTCATCGCATTGACTGTGAACCACTGCATGTCGTCGAGCGTGTAGCCGAAAGTCCCGACCAGATGCTCGAATTCACGGCTCATGCTGGTGCCGGACATCAGACGGTTGTCGGTGTTCACCGTGGCCCGGAAGTGCAGCTTGCGGAGCAGACCGATGGGGTGGTCGGCGTACGAGTCGGCGGCGCCCGTCTGCAGGTTGGAGCTCGGGCACATCTCCAGGGGGATGCGCTTGTCGCGTACGTAGCTGGCGAGGCGGCCGAGCTTCACGGTGCCGTCGTCGGCGACCTGGATGTCGTCGATGATCCGCACGCCGTGGCCGAGGCGGTCGGCGCCGCACCACTGGAGGGCCTGCCAGATGGACGGCAGACCGAAGGCCTCACCGGCGTGGATGGTGAAGTGGTTGTTCTCGCGCTTGAGGTACTCGAAGGCGTCGAGGTGCCGGGTGGGAGGGAAGCCCGCCTCCGCGCCCGCGATGTCGAAGCCGACGACGCCCAGATCGCGGTAGCGGTTGGCGAGTTCGGCGATCTCCAGGGCGCGGGCCGCGTGCCGCATGGCGGTGAGCAGCGCGCCCACGCGGATGCGGTGACCGTTCCCCTTCGCGCGCCGCTCGCCTTCCCGGAAACCTTCGTTGACGGCCTCGACGACCTCTTCGAGGGTGAGGCCCTGCTCCAGGTGCTGCTCGGGGGCGTACCGGATCTCGGCGTAGACGACGCCGTCCTCGGCGAGGTCCTCGGCGCACTCGGCCGCCACGCGCTTGAGGGCGTCCTTCGTCTGCATCACGGCGCAGGTGTGGGCGAAGGTCTCCAGATAGCGCGGCAGCGAACCGGAGTCGGCGGCTTCCCTGAACCAGATCCCCAGCTTGTCGGGGTCGGTCTCGGGCAGACCCTCGTACCCCGACTCGCGGGCGAGGTCGACGATCGTGCCGGGGCGCAGGCCGCCGTCGAGGTGGTCGTGCAGGAGCACCTTCGGGGCGCGGCGGATCTGGTCGGCGCTGGGCGTTTCGCGGTCCGTCTGACCGGCTTTGGTGGTCTGGCTCGTCATCTCGGCACTCTAGCGCCTACGCGCGTAGATCTCACGGGTCGATACGTAACAGTGACCCCGCGGACGGGTGGCGTACACCATCGCTTCTGACACTGTTCTGTCATGGCACAGCAAGCGACGCCCGATTCCGCGCGCGCGGCCAGGCTCGGACGCGTGATCGGCGCCCGTCCTTCGGCGGTCAGCGGCGCCGTGCTGCTGCTCCCGGGCGGCCACGAGACCTCCGACCGCAAGCCGTCCCCGTTCGCCGCGTCCGCGGTGCGCGCGCTCGGCCGCAGGCTCGCCCAGGACGGCCGCGAGGAGGGGCTCGCCGTGCACGTCGTGCACTACCGCAGCCGCGGGTGGAACGGTGCGCAGGCGCAGCTCGCGCGGGACGCGGAGTGGGCCGCCGACGAGATCGTCCGACTCTACGGCGACGTCTCGATCTGCCTCGTGGGCCGGGACATGGGCGGCCGGGCCGCTCTGCGGGCCGGCGGCCACGAAGCGGTCAACTCCGTCCTGGCGCTGGCCCCTTGGCTGCCCGAGGACGACGTGGCCGCCTCCCCCGAGCCGGTGAGGCAGCTCGCCGGGCGGCGGGTCCTGATCGTGCACGGCACGAACGACGAGCGCACCGACCCCGAGCTGTCGTTCCGACTCGCGGCGCGGGCGAAGAAGGCGAACCGCGAGGTGTGCCGGTTCGAGGTCCACTCCGACGGCCACCGGCTGCAGCAGCACCATGACGAAGTCCAGGCGCTGGCCTCGGACTTCGTCCTGGGCTCACTGTTCGGCCGTGCGTACGCGCGCCCCCTGGAGGACGCGCTGGCGGCCCCGCCGCCGCTGGGGCTGCGGATGCCGCTGGCGGCGGGGTTCGGGAAGTCGATGCGGCACTGAGGGGGCTCACGGCTCCCTACTCCGGCAGCAGCCGCCCCCGCCTCCCCAGCAGGAACTTTTTGAACGCCGCCACCGGCGGTGTATCCGGATGCCCGTCCAGCCAGGCCACCCCGATCTCCCGCACCGCCCGCTGCCCCGTCACCGTCAGCTCCACGACTCCGGGGCGTGGGACGGCCGGTGGTGGGAGCAGGGCCACCCCCAGCCCCGCCGCCACCAGGCCACGGAGCGTCTCCGCCTCCTCCCCCTCGAAGGCGACCCGCGGCCTGAAGCCCGCCTCCTGGCAGAGGTCGTCCGTGATGCGCCGCAGGCCGTAGCCGGGTTCGAGGGTCACGAACGCCTCGTCCGCCGCCTCCGCGAGACGCACCCGCTTCCGGGAGGCGAGGCGGTGGTCGTCCGGCACGACCAGGCGCAGCCGCTGTTCGTCCAGGCGGCGGGCGGCGAGATCGGGCGCGTCCGGCACGGGCGACGTCAGGCACAGGTCGAGCTCCCCCGCCCGCAGCCGCTCGATCATCGCCTCCCCGTAGTTCTGTACGAGGCTGAAGCGGACCCGCGGATGATCCGCGCGGAAGGCGCGGATCAGGCCGGGCACGGTCTCCGAGCCCATGGTGTGCAGAAAGCCGAAGGCGACCTTGCCCGACGCCGGGTCCGCGTCCGCCCGCACGGACTCCGCGGCCCGCTCCACCTCACCTAGCGCCCGCTCGACGGAGGCCAGGAACGTGCGGCCCGCCGGGGTCAGCGACACCGTACGGCCGTGGCGTGCGAACAGGTCGACGCCCAGGTCCTGTTCGAGACGGACGAGGGCACGCGACAGCGTCGACTGCGGCACCTGCATCTCCTGCGCGGCCCGTGTCACATGCTCCGTCCGCGCGACCCCCGCGAAGTACGCGAGCCGCGGCGAGAGCAGCGCGGACCAGGACTCCGGCGTCAGCTCGGCCGGCGCGGACACCGCCGCGCCGATGTCTCCTACGTAACTGCTCTGCGACAGACGCCGCTCTGAACTGCGCTCATGCACCATGGGAACGATTATGACCAGTTCATGCATTGGACGGATGAGTCTCGTGTGCCTACGTTCGACGCATGCCTCCTGCCAGTAGCGGGGCGTCCGTCACCCACGCGGCCGCCCTCTCCCCGTCGTCCCCGCAGACCGAACCCGCCGACACACGCCTGGACCCCGGCGGCCCCGGCTACCGGCGGATGAGCTTCGCCCTCTTCCTCGCAGGCGTCGCGACCTTCGCCCTCCTCTACTCCACGCAGGCGCTGCTCCCCCTCGTCTCCGCCGACTTCGGCGTCAGCGCGAGCTCGGCGAGCTGGACGGTGTCGGCCGCCACGGGCGCGCTGGCCCTCTTCGTACTGCCCCTGAGCGCGCTCAGCGAGCGTTTCGGGCGGCGCACGCTCATGACCGTCTCGCTGACGGTCGCGGTGGTCGTGGGTCTGCTCGTCCCCTTCGCGCCCTCCATCGGCGCGCTCATCGCGCTGCGCGCCGTCCAGGGCGCCGCGCTCGCCGGGCTCCCGGCGTCCGCGATGGCCTTCCTCGCGGAGGAGGTCAGGCCCAAGGCGCTGGTCGCCGCGATCGGCATGTTCGTGGCGGGGAACTCCATCGGCGGCATGAGCGGGCGCATCATCACCGGCTGGGTCGCGCAGGCATGGGGCTGGCGCGTGGCCGTGGGCGTCGTGGGTGTCGTGGCCGTCCTGTGCGCCCTCGCCTTCCGCGCGCTGCTTCCCGCGCCGCGCCACTTCACGCCGGGCTCGCTCAACCCCAAGGCCCTTGGCCGCACGATCCGTTCGCACCTCTCCAACCCGCTGCTGTGCAGGCTGTACGCGATCGGCGCGCTGTTCATGACGGTGTTCGGCGCGGTCTACACCGTCATCGGCTACCGCCTCACCGAGGCGCCGTTCTCGCTCCCGCAGGGCATCATCGGCTCGATCTTCCTGGTCTACCTCGTCGGCACGGTCTCGTCGGCCGCCGCGGGCAAGCTCGTGACGCGGCTCGGGCGGCGCGGGGCGCTGTACCTGGCGGTGAGCACGACGGCCGGCGGTCTGCTGCTCTCCCTCTCCGACTCCCTGGTCATGGTGCTGCTCGGGCTCGTCCTGATCACCGCCGGTTTCTTCGCGGGTCACGCGGTCGCCTCCTCGTCCGTGAGCCGTACGGCCACCGAGGGGCGCGCGCAGGCCTCCGCGCTCTACCAGTCCGCGTACTACCTGGGCTCCAGCGCGGGCGGCACGCTCGGCGCGGTCGCCTTCCACGCGGGGGGCTGGGCCGGGACGGTGGGCCTCGGGCTGCTCGCGGTGGGCGGAGTCGTGTCCCTCACCGTCTGGGGGTCGCACGTGGCCCGGGTCCAGGAGCGGCGGGACCGGCAGCGGCTCGTGGCGGCGCACTGACCGTCCCGGGCGACCCTCTCCCGCCTGCGGTTTTTCCTACTCCGGGGGCCGTTGTCAGTGGGCTGCGGTAGCTTCCAAAGTGCCGGGACTTTCGTGGCAGCCGCAGGGGTGGGTGGGTTGGTATGACTGACATCGCAGGGACGACGTCGGAGCTCGACGTCACGCTGGAGAAACACCGGGTCGAGCTGACCGGGTACTGCTATCGCATGCTGGGCTCCGCCTTCGAGGCCGAGGACGCGGTGCAGGACACGATGGTCCGCGCCTGGCGGAGCTACGAGAAGTTCGAGGGCCGCTCCAGCCTGAGGTCCTGGCTGTACCGCATCGCGACGAACGTCTGCCTGGACATGCTGAACGCGGGCAACCGCCGGGCCCGCCCCATGGACCTGACCGCGTCGGCGCCGCTCGCGCAGGCCGCGCTCACCCCGCGCCCGGACAACGTATGGCTGGAGCCGATGCCGGACGCGCGCGTGCTGCCCTCCGTCAGCGACCCCGCCGAGGCCGCCGTGGCGAAGGAGTCGGTGCGGCTCGCGTTCGTCGCCGCCCTGCAGCAACTGCCGCCCAAGCAGCGGGCGGTGCTGATCCTGCGTGAGGTCCTCGCGTGGAAGGCCAGCGAGGCCGCCGAGCTCCTCGACACCTCGGTGGCCTCCGTCAACAGCGCGTTGCAGCGGGCGCGGGCGACGCTGGCCGAGGGGCCGGGCGACGACACCGCCGTGTCCGACCCACTGGACGAGGAGCAGCAGAAGCTGCTCGAGCGGTATGTCGCCGCCTTCGAGGGTTACGACATGGCGGCGCTGACGGCGCTGCTGCACGAAGACGCCATCATGACGATGCCCCCGTTCGACCTGTGGCTGCGCGGCACGGCCGACATCACCGGCTTCATGTCGACGATGGGCGCCTCCTGCGCCGACAGCCGCCTGTTCCCGGTCAATGTCAACGGCACGCCGGGCTTCGCCCACTACAAGCCCGACCCCGAGAAGGGCGGGTTCACGCCGTGGGCGATTCAGGTCATCGAGATCTCAGAGGGGCGGATCGCGGGCTTCCACTGCTTCCTGGACACGCCCCGGTGGTTCCCGCTGTTCGGCCTGCCGACCCATCTCGACCTCAATGGGGAGCCCGACGAGGTCCAGTAGCTCGCGGAGGGCCGGGGCCGGGTTCCGCAGGCGGATTCGGCCGCCTGCGCGGCGGGCGGTGAGCTGAAGTCTGGCGAGGGCGTCTATCGCGGCGAGTACGGGCGGGCCCAGGTCCGCCACGTCGCATACGAGGACTTCCGCGCCGGTCGCTTGCAGCGTGGCGCGGGCCTCTTCGCAGAGGCGGTGCGTGGCCTCTCGGTCGAGGGTGCCGGTCAGGGTGAGGGTCGGCGTCGTCTTGGGGTTCACGTTGGGATGACTGGGCCGGCCGCCGGAACTCATCGGTAGGCCCACCGTTTCGCCTGCGGCGGGCCGTCTCCCCCACCCCGCCCCTTCCCGAAAACCCGCTCTGGCGCGGGGGCCTTGGTGACCGCAATCACCGGCTCCGCCGAGTTCGTCCTCAAACGCCGGACGGGCTGGCAATCCAGCCCGTCCGGCGTTTGAGGACATCTTTTGGGGGTCCAGGGGGCGGAGCCCCATGGTTTCGGGAAGGGGCGGGGTGGGGGAAAGCAAACCCCTACGCGATGCGGTCCAACACAATCGGCGTCGCCGAGAACTCCGTGCCCTCCGGCGCGATGTCGAAGGAACCCCGCACCGCCTGCAAGGCGTACTCGAAGCGCTCGGGGGTGTCCGTGTGCAGGGTCATCAGCGGCTCCCCCGCTCGCACCTGAGCCCCCGGCTTGGCGTGCAGCTCAACCCCCGCCCCCGCCTGCACCACGTCCTCCTTGCGCGCACGCCCCGCGCCGAGCCGCCACGCGGCGACGCCGACGTCGTACGCGTCCAGGCGGGTCAGGACGCCCGACGACGGCGCCGTCACGACGTGCGTCTCCCGGGCCACCGGGAGGGCCGCGTCCGGGTCGCCGCCCTGGGCGGAGATCATCCGGCGCCAGACGTCCATCGCCGAGCCATCCGCCAGCGCCTTCGCCGGGTCGACGTCCTTCAGACCCGCCGCGTCCAGCATTTCGCGCGCCAGGGCGAGGGTGAGCTCCACGACGTCCGCCGGGCCGCCGCCCGCGAGGACCTCCACCGACTCGCGGACCTCAAGAGCGTTGCCCGCCGTCAGACCCAGCGGCGTGGACATGTCGGTGAGGAGCGCCACCGTGCGTACGCCGTGGTCCGTGCCCAGGCCGACCATCGTGGACGCCAGTTCACGCGCGTCCTCCAGCGTCTTCATGAAGGCGCCGGTGCCGACCTTCACGTCCAGGACCAGCGAGCCCGTACCCTCCGCGATCTTCTTCGACATGATCGAGGAAGCGATGAGCGGGATGGCCTCGACCGTTCCCGTCACGTCCCGCAACGCGTACAGCTTCTTGTCGGCCGGGGCCAGGCCGTCGCCCGCCGCGCAGATCACCGAGCCCACGCCGTCGAGGACGGAGAGCATCTCCTCGTTCGAGAGGAGGGCGCGCCAGCCGGGGATCGACTCCAGCTTGTCCAGGGTGCCGCCCGTGTGGCCGAGACCGCGGCCCGAGAGCTGCGGCACCGCCGCGCCGCACGCCGCGACCAGCGGGGCGAGCGGCAGCGTGATCTTGTCGCCGACCCCGCCCGTGGAGTGCTTGTCGGCCGTGGGGCGGGAGAGCGACGAGAAGTCCATGCGCTCGCCGCTCGCGATCATCGCGGCGGTCCAGCGGGCGATCTCGCCGCGGTTCATGCCGTTCAGCAGGATCGCCATGGCCAGGGCCGACATCTGCTCGTCGGCGACCACGCCGCGCGTGTACGCGTCGATGACCCAGTCGATCTGCTCGCCGCTCAGCTCGCCGCGGTCCCGCTTCGTACGGATGACGGAGATGACGTCCATGGCATAACCCCTCTTGCGCCTACAACGGTGATCTACAACAGGTCCAACACAGTGATCGCGAAACTCTACGCGCATAGAGCCGCGAGATGAAGAAGGCCCCTGCCGACCGGATCGCAACCGGCAGGGGCCGTACGTCAGTTGAGGTGCTGCGGGCCGAACGCGTCCGGCAGCATGTCCTCCAGCGTCCGGATGCCCGCGGCCGTCTCCAGGAGGAGCGTCGGGCCGCCGAACTCGTAGAGCAGCTGGCGGCAGCGGCCGCACGGCATCAGGATCTCGCCCTTGGCGTCGACGCAGGTGAAGTGCGTCAGACGGCCGCCCCCGGTGAGCTGGAGCTGCGAGATGAGGCCGCACTCGGCGCACAGGCCGAGGCCGTACGACGCGTTCTCCACGTTGCAGCCCGACACCGTGCGGCCGTCGTCCACGAGGGCCGCGGCACCGACCGGGAAGCCCGAGTAAGGCGCGTACGCACGGGACATGGCCTCGCGCGCAGCATCCCGCAACGCGTCCCAGTCGGTCTCGGTCACGTTCCTTGTCCCTTTCGGTAGGGCTGGCCGTCCGCCTTCGGCATCCGCAGCCGCTGGGCGGAGAGCGAGAGCACGAGCAGCGTGACGACGTACGGCGTCGCGGTGACGACCTGGTTGGGCACCTCGTCGGTCAAGCCGTACCACGCGAACATCAGCGCCGAGACGGCCGCGGTGATCGCCGCGGGGATGTAACGCTTGCGCCAGATGAGGTAAGCCGCGCCGATGACCAGGAGGATTGCCAGGAGCAGCAGCAGCGCGTGCACGTTCGTGCCGCCGCCCCGGAGTTTCAGGCTGTCGGTGTAACCGAACAGGCCGGCACCGAGCGCGAGTCCGCCGGGCATCCAGTTGCCGAAGATCATGGCGGCGAGGCCGATGTAGCCGCGGCCGCCGGTCTGGCCCTCCAGGTAGATGTTCGAGGCGACGAGCGACAGGAACGCGCCGCCCAGGCCTGCCAGACCACCGGAGATGATCACGGCGAGGTACTTGTACTTGTAGACGTTCACGCCGAGCGACTCGGCGGCGACCGGGTTCTCGCCGCAGGAGCGCAGGCGCAGACCGAACGACGTACGCCACAGGACCCACCAGCTCAGCGGCACCATCGCGATGGCGATGACCGTGAGCGGCGACAGGTTCGTGAACAGGCCGCCGAGCAGGCCCGCGATGTCCGAGACGAGGAACCAGTGCTTCTCGTTCAGGTCCTGCAGCCAGTCGGAGAGACCCGGCACGGAGAACTCCCCGAGCGAGTCCACCGGCGGCGACTGCTTCGACGTGCCGCCCTCCTTGCCCTCGAAGGCGAAGGTGGAGAGATAGCGCGTGACGCCCAGGGCGAGGATGTTGATGGCCACACCGGAGACGATGTGGTTCACGTTGAAGGTGACCGTGACGATCGCGTGCAGCAGACCGCCGAGCGCGCCGCCGAGGATGCCGAACAGGATGCCGACCCACGGGCCCCACTGGTAACCGGCGAACGCGCCGAACCAGGTGCCGAGGATCAGCATGCCCTCGAGGCCGATGTTGACCACGCCCGCGCGCTCGGCCCACAGACCGCCGAGGCCCGCGAGGCCGATCGGCACGGCGAGCCGCAGCGCGGTCGACATCTGGCCGGTGGAGGTGATGCCGTTCGCGTCGGTGATCAGCCGGACCACGGACGTCAGGACGAGGACGCCCGCGATCACGAGAAGGAGGACGGGGAGCGATATGCGGCGGCGGCCCGGCGCGGGCTGCTTGGCCGGGGGCTTGGCTACGGTTGCCGAGCTCATCGGGCAGCCACCTCCTTCACGGTGTCGTTGTTGCCGTTGTTGCCGTTGTTGCGGGCCGCGGCGGCCAGTTCCTCGCCGACGCGGCGCTGCTGACGCTTGAGGCCCCAACGGCGTACGGCCTCGTAGGAGACGACGACCGCGATCACGATGAGGCCCTGCATGATCACCGCGATCTCCTTGTCGTACGCGACCGGGGTCGCGTAGTCCAGGGCGGGCGACGCCTTGTCGAGGAAGGCCCAGAGCAGCGAGGCGAACGCGATGCCGACCGGGTTGTTGCGGCCGAGGAGCGCGATGCCGATGCCGGTGAAGCCGAGCCCCGCGGGGAAGCTGAGGCTGTAGGTGTGGGTGTCGCCGAGCAGGATCGGCATGCCGGCGAGGCCGGCGACCGCTCCGGAGATCAGCATTGCGCTGAGCACCATGCGCTTGGCGTTCACGCCGGACGCCGCGGCGGCCGACGTGGAGGCGCCGGTGGCGCGCAGGTCGAACCCGAAGCGGGTGCGGTTGAGGACCACCCAGTACAGGACGCCCGCGAGCGCGGCGATGATCACGAAGCCGTAGATCTCGCCGGACTCGCCCATGCTGATGCCGGGGAACCAGCCGGACTCGTGCATCTCGCCGGTGGTCTGGTTGTTGCCGACCGGGACACCGAAGTTCTCGGTGAGGGTCATGTAGCCGATGACGCTCGTCGCGATGGCGTTGAGCATGATCGTCGCGACGACCTCGCTGACCCCGCGGGTGGTCTTCAGGATGCCCGCGATGCCCGCCCAGAAGGCACCGGTGAGCATGGCGACCAGCATCAGGAGCGGGATCTGGAGCGGGGCCGGGAGCGCGACGTGCGCGCCGACCACGGCGGTGGTCATCGCGGCGAGGCGGTACTGCCCGTCCACACCGATGTTGAACAGGTTCATGCGGAAGCCGACGGCCACCGCGAGCGCCGCCAGGTAGTACATCCCGGCCTGGTTGATGGTCAGGACCTGGACGTCGGAGTAGCTGATCTGCTCCAGCATCAGCGTGTACGGCTCGATCGGGCTCTTGCCCGAGGCGAGCAGCACGACCGAGGTCAGCGCCACGGCCACGACGAGCGCGATGACCGGTCCGGCCACCGCGAGGAGCACGCGCTCCTTGTCGAACTTCTTCATCGGGCCTCGTCCTCCGAAGCGTCGCCAGAGCCCTCTTCGGGGTCTTCTTCTACGTGTTCGAGGTGACCGGAGGCCGCGCCGGTCATGGCCGAGCCGAGCTCCTCCGGCGTGACGGTGGCCGGGTCGGCGTCGGCGACGAGCCGCCCGCGGTAGATCACGCGGAGGGTGTCGGAGAGGCCGATCAGCTCGTCCAGGTCGGCCGAGATGAGGAGGACCGCGAGTCCTTCCCGCCGGGCCTCGCGGATCTGGTCCCAGATCTGGGCCTGCGCGCCGACGTCCACACCCCGGGTGGGGTGGGCGGCGATCAGGAAGCGGGGCTTGTGGCTCATCTCGCGGCCGACGATCAGCTTCTGCTGGTTGCCGCCGGAGAGCGAGGCCGCCGTGACGTCGATGCCGGGCGTACGGACGTCGTACTCCTCGACGATGCGCCGGGTGTCGGCCTGCGCGCCCTTGGGGTCGAGCCAGAAGCCGCCCTTGCCGCGGGAGTTGGGCTTCTCGGTGACGTGCCCGAGGATGCGGTTCTCCCAGAGCGGCGACTCCAGGAGGAGGCCGTGGCGGTGGCGGTCCTCGGGGATGTAGCCGACGCCCTGCTCGCGGCGGTGGCGCGTGGCCAGGTCGGTGATGTCCTTCCCGGCCATGCGGATGACGCCGGAGTCGGCGTGCTTGAGGCCGATGAGCGCGTCGATCAGCTCGGTCTGCCCGTTGCCCTCCACACCCGCGAGGCCGAGCACTTCGCCCTCGTGGATGGTGAAGGAGATGTCGTCGAGGAGGGCGCGGCCCGACTCGCCGTCGGCGAGCAGCTTGAGCCCCTCGACCTCGATCATCGCGCGGTCGGTGACCGTCGACTCGGCCGTCTCCGGGGTGGGCAGCTCGCTGCCGACCATCAGCTCGGCGAGCTGGCGCGGGGTGGTCTCGGAGGGGATCGCCGTGCCCACCGTCGTGCCGCGCCGGATGACGGTGATGTCGTCGGCGACGGACAGGACCTCGCCCAGCTTGTGGGAGATGAAGATGACGGACAGGCCCTCGGACTTCAGCTCGCGCAGGTTGTCGAAGAGCGCGTCGACCTCCTGCGGCACGAGGACCGCGGTCGGCTCGTCCAGGATGAGCGTCGTGGCGCCGCGGTAGAGGACCTTGAGGATCTCCACGCGCTGGCGGTCGGCGACGCCGAGGTCCTCGACCATGGCGTCGGGGCGTACCCCGAGGCCGTACCGCTCGGATATCTCGGCGATCTTGCGGCGGGCGGCGCCGCCGATGCCGTGCAGCTTCTCGCTGCCGAGAACGATGTTCTCCAGGACCGTGAGCTGGTCGGCGAGCATGAAGTGCTGGTGGACCATGCCGATGCCGCGGGCGATGGCGTCGGCGGGGCCGGCGAAGCTCACCTGGGTGCCGTCGACGGCGATGGTGCCCTCGTCCGGCTTCTGCATGCCGTAGAGGATCTTCATCAGGGTCGACTTGCCCGCGCCGTTCTCGCCGACGAGGGCGTGCACGGTGCCCTTGCGGACGATCAGGCGGATGTCGTGGTTGGCCACCACGCCCGGGAAGCGCTTGGTGATGCCGGTGAGTTCAACGGCAACGGCCTGGGCGGTGGTCTGGCCCTTGTCGGGCCTGGTGGACGCGTCGATGGCGCACTCTCCTCGGGAATCCTCAGGAAAGGGGCCACCTACGCGCGTAGCGCCCCTGGTTCGACGGGAGTTGGGCAGTGGGCCGCGCGAACGGGGCGCGGGGGAAACCATCGTCCCCCACACCCCGTTCCGCGACCATCACGCTGTTGTTACGGCTGCGGCGACCGTTGTCGAGGTGGTCACCGCGCTGTCGTCACGCAGTGGTGACGCCAGCCGTCACGGCGTGGCCTTGACCTTGATCTTGCCGCTGATGATGCCCTCTTCGGCCTTCTTCAGAGCGGCCTGGAGGTCGGCGTTCTTCTTGAACTCGGGGTTCGAGTCGGCGAGCGCGACGCCACCGGACTTGAGGTCGGCGCGGACGACGCCACCCTCGGCGTTGTCGTCGGCGACGGCCTTCGCCAGGTTGTAGACCGACCCGGCGACGTCCTTCGTCGCGGAGGTCAGGATGTACTTCTTGTACTTGGCGAGCGCGTCCTGCTTGTACTGGTCGGAGTCGACACCGATCGCCCAGACCTTCTTGGCGGCGGCGGCCTCGATGACACCCTGACCGGAGAGACCGGCGGCGTGGTAGACCACGTCGGCGCCGTCCTCGATCTGGCCCTGCGCGGCGGTCTTGCCCTTGTCGGGGCTGGTGAAGCCGCCGTCCTCGGCCTTCTCCGTCAGGTACTGCTTGACGACCTTGACCTTGGGGTTCGTGTCCTTGACGCCCTGCGTGAAGCCCGCCTCGAACTTGTGGATCAGCGGGACGTCCACGCCGCCGACGAAGCCGACGGTCTTGCTCTTGGTCGTCTTGGCGGCGGTGACGCCCGCGAGGTACGAGGCCTCCTGCTCGCTGAAGACCAGGTCGGCCACGTTCTTGGCCTTGACCGTCTCGTCGTCGACGATGCCGAAGGTGACCTTCGGGAACTTGGCGGAGACTTCCTTGACCGCGGGGGCGTAGGCGTAACCGACGCCGATCACCGGGTTGTAGCCCTGCTTGGCCAGCTGGGTGAGGCGCTGGGCCTTGTCGGCGTCGGACTCGCCGTCGTTCGGCTCGACGGCCTTCTTGCCGATCTTCAGGTCCTTGGCGGCCTTGTCCATGCCGGCGGTCGCGGCGTCGTTGAAGGACTGGTCGCCCTTGCCGCCGACGTCGTACGCGATGGCGACGCCCTTGCTCTTGCCGTCGCTCTTGGAGCCTGCGGCGTCGCTGGACGTGCCGCCGCAAGCGGTGGCGGAGACGGCGAGTGCGGCGGTGGCCACGCCCGCTGCGGCGATTCGGGAAACCCGGCGCATAGAGAGGAACTCCTTATGTACAAGCAAGCACAAGCACGTACGAGCGCCTCACCTGGCGCTGATTTCGCCGCAGCGTAACGCGCGTAGACCTGACATAAGAACCCTTCTGTCCCGTCCGTTATCGAGCTGTGGCCGCGAGGTTGCGGGATCATGTACGCACTGTGGGGCGCCCCTCACGCAAGGGGCGCCCCACAGCTACGGCCGGGTGGTCACGGGGTGGTCTTGACCGTGACCTTTCCGTCGACGATGTCCTTCTCGGCCTTCTCCACGGCGGCGACCACGTCCTTCATCGCCGTGTACTTCGGGTTGCTGTCGGCGAAGCCGACGCGACCCGACTTCAGGTCGTAGCGCTGCTCGCCCGTGATCGGCTTGCCCTCGACGACGGACTTCGTCAGGTCGTACACCGCCCCGCCGACGTCCTTGAGGGCGGAGCCGAGGATGTAGTCCTTGTACTTGGCCAGGGCCTTCTGCTTGTACTGGTCGGAGTCGACGCCGATCGCCCACACCTTCTGCGAGCCGGCCTCCTGGATCACGCCCTGCCCGGAGAGCCCCGCCGCGTGGTAGAGCACGTCGGCGCCCGACTCGATCTGGCCGCTGGCTGCGTTCTCCCCCTTGTCGGGACTGCTGAAGCCGCCGTCCTCGGGCTTCTCGGTCAGGTACTGCTTCTCGACCTTGACCTTGGGGTTCGTGTCCTTCACGCCCTGCACGAAGCCGGCCTCGAACTTGTGGATGAGCGGGATGTCCACGCCGCCGATGAACCCGACGTGATCGGCCTTGGTGGCCTTCGCGGCGGCGACGCCCGCGAGATACGACCCCTGCTCCTCATGGAAGACCAGGTCGGCGACGTTGTCGGCCTTGACGGTGTTGTCGTCGATGATCCCGAAGGTGGTCTTCGGGAACTTCGACGCCACTTCCTTGATCGCGGGCGCGTAGATGTATCCCACCCCGATGACCGGGTCGTAGCCCTGTTTCGCCAGCTGCTCGATCCGCTGCACCTTGTCGGCACTGGACTCGCCGTCGCCCGGCTCCATGTCCACGCCGCCGATCTTGAAGTCCTTGCGGGCCTTCGCGTATCCGGCGTAGGCGGCGTCGTTGAAGGACTGGTCGCCCTGGCCGCCGATGTCGTACGCGAGGCCGATGCCCTTGTCCGAGTACTTCGACGACCCTCCGGACTTGTCGTCCTTGCCGTCCTCCTCCGATGCCTCGCTGCTGGTCTTGCCGCACGCTGAGGCCGCGAGGGCGAGGGACGCCACCACGACGGCCACCTGGGAGAGCTTCGATCGGCGGGTTCCACGGAAGTCCCGGGTTCCACGGGAGTTCCGGGTTCCACAAGATCCTCGACGAAGACGCATAGGACGCACCCCTTACGTTCCCCAAAGCACCCTTGAAGGGCCTGATTTCGGCGCACAGTAACGCGCGTAGAAAGGGAGGGGAACGGGGTTTCGCACTGCCGTTACCTATTCGTGCCGAGGGCCGGTTACGTCCGGATGAACGGGTCCGCCGTAACCGGCCGATAGCAGTGCTTACCCACCGGGCTTGTCTACCGGGCCTGCCTACCGGGCTCCGTCGAGCAGCGCGGCGGCGGTGAACATCTCGACGCCGACCGTGATCGCCGACTCGTCCGCGTCGAAGTCGCCCTGGTGGAGGTCGCGGACGGTGCGCTCGCCGGGCGTACGGACGCCGAGGCGGGCCATGGCGCCCGGCACGTGCTCCAGGTACCAGGAGAAGTCCTCGCCGCCCAGGCTCTGTTCGGTGTCCTCGACGGAGTGCGGTCCGCGGCGCAGCCGCATGGCCTCGCTCAACAGGTCCGTCATGCCGGGCTCGTTGACCACGGGAGGCACCCCGCGGATGTAGTTGACCTCGGACTTGGCGCGGTACAGGTCGGCGATCTCCTGGATCGCGCCGTGCACCAGGTCGGGGGCCTTCCGCCATGCGTCGAGGTCCAGGCAGCGGACGGTGCCGGAGAGTTCGGCGTGCTGCGGGATGACGTTGCAGGCGTGCCCGGACTCGATGCGGCCCCAGGTCACCGCGAGCCCCGAACGGGCGTCGATGCGGCGGGCGACGAGCGCGGGAACCTCGGTGACGACCTTGGCGGCGGCCGTGACGAGGTCGGTGGTCAGGTGAGGCCGGGCGGTATGGCCTCCCGCCCCGTCGAGCGAGACTTCGAGCCGGTCGCAGGCGGAGGTGATGGCGCCGTGCCGCAGCCCGATCTTCCCGGCGTCGACACGGGGATCACAGTGCACGCCGATGATGCGTCCCACCCCTTCGAGCACCCCCGACTCGATGGCGTCGGGCGCCCCGCCGGGCAGCACTTCCTCCGCGGGCTGGAAGATCAGCCGCACGGGCTGCGGCAGTTGCCCTTGCTTCGCGAGCTCGGCGAGAACGAGCCCGGCCCCGAGCACCACGGTGGTGTGCACGTCGTGACCGCAGGCGTGGGCGCGGTCGGGCACGGTGGAGCGGTACGGGGCGCCGAGCTTGGTGTCGGGGATGGGCAGCGCGTCGATGTCGGCACGCAGGGCGAGCATGGGGCGGACGCCGCCGCCACGCTGCTCCTCGTCCCCCACCCCGATGTCACAGACGAGTCCCGTGCCGATGGCGAGTACGCGGGGTTCGAGCCCCGCGCGCTCGAGCCGGGCCTTGAGGGCCGCGGTGGTGCGGAACTCCTGGTTCCCGAGCTCGGGGTGCATGTGCAAGTCGCGGCGGAAGTCGATCAGTTCGGCGCGCAGGTCGTCCGGGAGCGCACCGGGGAGCGCTGCTTCCCCGGGGGCGTCCCCCGCTGCTTCCCCGGGCAGATCGGCCCCGGACCCTCGCTCGGACTCTTGCGACATCAGTTGGTTCACCCTCTGAAGGGTAGGGCGGCGCGTGGGCCAACTGACCCACGATCAACAAAAGTTCAGCCCGATAGGGTAAGAAAAAGTGGCCGCGTGGCGCATGGGCGCTAGTTGAGCTGGGTAGGCTCTGAGGCTTTTCAGGGCTCCTTGCGGGAGCCGAAGCGCTGGTCACACGGGCCCGCATGCACGGCTTCCCGCGTCGCGGTTCCTACGGAGTTCGGGGTGGGGGCGGGCGCTCGCTGACCGTTACGGGGGCTTCGGTCGGCCGGTGGCTTTAGTGGGCGCCGGGGGCCGTCCGGTGTCGCGAGGTTGGTGGTTCCGGACCGGGAGTCAAGGGCGCTCCTACGTCGCGTCGGCTACGCCGATTCCGCTGCGCTCCACCCTTGACACCCGCCCCTCCACCACGCGAGGGAAGACAACCGGACGGCCCCAGGGGCGAGACTCTCGACCAGGCCCGTCATCTGGGTGGGGTTTGCGTGCCGAGTGCGGACTGGTTCGGTGGGGGGCGCGGCCGCTCCGGGGATGGGTGCCGGTCTCGTCAAGCGACTGCGGACTGGTTCGTCGGGGGTGACCCGGGGGTGAAGGGGTGCGCGGCCGGTCTCGGGGCTTGCGGAGGCTGCGGGGGTGGGACCGGCCCATGGGGTTGCGCGCGGTGCGGGGGCGGGGCCCTGCCGGGGTGGGAGGGGGTCGGGCACCTAATCCGCAGAAGGCGCGTTAGCGAACCCGCGCGCCCCCCAACTGTCAGAACACAACTTCCCCGAAGTAGGTCCCGGTCCAGCCACCGGAGCCCCGCCGGTGGGGTCCCGATCGCACGCCCCCCCGATGCGCCACGACCCCTCCCGATGCACGACCCACCGACCCTCCCGATGCGTCCCGTGCCTTTTCGATGCACTACGGGCGCGGATCGCAATGAAGTCCCACGAACCGCGCCCTCAGGCCTCCTTCTCGCGGGACTTCGCTGCATCCCGCACCTCCGTAACCCACCTAGGCGACTGATAGACGGGCCGACGCGAAAGACTCCGGCGAGAGATCGTGACGAGGTGGTCGGCGAGAGATCCGCGAGGGGGCGACGCACTCAGGATGGGGCGGGCCCGCAGAGACACCCACTCAACGAGACCCTCACCCGCTTGACGAGACCGGCACCCCTCCCCGGAGCAGCCGCGCACCCCACCACCCCCGGCCGCCCCAACCGAACCAGTCCGCACTCGGCACGCACACCCCGACACACAATCGGGCCTGGTCGAGAGTCCCGCCCCTGGGGCCGTCCGGTTGTCTTCCCTCGCGTGGTGGAGGGGCGGGTGTCAAGGGTGGAGCGCAGCGGAATCGGCGTAGCCGACGCGACGTAGGAGCGCCCTTGACTCCCGGCCGGAACCACCAACCTCGCGACACCGGACGGCCCCCGGCGCCCACCAAAGCCACCGGCCGACCGAAGCCCCCGTAGCGCGGAGAGCGAAGCTCGTCCTACGCCGTAGCCGCGACGCCCCGGGGCGGGGTCACCGATGCCAGGCGGTGTGCGTCCTTTGCCGTTCCCGTTACGCCTGACAGGAAGCCCTGGGCCCTTGGTGAGGCGGTTTCCGTGAGCCAGGCCGGGTCGATGTCGCAGACCGCGACGCGGACCTCCGTGCCCGCCAGGGCGAGGGGGAGGGTGTGGACCACGGTTGAGGGGAAGCTCAGGATCGTGCGGCCGATCGGGCCGCGGCGGGCGATCAGTTCGAGGGGGAGGTCCGGGCGTACCACCTGGAGGCCCGTTTCCACCGCCAGGCGGTGGAGTTTCTCGGAGCTTTCGCGGCGGTGGGCGAAGTAGCGCGTCGCGCCGTGGGCGCGGGACAGGGAGCGGACCGCTTCCACGTAGCGGTCCGGGTCCACCACGCCCGTCTCCACGAGCGACGTACCCACCAGGTCCGCCCCCTTCGACACCCGCGGCGGGCCGAAGCGGTCCCGCGTCCAGGCGAAGGTGTTGGCCGTGACGACGACACCGTCCGGCGCCGACTCGATCGGCATCGAGGAGAAGACCTCCACCGACCGCTTCCCGCCGGGCGTCAGGCGGCGGCGGGCGGAGGACGAGACCGGGGCGAAGGCCAGGTCCCGTATGCCGGGGCGGCCGCCGCGCCGGTGCCAGCGCACCAGCCGTTCCCCGGCCGCAAGTTGGGAGATGAACTCCATCGTGGCCGTGCCGTCGTCCACGACCACCAGCGAGCGGGCCCGCGTGATCGTCAGGAGCAGTTGCACGTAGCGCGAGAACGGATCGCCGATCACGATCCGGTCCGCGGCCCGCAGCGGGCCCGTCAGGCCGCCGATGGTCTGGAAGGGAGCAGCCGCGCCGCCGCGCGCCTCCTCCCAGCGGACGTTCAGGCCCTCGTCGCGGGCCAGCTGGGCCATGCGGCGCAGCTGGCCGCGGGTCATGGGGTCGTTCGGGGAGAGGACGACGACGGTGAGCCCTCCGGCCGGGCCGGTCGCCCCCGCCGAATGCGCCCACTCAAGGACGTTGAGGAGCTGCACAGGGCTCTCTACGAACGCCAGGGTGGTGGGCGCCGCATCGGTGGGGGCCGTCGGCCCGGTTCGGGGGCTCATCGTCGTATGACCGTGTCCTGTCCTAGTGGGGTGGTCTCGCGCTCAGACCGCGACCGGCTCACGGTCGGCACCCTCGGCCGCGTCGGCCTCGGCGACGACGCCCGCGACGCGGCGCAGCTTCTTCATCGGGCCGAGCTCCGACTCGTAGACCTTCTTGACGCCGTCACCGAGGGAGGCCTCGATGGTGCGGATGTCGCGGACGAGGCGGGTCAGGCCCTGCGGCTCCACCGACGCCGCCTGGTCCGAGCCCCACATGGCGCGGTCGAGGGTGATGTGGCGCTCCACGAAGGTGGCGCCGAGGGCGACCGCGGCGAGCGTGGTCTGCAGGCCCGTCTCGTGGCCGGAGTAGCCGATCGGGACGTTCGGGTACTCCTGCTGGAGGGTGTTGATGACGCGGAGGTTCAGCTCCTCGGCCTGCGCCGGGTACGTCGACGTGGCGTGGCACATCAGGATGTTGTCCGAGCCGAGGACCTCGACCGCGTGGCGGATCTGCTTCGGGGTCGACATGCCCGTGGAGAGGATGACCGTGCGGCCCGTGGCGCGCAGGGCGCGCAGCAGCTCGTCGTCCGTGAGGGAGGCCGAGGCGACCTTGTGGGCCGGGACGTCGAACTTCTCCAGGAAGGCGACGGCCTCGGTGTCCCACGGGGAAGCGAACCAGTCGATGCCGCGCTTGGCGCAGTGGTCACTGATCGCGCGGTACTCGGACTCGCCGAACTCGACGCGGTGGCGGTAGTCGATGTACGTCATCCGGCCCCAGGGGGTGTCGCGCTCGATGTCCCACTGGTCGCGCGGGGTGCAGATCTCCGGGGTGCGCTTCTGGAACTTGACCGCGTCGCAGCCGGCGTCGGCGGCCACGTCGATCAGGGCGAGGGCGTTGTCCAGCTCGCCGTTGTGGTTGATGCCGATCTCGCCGGTGATGTAGACGGGCCGGCCGGGGCCGGCCGTCTTCGAACCGAAGCTGCGCAGACGGGAGTTGGAGATCGTAGAGCTCATGGCAGGAACGTTCCTTACTTGTTGAGGGAGGGGCCGAGAATCCATGCGGCGATCTCTCGGATCGCGCCGTCACCACCGGGGAGAGCGGTGACCGCGCGTGCGGCGCCGCGCACGACGTCGTGGGCGCTCGCGACCGCCACGGGCCAGCCGACAAGGCCGAAGCACGGGAGGTCATTGACGTCGTTGCCGACGTAGAGCACGCGCTCGGGAGCGATGCCCTGCTCCTCGCACCACTGCTTGAGTGCGAGGTCCTTGCGGTCGATGCCGTGCAGGACGGGAAGCCGCAGCTTCCGGGCCCGCGCGGCGACGACCGGGTTCTTCTCCGTGGACAGGATCAGCAGCGGGATGCCCGCGTCACGCAGGGCGGCGATGCCGAGGCCGTCCCCGCGGTGCACGGAGACGAACTCCCGTCCTTCGGAGTCGATCAGCACCCTGTCGTCCGTCTGGGTGCCGTCGAAGTCGAGTACGACCGCGTCGATGTCGTCGCGGGTCGGAAGGGCGTCGGCCCGGCCGGAGTCGAAGAGCGGCGCGAGCGCCCTGGCGCGGGCCAGGTCGTGCGGGTCGTCGATCTCCAGGACGCGCGCCGGGTCCGTACGGACCAGTTCGGTACGCCCGAAGAAGCGGTGCTTGTGCTCGCGGAAGCCGGCCACGTCCATGGCGTAGACCGCGCCGGTCTCCAGGAGGTCCTGGGGGCGGTCCTGGCGGCGCGGGCGGAAGGACTTGTCGTGGTTGATGCCGTAGCCGCCGTCGGTCGCCGTGGAGCTGGCCACCTTCGTGGTGCCGCCCACCTCGCCGGTGCGGCGCGCGTCCAGGGCCTTGGGCTCGTCGTCGGCGTCCCGCCACACGAAGCCGTGGAAGGGGGCGACGGTCAGCGCGGTGTCCGCGCCGCCCTCGATGATCGAGCCGACCACGCCGTCGACGTCCTCACGGACGATGAAGGGGCTGGTGCACTGCACGAGCAGGACGACGTCCACGGAGGTGCCGTGCAGCGCCTCGTGGGCGTCCATGGCGTGCAGGACCGCGGCCTCGCTGGTCGCGGTGTCCCCCGCGATCGCCGCGGGCCGCAGGACCACCTCGGCGCCGGCCGAGCGCGCGGCCTCGGCGATCACGTGGTCGTCCGTGGAGACGACGACGTCCGTGACGAGCCGCGCGGCCAGGCACTCGCGGATGGCGCGCGCCACCAGGGGCACGCCGCCGACCGGGGCGAGGTTCTTGGCGGGCACGCCCTTGGATCCGCCGCGGGCCGGGATGACGGCCAGGACGCGGCGTACGGGCGCGCTCCCTGGGGCGGGGAGAGACATGGGGGCTCCTTGAGAGGGGTGGGGGATCACGGCACGCCCTGGGTCCGCGGCTCGATCGCGGTTCACAGCTCGCCCATCCGCCGGATGACGGGGGCCACGCGCTGCACCCCGTGCCGGTAGGCGCCGCGTGCCGCGCTGCGGACGGCCTGGCGCACGGGGCCGGGCTCGCGGTCCGCGGCGGGCGCGCCGGGCAGCGGGGCGCCGTCCGGGCCGAGGTGGTGGCGGGCCAGGATGCCGGGGAGGTATCCGGGGGCGGTGGTGAGGCTGTAGTACGGGGCGATCGGCGGCAGCGAGGGCCTGGCGAGCAGCGACGCCACGCGCTCACGTGCCGCGTCGAACGCCGTTTCGTACGTCCCGTCCGGCGCGACGCCCTGCCGCGCGACCCACTCCGGGGCGGCCTCGGGGCTGTACCCGGCGTCGATCTCGTCCCAGGACGCCAGGCATCCGGAGCCGATGAAGTGGTGGTTGCCGAGTGCCTCGCGCACCCCGAGGTCGGTGAGGACCGCGGTGGGGATGCGGCGGTGCAGGGATTCGAGCGCGGCGGTGGAGCTGACCGTGACGAGCAGGTCGGTGCGGTCGAGGACCTCGCCCATGTTTCCGTACACGAGACGGCAGTTCGGTGGCAGGTCCTCGCCCTTGGCGAGCTTCTGGTAGGGCAGTTCCTCGATGTGCGTGGTGTGTTCGCCGGGCTTGCTGCGCAGCTTGATCAGGACCTCGCGGTCCGGGTGGAGGCGTGCGTGCTGGACCATGCGGCGCAGCAGGTACGTGCGGTGTGCGCGGCTGTCGGGCACGGAGGGCTGTGCGGCGAAGACGACCGTGTACGGGTCGCGCTTCTCGCCCCCGTCGAGATACGCGGCCCCGCCGAGGAACGGCAGCGCGCTCTCCACGACACTCGACGCGTCGGCGCCCACTCCCTCGTACACGGCGCGGAAACGCTCCGCGTCCTGGCGGGAGTTGGCGAGGACGACGTCCGCGCCGTGGCGAAGGAGCAGACCGTCGGCGAGCTTCTCGTAGACGACTCCGACATAGCCGGTGACGACGACGGGGCGCCGGTCCAGGGACTCCGCCACCCGGGCGAGCCCGTGCAGGACCGCCTGGACGGCGCCGCCCACGAGGGCGAGCACGATCACGTCGGGCGCGTCGCGCTCCACCTCGCGCAGGAATTCGACGGCGGTGACCTCGCGGAGCGAGTCCGCGCGCACCCCGACCTCTTCGAGCTGACGGACGGTGGGCGTGGCCCGGCCTCTCAGGAGGCGTCCATCGAGGCGCATGTCCGCTGCCTCACCCGAATCCGCTCCCTCGCCGGTGAGGCGGCTCGCGGTGAGCGCGCCCCATTTCCACCGGGTGTCGGAGTCGGCGAGCACGGTGATCCGTGTCGTCCCGCTGTTGCTTGCTGGCACAGCCAAGACGCTAGGAAGGCATTCCGATTGGCGGCCCAACTCAGGTGCAACAAACGGTTAACAGCACGCCGACGAATGGCGAATCGGCCCGGGAAAAGGCCGGTCAGCAGGCGGGTTAACCATTCCGCCATGCGTCGTTCACCTGGCATCTCACCTTCGGCCAAGACGAATGCCGGGCCGACACCTAACGTCACCCACGTGGTTAAGCTCTCCGTCATCGTGCCGTTCTACAACGTGCAGCAATACGCGCCCGACACCTTGAGGAGTCTGCGGGCGAACGCACGCGAAGACTTCGAATTCATTCTCGTCGACGACTGTTCGAAGGACGAGACTCCAGAGATCCTGGAGCGCGCCGCGCGCGAGCTGCCCGGTGCCGTCCATCTCCGCCATGAGACGAACGGCGGTCTGGCGACCGCCCGCAACACGGGCCTTGACGCGGCGCGCGGCGAGTACCTCACCTTCCTCGACGGTGATGACTGGCTCGCCCCGGGTTATTACGCGCAACTCGTCGCCGCCATCGAGCAGTTGGGCTGCGACTTCGTGCGTACCGACCATGTGCAGTGCACCGCACGGGCCCGCAGCATCCACCGTGTCCCGCACGGCAGACGCGGTGTCGTCATGCCGCCGCGGGACGTCATCCTGCCCGCCGACCGGTCGACGTCCGTCGACTACGCGTACGCCTGGGCGGGCATCTACCACCGGCGCCTGGCCGACCAGGGCCTGCTGCACTTCACGGACGGTCTGCGCACCGCGGAGGACCGGCCGTGGATCTGGCGCCTGCACCGCGAGGCGGAATCCTTCGCCGCGGTGGGACTTCTCGGCGTGTTCTACCGGCGCGGGGTCGCCTCGTCACTGACACAGATCGGCGACGTACGACAGCTCGATTTCATTCGGGCATTCGACCAGGTGGTCCGTGAAACCGCGGCGGACCGGGACGCGGACAAACTCCTGCCGAAGGCAGTCCGTACTTACTGCGCGATCATTTCCCACCATCTGGGATCCATCGAAAGGTTCGAGCCACAAGTGGCGCGGAAATTGAAGTCACTGAGTGCGGCCGCCCTGACGCGGATGCCGCAGGGCGTTCTCGACGACGCCCTCGACTCCATGGACATACAGCGGGCGACCCGCCTTCGCCGGCTGCGTCGGCGCCCGGTGTCGGCGGAGGTGGCCGCGTAATGGCGACGACGCAGATCTTCCTCGCGTCCACGCTGTACGGCACCGCCACACTGGCCGCCGCGATCGACGCCGACCGCTTCGCTCCCGCCGACCGGCGGATCCTCCTGGTCAGCAACAACGCGGCGACGCCGGAGACCACGGTCGCCGTGGACGAGATGCCGGGTTTCGACCGCCTGCGGGACCGGTTCGACGACGTACGGTCCTGGAACGAGGCCATCTCGCCCTTCCACCCGGGCGGTTGGGCCCCCCGGGCGGACGACGTCCCGATGTGGGAGCGGTACATCCGGCTCCTGTGGGGCCTCGGTGACGACGACATCGAGCTGGCCGTCGAGTCGATCCAGGTCAACCCGGCCCTGGCGCTGACGCAGATCTTCACGGGCGCGCCCGTGGACGTCTACGCGGACGGCCTGATGAGCTACGGCCCGACCCGCAACAAGATCGACCCGCTGGTCGGCACGCGCGTACGCCGCCTCCTGCACCTGGACCTGGTGCCGGGCCTGACCCCGCTGCTCCTGACCGAGTTCGACGTCGAGCCGGAGATCGTGCCGACCGAGGCGTTCGTGAAGGTGCTCGACCACCTCGCCGTGGGTGAGGACGAGGTGCCGGACCTGCACGAACCCGCCCTGCTCCTGGGTCAGTACCTCTCCGCCCTCGGCATCCTGACCGCCGAGGAAGAGGAGGAGCTGCACGTACGCATGGTGCGCGGCGCCGCCGAACTCGGCCACACACGCGTGGTGTTCAAGCCGCATCCGACCGCCCCGGCCCGCTGGTCGCGCATGCTGGAGAAGGAGGCGGAGGCGATCGGCGTGGAGCTGACCGTCCTCGATTCGCCGGTCCTCGCCGAGGTCCTGTACCAGCGGATGCGTCCCGCGCTCGTCATCGGCTGCTTCTCGACGGCGCTGCTCACCGCGTCCGCGCTCTACGGCCTGCCGGTCGCCCGCACCGGCACGGAGACCCTCCTGGAGCGGCTCGCGCCCTACCAGAACAGCAACCGCGTGCCGGTCACCATCGTGGACGCGCTGATCCCGGACCTCGCCGACAAGGGCGCCGTCACCGGCCGGCAGCCCGGCATGCCGGTGGCCGACCTGGGCGAGCTGCTCGTCGCCGTCGGCTTCGCCATGCAGCCGCAGATCTACCCGCGCCGCCGCCAGGCCGCCGAGCGGTACCTCTCGACGCACCTGACCCCGCACACCTGGCGCTACTTCAAGCGGCGCCGCCTCACGGCCCTCGCCCTGCCCGGAGCGCTGCCCACGCAGCTCTCGTTCATCCCGCGCAACGCGGCCGTACGCCGGGTCGCGCGCCGCGCCCGCTCGGTCCAGCGCTCCATCAAGCGGACCGCACTCGGATGACCTCTCCCACACCGACGCTCCCGAAGGAATCTTCGGGGGCGGACACGCTCGCGCTCACGATCACCACTCCCACCGTCCGGCGCGCGCGCCCCCGCCTCCGCGCCCTGGACGGACTGCGGCTCATCGCGGCCCTGATGGTCGCCGCCTACCACTACGGCGGACGTGACGGCGAGATCAGCGAGGCCTGGGGCAGCTCACCGCAGCTTCAGTTCCCCACGGCGCACGCCTGGTTCGCGTACGGCTGCCTCGGCGTCCAGATCTTCTTCGTGATCAGCGGCTTCGTGATCTGCATGAGCGGCTGGGGCCGTCCGCTGCGCGCGTTCTTCGCCTCACGCGCCTCGCGTCTGCTGCCCTCGTACTGGGCCGCGATCATCCTGGTGACGGCGGTCTTCGCGCTGCCCGTCGTGACGTACAAGGCGGTCTCGCCGAGCGACGCCCTGGTGAATCTGACCATGCTCCAGCAACCGCTCGGCGTGGACCGGGTGTTGGGGGTCTGCTGGACGCTCTGGGCCGAGCTGCGCTTCTACGCCCTCTTCGCGCTCTTCGTCGTGATGCCGGGCGCGAACCGGGCCCGCGTCATCCTGTTCTGCGCGGTGTGGACGCTGGCCGCGGTCATCGCGGAGGGTGTGGACGAGCCGCTGCTCGACCTCGTCCTCATGCCCGAGTACGCACCCTTCTTCATCGGCGGCATCGGCATCTACCTCGTCCACCGGGACCGCAAGGACCTGACGGCGTGGGGCATCGTGGGCGTGAGCTGGCTGATCGGCCAGCACTACGCGGTGGACCGCCTCTGGCACGCGCCGGCCCCGGAGTTCTTCTCCTACCGCACGTCCTTCGGCATCATCGCCGTCGTGACGGCGGGCTTCGCCGCGGTGCTGCTCATCGCGCTCGGCGCGCTGCACCGGGCCGACTGGAAGTGGCTGACGGTGGCGGGCGCCCTGACGTACCCGTTCTACCTGGTGCACGAGCACCTGGGCTGGGTGACGGTGGGCGCGCTGCACCGGGGGCTCGGGCTTCCCTCGTACGCGACGCTCGGTCTGACGGTCGCGGCGATGCTGCTGCTCGCCTGGCTGCTGAACCGTTTCGTGGAGGAGCGGCTCACGCCGCTGATCCGCAACGGGCTCATGACCCGGAAGTGACTCCGTCCGCGGGGGTGTCGGCGGTGTCGGCGGTGCCGTCCGCCGACACCGCGCGGGCCACGTCCATGGCCTCGTCCATGACGGCCCCGGCCTCCCCGATGGCGTCCACCAGCTCCTGGACCAACCGCTCCAGCGTCTCGCCTTCATCCATGGGGGCAAGAGTACGGACAGTTGACCTCAATCAAACTTGAGGTTCTACGTTCTGGGCATGGACACTTTCACGTACTCCCACAGCGACGAAGACCTCATCAACCAGCCCATCGGCTACTGGGCATCGGCCACGGGCGACGCCGTCGTCCACCACATCCGCACCACGCTGGCCGAGGCCGGGCTCACCCAGCCCCAGTGGTGGATCCTGAACCAACTGCTCACGAGCGACGACCGCGAGCGCGCGGAGGTCGTGGGCATCCTGCGCGGCTACCTCGATGTCGGCGACGGCAAGCTGGACCACGACATCGACGCCCTGCGCGACCGAGGCCTCCTCGCCGAGGTGGGCGACGGCCGCATCCGCATCACCGACGAGGGCCGCGCCCTGCGGGAAAGTGCCGCCGTGCGCCAGCAGAAGCTGCGCGCGGAGATCCACGCGGGCATCCCGGAGGAGGAGTACGTCCGTACCCTCAAGGTCCTCCAGCGCATGATCCACAACGTGGGAGGGGCGGCCTGGCACCACTGAGCGTCGCTCGGTGCCGCTCAGTGCCGCTCACCGCCGGCCGGCTCTCGGCACTCACCCACTGGCGAGCGACAGCTTCGCCGCGAAACCGAGGAACAGCGCGCCCGCCGCCGAAGTGGCTCCCGCCGAGAGCCGCTTGCGGCGGCGGAAGGCGGCCGACAGCTTGGTGCCGCTGAATATCAGGGCGGTCAGGTAGAGGACGCTCGCGAGCTGGGCGAGGGCGCCGAGCACGAGGAAGGACAGCGCGGGGTACGCGTAGTCCGGATCGACGAACTGCACGAAGAAGGCGATGAAGAAGAGGATCGCCTTCGGGTTGAGCAGGCTGATCACCAAGGCCCTGCGGAACGGGCGCTCGGCGGCGCCCTCCTGGGCCTGGGCGCCCGCCTCGGTCACCGGCTGCCGCCGTTCGCGCCACAGCCCCCAGGCCGCCCGCAGCATCCCGATCGCGAGCCAGGTCAGATAGCCGGCACCGGCGTACTTCACGATCCCGAACAGCAGCGCGTTGGCCTGCAGCAGGGAAGCCACTCCGGCCGCGGACAGCGTCATCAGGACGGCGTCACCGCACCAGACGCCCGCGGCGGCGGTATAGCCGGTGCGCACGCCGCGGCGCGCGGCGACGGACAGCACGTACAGCGAGTTCGGCCCCGGCAGCAGAATGATCAGGGCGAGGCCCGCGAGATAGGTCGGAAGATCGGTGACACCCAGCATGGGGCGGAGTCTCGCACGCGCGTACGACATGAAGGATGCGGTGTCCGCACATCGGACACCACGCTCCTTGTGACGTCGGTCAGACGCTTGTGACGTCGGTCAGACGCTTGTGGCGTCGGTCAGTCGACGGGCGTGCGTCAGAACACGTCCGAGGGCTCGTACGCCCCCCACACCTCCCGCAGCGCGTCGCACACCTCGCCCACCGTCGCCCGCGCCCGCAGCGCGTCCTTCATCGGGTGGAGGACGTTGGCCTCCCCCTTGGCCGCCTCCTGGAGCGACGAGAGCGCCGCGTCCACCGCCGCCTGGTCCCGCTCCGCCCGCAGCTTCGCGAGGCGGGCCGCCTGCTGGGCCTCGATGGCGGGGTCGACGCGGAGGGGTTCGTAGGGCTCCTCGGCGTCCAGCTGGAAGCGGTTGACGCCGACCACGACGCGCTCGCCGGAGTCGGTCTCCTGCGCGATGCGGTAGGCGCTGCGCTCGATCTCGTTCTTCTGGAAGCCGTTCTCGATGGCCGCCACCGCGCCGCCCATGTCCTCGACGCGCTCCATGAGTTCGAGCGTCGCGGCCTCGACGTCGTCCGTCATCTTCTCGACGACGTACGACCCGGCGAACGGGTCGACCGTGGCGGTCACGTCCGTCTCGTACGCCAGGACCTGCTGGGTGCGCAGGGCCAGGCGCGCGCTCTTGTCGGTCGGCAGCGCGATCGCCTCGTCGAAGGAGTTCGTGTGCAGGGACTGAGTTCCGCCGAGGACCGCGCCAAGGCCCTGGACCGCGACGCGGACGAGGTTCACCTCCGGCTGCTGGGCGGTGAGCTGGACCCCGGCCGTCTGGGTGTGGAAGCGCAGCATCAGCGACTTGGGGTTCTTCGCGCCGAACTCCTCGCGCATCACGCGGGCCCAGATGCGGCGTGCGGCACGGAACTTGGCGACCTCCTCCAGGAACGTCGTACGCGCCACGAAGAAGAAGGACAGGCGCGGGGCGAAGTCGTCCACGTCCATGCCCGCGGCGACCGCCGTACGGACGTACTCGATGCCGTCGGCGAGGGTGAAGGCGATCTCCTGCGCGGGCGTCGCGCCCGCCTCGGCCATGTGATAGCCGGAGATGGAGATGGTGTTCCAGCGCGGGATCTCGGCCCGGCAGTACTTGAAGATGTCGGCGATCAGACGCAGCGACGGCTTGGGCGGGAAGATGTACGTGCCGCGGGCGATGTACTCCTTCAGTACGTCGTTCTGGATCGTGCCCGTCAGTTCACCCGCGTCGACTCCCTGCTCCTCGGCCACCAGTTGGTACATCAGGAGCAGCAGCGCGGCCGGGGCGTTGATCGTCATCGACGTCGAGACCTTGTCCAGCGGGATGCCGCCGAACAGGATGCGCATGTCGTCGATCGAGTCGATCGCGACCCCCACCTTGCCGACCTCGCCCGAGGCGATCGGGGCGTCCGAGTCGTGGCCCATCTGCGTCGGCAGGTCAAAGGCGACCGACAGGCCCGTCGTGCCGTTCTCGATGAGCTGCTTGTAGCGGGCGTTCGACTCGACGGCCGTACCGAAGCCGGCGTACTGGCGCATAGTCCAGGGGCGCCCGGTGTACATCGAGGGGTAGACGCCGCGCGTGTACGGATACGCGCCGGGGGCGCCCAGCTTCACCTCGGGATCCCAGCCGTCGAGGGCCTCAGGGCCGTACACGGGCTCGACGGGCAGTCCGGACTCCGACTCACGCGCCATCGCTGTGTGCCTCCTGCCAGAGATCCTTCGTTACTTCTCCGGTATAGCGGTCATCCACCAGCATGCGGCAACGTGCAGGAGTGGTCACTCGCTGGGAACACTCCCGGTGAGTCTGTCGGTCGGTAGAGCGATCCCGGGGGTCATTGTGCGCAAAGGTGCGATAGCCGTGGGGGCCGTGGTGACGGTCGCCCTGGTGGCCGGCTGCAAGGCGCAGGCCGTCGACTCGGACGGGAAGGCGCAGCCGATCCGGATCTCTCCCACGAAGACGGACGGGGGCGGCGGCGGACAGGACGGGCCGTCCGAGAAACCGGGACCGGAGCGGACCTCGACCCCGAAGGCGCCACCGAAGGCACCGCCGAAGACCCTGATGGCCCCGGGACAGCGCGGTGACCAGGTGCGGGAGCTGCAGGCCAGGCTCCGCGAGGTCGAATGGCTCTACGAGGACCCCTCGGGCACGTACGGCGAGGCCACGACCACCGCGGTCAAGGGATTCCAGGAGAAACGCGGGCTGCCCGCCACGGGCACGACCGACACGGTCACCTGGCAGCGGCTGCTCGCCATGACGCACGAGCCCACGAAGTACGAGCTCTACTCCGGGGGCGGCATCCCGCCGTCGAAGCCCGCCAAAGCCTGTCTGACCGGTCGCGTCCTGTGCATCAGCAAGGAGAGCCGCACGCTGACCTGGATGATCGACGGCCGGACCGTCTCGACGATGGACGTGCGCTTCGGTTCGCGGGGCACGCCCACCCGCGAGGGCACGTTCACCGTCTACTGGAAGTCCCGCCACCACGTCTCGACGCTGTACGACTCGTCCATGCCGTACGCGTTGTTCTTCAGCGGCGGCCAGGCCGTGCACTACTCGACGGACTTCGCGGCGACCGGCTACACCGGCGCTTCGCACGGCTGTGTGAACGTACGGGACGAACAGAAGATCGCGAGCCTGTACGCGCAGGTGAGGAAGGGCGACAAGGTCGTGGTCTACAAGTGACTGACCGACGTCTTCACAAGTGATCGACCAGTGTCTTCAGGTGGATTAATCAGCGTGGGCGGGATCGGGGGAACGTCTCCCGCCCACGCTGGTGGCACTGAGCCAAAGGTACGGGGGGAACCCCTGGCTCGTGCGCGGGCCGATGACCAGTCGGCTCACTTCTTACTGCGTCACTGCTCCAAAAAACGTCACACCCACGCTGACCACGTTCTTTGAGCAGGTCAGACGCGGGTGAGAGGCGAGTGAGAGGCGAGTGCAAGGCAGGTGAGTCAGGAGCCGGGCAGCACGGGCTGTGCGCTGTAGGAGGCGGTGGGGGTCGGCGTCGGCCGCGGGAGGGCGGGCCCGCCGACCGGCGGGACGGGCTTGCTGCCGCCGTTGCCCCAGTGGTCGTTGCCGCCGCCGGACGGCCCGTCGCCGTCGCTGTTGTCGCCGTCGCCGCCCTTGTCGCCGTCGTCGTCACCGCCGCCGCCACCGCCGCCGCTACCGCTGCCGCCGCTGCCGCCGCCGTCGGGCTCGCGGTCGCTGCCCGATCCGTCCAGGACCCGGCCGCAGAACTCGGTCACCCGCTGCGATCCCTTGGCGGCCTCCTCCAGGCGGCGCCTCTTCTCGCCCTGGAGTTCTCCGCTGCGGTAGTCACGGCAGGCGGAGACCACCTTGCGGTACCAGTCCTTCGCCTCGTCCTCGCGCCGGGAATCACCGGAGCCGGGCTGCGTGGTGCCCGCGGTGCCGCCCTTGGACGCGCCGGCGGAGTCCTCGGTCCTGCGCGGCGGGGCGCTGCTGCCGGGCTCGCGCGTGGGGTCCTCGGGGGTGGTGGTCACGTCGTCGGGCTCGATGTCCGGGGTGCTGCTCGCCCCCTCGGACGGGGACGCGAGCGGCTCGGGCGAGGCCACGGAGGACGCGGAGGCGGCGGGGCCCGGCTGGTCCCGGTCGCCGAACGGCGAGGGCAGCACGCCCGTACCGGCCGCGACGGCGACCCCGCCGACCATGCAGCCGGCGAGCACGGCGGCGAGGCCGTAGCGCAGGGGGCGGGCCCAGCGTGCTGGGGGCGGCGGCGCCGAGCGGCCGATACGTACGGTTTCGCCCGCTCCCACGCGCGTAGAAGCCGCCCGGGGGCCGCGGGCCTCGCGGAACGCCGCGAGCGCGGCGGCCTCACCGGGGAGTTCGGCGGAGACGTCGGCGGGTACGACGGAACCCGCGCGTTCGTCCGCCGCGAGGGCGGCCAGGGCCTTGGCCAGCCGTGCGGCCTGTTCCTTGGTGTGAGGGTCGGTGCCGTCGATGGACTCACCGCTCAGCAAACGCTCCGCCGCGTCGCGGTCCAGCCACCTGTAGTCCTCGTCGGCCATCACATGTCCTTCTGCGCCCGCGAACGCGAATGCGTCACACCGGCGGATGTCACCGCGCGCCCACGCCGCTCCCTCTGGGGCGGTACGGCGTCCAGCGCACCCTCGCTCGGCGGGCCCTCCGCGCCGAGCAGTTCGGCGAGCCGCTTCAGGCCGCGGTGCGCGGCGGTGCGGACCGCGCCGGGGCGCTTGCCGAGGGTCTGGGCGGCGCTCTTGGCGTCGAGGCCGACGACGACCCGGAGAACGACCGCTTCCGCCTGGTCCTGCGGGAGCTGGGCTATCAGGGCGAGGGCGTCGCCGGTGGCGAGGGACTCCATCGCCTCGTCGGCGGTGTCCGCCTCGCCGGGCTTTCCGGTCAGCTCGGTCTCGTCGCCGCCTATCGCCGGGCGGCGACCCCGCATGCGTATGTGGTCGAGGGCGCGGTTGCGCGCTATGCGTGCCGCCCAGCCGCGGAACCGGTCCGCGTCGCCGCTGAACCGGTCGATGTCGCGGGCTATCTGCAGCCAGGCCTCGGACGCGACGTCCTCCGCGTCCGGGTCTCCGACCAGTGTGCGCACGTAGCCCAGCAGCCGCGGGTGCACGGCGCGGTACACAGTCCGGAACGCGGTCTCGTCCCCGTCCTGCGCCGCAAGCACCGCGGCGGTCAGTTCCGCGTCGTCCCCCAGCACAACTTCTCCCTATGCGCCTACACCGGTTGCGGTCCTGACCCCGCAGCCTGGCGCGAAGCAGCACGCTACGGGCTGAAGTGGGCTCACGTCCATGTTTGGTACAACGTGCAACTAGCGCGTGACAGTACGCGGTGTGACAGAAAACGCACGCGCGGCGCTGAAGGAAGTACGGGCCGCGTGCGGTCCGTCCGCGTGACGGCCGGGGTCTCTCCTGTGGGGGGTGGCGACCCCGGCCGTTCACCTTGGCGGGGACACCCTTCCAGGGGCGCGAGGAACGGCGCACCCAGCCAAGACGCACGCGCAACCAAAAACGACGGGCACGCGCCCCGTCAGGGGCGCGAGGAACTGCGCGCTCAGCCAAGACGCACGTGCAGACAAAGACGACGAGCACCTGCCCCGTCAGGGGCGCGAGGAACTGCGCGACAAGCCCCCACCCACGCGCAGACAAAAGAACGACGCGAGCCCCCTCCCCCCACCCCCCCTCAACCGCGCCAATCATCGCCGGGACGGGTCGGCGGGGGAGGATGCGCGGCAGCCTCGCGAGCCGAGCGATACGCGGCAAGCGCCCGCCCCTGAGCCTCCACGTCAACCCGCTCCACGCGAATCGCCTCCGCCAGCCACCTGGCAAGGCGTGGCACCCCGGCGGCCACCCGAGGCCGCCGGATCACCGCGAACCCCCCAACTGCCGCGCAAGCCGCCGAAGCCCTCGGTACGCAGCAGTCCGTACCGCCCCAGGCCGCTTGCCAAGCACCCGCGCCGCCGCCCCCGCGTCCAGCCCCACCACGACCCGCAGCAGCACCGCCTCCGCCTGGTCCCGCGGCAGCCCGGCGATCAGCGCGAGCGCCTCCCCCGTGGAGATCGACTCCAGCGCCTGCTCCGAGGTGCTGAGCGGCCCGGGGAGATCGAGCACGTCCTGGTCGAGGGCGGACGGCCGCGGCCTGACCTTCTGGCGCCGCAGGTGATCAAGGGCCCGGTGGCGCGCGATCGTCGCCGTCCAGCCGCGAAAGCCGGCGCCGTCACCACGGAACCGCCCCAGATCGCGGGCGATCTCCAGCCAGGCCTCGGCCGCGATGTCCTCCGCGGTCTCGCCGTCGTGGCCGACCAGCCCCCGCAGATAGCCGACGAGCCCCGGCTGCACCAGGCGGTACGCGACCGCGAAGGCCGCCTCGTCACCCTCCTGCGCCCGCGCGACCGCGGCACCGAGCTCCTCGTCCCGCGCCCGTGCGCGACGGGGTTCCCCTCCTCGACCCACGCTTTCCCATCCGTACCGACGCGACACAGCTCACCGTGTCCGTGCCCCCACGCTGAGCTGCGCCAGAGCCGACAGAAATGTCACAGGTGATGGTCACGGATGCGGACGGCGTCTCAGACCTCGAACAGCGAGCCGCCGCCCGGGCCCATGCCGAGCGCTTCCATGTCGAGCACGAGGGAGGGGTCGGGAGCGCGCGCGGCGACCGGCTTGTCGTAGTCGGACATCCGCATCTCCATCATTTCGTCGCCACGCTCCTGCGTCATGCCGACGATGTACGGCTTGTCGCCCGTCGCCAGATAGGCCGTCATGTCGTGCCCGCTGTCCGTCGCGGCCAGCGGGGTGACCTGCTCGCCGTGCCACCGCCTCTCCGGCAGCGCGCGGGCGCCCTCCATGTCGGCGTCCGATCCCGAGCCGCCGAGCTGGCTGAACGCCTTGTCGAGATCGCACATCTTCGTCGGCGAGCCCGCTCCCGAACGCGCGCCCCCCTTCGGGAGTTTCATGTACTTGCCGCGGGCGAGATCCGTCCGCTCCCGGGCCGTGGCCGCGATCCGCGGGCCACGCGCCACGGCGGCGTCCCGGATCGCGTCGAGCGACGCGTCCGAGAAACGGATGTACGCGTCTCCGCCGCCGATCATGACCAACTCGCCCTGCTGCATGGGCCCCGAGTCGAAGGTGCCCGTGCAGTTGCTTTGGCGGTCCATGTGCACCGAGACCTCCTGGTGACCCTTGGGGCTGGTCATCTCGACCCCGATGCGCACCGAGTCGGCGTTCTTGAGGAGCTCCATGGCCTCGCGTGCGAGGCGCCCGCCCCGCACCTCGTCGGCGGGGGCCGAAGGCTCGGCGGGCGTCCGCTCGACCAGCCCCTCGTACACCTTCCCCTCCGCACCACAGGCCGCGAGCGCCCCCATCGCGAGACAGCAGGCAACCCCTCGCACCCACCGGCCCCGCAGCCCACGGCGTCTCTTCTCCACCCCTGGAATCCCCACCCCTGAAACCACGGCCCCCACCCACACTCCTCGTTCACACCTGTCAGGTGACTCAGCGCAATGATCCGTCGATCTGTCACACCTCCGGAGTGCGGGATACGTCACGTCACATTTCGCCCGCGCTCGTACAACCGTTTGATCCTCCGGCCAGTCGTACGCACTCGCTTTGGTCAACCGGGTCAACCGGCAATTACGTTGAGGGGTGGGGCATTTGAGCCCGCGCAAACCGCGCGAAGCAGCGCGAAGCACGCACGCGTACAGACCACTGAGTCTCAAGCGCAGGGCGTGGCTGACGATCGGGGCCGTCGTCCTTGGCGGCGCGGGGGCCGTCACGTACGCGATGGCGGATCCCTCGGAGGAGGGCCGGCCCGGCGGCGTCTGGCGCGACAAGCGTCCGGTGAGCGTGCACGACATCGCGCTGAAGGCGGACGGCGCCAAGGAGAGGGAGCTGCCGCGCACGTCGACGGAGCAGTTCTCGCTGCTCGGTGTCTCGTGGACCGGCGTGACGAAGGAGCTGGAGGGCACGGCCCAGGTCCGCACACGCTCCGTCGAGAGCGGCAAGTGGACCGGCTGGCAGCACCTGGACCTGGAGCTGCACCTGCCCGAGAAGGCCGAGGCGGGCATGCGTGCCGCGTCCGAGCCGCTGTGGGTCGGCCCGTCGGACGGCGTGGAGGTCCGCGTGGTCGCGGCCGACGGCACGGCGAGTGCCGCGCTGCCCAAGGGACTTGAGGTCAACCTCGTCGACCCTGGCGTGACGTCCAAGGAGGCGAACAACCCGGCACTCGACGGTTCCGCGATGGCGCCGGTGGCGTTCGCGGAGGACGAGACGCCCGTGCCGCCGACGCCCGAGCCGGAGCCGAGCGCGCCCGCCCCGACGGACGCCCCCACGGACGCCCCGAGCGAGGCGCCCACGGAAGCGCCCTCCTCGCCGGCCCCTTCGGACCCCGGCACCGAGCCGCCCACGTCCCCCACCCCCTCGGGCTCACCATCGCCCGACCCGGAGCCCACGGTTCCGCCCGCTCCCCCCTCCACGGTCACCAAGCCGCCCATGATCAGCAGGGCGGCCTGGGGCGCGGACGAGTCCCAGGTCGAGGACCCGCCGGAGTACATCGAGAAGGTAGAGGCGGTCTTCGTGCACCACACGGTGGGCACGAACGACTACAGCTGCGCCCAGTCGGCGTCCCTCGTCCGCGGCATCATGGCGTACCACGTGGAGACCGAGGGCTGGAACGACCTCGGCTACAACTTCCTCGTGGACAAGTGCGGCCAGGTCTTCGAGGGCCGCGGCGGCGGCACCGATCTGCCGGTGCGCGGCGCGCACACGTTCGGCTTCAACGGTGAGTCCGCGGGCATCGCGGTCCTCGGTGACTTCGAGGGCAACGAGAACCCGGCCCCGGGCGAGACGTACAAGAAGGCGGGCAAGCCGACCCGCGCCGCCCTTGAGTCGGTCTCCCGCGTCGCGGCCTGGAAGCTCGGCCAGTACGGAGGCGACCCGTCCGCCAAGGTCACGCTGACGGCGGCCGACGACACGGGCGTGTGGAAGAAGGGCGACACCCCCTCCCTCAACACGATCTCGGGCCACCGGGACGGCTTCGCGACCCTCTGCCCCGGCAAGAACCTGTACTCCAAGCTCGGCGAGATCCGCCGATACGCGGCGAGCGCGGGCCGCAACTCCGCGATCCCCACGGCGGACTTCGACCGCGACGGCATCACGGACCTGGTGGCGGGCACGCCCAAGGCGTCCGGCGGCGTCGGCACGCTGACGATCGTCCCCGGCGGCCTCGACGGCCCGGTGGCCGGCTCCAAGAAGACGCTCACCCAGTCCAGCCCCGGCGTCCCCGGCGCCTCCGAGGCGGGCGACAACTGGGCGGCGGCCACGGCGTGGGGCGACATCAACGGCGACGGCCACGCGGACCTGGCGATCGGCGCCCCCGGCGAGGACGACACCACGAACAAGGACCGCGGCGCGGTCACGATCCTCTACGGCCCCGCCTTCGACACCGGCACGGACATGCAGCTCGCGGACGACTTCCACTACCCGGGCGCCAAGTTCGGCTCGGCCGTGGCGGTCGGCGACTTCAACGCCGACGGCAAGGCGGACGTCTTCTCGGCGTCCACCGGCACGGGCGGCACGTGGGCGGCGCGCTTCAAGGCGGGCAGCGAGGTGGGCGGCACGCTCACCTCGGGCGACACGGCCATCTCGTACGCCGACGCCGCCTCCGGCGACTTCAACCGTGACGGGTACGCGGACGTGGCCCTGAACTACCGCGACCAGGCCGGAATCGGCAAGGTCCAGTGGTTCAAGGGCACCAAGTCGGGCCTGAGCAGGGTCGGTTCGCTCTCCGTCAAGGGCGGCCGTTCGCTGGCCGTGGGCGACGTGAACGGCAACGGCTACGACGACCTGGTCATCGGCCAGCCGTACACGGCGGAGTCGGGCGCGTACGCGGGCGGCCAGGTGACGGTGGTCCCGGGCACGTCGACGGGCTTCACGACCACAGGCCTCAAGACCATTCACCAGGACACGTCCGGAGTCCCGGGCGCCGCCGAGTCGGGCGACGCGATGGGCTGGTCGGTCTCGGCGGGCGACTTCAACCTGGACGGTTACGCGGACGTCCTGACGGGCGCCCCGAACGAGGACATCACGCGTTCCGGTTCGGCGAAGAAGGACGCGGGCACGAGCCTCCTCCTGAAGGGCACGTCATCGGGCCTGACGGGCACGGGCGCGCAGGCGTTCAGCCAGGACACGGAGGGCATCACGGGCTCCACGGAGTCGGCGGACCGCCTGGGCTCCTCGGTGGTCCTGACCGACCTCTCGGGCTACGGCCGCGCGGACCTCGCCATCGGCGTGGACGGCGAGGACGAGGGCAACGGCACGCTCCTCCAACTCGACACGGGCGCTTCCGGCGTCTCGACGTCGAGCGGCGTCTATTACGGACGCACGCAGCTCGGCACGCCAGCAGCGGCCCACCTGGGCCAGACGTTGACGCCGTAAGGGGGGTTACGGGGGGGGAGTTGCAGAAAAATCCCGCGGCCGCGCCGGTCACACCGGCCTCCGCGGGATTTTTCTGCACAGTCAGACCCCAGCCGGACCCCAGCCGAACCCCGGTCAGACCCTGCTCCCCCGCTCCCGCCGTGACACCACGGCCCGCAGGACCCGGCGTCCCTCCGTCGAGATGTCCAGCGCCTGCCGGAGACCACCCGCGCCCGCGCCCACTCCGCCGTCCGCGCCCCGGTTGGCGAGAAGCTCCAAGATTCGTACCTGGCGTCGCAGTTCGGCGGCGACGAGGGGGGACATTCCCTCCGTGCGTTCCGCGCGCCGCGCATTCAGGGCCGAGGCCCGAGCGCCTCCGTCCGGCCCGGTGTCGAGCAGCCGGTGGATCTGCAGCGCGGCCACGGAGCAGGCGTCGGCCCACTCCCGGAGCGCGGCGGCGGAACGCCGGGAGGGCACCGCGCCGAGCATGCGGTAGGCGAGAGTGCTCGCCTCGTCGGCGGAAGGGTCCTCGAGGACGTCCGAGCCGCCAAGCCTCACCCGCGCGTCCGCGAGCGCCACGTCCCAGGCGCCGCCTTCCGCGAGGCTCCCCCACAGCGGGCGCAGCACCTCGTCATCACCGCCGAGCAGCGGCACACACCGGTCGAGGCAGGCGAGCCCGCTCGCCGCCAGACCTCTCTCGTCGGCCTCGGCAATCAGCTCGACCAGACTCGCGCCGCCCATGTCGTACGCCTCCCGTCGGGGACAATGCATGTCCCCTACTGCGTGCGCGCCCCCGGTAACGTCACTGGGGCACCACGCCGAGCCGGTCCAGGAAGCGGAAGAAGAGCTCCTCGGCCGACGGTTCGGCGGCGGCGTTGAGCACGTCGAGCAGCGTGCCGGGGGCCACGGTCCGGCCCGACTCCGCCGCCCAGGTCACCGCACGGTCCGCGGCGTCGCGCGGCTCCAGGAAGTAGTCGTCGAGGCTCAGGCCGTCGTCGCCGAGGTACCCGGCCATCGCCTCGCGGGCCAGGCACGTCGTCCATACCCCGCTCTCCGGGGCCGCCGCCTCGACGACCACGCAGTCGCTGTCCATGACGTATCCGAAGAGGGCGGGCGAACCCGTCTCCAGGGCCAGGGTGTTCATGTTGCCGACGTCGCGCGTGCCGTCGCCGCCGGGCACTTCCCACACCTGCCAGCCGTCGTCCCGCTGGACGAGGAGGCTGAGCTCGTCCCGCACCCCGGCCACCGCCGAGAGCTCCACGAGCGGCCGCTCGCTTCTGCCCACGACGTAATAACCCCAGTAGCCCATGCCCGCGTCTCCCCGTGTACTCGACCCTGCTCGATCGCGCCCGGCGATTGCGCTCGCCGACCGCGCTCTTCTTTGGGCCGAATACACCACAGACGTAGGCAAGTTCGCCACCAGAAGGCCGAAACGGATCTCTTGGGCGGACAGAACGGATCTCGTGGGCCGATGGCCAGGGACTAGCCCACCCTGTCTGCCAATTTCACGAATTCCGCCCAGGAGAGCTTCGGTTCGCGTGCGTCCCACAGTTTCTGGACCGTCGCCTTCAGCGGCATCCGGATGCCCTGCGCCACCTGCTCCTGCGTCTGCGAGCCGGCCAGGTCACACCAGACGGCGAGGGAGCCGCCGAGGATCTGGTCGTCGTACTTCGCGTCCACCGGCTTCGTGCCGCGGATCACCAGCGGGGTCCACTGCTCGTAGATCCGCTGGCCGGTGGGATAGCGGAAGGTGTTGGGCTGGCCGAGTACGTAGTAGAGGTACTCGTCGTTGTAGTTGATCACCTTCCGGCCCTCCTTCAGGTACTCGGCCGGCTCCCTCGACCCGATCTCCTTGCCCGTCCAGTACGCGACGTCGATGTCGTCGTCGGCCTGCTCGACCCCGCCGCGGAAGAACCCGTCGTTCCACGCCCGGAGCCCGCGCTCGTAGGGGCGCATCGTCTCGGCCCGGTCGTTGAGCCAGCCGGTCGCGAGATCCTGGACGCGGGCGTCGGGGCCGTACTTGTCGCGGGCCGCGGCGGCGAGCTGCGGGTAGCTGGCCTCCGGGTTGCTGACCGTCAGGGCCTGGTACTCGTCGGCGCCGAGATGCCAGTAGCGCCCCGGGAAGAGGTCCGCGTACTCCTCGAGCAGATCGTCGACGATCTCCGCGGCCAGCGGCTTGGAGATGTCGATCGCGCCGCGCGCGGGGACGCCGCGGGTGTCGCGGAGCTGGAGAGAGGGGTGCGCCTTGATGACCGTGCCGAGGTGGCCCGGTGAGTCGATCTCGGGCACGACCGTGATGTGCCGGCTCGCCGCCAGCTTGAGGATGCGGCGGACCTGCGCCTTGCTGAGGTGGTCGCCCGAGACGATCTCGGGGTGCGACTCGGACTCGATGCGGAAGGCCTGGTCGTCGGAGAAGTGCAGGCCGAGCTGGTTGTACTTGAGGTCGCCGAGCTCACGGATGCGGTCCTCGATCCACTGCGCGTCGAAGTGCTTGCGCGCGATGTCGAGCATGAAGCCCCGCTGCGGCTTGGCGGGCTCGTCGCGTACGACGCCCTCGGGCGCGGTCCCGCCGCCGCGGACCTCCTGCTTCAGGGTGCGGGTCCCGTAGAAGACGCCCGCTTCCTCGGGCGCGGAGATCTTCACCCGCTGCCCCTTCACGGAGAGGGTGTACGACTCGTCCCTGCCGTCGGAGGCGTCGGCGTCGTCCGGGGTGAGCGCGAGCTCCACGTCTCCCTTGCGGGGCTTGGCGTCACCCGCGTACGAGAGCTTCAGCTCACCGGCGAGCAGTTTGCCCTCGTCGGCGAGATCTTCGTCACCGATGACGACGCGCCCGCCGCTCTCCGGTTTCCATCCCGGCCCGCGCGCCGCGCTGTGCTCGCGTACGGCGGGGATGGTGGCGGGGGCCTTGGAGAGGGGGTACGACTTCGTGGGCGAGGGGGTCGGGGCGACGGCGGCCTTGCTGTCGGACGGCGAAGCCGCGGGCGCGCCCCTGCCCCCACCACCGGGCCAGACGGCCACGGCAAGCACGACGGCCCCGGCGACGAGCCCCGCGGAGGCGAAGGCGAAACGCCGCTGCTGCTTCATCGCTGACCGCCTTCGGCTGCGGGGCGAACGGGCGGGTGGGCGGGAGACATCCGCCGCGCAGCGGCGGCACAGGAACCGGCCGCCAGGTGAACGACCGATCGGGCAGGCGCAGACGCCCGCGCAGCGGCGGCACGGGGACCAGCCGCCGGGCGAACGGGTGGGTGGGCGGGAAGCATCCGCCGCGCAGCGGCGGCGTACGAAACCCTCCCCGGGCCGGCGGGGACAAGACGAGCAGCAGCGCAGGCGGCAGTCATCCGGCCACGGTAAAACGCCCCCCGCACCGGTACCGTCCACCACGCGAAGCGAAACTCTCCCATCCGGGTGAAATTCACGCATCCGTCAGACAGCCCCCACCAAGCCTCGCTAGCGTTACGACAAATCCCCCACGCCTCCCTCGTCGATGCCCCCTGCCCAGGAGCCCCCGCTGTCCCCGCACCGTTCACCGAGCCCCGTCCCGGAGCAACTGAACACAGCCGAGCCCGGCGCCGCCGAAACGGCGCTGCTCACCTGCTGCGGCAGCCACCTCTGGGCCCGTCGACTGGTCGACCACCGGCCCTACCCCGACCTGGAAGCGCTGCTCGCCGCGTCCGACGAAGCGGCGTACGACCTGCCGCCCGCCGACCTCGCCGAGGCCCTGGCCTGCGAACCTCTGCGTCCGGTGCTCCCCCGGCAGGGGACGTACACCGCGGCCCACACCGCCCTGCGGGCCGCGCACGCCGCGTACGAAAGCCGGTTCGGGCACGTGTTCGTCATCTGCCTGGACGACGTCCCGCCGACCCAGGCCCTCGACCATCTGCTCGCCGGAATCCGCACCCGCCTCACCAACGACCCGGAGGAGGAGCGGGTCATCGCGGCCGAGGAAATGCGGAAGCTGGCCCGCGGACGGCTCGCCCGGCTCGCACACGACCTGAATAGCCCGTACGTGCCTGTTTGATTGCCTGTTTGATCACACCTGGCTACCCCGCGCGAGCGAACCGACAACTCGTCGATACGATGACGAGCGGCCGGTGGACCGTACCCGGCCGGGCCCGTCCGACCACCCAAGCCGGCTGGCCCCAATCCCCGCTCCCGGAGGGTTCTGCCGTGCCGGCTGGAACGCTGTACCGCGGCCGGGAAGGAATGTGGTCCTGGGTGGCTCACCGAGTCACCGGCGTCCTCATCTTCTTCTTCCTGTTCGTGCATGTGCTGGACACCGCTCTCGTCCGCGTCTCCCCGGAGGCGTACGACGATGTCGTCAGCACCTACAAGACCCCCCTCGTCGCACTCCTTGAGTACGGCCTGGTCGCCGCCATCCTCTTCCACGCGCTGAACGGCCTGCGTGTCATCGCCGTCGACTTCTGGTCGAAGGGCCCGCGCTACCAGAAGCAGATGCTCTGGACCGTCGTGGGCATCTGGGTCGTCCTGATGGTGGGGGCGCTCTACCCGGTCCTCGGCCACGCCGTCCGCGAAGTCTTCGGGAGCTGACGCCAGACATGTCCGACACCACGCTCGACAAAGCCGGAGTGGGCCCCGTCGAAGGCGCCTCGCTCTATGACGTCGACAACCCGGCCCCCCTCATCGAGGCGCCGCGCAAGCGCACCTCCAAGACCCCGCGCTCGACCCGCGGCAACTTCGAGATGGCCGCATGGCTCTTCATGCGCCTGTCCGGCGTCGTCCTCGTCGTCCTGGTCCTCGGCCACCTGCTGATCCAGCTGGTGCTCGACGGCGGAGTGAGCAAGATCGGCTTCGCGTTCGTCGCCGGTCGCTGGGCCTCGCCGTTCTGGCAGGTCTGGGACCTGCTGATGCTGTGGCTCGCGATGCTGCACGGGGCCAACGGCCTGCGCACGGTCATCAACGACTACGCGGAGCGCGCCAACACGCGCCTGTGGCTCAAGGGCCTGCTGTACACCGCCACGGTGTTCACCATCCTTCTGGGCACGCTGGTGATCTTCACCTTCGACCCGAACATCCGCTAAAGCCGAGGCGAACCCAGTGAAGATTCACAAGTACGACACTGTCATCGTCGGCGCCGGCGGCGCGGGCATGCGCGCGGCCATCGAGTCGACGAAGCGCAGCCGCACCGCGGTCCTGACGAAGCTCTACCCCACCCGCTCCCACACGGGCGCGGCGCAGGGCGGCATGGCCGCCGCGCTCGCCAACGTGGAGGAGGACAACTGGGAGTGGCACACCTTCGACACGATCAAGGGCGGCGACTACCTGGTCGACCAGGACGCCGCCGAGATCCTGGCGAAGGAGGCCATCGACGCGGTCCTCGACCTGGAGAAGATGGGCCTGCCGTTCGGCCGTACGCCCAAGGGTGAGATCGACCAGCGCCGTTTCGGCGGTCACTCCCGCAACCACGGCGAGGCCCCGGTCCGCCGTGCCTGCTACTCGGGCGACCGCACCGGCCACATGATCCTCCAGACGCTCTACCAGAACTGCATCAAGGAGGGCGTGGAGTTCTTCAACGAGTTCTACGTCCTCGACCAGATCCTGGTGGAGGTCGACGGCGTCAAGAAGAGCGCGGGCGTCGTCGCCTACGAACTGGCGACCGGCGAGATCCACATCTTCCAGGCGAAGGCCGTGGTCTACGCGTCGGGCGGCACCGGCAAGTTCTTCAAGGTGACGTCGAACGCGCACACGCTGACGGGCGACGGCCAGGCGGCCTGCTACCGCCGCGGTCTGCCGCTGGAGGACATGGAGTTCTTCCAGTTCCACCCGACCGGCATCTGGCGCATGGGCATCCTTCTCACGGAGGGCGCCCGTGGTGAGGGCGGCATCCTCCGCAACAAGGACGGCGAGCGCTTCATGGAGAAGTACGCGCCGGTCATGAAGGACCTCGCGTCCCGCGACGTGGTGTCCCGCTCCATCTACACGGAGATCCGAGAGGGCCGCGGCTGCGGCCCCGAGGGCGACCACGTGTACCTGGACCTGACGCACCTCCCGCCGGAGCAGCTGGACGCCAAGCTCCCGGACATCACGGAGTTCGCTCGCACCTACCTCGGCATCGAGCCCTACACGGACCCGATCCCGATCCAGCCGACCGCGCACTACGCCATGGGCGGCATCCCGACGAACGTCGAGGGTGAGGTCCTGGCGGACAACACCACGGTGGTTCCCGGCCTGTACGCGGCGGGCGAGGTCGCCTGCGTCTCCGTCCACGGCGCCAACCGCCTGGGCACCAACTCGCTCCTGGACATCAACGTCTTCGGCAAGCGCGCGGGCGTCGCCGCCGCGGAGTACTCGGCGAAGAACGACTTCGTCGAACTCCCCGAGAACGCCGAGGAGCTCGTCGTCTCCCAGGTCGAGCGCCTGCGCGACGCCACGGGCAACGAGCGGGTCGCCGACCTCCGCAAGGAGCTGCAGGAGACCATGGACGCCAACGTCATGGTGTTCCGCACGGAGCAGACGATCAAGACGGCGGTGGAGAAGATCGCGGAGCTCCGCGAGCGCTACCTCAACGTCTCGATCCAGGACAAGGGCAAGCGTTTCAACACCGACCTCCTGGAGGCCATCGAGCTGGGCAACCTGCTCGACCTGGCCGAGGTCATGGCGCAGTCGGCCCTGGCCCGCAAGGAGTCGCGCGGCGGTCACTACCGCGAGGACTTCCCGAACCGCGACGACGTCAACTTCATGCGCCACACCATGGCGTACCGCGAGGTCGGCGACGACGGCGCCGAGTCGATCCGCCTCGACTACAAGCCTGTCGTCCAGACCCGCTACCAGCCGATGGAGCGTAAGTACTGATGGCAACCCCGACCCTCGACAAGGAAGACGCCAAGCCCGAGGCCGGCTTCGCCGACTCCCCGTACATCACGGTCACCTTCCGCATCCGCCGCTTCAACCCGGAGATCTCGGCGGACGCGACCTGGGAAGACTTCGAGATCGAGATCGACCCGAAGGAGCGTGTCCTCGACGCCCTTCACAAGATCAAGTGGGACCTGGACGGGTCGCTGACCTTCCGTCGCTCCTGCGCCCACGGCATCTGCGGCTCCGACGCCATGCGCATCAACGGCCGCAACCGCCTGGCCTGCAAGACCCTGATCAAGGACATCAACCCGTCCAAGCCGATCACGGTCGAGGCGATCAAGGGTCTGACGGTCCTGAAGGACCTGGTCGTCGACATGGACCCGTTCTTCCAGGCGTACCGCGACGTCATGCCGTTCCTGGTCACGACGGGCAACGAGCCGACGCGCGAGCGCCTGCAGTCGCCCGAGGACCGCGAGCGCTTCGACGACACCACGAAGTGCATCCTGTGCGCCGCGTGCACGTCGTCCTGCCCGGTCTTCTGGAACGACGGCCAGTACTTCGGCCCGGCGGCGATCGTCAACGCGCACCGCTTCATCTTCGACAGCCGTGACGAAGCGGGCGAGCAGCGCCTCGAAATCCTCAACGACAAGGACGGCGTGTGGCGCTGCCGCACGACGTTCAACTGCACGGACGCGTGCCCGCGAGGCATCGAGGTCACGAAGGCGATCCAGGAGGTCAAGCGCGCACTGATCACGCGCCGCTTCTGAGTACGCCTCTGGCTGTACGTGGGCCCCGTTCCCGGTTTCGCACCGGGGGCGGGGCCTTCGCCTTTACGGGAGCGGCAGTCCGGGGCGGCGGTTCACGGCGGCCAGGTCGATCTCGACGTCGAAGGGCGAGGAAAGCTTGAGCCGGTCGTGGAAGATGCCGATCAGCCCGCAGGACCGCGTGGCCGGGTCGAATTCAAAGACGTAGACGACCGGCAACCCCTTCTCCTCGTCCTGCTCGACACGCCAGAAATGCGGGACGCCTGCTCGAGCCTCGAGCCCCGCAAGTACGCCCGGCCAGCGGTACGGCGACTGGTCCTCGCGCCCGTTCCCGGATGCGGCGCTCGTGATTGCTCCCATGCGACGGAGTCTCGCCTTGCGCCTCAGAGTGCCGAGCGGGAATCCCGAAGCCTCACTCGTTCGAGTACGGTGCGGGCCACTAGGTGAAGACACACGCGTCTCAGGCCTGAGGCCCGAGACCTCAGCGAAGCCTGCGACGGCAAACGACGCCGCTACGCCGGCCACTCGGCGTCACAGAACCGGTCATCCCCGATCACACCCGGTACGGGGATTTCGCAGGGAATTGAGCCTGAATCGCTGCAATCCGCATGCCCGTTGACTTCCCGTCGACGCAAACCCGCCTGGTCTCCTCGCGAGCCCCAGAGATAGCGTTTGGTTCGCTTGCGGTCGCCGTCCTCGGCGTCATCGCGATGATCATCGGCGGACCCATCCTCGGCGCCATCGTCCTCATCGCGGCGCTTGTCGTCCTGGCCGACACCCTCCATAAATACGCCAACGGGGAAGCAGGTCTACTCGACGTCGCCTTCGCCGCCCTGGACTGCATCCCCGGCATGAAGGGCCTGACCTCCCTCCGAGGCCTCGCCAAGGGAATGAAGGGCCTCAAGAGCGGACTGAAGGGACTGAAGGCCGGACTCAAGGGGCTCGGCAAGAACGCGCCGGATGCTCTCGCCGACGGCGCCAAGGGCGCTGACAATCGAGCCGCGGACGCGGTGAACAGCAAGGGGTCCGACCCGATTGACATGGCGACCGGCTTCATGTTCCTGCCGGAGACCGATGTCGCCCTGCCCGGCTCACTGCCGCTGGCCTTCACCCGCCGAGTCTCCTCCGGCTACCGCACCGGCTGGTGGTTCGGCCCCACCTGGGCCTCGACCATCGATCAGCGCCTTGAGACCCACACCAACGGGGTGGTGTATGTCACCGAGGACGGGCTACTCCTGGGCTACCCCCACCCCGAGAGCGCACTGGAGCCGGCCCTTCCCGAGGCCGGTCCCCGTCGTCCCCTGACCCGTCTCGACGACGGCGGCTACCGCGTTGACGACCCGCTCACCGGGCATAGCCGCCGCTTCGGTGTACCTGTCGACGGCATCGCCCTGCTGGAGCGAATATCTGACCGTAACGGCAACACCGTCGACTTTGACTACGCTCTGGACGGCACTCCTCTCGCGATCCGGCACAGCGGCGGCTACCACCTCAAGCTGACGGTCACCGATGGGCGCGTCACCGCTCTGCACCTGGCAGGTGGGGGCGAAGACGGATCGGACGTCGCGCTGCGGAGGTACGAATACTCCGACAACTGCCTCACCGGGGTCGTCAACGCCAACGGCCATACTGCGAGGTTCACTTACGACGACCGGTACCGCGTCACCTCCTGGACCGATCGCAACGGCCGCAGCTACAGCTACACGTACGACTCCGAGGACCGCTGCGTCGCGGAGGGCGGTGAGGCCGGGCATAGCGCCCTCACCTTGGACTACGAAGGCACGGATCCGGCCTGGCCCCGCGCCCGGGTCACCTCCCTCACCACCGCCGAGGGCGCCGTCACGAAGTTCGTGGTCAACGACAACTGCCAGGTCGTCGCCGAGATCGACCCTCTCGGTGGTACGACCCGCACCACCTGGGACGAGCACCACCACCTGAGGTCTTGGACGGATCAGCTCGGTCACACCACGAGCAAGGCGTACGACAGCCTCGGCAGGCTCCTGGAGGTCACTCGCCCGGACGGTGCGACGGTACATCTCGCATACGACGTCCAGGGCAGCCCGATCGCCATCACCGGCCCGGACGGGCAAGTCACACGCCGGGAGTACGACGCCCGCGGCAATTGCCTCACCATCGTCAAGCCCGGCGGCGCCACGATCCGTTACACCTACGACAGCGCCGGTCACCTGTCCTCGGTCACCGACCCGACGGGCCACCTCACCCGCGTGCGGTGCGACGCGGCCGGTCTGGCCGAGCACGTCACCGATCCTCTGGGCGGTGTCACGCGATACGCCCATGACGCCTTCGGCCGAGTGGCGACCGTCACCGACCCCCTCGGCAACACGACCCGCATGGAATGGGGCACAGACGGCGAACTCCTGCGCCGGGTCGGGGCAGACGGGCAGGCGGAGGTCTGGACGTACGACCCCGAGGGCAACCGGTCGAGCCACACCGATGCCATGGGCGCGGTGACACGGTTCGAGTACACCCACTTCAACCTGCTCGCGGCGCGCACCGGACCCGACCGTGTCCGTCACACCTTTGAGTACGACCCCTCGCTGCGCCTTCTCGGTGTCAACCGACCGGACGGGCGACGCTGGAGTTACGCGTACGACATCGCGGGCCGGCTCCTCTCCGAGACGGACTTCGACGGTCGCACACAGACGTACGGCCACGACGCCAAGGGCCAGGTCATCCTGCGGACCAATGCCGTCGGGCAGACCGTCGGCATGACCCGTGATGTGTTCGGGCGCATGGTCACCAAGGACGCGGACGGCGCCGTCAGTACGTACACCTACGACCTGTCCGACCGGCTCTGCGCAGCCGAGGGCCCCGACGCGAGCGTGACGCTGCACCGGGACGCGCAGGGCCGCCTCGTCTCCGAGACCGTCAACGGGCGAACGCTCACCTTCGCCCACGACGCCGCGGGCCGGACCCTGAACCGCACCACCCCAACCGGCGCGACCAGCACCTGGAGCTACGACGGGCGGGGTGACCGCACGCGAGTGAGCACCGCGGGCCGGACCCTGGATTTCGGCTACGACGCCGCGGGGCGACTACTCGCGCTCGACGTCGACGACACCCTGTCACTGACCCAGGCCTACGACGGTCCCGGCAGGATCACTGCCCAGTCGATCACCACCGGCGGCGGGCACACCATTCGTGACCGCTCCTACCGCTACCGCGCCGACGGACACCTCACCGGTATCGACGGCAAGGACGGTCTGAGCCGAACGTACGAGCGTGACGCGGCCGGCCGCGTCACCGCCGTCCGAGCAGAAGGCTGGAGCGAGTCGTACGCCTACGACGACGACGGCACGCAAGCGACCGCCGACTGGCCGAGCAGGCACCCCGGACAGACAGCAGCGGGGCGACGCGTCTCCGAGGGCACCCGGTTGCTCCGGGCCGGCGGCACCCGATACGGCTACGACGACCAGGGACGAGTGGTGCGCCGCCACCGACGCCGCCTCTCCCGCAAGCCGGAGACCTGGACGTACACCTGGGACGCGGAGGACCGGCTCACCTCGGTCCGCACCCCGGACGGCACGCTGTGGAGGTACCGCTACGACCCGATGGGGCGCCGGATCTCCAAGCAGCGACTCGGCGCGGACGGCACGACCGTTGTGGAACAGACCGACTTCACCTGGGACGGCACGACCCTCTGCGAGCAACTCACCACCGATCACTCGCGCCTGCACGCCGTAGCACTGACCTGGGAGCACGACGGTCTGCGCCCCATCGCACAGACCGAACGAATCCTCACTGCCACCAGCGAGGAAATCGACGCACGGTTTTTCGCCATCGCCACCGATCTCGCGGGCGCTCCCACCGAACTTATCGACGAGGACGGCCATATCGCCTGGCACGGCCGGTGCACCCTGTGGGGTATCACCGCCTGGCGGGACGGAAACAGCGCTTACACACCGCTGCGCTTCCCCGGACAGTACTTCGACCCCGAGACGGGTCTGCACTACAACGTCCACCGTTATTACGACCCGGAGACGGGTCGCTACGCCACCCCCGACCCTCTGGGCCTGGGGCCCGCCCCCAACCCCTTCCGTTACGTCGTCGATCCTCTGCTCCGTTGCGACCCGCTCGGTCTCTACGAGATGGGCAAACCGGACCCCGCGAGCCAACAGGGCAACCTGCCAGTTCTCGCCGACAAGATCGCCGCACACGGAGACATCAACAAGCGAGGAATTCCAGGAGTCGACGATCGGGATGTAGCGGAGCATTTGGAGAACATGATGACCGGCGCTCCTGGTATCCGCATGCGCAGCACCACATCGGGGAATCCCCGTTTCGCCTGGTGGGACGATGCGAGCGGGACGATGCTGATCCGCGAGGGGGACAATGGAACGTTCATGCAGCCCAGCGGCGGTTACGAGTATTTCCTGAAGCAACTAAAGGAGTGAGTGGGTTGGAGAGCGTGTTCTGGGCGGCGCCCGAAAGCAGGTCTGCGTGGGTCGGCCTGTCAGGCCCGGTGCTGAATGCCATCGCACGTTATGACGTGGAGCGGCTGGAGGCGGAACGGTCAGGACTCGCGCCGAAGGCACGGGAATCCATGACCGAGCCTGTCTACTCGGTGGCCCATCTGTTCGCCTCCTGGGAACGTCTGGTGCGCCGTCTGGAACCGGGTTGGTCGAGCGAGGATTTCTATCCCGTCAGCGCCTATAGCAACGACCTGGACTCACGTGACTCCCTTGAGGATGTGATGAGGAATTCCTTGCCGGCCGAGGCGCGCGAGGGCGCGTTGGGTCGGCTCCTAGCGCGGCTGGACTCGCGTTTCCGTGCCGAGACCGTCCCGGACCCGGAACTCTCCTTGCGCCCCTGGGTGCGTCCCACGAAGGAGAAGCCCGAGGCCGAACTCGGGGAATGGTGGAAACGCAAGCCGGTGCGCGAGCCCTGGGATTGAGTGAAGCGAGTGCTCCGGCGACGGGTCCGTCAACCGCTGGTCCGGGCGGGTGAGAACGGGGTCCACGCATCCAACAACCTGTGACGGTACGACTAAATTCGGACATAACGATCTACGCTGGCGGAATGTCAGACAACCACTCGGTCGGCCTGTCCGTTGAGCAGCCCGTTCGTCAATCCGTTGACCAGTCGGCCGAAGACCGGTCGATCGAGTTGCTCGGCTTCGACAACGTCCTGTTTCCCGTCGGCGACCTCGGTGAGGCCGTCGCCTTCTACGAGCGTGCCGGGTTTCCCGTGACGCACCGGATCGACGAGATCGGGCTCGCGATCCTGAAGGTGGGCAAGGAGACGCCCGGGATTCTGTTGCGGGTGGAGGAGGGGGTCGAGCATCGGCCCACCGCGTGGGCCATGCCGCGGGTGTGGCTTGAGGTGGGGGACGCCCGGGCCGCCGGGCGGGCACTGGAGGCCGCCGGGATCAAGGCGCTCGCGCCGCCCGCCTCCGTGGCCACCGGGTGGACCGTCGAGGTCGCCGACCCCTGGGGGAACGTCATCGGGTTCACCGACTACCGCAAGCGGCCCGAGCTGGCGCGGAGTTGAGCCAGGGGGCGCGCGTCAGCCTTAGCGCGCCCCGCCGTCCGCCTCCGCCGCTCCCATCATGATTCGGCGCAGCATCCCCGAGAAGCGCCCGCTCCCGCTCGCGGCGGACGCATGGGGCACGGCGGCCCCTCTGCGGATCGCGGCGGCCGTGGTGGGGCTCGCGTGCGCGGGGACGGCGGCCGTACCGGGTGTGCGCCGCTTCGAGGCGCACACCACCACCGCCGCCACCACCCCTCAGGCCGCTCCCGGCGACACCCCCGGCGACACCGGCCGCTCGAAGAACGTCTCCAGCGACACCGTCGCCTGAGTCCCGCTCACCCCGTCGATCGCGTACAGCCGCCGCAGCACGTCCTGGAGTTGCTCCGTCGTCCCCGTGCGGACCTTCACCAGGACGCTGGCCGCGCCCGCGATGACGTGCGCTTCCTGGATCTCGGGGATCGCGGCGAAGTCCGCCGCGCGGTCCCCCATCCACGCCGTCGAGTCGACCATGACGAAGGCGAGCACGCCCTGGCCCACGGCCGCCGGGTCGACGTCGATCGTCGTACGGCGGATCACCCCGCGCTCACGCAGCTTGCGTACGCGCTCGTGGGTCGCGCCCGCCGAGAGCCCCACCGCCTTGCCCAGGGTCGCGTAGGGCTGGGCGGCGTCCTCCTGCAGCAGTGCGAGCAGCGCGCGGTCGGTGTCGTCCATCAGTTGCGAACCCGCCATCCGTTCATGGTCCTGCCATCCGTTCGTGGTCCCGCCGTCCGTTCATCAGCTCTTGACGCACACCATACCTCGTACTGCAATATCATCTCGCTACCGAATGATGTTCACTCATTGCGTGAGACAGGGGTCGTTATGTCTTCCCAGAAAGTCCCTACGTCGTACGAGGTTCTGGACGAGCGCTTCCGCACGGGGCGGTGCGCCAACGGGGACGCCAAGCTGGAGGTGCTGTACGACGACTGCCGGTGGGCGGAAGGGCCGCTCTATCTGCCCGCCTGGCGCCAGCTCATCTGGAGCGACATCCCCAACGACCGGCTGCTGCGCTGGGATGAGACGACCGGCGCCGTCGGGGTCTTCCGGTCGTCCGCCGGGTACGTGAACGGCAACACCCTCGACCGCGAGGGCCGCCTGATCTGCTGCGAGCAGGGCAACCGGCGCGTGACCCGTACCGAACACGACGGCCGCGTCACGGTTCTCGCCGACCGCTTCGAGGGCAAGCGGTTCAACAGCCCGAACGACGCCGTGGTCCGTTCGGACGGGTCGATCTGGTTCTCCGACCCGGACTTCGGGATCACCAGCGACTACGAAGGGCATCGCGCGGCCCCCGAGATCGGTGGTTGTCACGTCTACCGGATCGACCCCGTGACCGGCGACGTGCGCATCGTCGCCGACGGCTTCGACGGACCGAACGGCCTCGTTTTCTCGCCCGACGAGCGGCAGTTGTACGTGTCCGACTCGCGCGCGTCGAGAATCCGGGTCCTCGACGTGAGCGAGGACGGGACGGCCCTCACGGACGGCGCCGTCTTCGCCGAGTCGAAGGCCGGCTTCGACAACATCCGCTTCGACGACGAAGGCCGGCTGTGGGCCGCCGCCTTCCACGAGGGGGTGCACTGCTACGACCCCGACGGCACCCTCATCGGGCGGCTCACCGTCCCCGAGGCCGTCTCCAACATCGCTTTCGGCGGGCCGAGGAACAACCGGCTCTTCATCACGGCCACGACCTCGCTCTACTCGCTCGTGATGTCGGTGACCGGACTGCCGAGGGTCCGTGCCGTGCGCCCCTGATCCACCGGCTAGTTCACCGCGTCCACGCCCCCACCGGCTAGTTCACCGTGTCCATCTCCCCCGCCACCAGCTCCACGTCGTACACCAGTGGCTCGTCCGCGACCATGAGGTGCCGTGCGCGGGACACGTGGCCGGGGGCCGTGACGGCCAGCAGGTAGGCGCCCGCCGACGGGGCCGCGACGATGTACGAGCCGTCCGCGAGGGAGGTCACGCGGTCCAGCTGGCTGCCTCCTTTGGAGAGGAGGGTCAGCGTCGCACCCTCCACCGGGTCGCCCTCCGCTGTGCGGATGAAACCGTGCACTACGGAGCCACCACCTTCGCCCTCCGGCTCCCCCACGCGCGCGTGGGGGACGGGTGAGTGGGGGACGGACGAGTGGAGGGCGGGCGAGTGCGGCGCGGGCGTCGGCTCGGCCTCCTCTTCCCGCGGCTCCACCGCCAGGTGCGGAAGGCGCTTCTCCAGGCCCGCGGGGAGCCACCAGTTGGCACGGCCGAGCAGGTGCATCGCGGCCGGGACGAGGGCCGTGCGCAGGATGAACGCGTCCAGGGCGACCGCCGCGGCCAGACCGATGCCCGCCATCGCGCCCTCCATGTCGCCGCTCAGGACGAACGCGGAAAAGACGCAGATCATGATCAGCGCCGCGCAGTTGATGACCCTGCTCGTCTCGGCGAGGCCCACCCGCACCGCGCGGGCGTTGTCCTTGGTGTGCACCCATTCCTCGTGCATGCGGCTCACCAGGAACACCTGGTAGTCCATCGAGAGCCCGAAGAGCAGCGACAGCATGATGACGGGCAGGAAGGCGGTGATCGGGCCCTCCTTGCCGATGCCCAGGAGTTCCGTGCCCCAGCCCCACTGGAAGACCGCCACCAGCACACCGAAGGATGCCGCCGCCGCGATCAGGTTCATCAGGGCCGCCGTCAGCGGCACCACCAGCGAGCGGAACGCGACCAGCAGCAGGAGGAAGCCGAGCGTGATGATCGCTCCTACGAAGTAGGGCAGTCGATCGCCGGTCACCGCCGCGAAGTCCTTGAAGACCGCGGTGACACCGCCTACATGGGCGTCGACTCCGGCCTGCGGAATCACGTCTCCCCGTAGACGGTCGATGAGCTGGTCCGTCTCCTCGGACTGGGGGGAGGTCGTCGGGACCACGTTGATGACCGACACACCGTTCGCGGGCGGGGCGGCCGCCACCCTCGCGACGCCCTCCGTCTCGCGGATGGTCGCCACCAGGTTCCCGGTGCCGGCTTGATCGGCCACTACTTGGAGGGGGCCGTTGAATCCGGGACCGAATCCGTCGGCCAGCAGGTCGTACGCCTGCCGGGTCGTCGTCGACTCCTGGTGGTTGCCCTGGTCGGTCGCGCCGAGCCGCAAGGAGAGCAACGGCAGCGCGAGGAAGGCCATCACCACGAAGGCGAGCGCCGCGATCGAACGCGGCCGCTTCTGTACGTACGAGGACCAGCGCGCCGCGAGGCCGCTCGCCTCGGCGGGCTCCGGTCCCGTGGCGGCGAGGTGGCGCCGCTGCCTGCGACTGAGCACCCGGGGGCCAAGGAGTCCGAGGAGCGAGGGCAGCAGGGTGATGGCCGCGAGGACGCTCAGGACCACCGTCAGGGACGCCGCGATGACCACGCCGTCCAGGAAGCGCATGTTCATCACCAGCATCCCGGCGAGCGCGATGCACACCGTGCCGCCCGCGAAGAGCACGGCGCGGCCGGAGGTGTTCAGGGCCTGCACCGCGGACTCCTCGGGGTCCATGCCGCGCAGGATGCCGCGCCGGTGCCGGGTGACGATGAAGAGGGCGTAGTCGATGCCGACGCCCAGGCCGATCAGCGAGCCGAGCAGCGGGGCCACTTCGGGGATGTCGGTGACGTGGCTGAGCAGCATCGTGGAGAGCATGCCGAGGCCCACTCCGAAGACGGCGATGACGATGGGCAGGGCCATCGCGAAGAGCGAACCGAAGGCCAGGAAGAGCACGACGGCCGCGGCCGCGATGCCGACCATCTCGGCGATGCCGGTGGGCGGCTCCTGGATGCGGGTGATCGCCTGGCCGCCCAGTTCGACCTGCAGACCGGAGCGTTCGGCCTGCGGGCCGGCGCGTTCGGCGTTCTGAGCCGTGTCCACGACGTCCTGCACGAGCTCCTTGGGGACCGAGTTCGCCTCCTCGGCGAAGGTCACCTGCGCGTAGGCGATGCGCCCGTCCGCGCTGATCTGGGCCGCGCCCGCCCGCTCGGAGGCGTACGGGCTGGCGACCTCGCCGACGCCCTTCATGCCGGCGATCTCCTTGAGCGCCGGCTCGACACGGGAACGTACGTCCGCGTCACGGGCCGAGGCTCCCTCGTCGACGCGCCAGACGACCGTGTCGGTGTCTCCGGCGCTCTCCGGGAAGGCCTTCGTCATCAGGTCGTACGCGCGCTTGGAATCGGTGTCCGGCAGGGAGAACACATTCGAGTAGTTCGTTCCCGCCGATGCCCCCGCGGCCCCCAGGCCGAACAGAGCCCCCACCCACAGCACAAGGACCACCAGACGGTGCCGATAGCACCACCGTGCCAATGCCGCCACGATCCACTCCTCCTCCGCGTTCGCCAGGTCCCCCGGGTCCGTGCCTCAGGAGCCTCAGCATCGGCGCCACCACGCCGCGAAGGCGCCGCGCGGCCATGATTCTCAAGTAACTCCAAGGCACGGACCGGGTCTTCGTACAACGCCCGCGCCGATACTGAGGTCATGAGCCACGCCGAAGGCCAGCAGGGAACTGATGTCGGAGTGCGTACCGGGCCGGAGGGACGCGGTGGCCCCGGCGGTCCCGGCGCCGGGGCCACCGTGCTCGTCGTCGAGGACGAGCCGAGCATCGCCGACGTGCTCGCCATCGCCCTGCGCTACCACCGCTTCGACGTGATGGTGGCGGGCACCGTCCACGAGGCCCTCGCGCTCGCCGGGCGCACCCGGCCCGACGTGGCGCTGCTCGACGTGATGCTGCCGGACGGCGACGGCCGCGCCCTGGCCGGGGAACTGCGGGCCCGGTGCCCCGAGGCGGCCCTGCTCTTCGTGACGGCCCGCGACGCGCCCGCGGAGGTCGTGGGCGCCCTCGGTCTCGGCGACGACTACATCACCAAGCCGTTCAACATCGACGAGGTCATCGCCCGCATCGGAGCGGTCCTGCGCCGCACCAGGGCGGGCGACGTGCTCCCCCAGCGGCCACCGCTGCGCTACGGAGACCTGGAGTTGGACGAGACGGCCTACGTGGTGCGCCGCGCCGGCCGCACAGCGCAGCTCACACCCACGGAGTACGCCCTGCTGCGCTTCCTTGTGCGCAACGGCGGCCGGGTGGTGCCCAAGGAGCAGCTCCTGCGCCACGTCTGGCAGTACGAGCATCCCGCCGAGTCGACCGTCGTGGAGACCTACATCAGTTATCTGCGGCGCAAGCTGGACGCGCTCGGCCCACCGGTGATCACGACCCGGCGGGGTGTGGGATACGGCCTCGCATGAGGCGTGCGCACCGCGGCATGAGTTCGCTGCGCGCCAAGCTCACATGGGTGAACGTGGCACTCCTCGCCCTCGGCGTCATCGTGGCGACCGGTGTGAGCGTCATGGGCATGCGCCACTACCTGCTCGACAACGTGGACGCCGACCTGACGCAGTCGCGCGACTCGCTCCTGAACACCGGGCTCACCATGAAGGAGATCGAACGGCTCAGCGAACTGGGCATCGCCCTCGACAAGCTCTCCCCCGGCGGCAAGGAGCGTGCGAGCGCCCTGCCGCGCGGCAACACCGTGTTCGTGGCGGTGGACGAGCGGGGCGAGCCCGTCGCCATCGGCGCGCTCGCCCCGACCGCGCGCCAGCGCGCCCTGGCCGCCGCCGCCGACGACGCCGAGGAGGTCGCCGACCGTTCCGAGCCGCAGGACATCATCCTGGACGGTGACGCCCACCGCATGGTGGGCGCGAAGCTCGCCGACGGCACGACGGTCCTGATGGCCGCGGACACGCAGGACGTGGAATCGGGCGTCAGGAAGGCGCTCAAGCTCGACGCCGCCTTCGGAGTGGTCCTGTTGGGGCTGCTCGCCGTCCTGACGATGATCTCGGCGCATCACCGGCTGCGGCCTCTGGAGGACATGGTCGAGACCGCGTCCGCCATCGCCGAGGGCGACCTCACCCGGCGCGTCCCGTCGAGCCGCGCCCCGGTGACGGAGACCGAACAGCTGCGCCTGGCCCTCAACTCCATGCTGCACCAGGTGGAGTCCGCCTTCGAGACCCGCGAACGCAGCTCGGCACAGCTGCGCCGCTTCGTGGCCGATGCCTCGCACGAGCTGCGTACGCCCTTGTCGGCGATCCGCGGCTACTTGCAGCTGTACGACAAGGGGATGCTCCGTGACCCGGCGGAGCGCACGCGCGCGTGGAGCCGCGTCATCGCCGAGACCGACCGGATGGGACACCTGGTCGACGAGCTGCTCACCCTGGCCCGCCTCGACCAGCAGCCGGAACTGCGCTTCATGAACGTCGACCTGAGCCGTCTCGTACGGGATGCCGCCGACGATCTGCGGGTGCAGGAGCCGGAGCGTCCGCTCACGGTCCGCGCCGAGGGGGCGGTACTGATCCGCGCGGACGAGTCGGGGATGCGCCAGGTGCTCGGCAATCTGCTTGCCAACGTACGGGTCCACACGCCGGCCGACGCCCCGGTCACGCTGGGCGTGGAGCGGCAGGACGGGGTGGTGCGGCTGCGCGTGGCCGACCGGGGGCCGGGCCTCGCGGAGGCGGACGCGGCACGCGTGTTCGACCGGTTCTTTCGCGCGGGCGGGGGTGCGGGCAGTGGGCTGGGGATGGCGATCGTGCAGGGGGTCGTCGCGGCGCACGGCGGCGAGGTGGGGGTGGAGACGGCGCCGGGGGCGGGGCTCACGGTGACGGTCACGTTGCCTGCGCGGGCGGGCGGTTGAGGTGGGTGGGCGATTGAGGTGGGTGGGCGATTGAGACGGGCGGACGGTTGAGGTGGGCGGACGGTTGAGGCGGGCGGGGCAGGGTGGGGCCTCGGCTCAGAGAGGGGCGTAAGGCCGCTCAGGGGGCGCCTCAGGCCCGTACAAGGGCCCACACCGTCTTCCCGTGCCGCCCCCGTTGCCAGACGCCCCACGCCTCGGCCAGCGCGTCGAGCAGGCGCAGGCCGCGGCCGCCCTCCTCCAGGGGCCCCGCCTCCCGCAGCTCCGGTCTCGTCGGGCTCTCGTCGGACACTTCTATGAAGCAGTCTCCGTCGGCGAGCACCGTGACGGCGACCTCGAACTCCCGGTCGTGGACCAGGCCGTGGCACACCGCGTTCGTCACGAGCTCCGACACGAGGAGCACGGCGTCATGCAGCGCCGCGCTCTCCTCCTTGTGTCCCCAGGCAGCGAGATGATCATGGACGCGGAGCCGGGCGAGCGATACGGATGCCGGATGCGGAGGCAGCCGGAAAGCCTGTCGTCGCAACAATGTTCCCCCTATGGCACACCGAAACGCCAAGAACCGCACACACTTCCGACACTTAATGCTGCGCAGAGGTAGTGCCCGGTGTCACACCGTCACCCTATGGCCCGGCCTTATCCGGCCAGGTTCGTCCCGCATCGAACCAACGCGCGATTACGCCTGGCGGGAGGCCAGTTCGACGACCGTGATGTCGGACGGCGCGCCCACCCGCACCGGCGGCCCCCACGCACCCGCCCCACGCGTCACGTACAACTGCGTGTCGCCGTAACGCTCCAGTCCCGCGAGCGTCGGATTCGCCAGGTCGGCGATGAAATTGCCTGGCCAGAGCTGTCCGCCGTGGGTGTGCCCGGAGAGCTGGAGGTCGACGCCGTGCTTGACGGCGTCGTGGATGACGACCGGCTGGTGGGCGAGGAGCACGGAGGCCCGCGAGCGGTCCCTGTCGCCCAGCGCCTTGGCGAAGTCGGGCCCGTGGCCCTCGCTCTCGCCCGCGATGTCGTCCACGCCCGCGAGGTCGAAGCCGGGCAGTTCGGTGCGGGCGTTCTCCAGGGGCCGCAGGCCGAGTTCGCGTACGTGGTCGACCCACTGCTCGGCACCCGAGAAGTACTCGTGGTTGCCGGTCACGAAGTACGCCCCGTGCCGCGCCCGCAGCTGCGCGAGCGGCGCGGCGGCGGGACCCAGGTCCTCGACGCTGCCGTCGACCAGGTCGCCGACGACCGCGATGAGGTCGGGCTGCGTGCCGTTGATCGTGTCCACCACGCGCTGCGTGAAGCCGCGTCCGAGGATCGGCCCCAGGTGGATGTCGCTGACCACCGCGATCCGGAACCCGTGCGCCCCGCGCGGCAGCTTGGCCAGCGGCACGGTGACGCGCTTCACGCGAGGGCCGCGCAGGACCCCGTAGCTGCCGTAACCGACCGTTCCGACGGCGACGGCCGCGGCGGTCCCGCCGACGACGCGGGAGACGAAGAGACGGCGCGAGGGCGCGGTCGGCTGTGCCCGCACCGGAGCGGGGGCAGGGTCAGGGGTGGGTGCGGGGTCGCCCTCCGGCTGGTCGGGGGCGGGGCCCTCCGTAGAGGTCGACTTCGTACGCCGCCGCAAGAAGAAGGGCCGTACGACCTCACCGGCAAGAAGGGCGAGCACCAGGTAGATCGACAGCGCCATCCACATGAAGCCGGGCCAGGCCAGCACCTTCTGCAGCCAGAACGGCGCTCCGGCCCGCTCGCTCGCGACCGCCGCGAACATCAGCAGCGGCCCCGCAACGAAGACCACGGCGCCCGCACGCCGGGCGAACCCCGGCCCGGACGTGGTGTCCCGCACCAGGCGCCGCCAGGCGTACCACTGCATCGCGGCGAGGGCCGCGAGCGCGGCGAGGCCGATCAGCACGAACAGGATGACCACGGTGGTGCGCCCCTCAGCAGTGCCCGAAGTGACCGATCAGCTGTAGCGATCAGCTATGACGTACGGCGCAGAGCACGGACTCCGCGCAACCCGATGGCCCCTACCACCGTCCCCAAGACAAAGGAGACGACGGCGAGCGTCAGGTGCACCCAGAAGTATGCGGTCGGGTCGCCTGCGTCATCGAAGGCGAGCCCACTGCCGTCCTTCCACAGGTTCTTGACGAAAGTGATCCACGAGAAACTAACCAGCACCACCAACCCCGACAAATGAAAGCGCAGGCCAGCACCCATGAGCCAAGATCTAGGCATGTCACCCTTCGTGTCCCACAACGTCCCTGACGCCGAACTCGACGTGATCCGGGTCTTCCTGTACGCGCGGCAGTCCGCTGGACGCGCTGACGGCTCCGAAGTCTCCACGGAGTCCCAACTTGCCGCCGGACGTGCGTTGGTCGCTGCACGCGACGCACAGAGCCCTAGCGTACGTTGGGTCGTCGCCGGCGAGTTCGTTGACAAGGGCCGAAGCGGGTGGGACCCCAACGTTGTCCGCGCAGACTTTGAGAAGATGATGACCCGCGTACGCGGCAGCGAAGGTGACGTTGTCGTCGTCAACGAACTGTCACGGCTCACGCGCAAGGGGGCTCACGACGCGCTTGAGATTGACAAGGAGTTCAAAGAACACGGCGTGCGCTTCATGTCGGTGCTTGAGCCGTTCCTAGACACGTCCACCCCAATCGGTGTCGCAATCTTCGCGCTCATAGCCGCGCTCGCCAAACAGGACAGCGACCTGAAAGCCGAACGCCTCAAGGGAGCGAAGGACGAGATTGCGGCAGTGGGCGGAGTGCATTCTTCGTCAGCACCGTTCGGCATGAGGACCGCGCGAAAGAAGGTGGGCAAGCTCGTTGTGTCGGTCCTTGAGCCTGACGACGAGAACCCGAAGCACGTTGAGCTAGTTGAGCGCATGGCCAAGATGTCCTTTGCCGGAGTATCGGACAACGCCATAGCAACGACGTTCGAGAAGGAGAACATCCCACCCCCCGGAATGGCAGAGAAGCGGGCCACGGAAAGACGACTAGCGGCAATCCAGAAACGCCGAATCCACCCCACAGACAAGCCGATCACGTGGCGCGCTCAGACGGTCCGCTGGATCCTCAACCACCCTGCCATTGGGGGCTTCGCATTCGAGCGAGTGAAGCGCGGCAAGGCTCACGTCAACGTCATTCGGCGCGACGACACCGGAAAGCCCCTGAGGCCACACACGGGCATTCTCACGGGCTCAAAGTGGCTTGAGCTACAAGAGAAGCGCAACGGCAAGCTGAACCCCGATCGCAAGCCCACCACCGACGTTGAGGCGACACTTCTAAGCGGGTGGATGTTCCTTGGGTGCGGAATCTGTGAGGGGTCCATGGGGCAAAGTCCTGGGGGCACCAAACGCAACGGGGAAACGGCGGATGGCAACTACATGTGTTCCAACCCCAAGGGGCACGGCGGGCTGACCGTCAAGCGAAGCGAAATCGACGAGTTCGTTGCCCGGCGGGTATGGCAGCGCCTAGCCACAGCCGATATGGAAGACGAAGACGATCAGGCATGGGTAGCGGCAGCAGCGGAACGGTTCGCGCTGCAACGCGACTTGGCCGGCGTGGCAGATGACCGACGCGAGACACAAGCCCACCTAGACAACGTCCGGCGCTCAATCACGGATCTCCAAGACGACCGTAAGGCGGGGCTCTACAAGGGTAGGCAGGAGCTTGAGACGTGGCGTGCGACGGTATTGCAGTACCGCACCTACGAAGCCGAATGCACCGAACGCCTTGAGGAGCTAGACAAGCTGATCAACAGCAGCACACAGGTCCCGGCGGAATGGTTCAGCGGCTCCGACCCCCTCAACCCCGAAAGCCTATGGGCGAAGTGGGACGTGTACGCACGCCGCGAATTCCTGGGGTTCTTCCTTGACGGTGTACGCGTGGGCAGGGGTCGTGACCCGGAGACCAACAAGTTCGTCCCGATGAAGGAGCGTGTCAGCCTTCTGTGGGCAACGCTGCCCGAAGAGGACGAAGAGGACAGCGAGACAACCGAGACGGAGCTAGCAAGTCTCTAGGCCACAGCGGAAGGGGTCCGATCCTTCGGGGTCGGGCCTCTTTTTGTAACCTCAGGTTGTTAGTTAGGCTAACTACCTACCGTGATCCTGCATGACCCCCCGTGAGAATCCCCTTCGTGACCTGGACTTATGCAGTAGTGCAGTTCTGTACCTGATCTTGGTAACACTATAGAAAAGCTATAGAGAAACGGGACGAGACTGCAAACCTACAAACTTGCACCACCCGCTGTCAGCCGGCGGACCACAGCAACCCCCGCGCGGGAATCCCCTCCGCTCTAGGAATCCCTTCCGCTCTAGTAGTAGTGAGCCGGAAGAGGTAACGCGCACCCTTCCACATCAGATACGGCGGTCAGAACCCACCGGCTCATGAGTGTCTGCGTGTTCCCCGGTCTCTCACCGGGTTGAGCCACAGCACTTCGGATCAGTAGCTCAATCGGCAGAGCAGCGGGCTCTTAACCCGTGCGTTGTAGGTTCAAGTCCTACCTGATCCACTCGTAGTGATGCCTACTCTCAAGAGTGGGTAGGGGGGTACTCACCCATAGGGGGTACCTACAGAAGGGGGGTGGGTAGCCCATGCGTACACGGTGTCTCGAATGTAGGGAGTGGGCTACCCACAGTGGTAGGTGCGCACTGCACCACAGCCACTACACAGCACGTAGGTCCGTGCAGTCTCACATCAAGAGGCGCGAGGCAATAGCGCGTGGCAACAATGCTGCCGCTCGTCTTCGCAGGGCTGTGCGCAAGGCTGTTGCTGGGCAGTGCACTACATGCATGGGTTGGTTCCTGCCTTCTCAGGTAGACATTGATCATGTGTTGCCCCTTGCCAAGGGTGGCGAAGACATTGGCACCAATGTGCAAGTGCTCTGCAAGCAATGCCACAAGACGAAGACGGCAGTGGACTTCGGCAAGCGCCCCTTCTAGGGGGAGAGCGCTCCGAAAGTTCCCGCCAATTCCTCTCAGCGATCCTGGCCCCAGCTCGAAAAACGCGCGCTAGGTGCATGGTCGTTTTTGGCTGAGCGTGACTGCCGCTCACCTGGGGTGACAGCACGAATGCCCCACTTTGTACCCGCCACGAAGGCACCCGCTAAGGGGGATGAACGCTCCGTTAGGGGGTGCCATGAGCCACGCTAAGAGCCCTGAGCTACGCACCGGAAACGCCAACTACGCCGCTGAGGCTGAGGCACCGGTTGTGTACGAAGGTCGCGCTCCCCGTGCTCCGGGTCACCTGGGTAACACGGGCAAGGAGATTTGGCGCTCAGTCTGGCAAGCCGGCTCAGGCGCCTACTCCCCCGACACCGACCGCAACCTGATCCTTCGGTACGCGGAACTGTACGACCGACGCTCTCAGCTCCTTGACGCTGTGGACGCTGACGGTCTCATGACGATTGGCAGTACGGGTCAGCCTGTTGTTCACCCGGCAATGCGGTACGTGGAAAGCACGGAGAAGGAACTTCGCGCTATCGAGACCGTCATTGGCTTCACTCCCGAAGCGCGTATGCGTCTCGGAATCGTGGCTGCCGAAGCCCGCAAGGTTCAAGCGGGACCCGAAGACTTCTAGGCAGGGGGTGACCGGTGAGCAAGATTGATCCGGTCATCGCCCGACACATTCCCGCTGACGCGCCGTTCCCTTCGGAGGGGTTCCGCGTCACGAAGTGGATTGAGGAGTTCTGCTATCTGACTGGCTCATTCGCCGGACAGAAGTTCACACTCCTTCCGTGGCAACGTGAACTCCTCGTTGACGCATACCGGCTTGAGCAAGACGCGTTCGGTCAGTGGAAGCGCAAGCATCGTATGGCCGTTGTGTGCATTGCCCGTAAGAACGGGAAGAGCACGATTGCGGCAGCCATCATGCTTTACCACTTGATCGCTGATCGCGCGGACATGCAACGTCAGGTGATCGCTGCGGCGAATGACCGCAATCAGGCGCGTATGGTTTTCGACGCGGCCAAACAAATGGTCAACGCGTCCCCGAAGCTCAGCGCCGTGTGCGACGTGCAGCGCGACATTATCCGGTACAAGGACAACACGTACCGGGTCGTGAGCGCGGACGCGGGGCGGCAACAGGGTTTGAACCCGTGCGCTGTGTCGTTGGACGAGTACGCGTTCAGCAAGAACGCCGATCTGTTCGACGCGCTGACGCTGGGTTCTGCCGCGCGTAACCAACCCATGACTTGGGTGGTGTCGACCGCCGGCCCTGATCCTGACGGACCGTTCGCCGCACTGTGCGAGACCGGTGAGCGTGTGAACTCTGGTGAGGTCAGTGACCCCACGTTGTTCTACCGCTCATGGGGTCCGCGCATCGGTGACACCGTGGACCACCTTGACCCGGAAGTCTGGAAAGCGTGTAACCCGTCGTACGAGATTCTGAACGAAGACGACTTCAAGGCAGCCGCTCAGCGGTCAACGGAAGCGTCGTTCAGGATTTACCGCTTGTCTCAGTTCGTGCGTGGCGCGTCTACGTGGCTGCCTCACGGGCTGTGGGACAGCCTTGCAGGGGACGACGACCTTCTACCCGGTCAAGCCGTTGTGTTGGGCTTTGACGGGTCATGGAAGGGTGACAGCACAGCGCTCGTGGCTTGCCGCGTTGAAGACCTTCGGGTGTTCGTCCTAGGCCACTGGGAAGCGCCCCAGGGTGACGCTCATTGGCGCGTGCCCATGCCCGACGTGCGTGAGGCATTGCGGGAAGCGTTGGACATGTACCGGGTCGTGAACCTTGTCGCTGACCCGTACCGCTGGGAAGAGACGCTAGACAACCTTGAGGCTGAGGGCTTCCCGGTTGAGGCGTTTCCGACGAACTCACTCGCGCGCATGGTGCCTGCCACTCAGGCCGTGTACGACGCGGCTCGTGACGGTCGGATGAGCCACGACGGCAACCCGTCTCTTGCTCGCCACATCGGTAACGCGGTCATTCGTGAAGACGCTCGTGGTGCGCGCATCACGAAGGAACATGCTTCGTCGCGCCGAAAGATTGACCTTGCCGTTGCCATGATCCTTGCCGTTCACGGCGCTGTGATGTGGCGCGAAGACAACGGGGACTTCGTCAATACGGCGATTCTCGCCACGTACGAAGACGACGAAGGCGTTCACATCATCGGCGGAGAAGCCGGGATGTTCGACGACTAGCCCACTCTCAAGAGTAGGCAGGAAGGGGGACCCGGTGGGTTTCTGGTCAGACCTGATCCGCCCGAAGGAGACCCCGACCGAATCGCGTGAGTGGGTGCCGTATGACCCAAGCTTGTACGGCACCCTGACCGCTGCTTCTGGTGAGCGGGTGACTCCGTCCGACGCGCTTCAAGTGAGTGCGGTCTTCGGCTGTGTCCGTCTGCTCTCGGAGACGATTGCCACGCTGCCCGTCGCCACGTACACGAAGCGTGGTGGGTCTCAGCGTGCGATCACGTCCCCCGATTGGCTGGACTACCCGAACGCGGAGCCGGGGGGTATGGGCAGGATTGACATTCTGTCTCAGACCGTTCTCAGTCTCCTGCTTGATGGGAACGCGTACCTTGCCGTTCGTTGGCAGGGTCCGAACATCGTAGGGCTTGACGTGCTTGACCCTACGGCCATCATCCCGCACATGGTCATGGTGGACGGTCAGCGCCGGAAGGTGTTTGAGGCGTTCGACGTAGACGACGATGGCAATGAAGTACTGCTTGGGTGGTTCACGCCTAGGGACATTCTCCACATTCCCGGGATGATGCTTCCCGGTGAGTTCGCCGGCTGCTCCCCCATCACGTACGCGCGTGAGTCCATCGGTCTCGCTCTCGCTGCACAGAAGTACGGGAGCAAGTTCTTCGCGAACGGCGCTGTCCCCGGTGCGGTTGTTGAAGTTCCGGGCACCATGTCTGAGGACGGATTGAAGCGCGCGCGTGAAGCGTGGCGCACAGCGAACACAGGCGTTGACAACTCTCACCGCGTCGCGTTGCTGACCGAAGGTGCGAAGTTTTCCAAGGTGGCCATGAGCCCCGACGAAGCACAGTTCTTGCAGACGCGACAGTTTCAGGTTCCTGAGATTGCGCGCATCTTCGGTGTTCCGCCTCACCTGATCAGCGACGCTACGAACTCCACTTCGTGGGGCTCCGGTCTCGCTGAACAGAACATCGCATTCAGCATGTTCTCTCTGCGCCCGTGGCTTGAGCGCATTGAGGCAGGGTTCACGCGCCTTCTGTACGCGGAGTCTGCCGACCGCTTCCGCTTCGTGAAGTTCGACCTTGACGAGATCAAGCGTGGCGCTCCGAAGGAACGTATGGAGTTGTACTCACTCGGATTGCAGAACGGCATCTACAGCATTGACGAAGTCCGCGCGGCTGAGGATCTTCCCCCGCTGCCGGACAAGTTGGGTAAGGCGTACCGCGTCCCCATGAACCTTGCTGAGGTTGGCGCGGAGCCTGAGCCCGAACCTGAGCCCGCCGTTGAGCCCCCCGCTATCGAACCACCGGCCGAAGACGAGCCGGACGAAGAGCCGGCCGAAGACGAGCCGGAAGACGAAGGGGGTACCGATGACTGACCTTGAGCGTAGGTTCGCGGTCAGCCCACCGGAAGAGCGCAAGGCGGACAACGGCGCGATCGTGATGCGCGGTTACGCCTACCGCTTCAACGAGCTGAGTCACGACTTGGGCGGCTTCCGTGAGCGGATCGTTCCGGGTGCTGGGGCTCCGTCGCTGCGACAGAACGACGTACTTGCCACGTTCAACCACAACGTCAATGCCCTGCTTGGGCGGACGGGTGCGGGAACGCTCCGGGTCGGTGAAGACCGTGAGGGCGGGTTCTACGAGATTGACCTACCCGACACCACGACCGGCCGTGACGTTGCCGCTCTCCTCAAGCGTGGGGACCTTCGCGGTAGCTCCTTCACCTTCCGCGTGCTGGACGGTGGGCAGCGTCGGGCAGATGACGACGACCCTGAGACCGGTCTCCCCGTTCGGGAGATTACGGCCATGGACGTTGCCGAAGTCGGACCGGTGGTTAACCCGGCTTACCCGACTACTCAGGCAGCGCTTCGGTCCGTCGAACAGGCGCTAGGCATAGGGGACTTCGCTCCCCCTCCGCCCGAATCTGAAGAGCGAAACGACACACCGGCTTCCGACACATCGGAGCCGGTTCCTTTTTTCAACGAACGGGCGCTTCTCCGCGCTCATGAAAGGGCGGGTGCCTAATGGACGCGAAGACCCTGAGCGCCAACTTTGAGGCTCGTGAGCGTGCAACGTCTGAGCTTCGTTCTCTGACTGACGAGTTCGCCGGTAAGGACATGTCCGCTGAGGCGCGCGAGAAGGAGACCAACCTTCTCACTGCCATTGCGGACTTTGACGGTCGGATCAAGCGTGGCGTTGACGCTCTCGCTGCGACTGAGAACGTCACTTCGCTCATGCAGGGGCTCAAGGGCTCCGGCAGCAAGAAGGACACTCAGGACAAGCTTGCGGACGCTGCGACTCTGCTTCGGTCCCTGGGCGGGGCTGACGGCTTCGGCAAGATGCTTGAGTTCCGGTCGGAGCACGGTGACGTTGAGACCCGCGCTGTTGACCGTCCCGGCAACCCGAACGTCCTGAGCCGGACCCTGTTCGGTCAGCTCCTCGCTCAGGCTGTTGAGCGCTCCACGATCATGCGCAACGGTGCGAGCATCGTGACCACGTCCAGCGGTGAGCCGATCGACTTTACCGTTGTCAACGGTCGCGCCTCCGCGTCCATCGTTGGCGAGAACGGCACCATCCCTGAGAGTGCTCCGAGCACCTATCAGGTTTCGGTGGGCGCCTACAAGTACGCGTACGCGTCCACGGTGTCTAGTGAGTTCATCGCGGATCAGGCGCTTGACCTTGTCGGCTTCCTTGTCGGGGACGCGGGTCCGGCCATCGGTGACGGTATGGGCCGACACTTCCTGACCGGCACCGGTACGGGTCAGCCGAAGGGCATCATCACGTCTGCCCCCGCTGCCACTGCCGCGTTCGCGCTTGACTCGGCTGACGGTGTGGTTGCTGACGCGCTCATTGATCTGTCGTACGAGCTGACTCAGTCGTACCGCCGGGACGCTAAGTACGTCGTGGCGGACAAGACTGCCGCGCTCATGCGCAAGCTCAAGGACGCGAACGGTCAGTATCTGTGGGCTTCCGGTCTCGTGGCCGGCGCTCCGGACACCTTCAACGGTAAGCCGGTCCTGACTGATGACGGTGTGCCTGAGACGAAGGTTCTGTTCGGTGACCTGAGCAAGTACCGGGTCCGCCTTGCCGGTCCGCTCCGCGTTGAGCGCTCCGTTGACTACAAGTTCATGAATGACCAGATCGTGTATCGGTTCATTCAGCGCGCGGACGGTCTCCTTGTGGATGAGCGCTCCGCGAAGGTTCTGACCATTGGTGCGGGTGCCTAATCCCGCTTGACGGGAAGGGGGTCAGCCCACTCTCAAGAGTAGGTTGCCCCCTTCCCCGCTGAGGGGGTCACGTGGCGTACGCCGATATTACAGACATTCGCGCGCTGGACGGCTTGGAAGACTCCGGGCTGTTCAGTGACGCGCTTCTGTCCGAAGCAATCGACTTCGCGGTTGAGACCGTTGAAGTCTACTGCGGGCAGAAGTGGGACACCGTGGACAACCCCACCCCGGAAATCATCCGTTGGTGCGTGCGCACGATTGCGCGTCAGTACGTGCTTGACACTGTGTCCCGCATTCCTGACCGCGCGCTACAGCTTCAATCCGAATTCGGAAGCATTCAGCTTGCACAAGCCGGGGGCTCGTTCCGTCCGACTTCGCTGCCGGAAGTGAACGCGAAGCTGAATCTGTTCCGCGCGCGGTTGCCGTTCATTTTCATGTAGGGGGACCGCGTGGCGTTCATGTTTGAGACGAAGTCCGCGCTGTTCGATCGGCTCAAGGCTTCGGTTCCGGCCGGAGTTCAGTGCACCTACGCACAGACCGGTGAGGATTCCCGGCGGCAACAGGTGTGGCTAGGCGCGTCCACTGACGACGACCTTGCGTCAGCCGGCATGCGAGAAGGCCGGAAGCCCACGAACGTCACGGGCTACGTGGAAGTTCACGCCGTAGCTATCACCCCCGGTAATCCGATCGACGCGGAACGCTCCGTGTACGTGCTGCGGGACAGCATCACTGACGCGTGCGCAACGGTCGACAGAACGGCCGTGACGGGGCTCGTAGACCTTCGGCCGGAGTCAGCCTCAGTCGAGACTTCCGAGACGACTGACGGAGCGTACAGCGCTCTCACAGTTCGCGTCCGCGTTCGTGGTCGCGTTTACCAGTAGAAGGGGGCGCAAGCATGGCGCTTGACGCAAGCATTGGCATTGGGCAGGAGTCCACTTACGGGACGCTGTCCGGCACCGTTGAGGGGTACGAAGGCCACGCCGACTCGTGGAAGACAACCCGTGAGTTCATTGAGTCTGTCGGCTTCCGTGCCGGTATGCAGACCAACCGCGCTGACCGCCGGAACATCGTCAACATGGGTGGCGAAGGCGAGCTTGAGATTGACCTTCTCGACGCGGGGGCAGGGTCTCTCTTCGCTGCGGCGTTCGACAAGGCCACGGTCACGAGCAACGGAGACGGTACGCGTACGTGGGTCTTTGAGACTTCGTCTGACGTGCAGTCGCCTTCGTTCTCGGCGCAGATGGTTCGCCCCACCGTGGACGGTACGAAGGTTGCCTACAAGCACCTGGGGTGTGTCGCCACTGAGTGGGAACTGACTGCCGAGACCGAAGAGGCTTCCATTCTCACGGTCGGCTTTGACTTCCGGGACGTGACCCACTCCAAGGTTCCGGGTGACATCATCGCGCCCACGTATCCCGCTGAGTCGTACCCGTATGACTGGACGCGGACGAGCATTGCGCTGACCCGTGACAGCAACGCGGTACCGCTGAACGCTACGAAGCTTGAGCTTTCCGGGGACCGTGGCCTGAACGTTGACCGTCGCTTTCTGCGGGGGAACGCGCTCAAGGAGAAGCCCGTTCGCAACGCCATGCCGACTTACGAAGGCAGCCTTGAGGGTGAGTTCTCGGTTGAGTCGCTGGGTCTGTACGAAGCATTCATTGCGGGTGAGCTGTGCGGGCTCACGGTCAACATGACCGGTTTGATTCCGAGCACGTCTCTGAAGATTGAGGCTCCGGCCGTTCAGTTCACGGGTGAGTCCCCGGAAGCGTCCGTTGACGAACTGACCTTGCACAACCTTCCGTTCCGAATCCTTGACCCCGGTACTACGGGTGTTGCCGCAATCAAGGTCACGTACACGGAGCCGGAGCCGGCCACGCCTTAAGGAGTCTGCTCGTGTCCCGTAGCAACTACACAGTTCAGGTTGACGGTCTCCGTCAGTTTCAGCGGAACGTGCGTCAGCTACGGGACAAGGAGCTGAACAAGACGATCCGGGGAGCGAACAAGAAGGCCGGTGAACTTGTCCTCCCCGCTGCTGTGCGTGAGTCCCCGGACGGGAAGAGAGACGCGAAGTCGTCTAAGAAGTACCGTCCGGGTCGGCTGGACAAGTCCATTAAGGTCGTCGCTTCTCAGAAGTCGGTGGCCATCAAGGCGGGCTCAGCGTCCCGTGTTCCCTACGCTCCCGCAATTCACTTCGGTTACCGGAAGCGCAATATCGGCCCGAACAGATTCCTCTACCGCGCAATGGCGAGAAAGAGCCAAGCCGTTAGCGCGACATACGAGCGCCTGATTTCTCAGATCGTTCGCGACTACTTGGAGAGTTGATATGCCCGCTCAGAAGCCGAAGCCTGTTGCTGACGACGTTCTGTCTCTGAAGATGGACAGCCTTACCGTTGGCGAGATCTGTGAGATTGAAGAGATCATTGACGGTCCGCTGGACAGCATGGCGAAGGCCGGAACCAAGAAGGGCAAGCTGATCCTTGCCATGGCCTATGTCGTCAAGAAGCGCACGAACCCTGAGTTCACCCTTGATGACGCGAAGAACCTTCGTATCGAGTTCAAGGGCAAGGCGAAGGCGGACCCTACCGTTCCCAACGCGTAGTCATGTGCGCTCGCCTCATTGGCCACTTCAAGGGGCTTACGTGGGGCGACGTGCAGTCTCTCGAACTGAGGGACTTCCGCGCGTTGGTTGATCAGATGAGCGATGACCTTGAGGCTCAGGAGAAAGAGAACAAGCGCGCTCAGCGTGGGGGACGTGGCCGTTCGGCCGGCGGTAACGGGGAGCGCCGTACTCCCGTGATGACGTAGGGGGTGCGCTGTGGCTGATCCTATTCGGATCACACTCATTGGTGACGCTGACGACCTGTCTCAGACTCTTGATGATGCTGGTCAGGAAGTCAGCAAGTTCGGGGAGATTGCCGGGGGGCTTGCTCTCGCTGCGGGTGGCGCGATTGCCGCCGGTATCGGCATGGGCATTATGGAAGCCCTTGAACAGGGGGCAGGTGCGGACGTGCTTGCCGCTCAGTTGGGCGCGTCTCCCGCTGAGGCTAAGAAGCTTGGTGAGGCTGCCGGAGCCGTGTATTCGGACGGTTACGGGGAATCCGTGGCTGACGCGAACGAAGCGCTCAAGAGCCTTTGGCAGCAAGGTCTAGTTCCCGCCGGGGCTACCGCTGACGAAATGGCGAACATTTCCAAGCAAGCCATGGACGTTGCAACGGTCTTGGGTGACGAAGTTGGCCCTACGTCTAACGCGGTCGGGCAGATGTTGAAGACCGGGTTGGCGAAGAACGCGACCGAAGCGTTTGACATTCTCGTCAAGGGAACGCAGGAAGGTGCGAACAAGAGCGAGGATCTTCTAGACACCTTCAACGAGTACGGCGTCCAGTTCAAGGGCTTGGGACTCGACGGTAAGACGGCAATGGGTCTGCTCTCTCAGGGGCTCAAGGGTGGCGCGCGTGATGCTGACCTTGTCGCTGACTCGCTCAAGGAATTCGGGCTTATCGTCCGTGCGGGTGGCGCTGACGTTGACGAGACGTACGCGAAGATCGGCCTGTCCGGTAAGGACATGACGAAAGCCATTGCGGAAGGTGGTCCGGCGGCAGCGAAGGCGCTTGACCAGACGCTTGACGCATTGCGGAACGTCAAGGACCCTGCCGAACGCTCCGCTCTCGCTGTGAAGCTTTTCGGTACTCAGGCTGAGGACATGCAAGACGCGCTTTTCGCGCTTGATCCGTCTAAGGCTGTTCAGTCGCTGGGCAAGGTTGATGGTGCGGCGAAGTCAGCCGGCGAGACCATGCACGACAACGCGGCGAACAAGGTCAAGCAGTTCACGCGTGGTCTTCAGACCGGAGTGGTTGACTTCCTGGGAGCGGTTGTAATCCCGGTGGTCGAGACGTTCGCAACGAAGCTTGCGGTTGTCGGTACTGCCATTCAGTCAGCCGCGTCTTTCGTGACTCAGCACAGTACGACGTTCAAGATTATCGCCACTGTGATCACGACCCTAATTCTCCCCGCGCTCGTGCAGTGGCTCATTCAGCAAGGCATCACAGCGGCCGGAGTAGTGGCGGGTTGGGTGACAACGGCAACCGCGTCGGTCACGTCAGCAGCAACTCAGGTGGCCGCGTCGTGGTCAACGATCGGGGGGTGGATAGCGGCGGCAGCACGAGCCGTTATCTCCGGTGCTGTGATCGTTGGTCAGTGGGTTCTCATGGGCGCTCAGGCCATGCTTCAAGGCGCGCGTATGGCGGCAGCGTGGTTGATTGCCATGGGCCCCATTGCGCTGATCATTGCGGCAATCGTCGCGCTTGCTCTGATCATCTGGCAGAACTGGGACACGATCAAGCAGTGGACGCTAGACGCGTTTCAGTTCGTTTGGGATTGGGTCAAGAAGGTCTTTGGCTGGCTCAAGGATCTCTTCCTGAACTTCACGGGTGCGGGCTTGGTCATCAAGCATTGGGACAAGATCGTTGGTGCCACGCGAACGGCCTTCTCCTCCGTCAAGAATCTCGCGAAGAGCGCGCTTGACGCTGTGGTGAACTTCGTAACTTCGCTCCCCGGTCGCATCCTCAGCGCGGGTCGTTCCATCCTCAACGCGGGCAAGTCCATCGGTGGTTACGTCATTGACGGAATCAAGAACGGGCTTTCCAAGCTGGGCGGGTTGGCTTCGTCGCTCGCTTCCGCTGTAGGCCGTGCCGCGAAAGGGGCGATTAACGGGGTCGTCGACCTTCTCAACTTCGCGATTCCGAACAAGTTGGGTTGGGGCAAGCTGAGCATTGATCTGCCCGACAATCCCATTCCGAAGATCCGCGCCATGGGTGGTCCGGCTTCCGGGGTCGTGCGCGTCGGTGAGCGCGGGCCGGAAGAGGTTTACCTTCCGAACGGTTCGCGCGTTGTACCGAACCACTCGCTTTCAGGCGGCAGCGGAGTCACGGTCAACGTCCAGACGAACGCCGATCCGTTCGCGATTGGGCGTGAAGTCGCATGGGCGCTGCGTACGTCGCCGGCGTAGGTCAGCCCACTCTCAAGAGTAGGCAAGCAAGGGGGATGGCATGGCGGGGCTGAACGACTGGACGTGTGAGTACAACGGGCTAGTCATGGGGGAACCTGACTCCGCCGTTTCCATCGTCGCTATGGACGGGCTGTTGACGCTGCCTGAGATTCGGTCGTCTGACCTGACTCTTGTGCAGCGTCACGGCTTGTACGCGGGTGACGACTACATGAACGGCCGAACGGTGACCGTGACCCTTGAGGTTTACGGCAGCACGCGTGAGGAGTTCACTCAGGCGCTCATGGGTCTGCAATCAGCGTTCATGCCCTGTGAAGTTGAGAAGCCTCTTCGCTTCCGCTTTCCGGGCGTGGCCAACGATCAGACCGGGTACATCATGGCGCGTCCACGGAAGCGGAGCGCTCCTCTTGACCTGAACTTCGCGAACATGGTTTGCAACGTCGTCGTTGAGCTGTTCGCCACGAGCCCGTATGTGCTGGGCGACGTTGCCCGTGAGGCTGTGGTGCGGAGCTACGAACGCGAAGAGGACACGTCCGGGCTCACCTTCCCCGCTGCTGTGCCATGGCAGGTGCGCGGGTCGGGTGCCGCTCCCGCTGATCCGGTCACGTGGCTGACTCAGTACGGATCGGTCAACGCTCGCCCCATGGTCACCATCACGGGCGGAGCTTCCCCCACGCTGTGGGACGACACGACGGGTTGGCACTTCTCCGTGAACTATGACGGGGATTTCGTCGTTGACAGCGCCGGACAGACCGTGACCACGACGCACGGGGACGACATTACGGGACTCGTCAAAGAGGGCTCTGTCTGGCCGGAGTACGGTCCCGGGATTCACCGACTGAGGCTGACGAGCCGAGACGAATTCACTTCCGCACGAGCGGTCATTTCCTGGGTAGAAAGGTGGGTCTAGCATGGCGGGCTTTGCATGGTTCCAAGAAGGCGTTACGTACGGCGGTAACGACCTTGCAAGCTTCAACAGCCTGAGCGTGCCGCGTCTCGGCATGACCCACTTGTTCGCGTCCACTTCTGAGTTCCTGATGAACAGCGATCAGCCTTCGCGCACTGTGGCCGTTGGCGCTGGGAACGTGCTCGTGGGGCTTGCTGCGGGTGGCGCTACATGGGCATGGTCTCCGGGTGCGACGGTGGCTGTCCCTACCGCGTCCAGCGTGAACCCGCGTCGGGACCTGATCGTTGCCCGTCTCACCACGCTTGCCGCTGACGGTACGAACGGCTTGGCTATCGAGATCGTTCAGGGAACCCCGGCGGCAACTCCGGTGGCTCCGAATCGTCCCGCTGAGGCGGTGGCGCTGGGTTGGGTGGACGTACCGAAGGCCATGACCACGTTCACGCTGACCGTCACGCGGCACCAGGGGCAGTACCGGGACCAGGCAGCGTTGGCCGGCCGTGCCGCTCTTGCGATCGATTGGGCGGGTCAGCTTCCGGCCGCGTCGACTGTGAGCGTGGGCGCGACCGTGTACGACGTTGGCACCAACCAGCGGTGGACGCGGAAGGGTGACGGTACATGGTTTACGGCGGACCCCGGTCCGTGGAAGCTGTGCACCCCTCAGAACGTGCAAGCCAAGGACGGAACCAACGTCACGGTGTCCGGCACGCTGTACGCCCGTGAGGACTCGACGAAGTGGGAGTTGAGCGGTCAGCTCACGTTCTCCCCGAGCAAGGATCTTGACCAACTCGTTCTTCCTGCGCTCGTCCCGTCCAGCATTACGCGCCCCACTCAGAACACCTACGGGTCTTCGGGCCAGACATTCGGTACCACGTCAACGAGTGGACTAGGCCGTCTCGCGCTCATGGCGAATGGCTCCGTTGAGTTCGGCTGTGACGGTGTGGTGGCGAACGCGTACGTCAACGAACAGTTCAGCAAGAGCCCATGGAACACGGCTTGATACCTACTCTCAAGAGTGGGCTGAGGGGGACACGATGACCGCTGCCCGCTATGAAGTAGTGCAGACGGACGCTCAGACCGGTGGGGTTGTGACGACCCTGCCGGTTGCGTCTATCTCGTACACGGAGACCTTGAACGGTTCGGGCTCCGCGTCGGTGTCAATCCCCCTCACAGCGCCGGAAGCTGACCCGACCACCCTGTACCCCGGTGCTTCCGGCTTCGCGATCCTGCGGGACAACGAGCCGGTTTGGGGTGGGCTTCTCTGGACTGCCGCCGCTGACCTGAATACCGGAGTTCTCACGCTGAACGCGTCCGGGTACCACTCGTACTACGGGGGTCGGGCGCTGCATGACGGGTACACGCGCAAGGCGGATCAGGCGCACCTTCTCCGCGATTGGTTCGAGCTGTGCAACGCGGACAACGGCATTGCGACGGACGTGAGCCGACTGACGACGACCGGGCGGATACGGTCCCGCACGTGGACGAAGTACGAGTTGAAGAACGTCGCTGAGGCAGTACAGGAGCTTGCCGAAGACGCGGGTGGATTCAACTTCCGGTACGTGCCGTACTGGACTGCGAACGGTCGGATCGGCAACCGGATTCTCAAGTCTGACCGGGGTCAAAACGCAATCCCCTTCGCTCTAGTACATAGAGAGAACTGCAACGTCACTCAGGTCAGTTACGACAGTGCAGCCATGGCCACGCGCGTATACGCGGTCGGTGCGGACAACGGCAACGGTACGAAGCTTGTCGGTATCGCTGACAACGAAGACCTTGCCGCCCGTATGCCGACTAAGCACGTGGTGCAAACGTTCAGCGACGTGAAGACCACTGAAACGCTGCTCGACAAGTCGGCTGCCATTCGTGACGCGGGACGTGAGCCCGTAGCGATTCCTTCTCTGACGCTGTATCCGGGCGCGTTCAGCCCCACTGAGTTCGTTCCCGGTGACTTCGGCGCAGTCCAAGCCGATTCCGGGTACGTCGCTCTCCTCTCTGACTTCGTGATCACGGAGCGGAAGACGGATGTTGACGTGAACGGTACGGAGTCAACTTCCCTGTCTCTCGCTAACAAGGAGTTGTTCACGAGTGCCGACTAACGCCAACGCGCTTCCACCCTCTCTGGTCACTGAGCTGAGCGAGATCAAGCGCCGGCTGAACGCCGTTGAGCGCGCGCCTGATGTCCTTGCCAAGTTCGACCGTTACCCCACCACTGAGTGGGCAGCGATCGGACGCGGCAAGGTGGGCGGCAACGTGTGGTCATCGTGCGGAATCGCCAACGTCACGGGTCTCGTGTACGACCGTATTGAGGCGAAGTTCATCACCGACCGCATGATCACGGGCAAGGCTGAGGCTGAAATACGCTTCGCTGCCTTCCGCCATTTCGGGAACGCTCAGACGGAGTGCGTCAGTGCGTCCCGCTCGTTCATCATCCGTGGCGACACGACGCGTCGAATCGGTACGTGCGTCTTTCAGTGGGTTCACGGAATCCCCTTCGGTTGGGACTACGAAGACGGGGACGCGACGTACACGATTGAGCTGCAACACAAGTACGTGAAGGGACCTACCGCTGAGGTTCCCGACCGGCGGCAGATTCTCGGGTTCACCAAAGCTGTGAGCACGAACGCCCCGGACAGTGGCGCGCTCAAGATGCCGAACAACGAGGCATACGCAACGGCTGTGATTTCGGAGAACCGACCGGGTGTCTCCCTGGGATGGCTCACGGTATCCGATCCGGGGGAACTCGACCCGTACGACGGTTCTTACAACGTCTCGAACATGCACTACTGCGTTGGCCTTGCCGCTGATCGCGCCCCGAAGGCCACACCGGACGGTTGGCACTACTTCTCGGGTGGCGATACAGCGGACGGCAGCGCTGGAAACGTCAACGATCCGTACTTTTAAGGAAGCACGCACATGGACCTTTCAAGCCTTGTGGGGGCTTCTGAAATCGCCGGCGGCGCTGCCCTCTTTCTCATGCTCGTCTACCGGCAGGTTAAGACCGGTGCGCGGGATGCATGGCGCGAAGAGGCTGAGGCGCAGACAGCACGGGCCGACCGTCTTGAGACGGAGCTGAGCCGACTCACGGAGACCGTCAACGAGCTACGGCGCGAGAACCGTGAGCTTCGCACGCACATTGACCGACTTCTGAACAGGGGGACAGATGAGCATTCCCAGTGAGACATACCCGCTTCCCCCGACCATTGCGACCGTCAAGGTTATGGGGCAGTACCGGGGGCCGGACGGTAGGGGGCTACAGGGTTCGGTCACCTTCTCGGGTCCCCCGCTCCTCACGTTCCCTGACTCAGACCTGTTCATCGCCGGCCCGGTGGTCGCGCGTCTGGACGAGTACGGCAAGTTTGAGGTGACGCTTCCCGCTACGGACAACGAAGGCATGAGCCCTTCGGATTGGTCGTACACGGTGAAGGAGAACCTGACCGGAGTCACAGGGGCTCGTACCTATGCGCTGATCCTGCCGAAGGGGTCAGGCCCGGTCGACCTTGCGGACGTGGCTCCGTCTGACCCGACAACTCCCAACTACGTTCCGGTGGTTGGGCCGGAAGGACCCGTTGGACCAGAGGGACCCATAGGCCCGGAAGGACCCGCAGGACCGATCGGCCCCCAGGGTGTGAAGGGTGATCCTGGCAACGGCTCTGTGGACAGCGTGAACGGCCATCTTGGGCCGGAAATTGAGCTGACTCCGGAAGACGTTGACGCTCTCCCGAAGTGGGGTGGGCAGATTGACGATGGCAGTCTTTCGATGAACACGACTGCCGGACCCGGATACCGCACCTTCTCATTCAAGACGGCAGGTGTGACCCGTTGGGCGTATCAGGTCAGCAACGCGGCTGAGTCGGGTGCAGATGTCGGCTCGAACTTTGAGCTGAGCAACTGGACTGACGCGGGTGTGTGGAAGTCGTCTGTCCTGTACGGCAACCGTGCTACGGGTGCGTTGGGTGTCGGTACGAACACTCTGGCCACGGGCGCGAAGCTCACTGTCAACGGTCCTGTTGCGTTGCGGAACGTGTCGAGTGTTCCGGCTCCGTCTACGGCAACGGCGATCGTCTACAGCGAAGCCGGTCAGCTCAAGGTTGTGCAGTCGGACGGGAAGCGTCACACGGTCGGCCCTGTTGATGGGGAGATCAACGTTCGCGTGTACGGCGCGAAGGGTGACGGTACGACTGACGACGCTCCGGCATTCCGCGCGGCTCTTGCTGCTCTCTCCGCGATCGGTGGGGGCACGCTGAGGGTTCCGGGCGGAACGTACTTGATGGACTCCGCGTACGGTGCGTGGCCTGCGCCTTGCTTGTACGTCAAGGACAACACCAACATTGAGTGCTCTTCGGGCGCTGTGATCCGGCGCGGACTGACCATGGGCGTTAACCGGCTCGTGCAGAACTTTGACGGTACGGAGTCGAACGCCGGCTACAGCGGTCACGGCAACATCCGTATCACCGGGGGAACTTGGGACGGCAACTCTCCGGCGAAGGTGGGAGCGGGCAACATGTTTGCCTTCGCCCATGGCAGGAACATCACGCTTGAGAACGTGCGCGTGATTGACCAACCCAACAACCACGCAATCGAGTTGAACGCTGTTGCGGGTGGTCGCGTGATCAACTGCCGGTTTGAGGGCAGCGTGCCGAAGACGGACAGTCCACAGACGACCGAAGCCATTCAGATTGATGGGGCTTTTGGGGACGTTGGCCTTGAGGGCGGGCTTCCGTACGACAACACGTTCAGTCAGAACATTGTGGTGGAGAAGTGCTACGTGGGCGCGTCTCCGAAGAACGGGCCATGGGGCGCGCTTGTCGGGTCTCACGCTGGGTTCGCGGGTGGCCAGTATCGGCGCATCATCGTCGTCAACAACACGATTGACGACACGTTGGTTTACGGCATTCACGCGTACGACTGGTATGAGTCTGTGATTGCGAACAACTCGATCTACAGCACTGCCCCGACAACCTACCGATCAGGCATTCGCGTCACGTCCGGCAAGACGAAGTGTGACGGTGTGATCGTGTCGGACAACGTACTCAACAACGTTGGCGGCAGCGGGTACGGCGCGATTGAAGTTGAACAACTGAGTGGCGCGACGCTTGCGGGTGGAATCGTCATCTCAGACAACATCATCAGCGCGTACTCAGGCGACGGTTTGCGGATCACCGCTGACGCTCCTCAGCTCAACGGCAATCTCATCCGTGCTGCGAAGGCCGGAGCCGTGAACGGCATCAACATCATTGAGGACGGCTCACACGGCAACGTCTCAATGAACCGAGTGACCGGAAGCGTGTCGAACGTGATTCCCGCCGGAACCGTTGGCGGGCTCAACGACCCGGCTTCCATCAACCCCACCTAACCACCAACTCACTTAGCCCCCCGGTGCTCAACCGGGGGGCTTTTTGCTGTCCAGGAAGGACACAGCGTATGAGCCTGTCAAAGGTGCAGTCCGTTGCGAAGGCCGAAGTTGGCTATCGTGAGGGCTACTCGAACGGCCACTACAACAACAAGAACAAGTTCAGCCCCGCTGTCCCTGGCCTTGAGTGGTCGAACTATCAGCCCTGGTGTGCGACTTTCGTGAGCTGGGTTGCTCTCAAGGCCGGCATAGCTGACCTGTTCCCGCGTACCGCGTCGTGCGCAACGGGCGTGTCCTGGTTCAAGAACAAGGGGCGCTTCTCCGTCTACCCGGCGGTTGGCGCTCAGGTCTTCTTTGGCTCCGGCGGTGGTTCGCACACTGAGATCGTCATGTCTTATGACGCGAACTACGTGTACACGGTAGGCGGCAACACCAACGCTTCCGGTAGCGCTGAGGGCAACGGCGTGTACGACAAGAAGCGCGCGCGTCGGGATGCGTACCTGTATGGGTATGGCTACCCGGCTTACTCCGGTGGCTCCGTCTCAGCTGACCCGGACGCTGCAAAGTACGGGTACAAGCACAAGGCAACCGGCACTCTCAAGGACGTGACCGGCACGAGCACCACGAAGCCGAAGTACGAGCCCTTCCCTGGGGTGGCTTGGTTCAAGAAGAACCCGAGCAGTCCGATCGTCACAGCCATGGGCAAGCGGCTCGTGGCTGAGGGTTGCTCCGCGTACAAGGACGGTCCCGGTCCCCAGTGGACTGACGCTGACCGTGACTCGTTCCGCATGTTCCAGCACAAGTTGGGGGACTCCGGCACCGACGCGGACGGTTGGCCCGGAGCTAAGCAGTGGGCCGCTCTCAAGGTCCCGAACGTCTAGGAGGTAGACATCATGGGTGAGCACAGCAAGGCCGGCGCAATGTCGGCAGTCAGCGCGGTCTTCGCGTGGGTCGGCAAGCACAAGGCAAAGATCATCGCGTTCGCTGCGGGTGTCGTCGCTGCGGTAACCGCGATCAAGCCTGACTTCCCCGGTGCAGCGGTCATGACTGCACTTCACGCGCTCTTGGGCGTGTAAGGGAATCCCCTCCGCTCCCCTTCTGGTGAGACACACTCCGCCGGAAGGGGAACGATGCGGTACAAGCACGTTGGGTTGATCGGCAAGGCACGGAGCGGCAAGGACAGCGTGGCTCAGCGGCTCGTGCAGGGTCGGGCGTACACGCGGGTGGCGTTCGCTGATCCGCTCAGGGCAATGGTCATGCAGACGAACCCGCTCGTACAGACCGGTCCTGGGGTCGTGGTCCGGCTTCGGTCCCTGATCAACGACGTTGGTTGGGAGTACGCGAAAGACACGTACCCGGAAGTTCGTCGTCTCCTGCAAGCCACGGGCGAGACGGTACGGCTGCACGACGAAGATTTCTGGCTTCGCCTTGCGCTCAAGAAGGTGGACGCTGCCGACACGTGGAACATGCCGGTAGTCGTAACGGACGTTCGGTACGAGAACGAAGCAATGGCGCTGAGGCAACGTGGCTTCGCGCTGATCCGGGTTACACGACCTGGGGCGAACGCTGGGGAGAACGCTCAGCACAGAAGTGAGACCGCGCTTGACTTCATGAACCCTGACCTGACCATTGGGAACACGGGCACGCTGGACGATCTGAACAGGGTCGTTGACAGCCTGCTTCTCCCCCGGAGCTGAACCACAGCCCCTCACTGACTGACCTTCGGGTTGGTCGGTGGGGGGCTTTTTCGTGTACCTGACTTGTCAGTGCCTACTCTTAAGAGTAGTCTCTTCCTTGTTAGAACAACGACGGAGGGGGCAGCAATGATCAAGCGCGCGAAGGACGTTACGTACGGGGAGATCATCGTCACGAAGGCACCGGGGCTCATGGTCGCTAAGTGCATCGCGTCTGACATGTACTCCATGACGACGACGATTCGGAACGGCGAAGAGGTGCACGTCTTCGGAGCCTACGAAGAGGTGGAGACGATCAGCTACTAGGCAGGAGTGAGCCCCCGGTCCGCCGGGGGCTTCACGCAGCGGGTAAAGGTTGCGACAACATGGTCAGCCTACTCTCAAGAGTGGGATGGCCTGCGATAGGGTGAGCCAAGCAGGCTCAAGGAGGGGACACCAATGCCTAAGGCCGGCGCTAAACTTCCGTGGAGACTCACGTTTCAGTACGCCTCACAGGCGAAGGTTTCCACGCGGGCTTGCTTTGACGCGTGGGACGCGGAGCGCGAGGCAGACAAGATGCTTGAGACCGCACGACTGCGCGATACCTCGGTAGCCATCACGATCAGCAATCGCGAGACCGGCGAGAGCTACCCCTATCCGAAGGAGACACCCACCATGGCCGCGAAGAACACGAGCCCTTCCGCCACGACGAACACGGACGTAGACGCGTTGATTAGCGACGTGCACGCCACCGTGGACCAAATCAAGGAGCTTGTTCCCGGCTCCGAAGGCGTGACCACGCACGCCAACGAACTCAAGTCCGAAGCTGAGTCCAAGATTCGTGAGCTTCCACAAGGAAAGCGTACGGCGCTCCGAAAGGCTGTGTCAGACGCGCACAAGGCAGCAACCGCGCAAACCGCTAAGCCGGCGGAAGAGTCCGCTGCACCCGCGTCCGCTGCCGTTGCCCGGTTGGCTGAGGACCCCATGGAAATTGACGGGGTTCCGGCGCTCGTCAGGCAGTCGGTCAAGGCGTTCAAGGATGGTGTCAAGTACGGACTCAAGCTCTCCGAAGTCGGTGAGACCGTGGCGCGCACCAACCTTGAGATGCGCTTGAAGATCGTCAACCCGGACACTGGCCTTGTCGACCTGACCGCCCTCCGCAAGACGACGAAGAACGCAGCGCACAAGGTGTTGGAACTTGCGCGTGAGGATCTTCCCGAGACCGCTGCCACTCCGGAAGAGGAGCCCGAACTTCGTAAGGTCAAGGACGCTCACGACGCGCTTGCGAAGGCCGTTCAGAACAAGATGGGTGACGTTCTCGTTGACTGGCTTCGTGACTTCGGGTCGTCCCCGGATCAGGAAGCCGCCCTTGAGACCGCTAAGGCCATTTGGCCCGGTGTGGAAGAGTTCACGGGCGAAGATGTGAACCTGACGGACGCAATTTACGCGCTGTACAAGTCGAAAGACGTTGACCTTCCGCGCTACGGCCGTACGGAGATTCAGCGCTTCAACTACCGCGTGAAGCAACTCGACGCGGCACGCTCAGAGCTTGACGCGGCTCGTGACGCGGTAGACGAAGAGGGTGTGTCCAAGGAGGACAAGGCGACGCTGAACGCGAAGATCAAGGAGCTTGAGGAGAAGGCGAAGGGGATCACGGACGAGATTCCCGCTGAGTGGATTGAGAAGGCCACTCCGGAGAAGACCCCGAAGCAGCGTGCAGCGGACAAGGTCACCCGCGCTACGAAGCTCACGGAGAGCGTCACGAAGGCTGTGCGCCGGCTTGAGGGTGCGGAGCGGCAGGAAGTCAGCTCTTCGCTCGTCAAGCTGGGGCGGCAGATCATCACGGACGCTACGGCGGACACGAGCAAGTTCAGCGACGACGAGAAGGCGGACCTCAAGTCTCAGCTTGAGTCGCTCGTGACGGTTCTTGCGGGTGAGGCTGCCAAGCTGTAACCATACCGGCACGGAGCGTGAGCCCCGGTCTCTTCCACAGCGGAAGGGGTCGGGGCTTCGCTGTGTAGTAGTGCAGATTTGTAGGTATCTCAGGAACAACCATAGAGATCTATTAGAGAAACACAGCGGCAATGCAAACGTGCACTTCTGCACCTGCCGCTGAGAAGCCCCTCCGCTCAAGGACTAGTGCAAACGAATCCCTGAGCCCGGAAGGGGCACAGCACATGAGCAAGATCCGCACCATCTATCGCGGTGGCGGCAGGTTCTACCTGAACACAGCGTTCCCGGATAACGTGTACCCCGGTGTGACCACCGTTATCGGGATGCTCCCCAAGCAAAACTTCTTGGGCCCGTGGAACGCTCGCATGACCGCTGAGCTTGCGGTTGACTCCATTGACTTCGTGGCGCAGATGGCAGCGCGCGACCGTGACGGAGCCGTTGACTATCTTCGTGGCGCTGCACGTCGATACACGAAGGTTCGCGCGGACGTTGGCAGCATGGCTCACGACCTGTTCGAGCGCATGATTCGCGGTGAGGGTGGCCTTACCGATCGGGACTCGTTCGGCAGGTTCATCACGCCCGTCCATCCCGATATGGCTCCGTACCGCAAGCACTTCGCTGAGTTCCTTGAGGCAGTGAACCCGGAGCTTGTCAGGGCGGAAGACGTGGCATGGTCGGACACCCACCAGTACGCGGGCTCTTTCGACGTGGTCATGTACGTGTGGCTTGACGAAGAGGGCAACCCGACCCCTGACCGCTCCGGCAAGCGTCACCTGATCATGGGCGACTGGAAGACGAGCAAGGCGACGTACCCGGACGTGGCGTTGCAGATGGCCGCATACGCCAACGCGGACTTCATGCTTGACCCGGAGGGCAACCGCACGCCCATGCCGGAGTTCGACGGTGCTGCCGTTCTGCACATCACCGACGAGCAGTGGGCTTTCAAGCCGGTTGTCATTGATGACGAAGTCTTCGCGGAGTTCCTTCGTCTCCGTGGCACGTTCAATTGGGACCGTGACCTGAGCCGGCGCGTTGTCCTCAAGCCGATCGCGTCCAGCAAGAAGCGGCTTGTCACCGGTACACAGCGAAGGGGCTGAGGCATGCTCGCCACGAAGACGCACCGAATGCACCCGTTCAGTCTTCACATGAAGTCTGACGAAGTCGCTGACTTGATCAACGAGTGTGCTGACGCGGTGAACACGGCGCGTGAGCTGGGGCTTGACCTCCCCAAGCTTGCCGCTGCCCACACGAAGCTGAATGCCCTTCTGGGCAGCAAGGAGCAGACACGCGCGTGACCGGTCCGAACTGTCTTTGCAACCCTCAGAAGTCGGGTCTGTGCGGCAGGTGCGGGGGCTGAGAATCCCCTTCGCTCAAGTCATGGTGACCCCAACGGAAGGTTCGACATGAAGACTGCCGCCACTCTCACCGGGTACGTTGCCGTTGCTCTCGCTGCTCTTCTCGCTGTGACATGGGTCGTCATGATCCTTGTCGGGGTGTGGCACGCCCAGCGGAACGGCATTCCCGCAATCGGCTTCGGTGAGTCCATGCTTCTCGTGTTCATCGCGAGCATCCTTACCGGCTCAGGTGCTGCCGCGAAGCAGTGACCCGGCTCCTCCCCCACGCTTGCCCCTCAGCGCCTTACACGGGCGCTGAGGGGCTTTTGTGCGTTCCGGGTGGGAATCCCTTCCGCTCCGGTAAGAGCATGACCACACACGAGTTCACCGCATGGCCGAAGACCCCCCGACTCTTCCGCACGATCGTCGTAACGGAGAAGCTTGACGGGACGAACGCAGCAATCCACATCAGCGCCATAAGCGACGGAGCCGGGTGGGGCGACTTCCCCCCTAACTCGTGGTCGCTCGTGGTGGACGGTACCCGCTACGTCCTCACCGCTCAGTCCCGGTCCCGGATCATCACCCCCGGCAAGAGCAACGACAACTTCGGTTTCGCCGCATGGGTGTACGAGAACGCCACCGGGCTCGTTCGTGCGCTGGGCACCGGGGTGCACTTCGGTGAGTGGTGGGGCAGGGGGATTCAGCGCGGGTACGGGCTGACTGACCGTCGCTTCTCGCTCTTCAACACGGACCGGCACAAGGACGTGAACGTTCGTCTCGGAGACGCGATCGTTGAGCCGGCCCCGGTGCTCTATCAGGGGGAGATGAGCGAGACCCGTATCAGGGTGGCACTCGCGAAGCTCAAGCTTTCCGGCTCCGTCGCTGCCCCCGGCTTCACGAACGCCGAAGGCATCTGCGTGTGGCACTCACAGACGCGGCAGGTGTTCAAGGTGACCCTTGACAACGCCGACGCGGGGAAGTGGGAGACCGCGTAAGACGAGCCCCCTTGTCTGGCCTTCGTGGTCGGGCAAGGGGGCTTTTGCGTGTGGGAATCCCCTTGGCTCTAGCGCCCATGCAGAGAGCAACGGAACGGCGGGAAGCTGGACGGTCGGCAGACACCTTCGGGTGCGTGGACACGACCTGACCCTTCCCGCCGTTCCCCCAATTCCTAGGGGAATGCATGGCGAAGCAGAGCATTTGGGCGAGCGACGAAGAGAACAAGCCGAAGGAGCGACAGACCTACTCTGACGACTCCGTTGGCCGGCTGCACTCCGGCGCGTCTGAGGTGAACGAACAGGGCAAGACCGTTGGCGTAGCGCTCACGGAGTGGCGTTTCACCACTGGCGAGAAGCACGTTGCTGAGGCAGCCGCTCAGCTCTTCGGGGGCACCCCCGTTGAGGACGAAGAGAGCACGTCGGAGAACTTCATTGACGTGTTCACGAGCGCCACGAAGATTCCCGTCATCATGGCAGCGGACGGCATCCACTGGGATATGAAGCAGTGGATCAACGGCAAGCTCAAGCATCACTGTGACGGTTTCAACTTCGTAAGCCACAAGGACGAAGAGAAGATTGGCCGTGAGTGCGGTTGCCCTTCCCTGTTCGCTGAGCGCAAGGAAGCCGCGCGGGACGACGACGGACCCAACCCGTCCATCACGGTCACGTTCAAGCTTGCCGATGACCCGGAGCTTGGGAAGTTCACGTTCCACACGGGCGCATGGACGCTGCTTGCCGTACTGCACGAAGCCGAAGACGCTCTTGCCCGCATCGGTCAGGGTGGTCCCGTGCTCGCTGAGCTTGAGCTTGAGTACGTCGAGTTCATTCCCAAGAAGGGCAAGATGAAGGGTAAGACGGTTTCGTACACGAAGCCGGTTATCCGCGTCATCAAGTCCTACAACGACGCGATTGCCGACGAGCGGTGAGCCCGGACGAGAAGGAGCTAGCGGCTGCCGTCCTTGCTCGTGCGTCAGACGACGAGATCAGGCAGCCTCTTTGGTATTGGCGCCCGGAAATGGTCCCGCACGTCGTGCATGAGCGTCGGGTTCGCTTCGGCGTTCAGGAAGAGACCGGTGATCCTGAGTATGGGTAAGCGCGGCACGGTCGCTGACTACGCCGGCGAACCCCTGTACGCGGGTGATCTCGTCAACTACCCCTCACGTCAAGCGAACGGAGTGCGCGCGTCGGACGCGATTATCCGACTCGTGTACTTCATTCGCGTTGAGGGGCGCAAGTTCCCCATGCTCAAGGTGCAGCCGACCGGCACTGACAGCCGCTCAGAGAAGCCACGCAAGACGCTACGGGTTGAGCACGTGGCAGCAACTCATGTGCGACTTCTGCGGAGCAACGTGACCGGGGAACAGGACGAAGGCAAGTAGGCGCGGCAAGGGCCGGACGGTACTCATACGGGTGCTGTCCGGCCCTTCGTCGTTTCAACCCACTCTCAAGAGTAGGCAAGGGGGGAAGCCATGGCTTCCGTACTGATTGACAAGGAAAAGGCTCCGCCACTAGGGGACCTTCGGCTCATGGGTGCTGGGGACAGCATCTTTCTCCGTAAGGGGTGGGCAGAGCGCACAGACGGAGCCCGGTACGCGGACGCGGTCATGAGCGCTGTTTCCCGTGGTGCTGACGTTAGGTGGCTCCGTCGTGGCTAACAAGATTTGTCGCCACTGTGGACGCGCGAAGCCCGCTGAACAGTTCCTTGCCGGTAAGGCGAAGCGTCCGTCTAGCTCGTGCTCAACGTGTCGCCGGAAGCGTGCAGCGGACCACCGCAAGAAGTACTACGCCGCTCTTCCGCCGGACAAGCGCCACGAGCTGACCCACAAGAAGCGCGCGAAGGAGTACGGCGTTGAACACGAGTCGTACAGCCGTACCGAGATCATGCGCCGTTGGGGCTACCGGTGCGCGTACTGCGACAAGCGGGCAACGCACATGGACCACGTCCACCCGCTGAGCAAGGGCGGAGCCGACAAGGCTTCAAACATGCTTCCCGCGTGCGCCGGCTGCAACCTCTCCAAGGGCGCGAAGACGCTTGCGGAGTGGGCGGAGACCTTCGGGCCGGACGTGTAGGAATCCCCTCCGCTCAAGACCGGGCAACCAAGAGAAAGACGGTGGCCCGTGGAATTCAAGGACGTTCTTGCACGGTTCGGTGACGTATCCGCTGAGGCGGACGGGGGGTATCTCGCGCTGTGTCCCGCACACAGTGATTCCCGTCCGTCTCTTCGGATTTGGCGTGGCGACGACTTCAAGGTTCGCCTGACCTGCCGCGCGGGATGCAAGACGGACAAGGTACGCATTGCCGCGCGCCTCAACTGGAATGACCTTTTCAACGCGACCGGTGACGGTCTCACTGTGCCGAAGGAGAAGCCCGCGCTCGTGGGTACCGCACTGACCGCTCAGCTCGCAATGTACGTGGACGCAACCAACGAGCGATTCCGCTTCGGTGACAGCGAAGTTGACTCACAAGCGCGCTTGTACGTTGCTGACCGCTTCGGGCTTGACGCGGAGACAGCAGCGGAACTCATGCTTGGTGTGGATGGTGACGCCGTACGCGTTCCCGGTCTCGACTACACGGACAGCGAAGGACGAGCCCGCAACTACCGTTCCCGTGGCTTCCGTCAGTTCCCCCGGCTCACGGTGCCGCTCAACGACTTCGCTGGGGTCACCCGTGGCTTGCAGGGTCGGGACCTGAGCGGGCATTGCCCCGGACGGTGGCTTTCGCTGAGCAACCCGGAAGGGCTCCGCTGGGGTCAGTACGGCGTGTTCAGGGGCTCCGGCGGGTACTCCGTGACGATCGTGTCTGAGGGACCCGGAGACGGGCTCACGTCGGTTGCGGTCGGGTACGACGCGGTATGCATCCGTGGCGCGTCCCTTGCCGGAAGCCCTGACCTTCTCGCTGAGCTTGCAGCCGGCCTTGAGGGTTCCCAGGTCATTGCCGCCGGAGACAACGACGAAGCCGGACAGCGTTTCAACCGGGCTCTTGCAGACGGTCTCAAGCCGTACGGCATTGAGGTGTACGCGCTGTCCCTTCCGAACCTGGGGCCGAAGACTGACTTGACGAAGTGGCGCGAGACGACCGGGGACGACTTCCCAGCGCTCATGCACAACGCGGTGAAGTCTGCCCGTCCGGTGGTCGACCGTGCCGTTGCTGAGGCTTCCCAGCGCAAGGCGACGTTGGCGAAGCGGACCGGTGCTGTCTCTGTGTCCGACGATCAGGGGCGCGACGCTGCCGCAATCCTCGCTGATCTCGTGCGCACGTACGGCGAGTCTGACGCGATGAACGCTCACGCTCTCGTTGCGTGGTCTGACGGACGGATCAAGTACGCGCCCGGTCTCGGCTTCCACACGTGGAACGGCGTTACCTGGGAGCGTTCAGAGCACAAGGTTCGTCAGGAGATTCACCGCATGGGCGCTGCACTCGTCCTTGCCGGGAACGCTCAGGAAGCGCGCGGGTTCACGATGACGACGCGCATTGACGCTCTCATGACGGAGCTTCGCAGCGTGCCCAGCGTCTACGTGAACGCTGAGGAGTTCGACGCGGCTCCGCACCTTCTGAGCTTCCGCAACGGGGTCGTCGACCTTCGCACGGGTGAGCTTCGCGACCACGACAAGAACGACATGCTCACGGTGTCGCTGCCCGTGGAGTACGACCCGGAAGCCACCTGCCCGCGCTGGGAACAGTTCTTGTCGGAGATTTTTCCGGGGAACGCTGATCTCGTTGGTTACATGCAGCGGATCACGGGCTACGGCATCACGGGTAACACAAGCGAGCAGTGCTTCTGTGTTTTCTGGGGCAAGGGCGCCAACGGCAAGAGCGTCTTCACGGACACCCTGACGAGCGTCTTCGGCAACATCACGAAGACCACACCGTTCGCCACGTTTGAGGACAAGGGCAGCGGCGGCATTCCGAACGACATTGCCGCACTCAGGGGCAGTCGGCTCGTGATGGCTTCGGAGGGTGAGAGCGGCAAGCCCATGAGCGAAGCCGTGTTGAAGCGCGTCACGGGCAAGGACAAGGTCACGGCGCGCTTCCTGCGGCAGGAGTTCTTTACGTTCTCCCCTACCTTCCTGATCATGCTTGCCACGAACCACAAGCCCCGCTTCAAGGGTCAGGACGAAGGGCTTTGGCGACGCGTCAAGCTCGTGCCGTTCACGCGGTACTTCGCACCCCACGAGCGGGATTACGACCTTGACAAGAAGCTTCTTGCTGAGGCTCCCGGGATTGTGGCATGGGCTGTGCGTGGTGCTGTCGAGTGGTACGCGTCTGGCCTTCGTGACCCGGAGTCCATCACTTCCGCCACGCGCGACTACCGCGCTACGTCCGATGCGCTCGCCGGCTTCTACTCCGAAGACCCTTCGGTTCCCGCTGTGCTCGTGAAGTCGGAGGGCAGCGTCATGCTCGGAGGGGACGCGTTCAACCACTACTTGGATTGGTGCGAAGCGGAGAACCTTCCCAGCAAGGAACGTTGGACGCGACGAGCGTTCTTCTCCGCCATGGAAGAGCGCGGCGTGTCCCGTAAGCGGGTGGCGAAGGGCAACGCGTTGGTCGGCGTGCGCATGGCTGACGAGCCGGAGAAGGCCACGGGTCCCGGCATCTTCGGGGGCAACTAGCCATGGCAGCCGTTGAAAAGTACGTGACGCACAACCCGAAGCGCCGTAGCGGTTGCTGGAAAGGCCACGACACCGAAGACGGAGTGAGGCGCGCAATCGTGTACGCACGTGAGTACGCGCACCCGCTGACCGTGTGGGTTCGGGACGACAGCAACCCCAACGCTACCGGCGCACTGTACGAAGTCCCGTCGTGCAATTGGGCGCACATCTTCAAGGCGTAGCCCGGTGGGAATCCCCTCCGCTCTCAGTCAGGTACCAACACCTACTGAGAGCGGAGGGGCACACGGTGCCAATCCTTGAGCTATGCGCGGGATACGGCGGGCTTGGCCTAGCTGTGGAAGCGCTCACCGGAGACAAGGTCACGGCGGTTGCCGAAGTTCACAAGGCAGCGTGCGAAGTCATGGCGTACCGCTTCCCAGACGCGCCGAACATTGGTGACGTGAGGTACGCCCCGTGGCACGAGTTCGCGGGAGAAGTCGACACGATCACAGCGGGCTTCCCGTGCCAGGACATCAGCAACGCAGGAAAGCGTGAGGGCATCAAAGGTGAGCGAAGCGGGATTTGGTTCAACATCGCTGACGCAATACGGATCATTCGACCGGGATACGTGTTCTTGGAGAACGTCGGAGCTATCCGAAATCGGGGGCTCGGATCGGTCCTCACATCGCTTCACCAGATCGGGTATGACGCTGCGTGGCAATGTGTACGAGCTTCCGACATCGGAGCCCCGCACATGCGCGACCGGTGGTTCTGCGTTGCCTCTCCTTCCGACTCCGACCGTAGCTGACGCGAACCGAGGACCCGACTTCGCGAAGCGCGACCGACCGGGGGCAGGTGGCGACGACCTTGTTACGGCGGTTGCCCGACTCTTCCCGCGTGACCGCGCTGACAAGCTCTTCAAAACACCAACCGCAAATCTCGGCTCGAACGGGTCAGCTCAGCACCCGGACAAGCGCAAGGCGGGGGGTCACGGCCCGACGCTAGAAGACGAAGTTGTGTTCTTGCTGAACGTGACCCCGGAAGACGAGTTGCCAGATAACGGACCCCACTCCCCCGCTGAGTGGTGGGGCGACTTCGCACCCGCCGTGTACCGCTGGGAAACGATCCGGCAGACAGCCGCACCCGTTCCCGTCATTCGCGGTCCGCGCGGTGGAGTCAAGCTCAGCCCGGAGTTCGCGGAATGGCTCATGGGGCTTGAGCCCGGTTGGGTGACGAGCGTCCCGGGATTGAGTCACAGAGAGAAGCTTGAGCGGATCGGCAACGGGGTCGTCCCGCATCAAGCATTCCACGCGTTCCGTGACCTGAAAGCGAAGTTGGACACTCAGCGCGCGGAGCAGTAAGACACGCAACCGACAGGGGTCAGCCTACTCTCAAGAGTGGGTTGGCCCCTTTGACGTTAGGGGGCACACCTTGAGGACTTACTTCCATGACGTGGCCGGTGAACACGTCCGAATCAACATCCCGGAGACTGACAGCGACCTTCGTGAGTTCATGCAGTGGGCGCGTACTGCCGCTCTCCGGGGTCCGATCGCGCTGGACACAGAGACCACCGGCCTTGATATTTTCAACCCAAGCTATCGGCTCCGCACCGTTCAGTTCGGGGACGCGTGGACAGCGTGGGTAATCCATTGGGAGCGCGGGGGACGCTTCGTTGAGGCAGCACTATTCGTGCTCCGCATGGCTCAGCGCTTCCTGATCCACAACGCGCCGTTCGATTGGCTCGTACTGGACCAACACGCAGAGTTCGCGCTTGAGATCCTGGCACCGAAGACGGTTGACACGAAGATCAAGGCGACGCTTGTTGACCCGCGTGAGCCTCACAAGGGCGGCATTGGAACGGGTCTCAAGCCGAACGCGGCTTACTACATTGACCCCGACGCGCCGGACACTGCCGGAGACCTCACCGCAGTCTTCAACGCTCTCGGCTTCACCAAAGAGACCGGGTGGCGGAACATTCCGTTGGATCACCCAACCTTCAACTTGTACGCCGGCCTTGACGTCATCTACACGGCACGACTGGACCCGATCCTGGCCGCTGAGCTTGCGCGTCTCGGAGTGCGTGAGTCGCTGCTTGACTACGAACACCAGATTGCCCGCATGTGCTCAGTGATGATGCGCGCGGGAATCGTGCTGGACGAAGGCTATGCGTCCACGCTGTCCGTGAAGCTTCACGAAGAAGAGGCGAAGTACAGCGCGGTTGCTGCCCGGTACGGAGTCGAGTCGGTCAACTCCGGCGCTCAGGTGGCGGAAGCCCTTCTTGCCATGGGCGAAGACATGATCCTTCCGGGGCACAGCAAGCCTGAGTTCACAGACGGTGGCGCGTACAAGACGGACAAGACCGTTCTTCAGTACCTTGCTGACCTTGACCGTGATTGGGAGCGCGCGGGGGGTCGTACACCTAACCCGTTGGCTGACGCTGTCCTTCGCGCGAAGCGTGCCGGTAAGTGGGTCAGCGCGTACGCGGACACCTTCCTGAACAACCTTGACGCGAACGGGCGCGTGCACCCGAACATACAGACCTTGGCCGCGCGCACGGGTCGTATGAGCATCACGAAGCCCGCGCTTCAAACGCTGCCCGCGTCTGACTTCATGATCCGTCGCGCACTGCTCGCTGACCCCGGTCACGTGATGATCAGTACCGACTTCGCTGCCGTTGAGATGCGCGTTCTTGCTGCTCTCGCCAACGTGAAGCGCATGAAGCAAGCGATCAACGCGGGTGAGGATCTGCACGACTTCACAGCGCGGATCGTGTTCGGGCCGAACTTCACGAAGGCTCACCGCAAGCTCTGTAAGGGAATTGGCTTCGGAAAGGTCTACGGGGGTGGCGCTGAGACGATCGCGCGTCAGACCGGTGCGCCTATCGCTCAGGTGCGTGCTGCCATTGCCGCGTACGACCGGGCTTACCCGGAGATCATCCGTGCGTCCAAGAAGTGGCAGCGGGAAGCGCGCAACACGGGACTCGTCACTGTGTCCGTCACCGGTCGCCGGCTGCCGCTTGACCGTGACCGCATGTACGCCGTTGTGAACTATCAGTCGCAGTCCGCTGCCCGTGACGTGCTGGGGCAATCCATGCTCAACATGGAAGAGGCGGGGCTTCTCGACTACATGAAGCTTCCGATCCATGACGAAGTCCTTGCGTCGGTGCCCGCGAAGGAAGCCCAGGACTTTGCCCGTGAGTTCGAGCGCTGCATGTCGTTCGATTTGTTCGGGGTTCCGATTTCGTCGGAAGCGGAAGTTGGGGGCCGGTCCTGGGGCAGCTTGTACATGAAGGATGCGAAGGGCAAGTACCTGCCTGAACTCCTGATCGCTCAGGACGAGTGGTACGCGGTGAACCCGCAAGCGGCGTACGCGAAGGCCGCGTAAGACCCTTCCGCTTCTGCCGCCCGTTCGATTTGGTCACGGCCAGATCACGATTCCGTGCCTACTCTTAAGAGTGGGCTGTGAGTAGGACGAAGGCCGCACCCTTCGTTCCGAAGGTAACTCCGTCGTTACCTGGGGGGTACAACCCTCATCCCTAAGGATGAGCCCCCGGTTGCGCCTTAGAAACACCACTTTCAACCGTTGCCGCGTCATGGTCATATGAGTCCCCGGTGCCTACTCAGGACATTGCTTCTGAGTAGGCACTGTCATACGTTCAAAGCGCAACAACGACGAACGGCCCTGATCAAGCCCCGTCACTTTTCAGCCCACTGACGGGGCTTAGGCCGTGACACCCAACTTCGCCATTCCGTGGCGGAGCCTTGCCCAAAACAGGCTCTGACCTGGGCAAACGTCCTGACTCCTTCGGTGGGAATCCCCTCCGCTCCATTTCGGAGCGAAGCCACTTGAAGGAGATTCCCAGTGATTGACCTCACCGCTCAGCAGATTGCCGCCGCTCAGAACAACGACATTGCAGCCGTTACGGCAGTGATTGAGGCGACGGAAGAGCGCGTCACACAGCTTGCCCGGCGGTACGCGACGACCGGCGGACGCACCGACGCTGACCTGATGGACGACCTTGCTCAGGTGGGCCGTGTGGCCGTGTGGGAAGGACTGAGCCGCTTCACCGGGTCGTCTGTGGCGGAGTTCTTCACCTTCATGGACCGAACCGTCTCCGGGAAGCTCAGCGACGAGCGCAAGACCGTGACGCGTCAGGGTGTCACCCGCTCGATTGCCGCTGAGTTTGAGAAGGCGCTGAGCATGGCTGCCGGAGACCCGTACGAAGCTGAGCGGCTGTGCACCCTGACCGAAGTCCTGGGCAAGTACCGCATGACCCCTGAGACCGCGTACGCCGCTCGTATCTCGTGGCAGGGTGCTGAGTACCTTGACGCTCCGGTTGGCGAGAACGAGAACGCCACCGTGGCCGACACCCTGACCGACAACTACGCGCTTGCCCGTGCTGAGGCGAACGACGAACTGTCTGCGCGTCAGCGCGAGAACAAGCGTCGGGTGCACGAGACCCTTGACCTTCTCGCGCCGGAACAGGAAGCGCTTCTCTCCGCTGAGTTCGGCATTGGCGACTTCCCTTGCATCGGAGCGGGTGACCACCGGGGGCTTGCTGAGGTCTCCGGAGTCGCCTACACGGCCGTAGAGAGCGTGAGGGACGAAGCCCGGAAGAACTTCAAGACGCTGTACTTGGGCGGTAGCCCGGAAGCCCCCAAGGGTGAAGTGCAGTGCTGCAAGGCGTGCGGTATCGAGAAGCCCGTTGACGAGTTCTACGTGCGGAACAAGGTCACCGGGGCGCGCATGTCTCAGTGCAAGTCGTGCAAGCGCGGAGCCACGAAGCGTTTCCGCAAGGACAACCCGACGGAGCGAGCGGCACAGAAGCGCGCCTACAACGCCCGTAAGAAGGCCGCTACCGCGTGAAGCACTGCACACGATGCGGGGAGAAGAAACCGCTTGAGGACTTCTCCCCCATACGCGGCAAGCCCCGCTCTAGGTGTCGGGCGTGTTGCTCCCTTGAACGAACGCTAAGCCGCTACGGCATCACTGCCGACACGCTCACGGAACTCATGCGCCGGCCTTGCGACATCTGCGGAGCCCCACCGAAGAGCTTCAAGCGCGCCCACGCAATCGACCACGAGCACGCGTCAGGACGAGTCAGGGGCGTGCTGTGCCACTCGTGCAATCTCGCACTAGGTCACTTCAAGGACGACCCGGAGCGTCTTGCTCGTGCGGTCTCCTATCTCGCCCATGACGCGGACTACCGCGCGGGAATCCCCTCCGCTCCATAGAGAGCAACAGACCGAAGGAGAACCACCGTGGCTACCTACAACCTGCCGACCGGCGGACGCGTGGAGACCTACCCGACCGCACACCGAACGGGCGTTGAGTTCGTGACTCACAACGCAGAAGGCGAAGTGATCAGCACCGTACGGAAGACCCGCGTTGGTGCGCTACCCATGCTCGCAAGCCTTCGCCGCGCTAACGCTCTCGCGTGCTTCATGCGCTTCAAGTCGTCTGTCTGACGCACAGCCCCGGTAGCTCAACTGAGCAGAGCACCGACCTAATCGGAGGATACGGGTTCGAATCCCGTCCGGGGCACGTAAGCACACCCGACTATCAGGAGAGAAGCACCGTGAGAGTTTGGCGGGTAGCTCACGAAACGGCACGGCACAACGACTTCCCTTCGGGCCCGTACACATGCCGGAACGTGCCCCTTGAGCAACACGACAAGTTGACCGGCATGGGTTGGCGACACAGCGACGCGCGCCACCCTTCCCCGCAAGTTGACCCGAACCTGAACACGATCTATCCCGACGAAGTCTGTGGGTTCGATTCGCTGGACGCACTGAACGTGTGGTTTGAGGACTTCGGGGACCGGTTGCACTCCGCCGGCTTCCACGTATGGGAGTACGAAGCCCCTGAGTTCTCGTACCGCGTGGGCAAGTTCGGTCAGGTCGTGTTCCGCAGAGATGCCGCTGAACTCGTAGGCCACACACCGTTCAAGCCCGTTCAGCTCAACCTTTGGGCGGACGCATGAGCGTAAGCCCCTCAGAAGCCCTGTACTCGTGGGCACGAAAGCAACCCGGCAACACTGCCGCACAGGTCATTGACCGCGCACTCAAGGAGATCACACTCATGTTGAGCGTCACTCGCGAGACGAAGGCCGTACTCAAGACGAAGACCGGTGAGCGCGTCGTTGCGTTCACGAAGGACAGTGAGCCCGGGATTGCCTCGCTCGCCGTGCCGAACGATCGCGCGAAGCTCTCCCCGCGTGAGATGCGTGAGCTTGCGGCGTGGCTGAACGAGACGGCAGCCGAACAGGACAAGACCACCCGCGTGTCCGTTCCGTACGCCCAACGCGTGGCCGCGAACAACCTGATCGACCGACAGCTTCGCCGGTACTGACCGTGACCGTTCCGGAGTTCAAGCCCCCTGTGCTCACGTCACGGGCACAGCGAGCAGCGGAAGACCTTGCTGAGCGCGTGGACACGTACCGGGTGGCTATGAGCCTGATCCGTGAAGCAACGCTCGTGAACGACGCATACGCGGAAGACGTGCTTGCCCTAGCGCGCTTCCTTTCCGGGGAGACTCCTTCGGAGTGACACACGGCCGGTCAGCCCACTCTCAAGAGTAGGTTGGCCGGCCTTTCGCTGGGGAATCCCCTCCGCTCCGGTAAGAGCATGGCGAACGAGAAACCGAACCCATTCCTTGAGCTTGAGCCTGCCGCCATTGACGTTCTCGACGACATGGTTGATGAGTGGCTTGACCGTGAGCGGCACGGAGAGCTGAACGGTGGTTGGGGCTACAAGGCCAAGAAGACTGACGCACTTTCCCTGATCGCAACTCTCGTGCGGGACGCGTACAAGCGCAAGGTCCGGTACACCGACGTTGAGGAGAACGACGCATGAACACGAACCCGTACCTCAAGCAGAAGGACCGTATGGGTCTCGGCACGAAGGTTGCCGCCGCTGCTTCGCTCGCTCTCGTGGGCGGACTCATGGCGGTTGGCTGTGCCGCTGACGATGACGACTCCCGCTGTGACACCTACTCGAACGTGGCTGTCAGCGTCCCGGCTCCGCGTCCCGCTCCCCCTGCCCCGCGTCCCGCACCTGCCCCCGCTCCGAAGCCGAACCTGAACAAGCCGACCGCTCCGAAGCCGAAGAGCCCCGGCGGTACTTCGGTGGTCCCGGTCCCCAACGGGTCGACCACGCACGTCACTTGCTACGGAGACCGGGACGACGACTGACCGCGAATGACTACTCTTGAGAGTAGGCACCGTGTTACGATCTACGCGTAAGCGCGGGCACAACGAAGGGGTACGAAATGGCTCAGGTGCGAATTCTCGTGTGCAAGTCGTGTGGCGAGAAGTGCAGCGGGAACGTGAAGGAAGCTCACGTCTATCGGTGGGTTCGCGCCAACTGAGTCCGCAGTGCTGACAGGGGCCAACCTACTCTTGAGAGTGGGTTGGCCCCTTTTTCTGTGCATGTCAATTCACAAGCTCACAAAGTACGACGCACCGTTACTCTCTGGCATATGTCAGACCCTAGGAGTAAGGTCGTCAATCCGATCGCACAGCCGTTCGAACGCTGCCGTTGGCCTGAGCTTCTAATGCCGACTGACGACGGTGCTTGAGGGTTGTACGACTTGGAGAGGAGACTCACACAATCCTCACGGATGACGGGTTGTGACTGTCTGGAAACGCACTATGGAACTATCCGTTCCGGAGCCTTGGGGGGCCGCTACATGCACACTGCACCGTTCACACTCGCACTCACCATCTGGGTACCTTCTTGCGCGGTCGGGTCATGGCTCCCTTGCACGCTTCTCGGTTCCACCATGACGGAGGAGCTAGTCAGGTCGTGCAGTGAGCTTGCGTCTGTCCTAGGCGCTCAAGGGCGGCTTGTCGCGCGCATCCTGTCTGCGCCGGCTGCCCCCAGGTACGACGGTTTTCGGGTGTGGGGTCGACGCAAAGACAGCGGGCTTCTCGTGGCAGGGGTCGAGTGGCAACGGTCTCGCGAGACGCGCGAGTTGATCACTTGCACGGCCGGAGTCTGGACCACGTGTGAGTACGTCCACGCGGACGCGAACGCTCAACAACTTGTTGCATAGGCGTTACGGAACTTGGCATTCCGTCACTCGTGCATCATGCAAACATTGAGCAACAAGACGTTGAAAACGCAACAAGATCATTCCGGGGGCACGATGAACAACAGGCTCGCTCTACCCATTTCTTCGCTCGCTTCCGCTGCCGTTGCCTTCGGTCTCGGAGCGATGATCTTCACAAACGGCAACGCCCCTGGTGAGGCCGCAAAGCCGCGTTCCGCTCCGTCGACAACCGCACCCGTGCAAGCCCCTGACGACGTTCACGAGAGGCTCACAAACGTCACGGTGACGGAGACTCAGACGACCCACCCGAAGGCGCCCACAGCCCCACAGCAGACCGCGAAGCCGAAGGCAACGAAGACCCCGAAGCCGAAGGCGACGAAGACCGCCGGCTCAATCGGCCCGATCAAGGATGCGGAAGGGGACGGCAAGGTTCTTGACGACCTGGGTCACGTACTCGTCCCGTCCGTCAACCTGCCTATCCCTGACGGAGTCCTCCCGTTCCCGGACAAGTCACCGAAGCCGGAGATTGCGACACCGGACGGGACGGACGAGTACCCCTATGAGTCCAACTGGGGTGACGACGAAGAACACGCGGCCGATCCGGGCAACGTCTGTGACCCGGAGCTTGCCGCTGCCCTGGGCGTACCCGTGAGCCCCTGTTAGGGGGAATCCCCTCCGCTCCATATCGGGTGACAACACGTCAACACCCGTGAGGAGCAAGGCAGATGGGTAAGGCTGAGAAGCCGAAGCTGTCCCCCGCTGAGAAGACGATCAGGCGCACGAGACGCGTGCTGACCGGGGGCCGATGGTTCTTGATCACGGGGCTTGTGTTCTACAGCCTGATGACCACGACCCCGTTCGTCAGCGCACACAGTGAATGGCAGTGGTCAGGGTTCGTACTGGGCTTGATCGTTGACGCGGCGTTCATCATGGCGTTGAGCGCAGAGAGCACGCTTGCCCGGCATGGCGTGACGAAGCTTGGAGCGTGGCCGGTCGCCTTTCGCTGGCTCACCGGTCTCAGCTCCGTCTTCCTGAACGTGTGGCTCAGCGTCTCCGCCCGTGACGCGGTCGGTGTAGCCGTTCACTTGATCGCTCCGGCGCTCGTGATGCTGCTCGCTGAAGTCGGCCCGGTGTATATGGCTGCTCTTGCTGACGCGGAGCGCAAGGCCAAGAAGGCGGAAGCGTTCGCGGAAGCGTTCAAGGAGCAGTACGCCACAGCGTCCCCCATGGTGCTTCCCATGACTGGCCCGGACCCGGTTGCTGCCCGCTTCCTGGTCCACAACCCGCCGGAGACCGTCCTTGCGGAGCCTGAGCCGACCATAGGCACCGGAGCGCATGAACTGATCGAGCAGTACGCGAACGAGCTTCCGGAGCCGGACCCTGAGCCCCAGGACGAGCCGGAGACGGAGCCGGAGCGCATGAGCAACAAGGAAGCCGACGAGATCATTGAGAAGGGTTGGCGACACCGACTGAGCCCCGAAGAGGTGGGCAAGGCCGCTACCCGCCACCCTGCAACCGTCCGACGCAAGTACAAGGAGCTTGACGCGGCACTGAGCGTCTGAACATCCGCCCCCGTGGCCACCGTTAACCCGGTGGTTGCGGGGGCTTTGTCGTACCCATGGGCTAATGTTCACGCTTCCTGTACCGAACACGCACATGGGGGGAACCATGCGCCACACCTTGGCACTCACGCTCACAGCCGTTGCCGCACTGACGCTGACCGGTTGCGGAGGGGACGACGAGCCGAAGGCAGACGCGAAGCCGAAGGATCAGACGAAGGCCGCTGCTCCCGCTGCTATCCCTTCACCGGACGCGCCACAGACAGAGACGCTGCTGAGCAAGCTCCGCACGATCAAGCCTGAGCTTGTGACCGACGAAGAGCGTGCCGTGAGCCGGTCCCGCAACGTGTGCAGCGACGTGCGCGCCGAGAAGGACGAGACGACCATGGCGAAGAACGCCAACGCGCGATTCAGCGGGGGGACTGCCGGGCAGCTCACTGACGAGCAAGGCGCGAAGATCGTGAGCGCTGTGAAGTCTTCGTTCTGCTCCTAGCCACACCCTGAGCCCCTGCGCCGGCTGCCTACAAGGTGGTTGGTGCGGGGGCTTCTGCGTACCCTCAACGCATGGCTTTCGAAGACGACTTCACCACAGACATTGTCGGGCCCAAGACGAAACTCTTCACGAGCGTGCCGGAGATCCTTGCGAAGCTTGAGGGCAAAGCGGCGATGTGGGAACGAGTGGCGCGAGACAACAAGGAGCGTGCGGAAGATTTCGAGCGGGCAGCACAGCAGATCAGGGATGGCGCATCGGTGGTGAGCGTGGGGCGCACGACCTACGTCCTCAGTGACGACGGAGCAACGACCCGTGACGAAACGGCAGACGAAGGCGTTTCGTAGGAGTAGCCTCTTTGGGGCAACCACTTGCTGACGGGTGATCAAGTCGCCCCGGAGTAAGGACAACTAGACATGACCACAGCGGACCGCGTCTTTGCGCGGGGAAGGTCGCTGTACGGGACAGGGAGCCACATTCCCCCGTCCCGTCGCCACCCTTCCCCGTTCCCTCAGCGAACGAGAGAGGGTGGCTTACTTGTCTCTTCCCGACACCAACGCGCGACCAATCGAGTACGTGACCTACGCGCCTTCCGGCGAGAAATGCCGGAAGTGTGGGCGCGCGTTCAAGCCCATGGAACCGTGCCGACGCACGCACGTGGAACGGCAATCCGGCCCACCTGCCCCAGGCCCGTACACGCACAACGAGTGTCCGGAATGAGCGGCCCGGCAAAGCGGCTGAGTGACCGCACGAGCGCCTTACCCGCCCCTGAGCTAGTTCGTCTCCTGGACGAACCCGAAGCCCGTGAGCGCCCCGTCCACGTCATTGCCGGGGGTAAGGCTCCGAATGCTCCCGCGCGCAAGCGTCATCTGACGGCAAGGGGGTCGTAATGGTTACCCCCGATGACATCGGTAAGCCCGTCAGTGACGGAGTGCGCACCGGAATCCTGATGGAGATCTACAAGGATTGGACGAACCCCAACCAGTCCGGCAAGGACGGGCCCATGGCGTTCGTCCGCCCCGAAGGTGGGGGTTATGAATGGTCGGTGCAACCCGGTCGCCTAGAGCCGCTGTAAGCAGACTCCCGCTTCGTCTTTGTGCCATAGCGGCTCGGCACGGGCGAAGCGGGTAGCCCTCACGGAAACCACGACCCCGTTACCGTGAGGATGCATAGCCCCGTCCGTGCGTCTCTCCCCCGTGGCGCATGGGCGGGGCTTCCTCATGCCCAGAGGGAACGGGCAGACCTCAGCGAGCGTCATCAACACTGGGGCAAGCAGCGCCCCCAACCCGTGCCCACCTGGGATGTTCAGCCCCTCAGACGGTGCAGGGTTCTTGACGATGGAAAGTGATCCAGATGAACCAGCTCCACACCCCGAAGGCGAGCAGGAACCAGGAGACCGGGCGGCTGAGCTTCATGCGTTCAGTATCGCGATCCTCCCTTCCGCACCGCCGCCGGGGTGGGGAGTCCGGACCGCCCCAGCCGCCTACGACACAGCCCACCTCGGCGGAGACGCCCACGGCGGCGCCCTGTACGTTCTCGTCCGTGCCTGCCGTAAAAAAGACCGCCTTGTTGGTCACTTCCGCCGCATTCCTCGCCATGTCGACCACGGCTCCCGCGTGGGCGGACGACAAGCCGGGAGGCGAGAAGAAGCCCAAGCCGCCTGCCTCCATGTCGACGGTCGGCGGCGCCAGGCTCGGCGAGCCGGGCACCCAGGTGAGCCTGAAGGCGGGCGCTCCCGTCCTCCCCAAGGACCTGTCGGCGCGCTCCTGGATGGTGTCGGACGCCGAGACGGGCGAGGTCCTCGCCTCGCACAACTCGCACTGGCGGCTGCCCCCGGCGAGCACCCTGAAGATGCTCTTCGCGGACACGGTCCTGCCGAAGTTCCCCAAGACGCAGAAGCACAAGGTCGCGCTCTCCGACCTGGCGGGCATCGGCGCGGGCAGCAGCATGGTCGGCGTCAAGGAGAACGAGACGTACACGGTCCACGACCTGTGGCTGGGCGTCTTCCTGCGGTCGGGCAACGACGCGGTGCACGTTCTGTCGGCGATGAACGGCGGCGTCCCCGCGACCGTGAAGGACATGCAGTCGCACGCCGAGGAGCTGCAGGCCCTCGACACGCACGTGGTCAGCCCGGACGGCTACGACGAGAAGGGGCAGGTCTCCTCCGCGTACGACCTGACGCTGTTCGCCCGCTCCGGGCTGCAGAAGAAGGACTTCCGCGAGTACTGCGCGACGGCCACCGCCAAGTTCCCCGGTGAGACCAAGAAGGTCAAGAAGGGCAAGGACAAGGGCAAGAAGAAGCGCGAGTCCTTCGAGATCCAGAACACCAACCGTCTCCTCACGGGGGACTACGGTCTCGACCCATACAAGGGCATCGCGGGCGTCAAGAACGGCAGCACCACGAACGCGGGCAACACCTTCACCGGGGTCGCCGAGCGCGACGGCAAGGTGCTGCTCGTGACCGTCATGAACCCCGACTCCGGTGAGCAGCACGCGGTCTACAAGGAGACCGAGCGGCTCCTCGACTGGGGCTTCAAGGCGTCCGGCAAGGTCGAGCCGGTGGGCGAACTGGTCGCTCCGAAGAGTGCCGCCACGGGCAGCGGCAAGGGTGCTCCCGGCGCGGGCAAGGACGGCTCGGACTCGTCCAAGAACGTGGCGCACGCCTCCGACAAGGAGTCGGGCGGTGGCGCCGGCGTCGCCCTCGGGATCGCGGCCGGTGTCCTCGCGCTGATCGCCGCCGGGTGGTTCGTGATCAGCCGCCGGCTGCCGCTGCCGAAGAGCCGCCGCTGACCTCGCCGGGCTGCTCCTGTTCTTCCTTCGTACGTTCTTCTTCCGTACGTGCTTCTTCTGTAGGCCCCTGCTTCCGCGTCGCCGTCCAGGCGGCGCAGAACAGCAGGAGTTTCGCGGTGAAGTTGATCCACAGGAGCAGCGCGACGGGCACTCCGAAGGCGCCGTACATGCTCTTCGCGGCGACGCCCTTGATGTAGCCGCCGAGCAGCAGCTTGAGCAGCTCGAATCCGGCCGCGCCGATCAGCCCGGCGGTGATGAGGTGGCGGCGTGGCGGCTGCACGTCCGGCAGCAGCGTGAGGACGTAGAGCAGCAGCAGGAAGTCCGCGAGGACGGCGATGGCGAACGCGATCACTTGCAGCAGCAGTCCGCCCCAGCCGTCCTCGGAGACCCCGAGGAGGTCGGCGCTCCAGCCGACGGCGCTCGACGCGAGGGTCGAGGCGACGAGGGACGCGAGGCCCGCGCCGCCGAGGCCGACGAGCACCCCGGCGTCCTTGACCTTGCGCATGACGGGGTTCTCGTCGCCGTCGTCGAGCTCCCAGACGGCCCGCAGGCACTCCCTCATCGAGCCGACCCAGCCGATGCCCGTGAAGAGCAGCAGGGCGCCGGCGACGAGGCCGACGGTGCCCGCGTTGGCGACCAGGGCGTCCAGGTTCAGCTGGTCGGCGATCCCGGGGACCTGCTTGGAGATGCTGTCCTCGAGCTTGCCCTGCTGGCTCTTGGAGAGCGTCGCGGCGGCGACCGCGGCGGCGACGGTGATCAGCGGAAAGAGCGCGAGGAAGCTGATGAACGTCATCGCCGCCGCGAGTCGCGTCCAGTGCACGCTGTCGAGCCGCTCGTACGCGCTCCACGCGTGCGTGCGCATCAGTCGCTCCATTAGGGGCCCGATGCCGGGGAGCTTTTTCAGCCAGTCCATGATGCCTCCCTGCCCGTTGTGCGGAAGACCAAGGTCCGCGTACCCCAGAAACGCAGGACCGTGGCCAGTGCCATACCCACTCCCGCTCCGGAGATGGTGTCCGCGCGCTGCGAGGTGAGGCCGAGGCCGTAGTGGGACACCGCGATGCAGAGCAGCTGCACCAGGGCGCCGGCGATGTTGACGGCGAAGAAGATCCCGTACTGGCGAAGGCGCGAGACGCCCGCCGCCTCGCGCCGCCGGTAGGTGCCGAGCGCGTTGCCCGCGTAGGCGACCGTGCAGCCGGCCACGAAGGACAGCGCCTTGGCGGTCAGCGGGTCGAGGCCACCGGGTCCGCGCAGCCAGACGAAGAGGCCGAGGTCGACGGCGTACGCGCAGATCCCGGCGGCGGCGAAGCCGAGCAGTTCGGGGCCCATGGCGCGTAGCCGCTCCCTGAGGGCGCTCACCAGTCGGCGACCGCGAGGCCGTACATCGCGATCCACACCAGGCCGATGACGGCCAGCGCACGGTCGCGCAGGACGACGTCCTCGGGCTCGCCGGCCGTGCCACGGTCGGCGAAGACGGCGTAGCGCAGGACGGCGAGGACGAAGGCGGCCATCGACAGCTGTCGCCAGGGCAGCAGGCCGTTCGCGGTACCGCCGCTCTCCATGGCCCACAGGCAGTACGCGAGGACGGCGACCCCGGCGGCGAGCTGCCAGACGAAGCGGAGGTAGCCGGTGGTGTATTCGGTGAGCAACGCGCGCGTGGCGCCTGCTTTTCCTGACATCTGCACGGCTTCGGAGTAGCGCTTGGCGGCGACCATGAAGAGGGCGCCGAAGCCCGTGGTGATCAGGAACCAGCGCGAGAGCGGGATGTCGAGGGCCAGTCCCCCGATCATCGCCCGCATCAGGAAGCCCGTGGTGACGACGGCGAGGTCGACGACCAGGATGTGCTTGAGGCTGACGCAGTAGGCCAGTTGCATCACTACGTAGGCGGCGAGCAGGCCCGCGGTCAGGGGCGTGCAGAGCGCGGCGGCGGCCACCGGCGCGAGCACGGCGAGCAGCCCGCCGACCGTGTACGCGACCGTCACGGGCACCTGACCGGCGGCGACCGGTCTGCGGCACTTGGTGGGGTGTGCGCGGTCGGCCTCGGCGTCACGGGCGTCGTTGATGAGGTAGACGGCGGACGCGGCGGCCGTGAACAGCGCGAACACCAAGGCGAGTTGGATCAGCGAGTGGCGCGAGAAGAGCTCGCCCGCGGCGGCGGGGGCCGCGACGACCAGGACGTTCTTCACCCACTGGCGGGGGCGCGCGGTCTTCAGGAGGCCCAGCGGCAGGGCGAGGGAGCCGGTGCCGGACGGCCGGGGCGGCTGGGGGCGTTCGAGCAGGGCGGTGCGGTCAGCCATGCGTGCGGCTCCCGTTCATCCAGGCGGAGCCCACGCGCGCGGTGAGGGCGCCGAGGGCCGCTCCGGCTGCCACGTCGCTCGGGTAGTGGACGCCGACGACCATCCGCGAAACACACATCGCGGCGGCGAGCGGCGGGACGACGCGGGCTCCCAGGGGGCTCAGCGCGCCGTAGGCGACGGTGGCCGCGGCGGCCGAAGTGGCGTGCGAGCTGGGGAAGGAGTGCCGTCCCGCGGTCCTCACGAGGGGCTCCGCGCCCGTGTCGCCGCCGGGACGCGGACGCCGTACGACACGTTTGACGCCCATGCTGGCCAGGTGTGCGGCGGCGGTCAGTGCCGTGGCGCGCAGCCACACGTCGCGCCGCCCCCGGTCGACCGCGGCGCCCGCGAGCCCTGCGACGAGCCAGAGGGCGCCGTGCTCGCCGGTCCAGGACAGGGCCCGTGCGGCGGCGGCCACGCGCGCGTCGGAGCCGCAGTCGCGCAGGGCCGACAGCAGGCGGTGGTCCATGTCGTGCATGTGGCCTCCCTCTCCGGGGACTTCAAGGACCTGACCACACGACTCTTCTAGGTAACCTCTCAATATTTACGGCAATATAGGACGACACTCCATCAATCACCCATTTCGGTGAGAGCCCTTATGAATAAGGGCAAACTACTCTCGCCGGGGCGATACGGTCACGCCTATGCCTGCCGACTCCGCTCCGCCCGCCGACCCCGCGACCGCGACGACGTCCGAGGACGCACACCTGGCGCCGTACGTGTCCGTGTCGGGCTGGGGACGCACCGCACCGTCCACCGCCCGCCTGATCCGCCCTCGTTCGCCCGAGGAGGCCGTGGCGGCCCTCCAGGCGTGCGGGGAGCGCGGAGGCATCGCCAGAGGCCTTGGGCGGGCGTACGGGGACGCCGCACAGAACGCGGGCGGCGCGGTACTCGACATGACCGGCATGGACCGCATCCACGCCATCGACGCGGACGCGGGCACCGTCCTGTGCGACGCCGGGGTCTCCTTGCACCACTTGATGGAAGTCCTGCTTCCGCTCGGCTGGTTCGTGCCCGTCACTCCGGGGACCCGCTATGTGACCGTGGGCGGCGCGATCGGCACGGACATCCACGGCAAGAACCACCACGGCTCCGGGTCGTTCTCGCGCCACGTGATGGCCGTCGAACTGCTCACCGCCGACGGCGCGGTGCAGGCGGTCGAGCGCGGCACCCCCCTGTTCGACGCGACGGCGGGCGGCATGGGCCTGACCGGCGTGATCCTCGCCGCGACGCTGCAACTTCAGCCGGTCGAGACCTCGTTGATGACGGTGGACACGGAGCGCGCCACCGACCTGGACGACCTGATGGCCCGCCTCACCGCCACCGACCACCGCTACCGCTACTCCGTGGCGTGGATCGACCTCCTCGCGCGCGGGGCGTCGATGGGCCGCTCGGTGCTCACGCGCGGCGATCACGCACCCCTGGACGCCCTCCCGCCACGCGCGCGTAGAGCCCCGCTCACGTTCCGTCCCGCACAACTGCCCCCCGCCCCGCGCTTCCTGCCCGACGGGCTGCTCGGCCGCAGGTCGGTGGGGCTCTTCAATGAGCTCTGGTACCGCAAGGCGCCCCGCTCGCGCGTGGGCGAGCTCCAGAAGATGTCGACGTTCTTCCACCCCTTGGACGGCGTCCCGCACTGGAACCGCGTGTACGGCCGCGGTGGTTTCGTCCAGTACCAATTCGTCGTCGGGTACGGCAAGGAAGAGGCCCTGCGGCGCATCGTGCGGCGCATCTCGGAGCGCGGCTGCCCGTCCTTCCTCGCCGTACTGAAGCGCTTCGGAGAGGGCGATCCGGGCTGGCTCTCCTTCCCGATGCCCGGCTGGACCCTCGCCCTGGACATCCCGGCGGGACTGCCGGGTCTCGGCGCCTTCCTCGACGACCTCGACGAGGAGGTCGCTTCCGCCGACGGACGCGTCTACCTGGCCAAGGACTCCCGCCTGCGGCCGGAGATGCTCGCCGCGATGTACCCGCGGCTCGACGACTTCCGCGCGCTGCGGGCCGACCTCGACCCGCGCGGCGTGTTCCGCTCGGACCTCTCGCGCCGCCTCGCCCTCTAGCAACTCCAGGAGTTGGTCCCATGAAGGACGCCTTCGGCACCCCCCAGTCCCTGCTCGTACTCGGCGGCACCTCCGAGATCGGCCTCGCCACGGCCCGCCGTCTGGTCGCGCGACGCACCCGGACGGTGTGGCTGGCCGGGCGGCCCTCCCCGGGCCTGGAGAAGGCTGCCGCGGGCCTGCGTGACATGGGTGCGGACGTCCGCACCGTCGCCTTCGACGCGCTCGACTCCGAGTCCCACGAGGCCACCCTGGGGAAGATCTTCGCCGAGGGCGACATCGACATGGTCCTGCTGGCCTTCGGCATCCTCGGTGACCAGGCACGCGACGAGGACGAGCCGCTGTCGGCGGTGCGGGTCGCGCAGACGAACTACACCGGGGCGGTCTCGGCCGGTCTGGTGTGCGCGCGGTCGCTGCAGGCCCAGGGGCACGGCTCCCTGGTGGTGCTCTCCTCGGTCGCCGGCGAGCGCGCCCGCCGGTCGAACTTCATCTACGGGTCGAGCAAGGCGGGCCTCGACGCCTTCGCCCAGGGCCTGGGGGACGCGCTGCACGGCACGGGGGTGCACGTGATGGTGGTCCGCCCCGGCTTCGTGCGCTCCAAGATGACGGCGGGCCTGGAGGAGGCCCCCATGGCGACCACTCCGGAGGCGGTCGCCGAGGCCATCGAGACGGGGCTGCGGCGGCGCTCGGAGACGGTGTGGGTGCCCGGCGTGCTGCGGGTGGTCATGTCGGCGCTGCGGCACGTGCCGCGCACGGTGTTCCGGCGGCTTCCGGTGTGAGGCCGTTTCCGGTCTGAGGCTCTACGGGGGCGCCGGTCAGCGGGTGGGTAGCGCGCCGTGCGCGGCGGGGGCCGCCGCCTGCGGAGGAACGACCGGGCCGCCACCGCCGAAGGCGAACTCGCGCAGCTTGCGCCACACGCCGTCCGCGCCCTGCTCGTAGAGCGCGAAGCCGGTGCAGGGCCACTCCGCCTCGTAGTCGGAAAGCTCCGCGTACGCCCGGTCCATGGCCTCTTCGGAGATGCCGTGCGCCACCGTGACGTGCGGGTGGTACGGGAACTGCAGCTCGCGCGCAATGGGCCCGGACGCGTCGCGCACCCGCTCCTGGAGCCAGCCACAGGCCGACCCGCCCGCCACCACCTGGACGAAGACGACAGGCGACAGCGGCCGGAACGTGCCCGTCCCGGAGAGCCGCATCGGGAAGGGCCGCCCGGCGGCCGCCACGGCCCCCAGGTGCGCCTCCACGGCGGGCAGCGCCGCCGCCTCCACCAGGGTCGGCGGCAGCAGCGTGACGTGGGTGGGGATGCCGTGCGCCGCGGGGTCCCCGAAGCCCGCGCGCCGCTCCTGGAGCAGGCTGCCGTGAGGCTCCGGGACCGCGATCGACACACCGATCGTTACGGTCCCCACGTCGTACTCCTGTCGGTCGGGTGGCGGGCAGAGGGCGCTGTTGTACCTGGCGTGGTGCAGGGGGCTGTGTGGCTCAGTGCTTGGCGGGCAGGAGGCCCACCCTGTCGTACGCCTGGGCGAGGGTCTCGGCGGCGACGGCACGCGCCTTCTCCGCGCCCTTGGCCAGGATCGAGTCGAGCGTCTCCGGGTCGTCCAGATAGGCCTGGGTCCGGTCCCGGAAGGGCGTCACGAAGTCGACCATGACGTCGGCGAGGTCAGTCTTCAGCGCACCGTAGCCCTTGCCGACGTACTTCTGCTCCAGTTCCGGAATTCCGGTGCCGGTGAGCGTCGAGTAGATGGTGAGGAGGTTGCTGACACCCGGCTTGTTCTCGGTGTCGTAGCGCACGACCGTGTCGGTGTCGGTGACCGCGCTCTTGACCTTCTTCGCGGTGGCCTTGGGCTCGTCGAGGAGGTTGATCAGGCCCTTCGGGGTGGACGCCGACTTGCTCATCTTGATCGACGGGTCCTGAAGGTCGAAGATCTTCGCCGTCTCCTTGAGGATGTACGCCGCCGGGACGGTGAACGTCTCGCCGAAGCGGCCGTTGAAACGCTCCGCGAGGTCGCGGGTCAGCTCGATGTGCTGGCGCTGGTCCTCGCCGACCGGGACCTGGTTGGCCTGGTAGAGCAGGATGTCCGCGACCTGGAGCACCGGGTACGTGAAGAGGCCCACGGAGGCGCGGTCCGCGCCCTGCTTGGCCGCCTTGTCCTTGAACTGCGTCATGCGCGACGCCTCGCCGAAGCCCGTGAGGCAGTTCATGATCCAGCCGAGCTGCGCGTGCTCGGGGACGTGGCTCTGGACGAAGAGCGTGCAGCGCTCCGGGTCGAGACCGGCCGCCAGGAGCTGGGCGGCGGCGAGCCGGGTGTTGGCACGGAGCTCGGCCGGGTCCTGCGGGATCGTGATCGCGTGCAGGTCCACCACCATGTAAAACGCGTCGTGGGACTCCTGCAGCGCCACCCACTGGCGGACCGCGCCAAGGTAGTTGCCGAGGTGGAACGAGCCTGCGGTGGGCTGGATTCCGGAGAGCACGCGAGGACGATCAAGGGCCATGGAGCCATTCTCTCAGGTGTCTCTCATTGCTCGGAAACAGCCATGTGACGGGTGTGCCGCGATCTTGTCCCGCGGCCGTGTCCCACCCGCCCGCATCCGGTGCTCGCGAATGCGGAACCGATCTCGTCCGGCCGGTGTATCAAGAGTGTGAGGGCACAGGGGGAGGTCCTGGAGGGGGGCCGCGTCGTCGACGAGGATGCGGTGATCGCGCGTGTACGCGCCGGGGAGGCGGAGGCGTACGCGGAACTGGTGCGCGCCTTTACCCGGGTCGCGCTCAGGGCGGCCGTGGCACTCGGGGCGGGAGCGGACGCGGAAGACGTGGTGCAGCAGGCCTTTTTCAAGGCGTACTGCTCCTTGGGGCGGTTCAGGGACGGTTCGGCGTTCAAGCCGTGGCTGCTCGCGATCGTCGCCAATGAGACGAGGAACACAGTGCGTTCGGCGGTCCGCCAGCGGTCGCTCGTCGGACGCGAGGCGGCACTGGCGGAGACGGAGCCGCTGATACCGGAATCGGCGGACCCGGCGGTGGCGGCGCTGCTGGACGAGCGCCGGGCGGCCTTGCTCGCCGCGCTCGACCGGCTGAGCGAGGAGCACCGCCTGGTCGTCACGTACCGCTATCTCCTGGAGATGGACGAGGCGGAGACGGCCGAGGCGCTGGGCTGGCCGAGGGGCACGGTCAAGTCCCGGCTGAACCGCGCGCTGCGGAAGCTGGAGCGGATTCTGCCGCAGGGGCCGGAAGGAGGTGACGGGCATGAGTGAGCGGGACGACGATCAGGACGGCCGAGGCGGCGGTCACGGCGAGGGTGGCGCCGAGCGGGCCGGTGGCAGTGGTGCCCGTCGGCTTCCCGAGGAGCTGCGGGCGCTCGGCCGGTCCCTTGATCCGCCGGGGGTCTCCGGCGCGACGATGGCCGAGCGGGTCATCGCGCAGATCATCGCGGAGTCGGCGCCGGCGCCGGTCGCCGAGCCGCCGGGGCCCCTCTCCCGGCTGCGGTCGTGGCTGAGGGCGCGCTGGCGGGTCCTGACGGCGGCGCTGTGCGGGCTCCTGACGGCGGCGGTGCTCACGCCGCCGGTGCGGGCCACGGTCTTCGAGTGGTTCGACTTCGGCGGGGTCGAGGTGCGGTACGACCCGTCGGCGGCTCCGCCGACCGAAGCGGGCGTGCCGGGATGCGGTGCCGGGGTCAGCCTGTCCGAGGCCGAGCGGCGGGCCGGGTTCGTGCCCGCGGTGCCGGAGGCGCTGGGTGCGCCGGACGCCGTGGCGGTGTCGCGGGAGCCGGGCGCGCGCGCCGTGGTGACACTGTGCTGGCGCGACGGCGGGCGGACGATACGGCTCGATGAGTTCGGGGCACGGCTCGACCCGAGCTTCGGCAAGACGGTGACGGAGTATCCCGAGTGGGTCGAGGTCGGCCGTGAGACGGGGCTGTGGTTCCCCCGCCCGCATCGGCTCACGTTCTGGATGGTGGAGGGCGACGGCGACCGCTGGACGCGCTCCGAACGCACGGCGGGCCCGACGCTCCTGTGGACACATGGGCCGAAGCTCACGCTGCGCCTGGAGGGCGTGGCGTCCAAGGAGCGGGCCCTGGAGATCGGGACATCGGTTTCGGTCCGGCCGGGCGAATAGGGAACCTGCGGGGCTCGGGCGGTGTACCAGAAGTGAGGCGGTGCGGACGGGTCGTGCCGGAGACCGGCTGGGGGGATCGACATGCGGATGCGGATGCGGATGCGGACGGCAAGGGCAGTGTGCGGGTCGGTGGCGGGGGTGGCGGCCTCGCTGGCGCTGGTGGTGGCGGGGGCGCCGCAGGCGGTGGCGGGTGGGTCGACGAGCGTGCTCGTGGTCGCGCCGGCGAGCGGGGAGAGCGCGGCGCTCTACATCAGCGACAGGGAGTACGAGGAGCTGGAGGCCGGTCTTGGCTATCTCGGGGCCGACATGGGCAAGGGGCAGCGCGAGCAGCCGCCGGGGCTGGCCATGGGCGACGGGAGCCGTCAGATCAACGTGACGTGGATGGTCCACGACGTGCAGCCGTGGCGGGTGGACCGGGCCTATCCGGTGGCGGCCGGGGCCAAGGACGACGGGGACGGCAAGGACACCAAGGACGGCAGGGGCGGCCGGGGCGGCAAGGGCGCCGATGTGGTGTGGATACACACCACGACGGACGTCGGGTCCATGAAGGGCGTGTGGCACAAGGCGAAGGACCCGGCTCGCCTGACGGCGCTGTTCGACAAGCTCGGGGTCCTGGGGCCGCCGACAGACAGGGGCAACCGGGCGATAGGGCCGGGGTCGGACTCGACCCCGCCACCGACGTCCGCCTCGGAAACCGGAGCCGGGCAGGCCGCCGCGAGTGGCGGGACCGATGTCACGCCGGGCGACGGCGGCACGGACTGGTGGTGGGCGATACCGGGCGCCGCGGCGGGGGCCGCGGGGGCGTTGCTGCTGCGGGGGCCTCTCGCCGGGCGCCGCCCCCTTCTTGCCTCGCTGCGCGGGCGGCGGCCTCATGAGGGCGGCCCGCGGCAGGAGTTGAGGGACCTGTGAGGGCTGCGGCCGCCCCCGGCCGGTGAGTCGGCCGGCCGGGGTTGGCTGTCCAGAGCGGCTGTCCGGACCGGCGGGTCAGTGGGCCGGCAGGCCCGGGGCCGGGTGGGCGGACATCAGGTCGGCGACCTCGGAGCGGATCTTCGTCAGGGCGTCCTCATCACCGGCACGGGCCGCGGCGACGCCTCGGTCGATCCAGTCGGCGACGGTCGGCATGTGCTCGGTCCCAAGACCGCGGGAGGTGAGGGAAGGGGTCCCGATGCGGACGCCGGAGGGGTCGAACGGCTTCCTCGGGTCGTACGGAACGGTGTTGTGGTTGACGACGATCCCGGCCCGGTCGAGGGCCTTGGCGGCGACCTTGCCGGGGACTTCCTTGGGGGTGAGGTCCATCAGGATCAGGTGGTTGTCGGTGCCGCCGGAGACCAGGTCGAAGCCGCGGGCGAGCAGCGCTTCGGCGAGGGCCCGGGCGTTGGCGACGACCGCGTGGGCGTAGTCGCGGAAGGAGGTTTGTGATGCCTCGTGCAGGGCGACGGCGATGGCCGCGGTGGTCTGGTTGTGCGGGCCGCCCTGGAGGCCTGGGAAGACCGCCTTGTCGATGGCCTTGGCGTGCTCCTCGCGGGACATCAGCATCGCGCCGCGCGGGCCGCGCAGGGTCTTGTGGGTGGTCGTGGAGATGACGTCGGCGTGCGGCACCGGTGAGGGGTGGGCGCCGCCCGCGATCAGGCCGGCGATGTGCGCGATGTCGGCGACGAGGACCGCCCCCGCCTCGTGGGCGATCTCGGCAAAGGCGGCGAAGTCGATGGTGCGAGGGAGGGCGGTGCCACCGCAGAAGATCAGCTTCGGGCGTTCCTTGAGGGCGAGGTCGCGCACCTCGTCGAAGTCGATGAGGCCCGTGTCGTGGCGGACGCCGTACTGGACGCCGCGGAACCACTTGCCCGTGGCGGAGACGCCCCAGCCGTGGGTGAGGTGGCCGCCCATGGGGAGGGCCATGCCCATCACGGTGTCACCGGGCTCGGCGAAGGCGAGGTAGACGGCGAGGTTGGCCGGGGAGCCGGAGTAGGGCTGGACGTTGGCGTGCTCGACACCGAAGACGGACTTGGCGCGGGAGACGGCGAGGCGCTCGACCGGGTCGATGTTCTGCTGGCCCTCGTAGTAGCGGCGGCCCGGGTAGCCCTCGCTGTACTTGTTCTGCAGGACCGTGCCGGAGGCTTCGAGGACGGCGGTGGAGACGTAGTTCTCGCTGGGGATCAGGCGCAGGGTGTCGGCCTGGAGCTGCTCCTCGGCGCCGACGAGTGCGGCCAGTTCGGGGTCCTGCGCGGCGAGCGCGGGGTGGCTGAGGGAAGGAGAGTGGGTCATGGCGTCCTCCGGGGCGAGCGGTGAGTTTCCGGTCGTGGTCCCGGGGTGCCCAGGCGGTCGGCACCTCGAAGGTTCTGCCTCGCACAGCTTCCTCGGGGTCCGTTCCCCGTACGCCAGTCGCCGTGCTGTCAGGGCCAGCGTATCGGGCACGCCGGGTCGGCAGGTTTCTTCGTCCACGATCCGAGCGACGATAGAAATTGGGCGCCACACCCGCCCCACGCCGCAGGACGAACGGAGACCCCGTGTCGACTACCGAAAAGTTCATCACCTCGGCCGAAGCGCACAGCGCGCACAACTATCACCCGCTGCCCATCGTGGTCGCCACGGCGGAGGGTGCCTGGATGACCGACGTCGAGGGGCGCCGCTATCTCGACATGCTGGCCGGGTACTCGGCGCTGAATTTCGGGCACGGCAACCGCCGCCTGATCGACGCGGCCAAGGCGCAGCTGGAGCGGGTGACGCTCACCTCGCGGGCGTTCCACCACGACCGGTTCGCCGACTTCTGCACACGGCTCGCGGAGCTGTGCGGCAAGGAGATGGTGCTGCCGATGAACACCGGCGCGGAGGCGGTGGAGACGGCCGTGAAGACCGCGAGGAAGTGGGGGTATCAGGTCAAGGGCGTGCCCGACGGGCGGGCGAAGATCGTCGTGGCGCGCGACAACTTCCACGGGCGGACCACGACCATCGTCAGCTTCTCGACGGATCAGGAGGCGCGGGCGGACTTCGGTCCGTACACCCCGGGTTTCGAGATCGTGCCGTACGGCGATCTGACCGCGATGCGGGCCGCGGTCACGGAGAACACCGTGGCCGTGCTCCTGGAGCCGATCCAGGGAGAGGCCGGGGTGCTTGTGCCGCCGGCCGGGTATCTGGCGGGCGTACGGGAGTTGACGCGGGAGCGGAACGTCCTCTTCATGGCGGACGAGATCCAGTCGGGGCTCGGCAGGACGGGCCGGACGTTCGCGTGCGAGCACGAGGGCGTGGTGCCGGACGTGTACATCCTGGGCAAGGCGCTCGGCGGGGGTGTGGTGCCGGTGTCCGCGGTCGTGGCGGACGCGGATGTCCTTTGGGTGTTCAAGCCGGGCGAGCACGGCTCGACGTTCGGCGGCAATCCCCTCGCCTGCGCGGTGGCGCTGGAGGTCGTGGCGATGCTGGGCTCGGGCGAGTACCAGCAGCGGGCCACCGAGCTCGGCGAGCATCTGCACGCCGAGCTGGGGCTCCTCGCCGGGACGGGCGCGGTGACGCAGGTGCGGGGGCGCGGGCTGTGGGCGGGCGTCGACATCGAGCCGTCGCACGGCACGGGCCGCGAGATCTCCCAGAAGCTGATGGACCGGGGTGTGCTGGTCAAGGACACCCACGGGTCCACCATCCGGATCGCGCCGCCATTGGTGATCAGCAAGGAGGACCTGGACTGGGGGCTTGATCAACTGCGGGCCGTGCTGGCGTAGTCCGGCGCGGGGCGGAGGGCGTCGGCGTCAGTGCTTGGTGCCGACTCCGCCGAACATGGCCACGTCCTCGACCCCGGGTGCCGTCTCCGTGCGCCAGCGGTTGCACGAGACCACTCCGGGTTCGAGGAGCTCCAGGCCCTCGAAGAAACGCGCCACCTGCTCGGGCGTGCGCTGCGTCAGCTTGGGCGTGCCGTTCTCGTTCCAGAACGCCACCGCCTCGTCCACGTCGGGCATCTCCGGGCTGGTGATCGTGTGCGAGAGGACCAGGTGGCTGCCGGTCGGCAGTGCGTCGAGCAGGCGGCGCACGATGCCGTACGCCTCGGAGTCGTCGTCGATGAAGATGACGACTCCGAGCAGCATCAGCGCGACCGGCTGGTCGAAGTCCAGGGTCTTGGCGGCGTGTTCGAGGATCGCGTCGACGTTGCGCAGGTCCTCGTCGAGGTAGTCGGTCCTGCCCTCGGGGGTGCTGGTGAGGAGGGCGCGCGCGTGGGTGAGGACCAGCGGGTCGTTGTCGACGTAGACGACGCGGGTCTCGGGGGCGATCCGCTGGGCGACCTCGTGGGTGTTGTCGGCGGTCGGCAGCCCGGTGCCGATGTCGAGGAACTGCCGGATCCCGCACTCGGTGACCAGGTGGCTCACGGCGCGCCCGAGGAACTGCCGGTCGGCCAGCGCGTACGCGCCGATGCCGGGGTGCAGTGTGCGGATCTGGTCCCCGGCGGCCTGGTCGACGGGGTAGTTGTCCTTGCCGCCGAGCCAGTAGTTCCAGATACGGGCCGTGTGAGGCTGCGTGGTGTTGATCCTGCTGTCGGCCATGTGCGCGGTCGCCTCCGAGTCCGTCGTCGATCAATCGGCAGCGTACTCGGGTGACTTGGGGCGTGTCCGGGCAGGCCTGACCGGCCTCAGAGGATCACGTGCGGCAGGAATCTCGCGTACTCGTCCGTGATCAGGCCCGCCGACTCCCGGATGCCGAGCCCCGCCGCCTCGTTCTCGACGACCCACGCACCCAGCACCACACGGTTGCCGTCGAAGTCGGGCAGGGGCGCCAACTCCTGGTAGCAGCAGGCGTCCTCGCGTACGAGAGGTTCGGCGCCCGGCGGGTGGACCGTGACTCCGGCGCCTTCGCGGCCGAGGAGGGGCTTGGCGACGTAACCGCGTTCGGCGGCGAGCTCCCGGGGGCCGTCCAGATAGGCGGGCAGGAGGTTGGGGTGGCCGGGGTAGAGCTCCCAGAGCACCGCGAGCAGCGCCTTGTTGGAGAGCAGCATCTTCCAGGCGGGCTCGATCCACAGGGTGGAGCCGGTGCCACCGCCGTTGTCCAGGGTCTCCAGGACGTGCGGGGCGAAGCGGTCCGTGGTCAGCCACTCCCACGGATAGAGCTTGAAGCAACTGCGGATGAAGCCGAGCTTCTTGTCGACGAAGCGCCGCGAGAGCCGGTCCCAGCCGATGTCCTCCATGGAGATCGCCTCGGTGTCGAGACCGGCCTGCTGCGCGGTCTCGCGCAGATACGCGACCGTCATCAGATCCTCGCCGAGTTCGTCGCCCGCGGAGTGCGCGAAGTACAGCGGACCGCCGGGCGGAAGCAGCGACGCCTGCTTCTTCCAGGCGTCCACGAGGCGCTCGTGGAGGGAGTTCCACTGGTCGGCGCCCGGGAAGCACTCCTCCATCCAGAACCACTGCGGGCTCGCGGCCTCGACCAGCGAGGTGGGGGTGTCGGCGTTGTACTCCAGCATCTTGGCCGGGCCGCCCCTGCCGTCGTAATGCAGGTCGAACCGGCCGTAGAGAGACGGGAGTTCGGCGCGTCGACGCCATGCCTCGGTGACCGCGTCCGCCACTCGGGGGTCCGTGATGCCGAGATCGGCGAGGCGGTCGTGCGTGACGATGTGCTCGGCCGCCGCGAGGCACATCGCGTGCAGTTCCTCGACGACCTCCTCCAGGGCCTCGACCTCGGGGAGCGTGAACGTGTAGTAGGCGGACTCGTCCCAGTAGGGGCGGAGCGAGTCGTCGGGGTAGCGGGTCAGCGGGTAGATGAGCCCCTGGTCCTCGACCGTCTGCTGCCAGCCGGGGCGGGGGGTGATGGTGCGGCGTTCCATGGCCTCGGGTCTCGGGTCGCGGGACTTGAGTAACAGGCGGCGGGCCTTGTGCAGCGGGGCGCGGGCCCCACTCGCTTCCGGGTCAGCCGCCGCCGCTGCCGCTGCCCGAGCAGCCGAAGCCGTCGCGGTCGACCGCTTCGCTGCGGCTGAAGGTGCCGTAGTCGGCGCGGCGGCCGTCGATGTCCGCGTCGTAGTACCAGTCGGCGTCCATGCGACCGGATTTGCCGGTGCCGGTGCCGTACGAACTGCCGCTGCTGTTGCGTCCCTTGCCGTATGAGGAGGACGAGGACGAATTAGCCCCGCTCTTGCAGTTCTTGTCGGCGACGATCTTGTAGCCGGTGAGGACGTCGTAGCTGTCGCGGTCCACGCACCGCCTGTCCGGCTCCGAACCGCATGAGGTCAGGGCCGCCGCGAGGACGCCCATCCCGCCGAGTACGACCGTGCTGGAACGCAGCTTTCGCCGCGGGGCCTTCCGCTCTTCCGCCTGCTGCGCCTGCCGCTGCGTCTGCTGCGCCGTCTCCTGGTGCGTCCGCTGCTGCGTCTGCTGTTCCGGTGCCATCTGTGCTTCCGCTCCCCCGTTGCCGTACGTGATCGGCGATCAGCGTAGGTAAGGGTCGCCGCGTCGCGCCAACCGGCTCAGCCGAATCCCCCTCCTCTACAGTCACTTCGTGTCTCTTGGGATGATTTGCGCGCTCGGTTCAGCGGTCTGCTTCGGTACGGCCTCCGTCTTCCAGGCCATCGCCGCCCGCGCCACGGCGCCGGGAACGGGCTCCGGGGTCGACCCCGCGCTGCTGCTGCGCGCGGTGAAGCAGTGGCGGTACGTCGTGGGGCTCGGGCTCGACGGGCTCGGGTTCCTGTTGCAGATCGTGGCGCTGCGCTCCATCCCGATCTACGCCGTCGGTGCGGCGCTCGCCGCGAGCCTCGCCGTCACGGCGGTGGTGGCCTCGCGGATGCTGCGGGTGCGGTTGAGCGGCGTGGAGTGGGCAGCGGTGGGTGTGGTGTGCGCGGGGCTCGCGATGCTGGGGCTCGCGTCGGGGGACGAGGGGGAGAGCGCCGGGTCGACGACTCTGCGGTTCGTGCTGCTGGGCGTGGCGGTGGGGGTGCTGCTGCTCGGCGTGGTGGCCGGGCGGCTGCCGGGGCGAGGGCGGGCGCCGGCCCTGGGGTTCGGGGCCGGGCTCGGGTTCGGGGTGGTGGAGGTGGCGGTGCGGCTCATCGACGACGTCTCGCCGGGGGCGTTGGTCCGCAATCCGGCTGCGTACGCCTTGCTGGTGGGCGGCGGTGCGGCGTTCCTGCTGCTGACGTCCGCGTTGCAGCGGGGCTCGGTGACGACCGCCACGGCGGGCATGGTGATCGGGGAGACGGTCGGGCCCGCGGTGGTGGGGGTGGTGTGGCTCGGGGATCGGACGCGTGACGGCATGGAGTGGGTGGCGGTGCTGGGGTTCGTGGTCGCTGTGGCGGGGGCGTTGGCCCTGGCGCGGTTCGGGGAGGCGGCTACTCCTGCGGAGAGCCTGGCGGGGGAAGCGGCCCCCGGGGTGGGCGGGCCTGGGGGTGGGGCTCGGTAGGGCTGACCCTGCGGGGCTTTCCCCCCCATCCCACCCCTTCCCGAAACCAAAGGGCTCCGCCCCCTGGGCCCCCTGAGCCCCCGAAGGGGATGGTCTCAAACACCGGCCGGGCTGGATTTCTACGGCAACACCCTGCACAACGCCTCCAGCGCCCCCGCCCACCCATGGTCAGCCGGCGTTCCGTACCCCACCACCAGCGCGTCCCGCTCCGGAGGGCGGGCCGCAGGGTGGCGGAAGCTGGACAGGCCCTGCAGCGCGAGGCGTTGCCAGCTCGCCGCCTGGACCACCGTCCGTTCCGTTCCCGGCGGGAGTTCGAGGACCGCGTGCAGCCCCGCCGCGATCCCGGTGGCCCGTACCTCCGGCGCCTGAGCGGCCAGCGCCGCGACCAGTTGGTCCCGTCGGCGGCGGTAGCGCAGCCGCGCGCCCCGCACATGGCGGTCGTACGCACCCGACGTGATGAACTCCGCGAGCGTCAGCTGGTCGAGCGCCCCGCAGGCCCATTCCGCGCCCCCCTTCGCCTCGACGACCTCGGCGGCGATCGGCTCGGGCAGCACCATCCAGCCGAGGCGGAGGCCGGGCGCCAGGGACTTGCTGGCCGTGCCGAGGTAGACCACGCGGTCGGGGTCGAGCCCCTGGAGCGCGCCCACCGGCTGCCGGTCGTAGCGGAACTCCCCGTCGTAGTCGTCCTCCAGGATCAGGCCGCCCTCGCGCCGCGCCCAGTCGACGGCTTCCGCCCGCCGGTCGGGGTGCAGCGGGATGCCCGTCGGGAACTGGTGGGCGGGCGTGAGGAGCGCCACCTTGGCCGGCCGGGGACCCGCCCCCAACTCGGCGGTGGACGTGCCCAATTCGTCGAAGGGCAGCGGCCTGGTCCGCAGCCCGGCCCGTTCGAGCAGATCCCAGTGCACGTCCAAGCCGTACGACTCGACCGTGACCTCCCGCAGGCCGCGGGCCCGCAGCACGCCTCCCAGCAGGCTCAGGCCCTGCGCGAACCCGGCGCAGATGACGATGCGGTCCGGGTCCGCGTGTACGCCGCGCGCCCGGGAGAGGTAGTCGGCGAGGGCGGTGCGCAGCTCGACGCGGCCGCGCGGGTCGCCGTAGCCGAGCGCGTCGTTCGGGGCGGTGGCCATGGCCCGGCGCGCGGCCTTGAGCCAGGCGGCGCGCGGGAACGCCGAGAGGTCGGGGGTGCCCGGCATCAGGTCGTACGTCGGGCCGCCCGCCGCCCTGCGGCGCGGTGCGGGTTCCGCGGGGCGCGGCACGGAGCGTTCGGCGACGCGGGTGCCCGAGCCCTGGCGTGCGGTGAGCCAGCCTTCGGCGACTAGGTCCGCGTACGCGTCGGCGACGGTGTTGCGGGCGATGCCCAGGTCGACGGCGAGGGAACGGGAGGAGGGCAGGCGGGTGCCGGGAGCGAGCCTGCCGCCGCGCACCGCCTCGCGCAGGGCGTCCGTGAGGCCCTTGCGTACACCGGAGCGCGTCGCCTCTCCCCCGGTCTCCAGGTGGAGGTCGACGCCCAGAGTGGCCCATCGAGTGGCCCACGATTCTTCCATGGAAATGGACCATACCCGTGGGCTAATCCCGCCGTACGGTCGATGTCATGACGACGAACGAGAACACCCCCGCACAGCCCCCCGCACAGCCGCAGGCCAAGGAATACCTTCACGAGCACACCCCCCGTCTCGACTGGCACGCCAAGGCCCCCGAAGTCTTCAAGGCGATGGTCCGGCTCGACGCGGCAGCCCGTAAGGGCGTCGACCCGGTGATCCTTGAGCTGGTCAAGATCAGGGCCTCGCAGATCAACCACTGCGCGCTCTGCGTCGACATGCACAGCAAGGACGCCCTCGCGGCGGGCGAGAGCGTGGAGCGGATCATCCAGCTCAGCGCGTGGGAGGAGTCGCAGCACTTCTACACGGCGAAGGAGGTCGCCGCGATCGAGCTGACGGAGGCGATCACCGTCCTGACGGACGGGTTCGTGCCGGACGCGGTGTACGACAAGGCGGCGGCCCTCTTCGAGGAGGAGGAGCTGACGCAGTTGATCGCCGCGATCACGGTGATCAACGCGTGGAACCGTTTCGGTGTCTCGACGCGGCAGGTCCCGGGCCACTACAAGGCCGGGGACCACAAGTGAGCGTTCGGACCAGCCGCGCTCGGACCAGCCACGCTCGGACCACCCACCTCGACCAGGGCGTCGCGGGCGCGTTGTCCGCGCTGAGCGCGGCCGCCAAGAAGGGGCTCGGCGACCCGGTGCTCGCCGAGCTGGTGATGGTCCGGGCCTCGCAGATCAACGCGTGTGCGTTCTGCCTCGACATGCATGTGGACATCGCCGTGAAGAACGGCGAGACGGCCATTGGGGCCTCCCCTGCTCGAGCGGAGTCGAGAGCTTGGGGAAGGATCGCTCTTCTCAACGCGTGGGCGGAGGCGGGCGAGCTGTTCAGCGAGCGCGAGCGGGCCGCTCTCGCGCTGACCGAGGCGGTCACCGTCCTGACGGACGGGTTCGTCCCCGACGAGGTGTACGAGGCGGCCGCCAAGCACTTCGGCGAGACCGAACTCGCCCATCTCATCGGGGTGATCACCGTCATCAACAGCTGGAACCGGATGATGGTCAGCCGCCGCGTCGAGCCGGGCGGGTACGCGCCGTGAGCCTGGTGGACGGACGGCTTCCGTGACGGTGCCGGGGGTGTCCTTCGCGAAGGACACCCCCGGCACCGTCATCGTCACAGAAGCGCGTTCAGCGACGACGTCACTTCTTCGGGAGCCACTTCTCCCACGTCGCCTTGTTGTCCTTGATCCACTTCTCGGCCGCGGCCTCGCCGGACATCTTGTCCTTGGCGATCGACATGGCGACCTCGTTCTGCTCCTCGGTCGTCCACTTGAAGTTCTTCAGGAACTCCGCGGCGTCGCCGCCGTCCTTGGCGAAGTCGGCGTTGAAGTACTTCTGCAGCGGGGTGTTGGCGTAGCCGCACTTGGTCTTGGTCTCGGGCTCGTTGCAGCCCTCCTCGAACGGCGGGAGCTTCACCTCGACCATGTCCATGTCGGCGTTCGCCCACAGGGGCTCCCACCAGTAGCTGATGAAGGGCTCCTTGGCGGCGTACTTGCGCTGGATCTCCTTGATCTGCGCGGCCTCGTTGCCGGTGTCCTTGATCTTGAAGTTCAGCTTGTGGTTCTTGATCAGGTACTCGTCGTACGTGGTGTACGAGGGCGCCGCGCCGATGAACTCGCCCTTGTCGCCGCTGCGGTTGCTCTTGAAGTCCTTGGCGAACTTGTTGAGGTTCTTGTAGTCCAGGATCTCCGGGTGCTTGTCCGCGTAGTACTTCGGCACGTACCAGCCGATGTGCCCGGTGACGCCCAGGTCGCCGCCCTTGACGACCGTCTTCTTCTGGTCGATGTAGAGCTTCTGCTTCTTGGGCTGGCCGTCCCAGTCCTCCAGGATCGCGTCGGCCTTGCCGTTGTTCAGGGCGTCCCAGGCGATCGGCTCGTCGAGCTGCTGGAGTTCGACCTTCTTGACGCCGACCTCGTCCTCGAGGAGCTTCTTGGCGACCTCGGCGTTGGCGCGCGCGCCGACCCACGAGGGGACCGTGATGGTGACCTCGTCGGCACCGCCGGAGGACTTCGTGTCGGCGGCGCCACAGGCGCTGAGCGCCACCATGGACGCGGCGCCGAGACCGGCGAGGATCGAAGTGCGTATCCGCTTGCTGTAGTTCACGAGATTGTTCCCTTACGTAGCAGGAGAGCGAGGTCCGGAAGCGTACGTCAGCGCAGTGTGCGTGCCTTGACGTCGGCGCCGGGCTGGGAGATGCGGTCGAGGAGCAGACCGAGGCAGACGATCGCGATACCGGCTGTCAGACCGAGACCGAGGTCGCCCTTGGTGAGGCCCCTGACCACGTCCACGCCGAGCGCGCCGCCGCCGATCATGCCGCCGATGACGACCATGGAGAGGACGAGGACGACGCCCTGGTTGAGGGCGACGAGAAGCGCGGGCCTGGCCAGCGGGAGCTGGACCTGCCAGAGCTGCTGGCCGGTGGAGGCGCCGAGCGAGCGGGCCGCCTCCAGGGCGGAGGGGTCGATCTGGCGGATGCCCTGGGCCGTGATGCGGATGACGGCGGGCAGCGCGTAGATGACCGAGGCCACCGCGGCGGCCGCGGGGTTGGAGCCGAACAGCGCGATCATCGGGATGAGATAGATGAACGCCGGCAGGGTCTGCATGGTGTCGAGCACCGGCCGGATGCCGCGCTCCACCCAGGAGACCCGGGCCGCGAGCACACCGATGGCGAAGCCCAGGATCAGCGTGACGACCAGGGCGGCGATCACCTGCGAGAGGGTGTCCATCGAGCGGTTCCACAGCCCCATCGCGCCGATCGCGGCGAGCGCGAGCACGACGGTGACCGCCGCGCGCCAGCGGCCCGCGAGGTAGGCGAGGACACCGGCCACCAGGATCACCGCCCACCACGGGGTGGCGAGCAGGGCGTCGAACAGCGGGTTGATGCCGTAGTCGATGAAGGCGTTCGCCCAGGTGAGCGTGCCGCCGATGACCGGGATGCCGGAGCCGAGCTCGCGCTCGATCCAGCCGACGGCCTCGTTGATCGGCTGGGAGATGGAGACGACCCAGTTCTCCGGCCACTCCGTACGGCCGAGCGCCTGGCCGAGCACGGCGGCGCCCGCCACCACGGCGGCCATGACGGCCCACAGGACGCGCGTCGCGAAGGCGCTGCGCGCGGGCGACGCGTCGTCGACGCGTTCGCCGAACCCGGCGGTCGTGCGGTCGAGCCAGACGGCGATCAGCACGATGGCGATGCCGGCCGGTACGGCGAGGCCCACGTCGAGGGTGGAGATCGCGGTGAAGATCGGGTCGCCGAGACCGCCGGCGCCGACGACCGTGGCGAGCACGACCATCGACAGACACATCATGATCGTCTGGTTGAGGCCGAGCAGCATCGGCTTGCGGGCCAGCGGAAGGCGGGCCGTCCACAGCCGCTGCCAGGCGCTGGCGCCAAGCGACTGGGAGGCCTCGAGGGCAGCCGCGTCGGCGCCGCGCAGGCCGAGCGAGGTGAGCCTGGCCATCGGCGGGGCGGCGTAGATGACGGTCGCCATGAAGACGGCCGGGGTGCCGACGTCGAACATCAAGACGAACGGCAGCAGGTACGAGAAGGCCGGAAGCACCTGCATGGTGTCGAAGACCGGCCGCAGAATGCGTTCGGCACGGTCCGAGAGCCCGGCCGCGAGGCCGAGCAGCACACCGACGAGACCCGCGACGGCCACGCAGACGACCATCAGGGCGAGGGTCTCCATCGCCTCTTCCCACACGTCGAGCACGCCGATCACGGCGAACGTGCCGAACGCGATGCCCGCGAGGGCCAGTGCGCGGCGGCGCAGATTCGCCCCGCCCGCGTACCAGGAGATGAGCACCGCGGCGACGGTCACCCCGATGAAGCCGAGGCCCTCCAGAGCGCTGAGCACGCCGTCCACCGCGGATTCCGAGGTGTTGCTGATGTGCAGCAGGAAGTACAGGAAGATCGGGTGGGTGTCGCGGTTCTGCGCCATCCAGGTGTTGACGTCGTCGAGCGGCGAGCGCACGTCGAAGGTCAGGTCGGACGGCCAGGCGCCGTTGGCGGTGACGGCCGCCGAGACGACCGCGACCAGCAGGGCGCAGAGCACCAGGATCGCCTTGGGGTTGCGCAGGAACGCGGCCAGCGGGCCGGGTCCTTCGGCGGGCGGGCCCGGCGGGGACACGCCCTGCGTCTTGTCGATGACGGTCGTCGGGGCCGCGCTCATACGGCTGCCACCGCCTTGTCCCGGGGATCACTGTCGAGGCCCGCGACCACGGCGAGGAGCTGCTCGTGGTCGACGATGCCGAGGGTGCGTCCGTTGTCCACGACACGGCAGTACGCGCCGCTGCGGGCCACGGCCTCGATCGCGTCGACGACCAGTGTGTCCGGACCGATCGCGGCGCCGGACTCGGCCTCGTCGCCCTCGGCGGGGCGCATCGCGCGGCGCACGGTGATGACCTGCTCGCGCGACACGTCCTGGACGAAGTCGCGGACGTAGTCGTCGGCCGGGTTGGCGACGATCTCCTCGGGGGTGCCGAGCTGCACGATGGCGCCGTCCCGCATCAGCATGATGCGGTCGCCGAGGCGCAGCGCCTCGCTCAGGTCGTGGGTGATGAAGACCATCGTGCGGCCCTCTTCGCGGTGCAGGCGGATGACCTCTTCCTGCATGTCTCGCCTGATCAGCGGGTCGAGCGCGCTGAACGGCTCGTCGAAGAGCAGGACTTCGGGGTCGACGGCGAGGGCGCGGGCCAGACCGACGCGCTGCTGCTGGCCGCCGGAGAGCTGGGTGGGGCGGCGCTCCTCCATGCCTTCGAGGCCGACCTTGGCGACGACCTCCAGGGCCTTGGCGCGGCGCTCGGCCTTGCCGACACCCTGGATCTCCAGGCCGTAGGCGACGTTGTCCAGTACCGTGCGGTGCGGCAGCAGGCCGAAGTTCTGGAAGACCATCGCGGCCTTGTGGCGGCGCAGTTCGCGCAGCTGGTTCTTGTCCATGCCGAGCACGTCCTGCCCGTCCATGGATATGGAACCGCTGGTCGGCTCGATGAGCCGGGTCAGGGTGCGCACGAGGGTCGACTTGCCCGAGCCGGAGAGGCCCATGACGACGAAGACCTCGCCGCGCTTGACGTCGAAGCTGACGTCCCGCACGGCCGCGGTGCAGCCGGTGCGCTCCCGCAGCTCGGCGGCGGAGAGACCCGCGTACTCCTCGTTGCCCGGGATGCTCTTGGCCTTGGACCCGAAGACCTTCCACAGGTCACGGACCGCGAACACGGTCGCGGCCTCGCCGGAGGCGGGCGTCTCGGGGGCCGGCGTCTTGTCAGTGGTGGTGGTCATCGGACATCACTCCCGGTCAGCAGTTCCGCGCACTTTTCCCCGACCATGAGCACTCCGATCATCGGGTTCACGGCAGGCATCGTCGGGAAGACGGATGCGTCCGCGATTCGGATTCCCTCGAGACCCCGGATCCGCAGCTCCGGGTCGACCACAGCAAGTTCATCAGCGGAAGCTCCCATTCGGCAGGTTCCCGCCGGGTGGTACACGGTGTGCGCCGCCTTGCGCACGAGCTCGCTGATCTCGGCGTCGTCCGTGACGTCCGGGCCCGGGAAGACCTCGCGCTTGAGCCACTTGGCGAAGGGCTCGGCCTGCGCGATCCTGCGGGCCAGCTTGATGCCGTCGACGAGGGTCTGGCCGTCGTAGTCGACGCCGTCCTCGTCGTACTCGAAGTACTTGAAGTCGAGGGCGGGCTTCACCTCGGGGTCGGCGGACGTCAGGTAGACGCGGCCGCGCGCACGGGACTTGGGGATGTTAGGCGTCATCGAGACGCCGTGCTCCGGGCGTTCGTAGCCCAGGCGCTCCGGGTTGTCCGTGAACGGGATCTGGTAGAAGTGGAACATCAGGTCAGGGCCCTTGTGGTCCGGGTCCCGCTTGACGAAGAGGCCCGCGTCGGAGTCCATCGCGGAGTTGCCGGGGATCGGCCCGTTCGTCTCCCAGACGATGACCGACTCGGGGTGGTCCAGGAGGTTCTCGCCGACGCCGGGGAGGTCGTGCGTGACGGGGATGCCGAGCGCTTCGAGGTCCTTGGCGGGGCCGATGCCTGAGTGCATGAGCAGGCGCGGCGTGTCGATCGCGCCCGCGCAGACGAGCACCTCGCGGCGGGCGGTGAGCAGCTGCGCCTCGCCGTCCTTCGTACGGATGTGGACACCGTGCGCGGTCTTGCCCTCCAGCTCCAGCTTGGTCGCCCAGGTCTCCAGGAACAGGTGGAGGCCCGGGCGGTCACCGGCCTCCATGTGGGGGTGGAGGTAGGCGACTGAGGCGGAGGAACGCTTGTTGTTCTCCGGGTGGTACGAGAGGTCGAAGAAGCCGACGCCCTCGTCGAAGGGCTTGTCGTTGAAGCCGACGACCTCGGGGACGCCGAGTGCGGTCTTGGTCGCCTCGACCCAGTCGGTGGCGATCTGGTTCTGGTCCTTCTTGGCGACGCGCACGATGTTGTTGCGCAGCTTGCCGAAGAAGGGGTCCATCGCCTTGGCGTTCCAGCCGGTGGCGCCCGCCTCTTCCCACTCGTCCCAGTCGGACGGCAGCGGCTTGAAGGAGATCAGGGTGTTGTGCGACGAGCAGCCGCCGAGGACCTTGGCGCGGCTGTGCAGGATGTGCGAGTTGCCGCGCGGCTGCTCGGTGGTGGTGTAGCCGTAGTCGAGGTCGCCGCCGAGCAGGCCGAGCCAGCGGCGCAGCGTGAGGACGTCCTCGCGGTCGATGTCGCTGGGGCCGCCCTCGATGACGGCGACGGTGACTCCCGGGTCCTCGGTGAGCCGGGACGCGATCACCGACCCTGCGGTACCGCCACCGACGATGACGTAGTCGTACTCAGTGGTCTCAGCCATGCGTGCTGCTCCTCTTCCTGCGAGGTGTGATGCAAGGTGCTTGCGCGTATAGAGCGGGGGGCGCTCGGACGTACGGATACAGATACGTGCGCGGGGGCGGGACTGCCGCCCCCGCGCACGCCTGGTGAGTCGGGCCTCAGCCCGCGAACCAGCGGACCGGCCGCGGGGCGAGGTTCTGGTAGATGTGCTTGGACTCGCGGTACTCGGCGAGTCCGGCGGGTCCGAGCTCGCGCCCTACGCCGCTCTTGCCGAAGCCACCCCACTCCGCCTGCGGAAGGTAGGGGTGGAAGTCGTTGATCCAGACGGTGCCGTGGCGCAGGCGGCGGGCCATGCGGCGGCCGAGGCCGGGGTCGTTGGTCCAGACGGCACCCGCGAGACCGTACTCGGTGTCGTTGGCGAGCGCGACCGCCTCGTCCTCGGTGCGGAAGGTCTCGACGGTCAGGACCGGGCCGAAGACCTCCTCGCGCACGACGCGCATCTCGCGGTGGCACTGGTCCAGGACGGTCGGCTCGTAGAAGTAGCCGGTCGCGGGGCGCACTTCGCTGGGCTCGGGGCGCTTGCCGCCGCAGCGCAGGACGGCGCCCTCCTCCAGTGCCGACGCGACGTACATCTCGGTCTTCTCGCGCTGCTGCTGCGAGACGAGCGGGCCGCACTCGACGCCGTCCTCGGTGCCGCGGCCGAGCTTGATGCGGCTCGCGCGGCGGGCGAGTTCGGCGACGAAGCGCTCGCGCACCGACTCCTCGATGATGAGGCGGCCACCTGCCGAGCAGACCTGCCCGCTGTGGATGAAGGCGGCGTTGAGTGCCTGGTCGACGGCGGTGTCGAAGCCTTCTTCGGTGGCGCAGGCGTCGGCGAAGACGACGTTCGGGTTCTTGCCGCCGAGTTCGAGGGCGACCTTCTTGACGCCGAGGGCCGCGGCCTGGGCGACCTTGGTGCCGGAGACGAGGCCGCCGGTGAAGGAGACCAGGTCGACGTCCGGGTGGTCGGACAGACGCGCGCCGACGGTGTGGCCGGGGCCGGTCACGATGTTGGCGACGCCGGCCGGGAGGCCCGCCTCGACGAGCAGCTCGATCAGCGCGACCGTCGTCAGCGGAGTGACCTCACTCGGCTTGATGACGAAGGTGTTGCCCGCGGCGAGCGCGGGGGCGATCTTCCAGCTTGCCTGGAGGAGCGGGTAGTTCCAGGGCGTGATCATCGTGCAGACGCCGACGGGCTCGTGCACGACGACGCTGTGGATGTCGTCGGAACCGGCGTCGACCACGCGGCCCGCACCCTCGCCGATCACCAGATCGGCGAAGTAGCGGAAGGCGTCGGCGACGCAGTCGACGTCGACGCGGCCCTCCTCGACGGTCTTGCCCGCGTCGCGGCTCTCCAGGAGCCCGATCTTCTCGCGGTCGCGTACGAGGAGGTCTGCCACGCGGCGCAGCAGCGCGGCCCGTTCGGCGACGGGTGTGGCCGGCCACGGTCCGTTGTCGAAGGCCTCGCGGGCGGCGGCGATGGCCGCGTCGGTGTCCTCGGTGCCGCCCTCGGCGATCGTCGCGAACGGCTTGGCATCCGCGGGGTCGAGGATCTCGCGCGTGGCGCCGGAGAGGGCGTTACGCCACTCTCCGCCCACATGGATGGTCTGTTGTGCGGACACGTCCCGTTTGCCTTCCATTCCTGTCATACGCCCCGCCTGTCACTCGCGGTAGCCGGGGGCACATGCCCCGAGGCGGAGAAACCATGCGCATTACATAACCGAAAGTGCGCTGTGTCACTGCGCGTGCAGGCAGCTGGGGCAATACGTCCGCGTGAAGGGGCATTTGGGAACAGAGGTGGCGCTATGGTCCACTACGCGTCGATGTCGTCGAGGTCCGCGGGCTCGTCCTGCACGGCGAGTCCCGCCACCCACAGGGGCATTAGCCAGTGCACGACGAACGCGGTGAAGAGGACGGGGAAGAGCAGCCCCTCGACGTCCCATCCCTGGTACGCGGCGATGCCCGCGCCCACGGCGGCAGCCAGGAGCAGCCACAGCATGATCTGCCGGGCCCGTGCGGCGACCCGCACCCGCTCCGCGCGCTGCCGCTCGTCGAGGGCGCGTTCGCGCAGTTCGAGCAGGCCGCGCGTGGCGCCGTTGATCACGCCGGTGGCGACGCACCACGGCAGCAGCAGCCCGAGCATCGTCCACATCGCCCAGCGTTGGTCGCCGACGACCGTGAGCAGCCAGGCCGCGACGCTCGCCGCCGTCAGCGCGATGTGGGCGCCGACCGCAAGCCGCCTTCGCGTGGCGGTGGCGTACATCGGCGCCGCCTCGCGCCGGTTCATGAGCGCGAACATCCGCCGGTCGTAGCCGGTCATCCGCCGGGTCCCCGTCTCCCCTGCCTGCTGGCCCGTCATCCCTGACTCCTCCCGTAGACCTCGTCCGTGAGCGGGCGGAACGGCTCGAGGGAGAACAGCGCCTCCACCGGCAGTCCGAAGAACGCCGCGATCTTCAGCGCCAGGTCGAGGCTCGGGTTGTACTGCCCGCGCTCGATGTAGCCGATGGTCTGGTAGTGGACCCCCACCGCCTCGGCCAGGCTCTGGCGCGACACCTTCCGCTCCGCGCGCACCATCGCCAACCTGTTGTGCACTTGCTCGCTCATGTATAAGAAGTACTACATTGGTGAGCAGGTTGGCAACGGCCGATGGTTGTTTGTGATCAAGGAGCGGGACAGATCTCGTCCGGCGGACAGAACCACGACAGGGCGGTGGCCAGGAACTTCTCCTCGTCGTCCCTGCCGTCCGCGTCGGAGCCGTACACCGCGAGGGCGTACAGCTCGCCGTCCACCGACTCGAAGCGATGGTCGATGACGTGCCACTTGCCGATGTCCGGCTCGCCCTTGAACTCGTCGGCCACGTAATCGAGCCGGGCGGCCGGGCGGCCTTCTTCGTCCCTGCGCTCCAGCGGCGCGAGCTGCTCGAAGCCGGCGGGCATCGACGTCTGGTCCAGCCAGGTCCGCAGCGAGTCGTACGGCGACGGCTCGCTCACCCGGTACACCTGCAGCCGCCGGTCGCCCTTCGGGCTGCGGTAGTTGACGACGTTGAAATCCTCGGTCGGTTCGACCAGTTGACGGACCCAGCCCCGCGGCACCGCGAGCCGGAAGCCCTCCTCGTCGAACACCTCCTCGTACGGAGCCGGCGGCACGCCCGCGGGGGACGGCACCGCCGTATCCCCCTCGCCCTTGGCGTCCGCGCTCTGCGAGGGCCGCTCGATCACCGCGAGGTATCCCGTGGGCCGCGGCTCGTCCTTCCAGCCGAGCGCCCAGCCCCCGAAGCCCAGCCCGCACGCGGCGAGCAGCGCCACGACGCCCCGCAGCGCCTTGCCCTGACGCACCGCGTCCCGGTCGTGGAGCGCGGCGATCCGCTGCTCCTGCTCGTGGCCGACCCACTCCTGGCGGTCCGCGTCGAAGATCCGCACCGCTCGTCCCTCAGCCCGTGACCTGGGCGATCGCCTGGAGCACCGCCGTCACGGAGGCGGCCGTCGCGGCGGCGGCGCCGTACTGCTCGAGGCGCGTACGGAGCCTGCCGAGCAGGCCGCCGTCACTGCGGCCAACGCGGCTGATCTCCCCCTCCACCTCGCCCAGTTCGGCGTCGAGCACGTCGTCCTCGGCCGTACGCCCGGCGGCCTGGCGCAGCTCCCCGCGCAAGGCCCGGACCTGGGCGAGCAGATGCTGCTGAGCCGGATCGGACACCACCACCGTCTGGTTGGTGGACTCGGCCTTGCCATGCGCACCGAAGGCCTGCGAGCCGCCGGTGATCGACCCGATCTGGACGTGCGCACCGCCGCCGGTGTCCCCGTCGCCGCTCATGCCGTGCTCCCCTCGGTCGTGTGCGTGGCCTGGCCGTGGGAGCCCGTGGCGAGGGCGCCGCCGGACATCTCCGTGATGTAGACCCCGCTGTTGTTGATCTGCGTGATGTGCTGTTCCAGGCGGTCCGTGCGGAAGCCGCCGGCCCGCAGCGCGTCCCGGACGCCCTCGCCGATGCGGTCCTGGAGGGTGCGGGTGTAGCGGGCGACGTCCATCTCCTGGAAGAGCGAGAGGTCGTCGGTGCTCGCCAGCTGTCGCAGCGAGACCAGCGGTGCGTCGGGCGGCGCCTGCACGGGGCGCCCGATGCCGAGCCAGGAGCACGCGGACCGCAGGGCGCGCGCGGCCCGCGGCGTGGGCGCCTCCCCCTCGGAGGGCTCGGGCTGCGCGAGCCAGAGCCGGAACGAGGGCACGAGCGAGGGCAGGGTGCGCAGGGCGGCGATGCCGATCGCCACGCCGACCGCGGGACCGTCGACGCAGGCCCGCAGGGCGTCATGGACGGGGCCTTCCGGCTCACTGGCCACGATGGTGTCGACCTCGCGGAACGCGGGGACGATCGGCCCGAGCACGTGCGGCACCACTTCGAGGACCAGCATGCCGCCCTGGGTGTGCACCCTCACCAGGAGCGAGACGACGACCTGTTCGTTCCAGGCGCCGACCCGGATGCGCAGGAAGTGGCGCCGCGCCTCCCCGCCCTCACCGGCCGCCCGCTCGATGTGCCGGGCCGCCTGCCCGGCGTCGTAGAGCCCCGCGGTCTCGTACCCCTGCCCGGTGTAGAGCTGCTCGTCGCGGCCCGCGCCCGCGGGGAGGTAGACGAACTCCTCGATCTCCAGGTCCCGCAGCCGGTCCACGCTGGTGGCCGCGGCGGACCTGCGCAGGTCCTTCAGGCGGGGCTCGATCATCTTGATGACCTCGCGGGCGGCCAGCGGCTCGTACGCCCGCTGGGGCGGCACCCCGCCGTCCGGCTTCTTCTCGGCGGCGCGCCGCAGTTCCAGGACGACCGACCACGGTTTGCGGGGTTTTCCCGCGCCCACGAAGGGGCGGTTGGCGTCGTAGAGCGTGACCGGGGCGTTCTGCTCTCGGTGGATGCAGTCGGCGATGCGGGAGAACCGGCGTGGGATGCGCGGCTGTTCGGTCTCGGCGAAGGTCTGCCGGGCGAGCTGGGTGCGCAGGGTCCGCTTGCGCAGGAACTGGTGACGCCACACCACGGCCGCGACGAGCAGCGGGAAGATCACGGGATACGGGGTGTCCGTGATCATGGTGATCGCGAAGTACGCGTACGCGGCCGCGCACCACCACGCGAAGGCGGTCACCAGCCAGCCGATCCGGCGCCGCAGCCATGCCAGCGGTGGCGGGAGTTCCATCTGCCGCAGCGTTCCGCCGTCCGCGCCGCGGCCCGAGATCACCCGGGCCAGCCACAGCAGCAGGACCACCACGGCGTACGCGATCGCCCAGCCGCCCGGCACGAAGGCGCCGAACGTGCCGTCGGGGCCCGTGTCCACGAGGTCGTCCGGGTCGAAGGCCAGCAGCGCGAGATCGGCCCCGGAGACACCCGACTCACCGCCCCGGGAGTCTTCGAGCTCATCCCAGATCATCACCGCGTCGGTGACGAGGAACCCGATCCACACGGCCGCGAGAAGCAGCGCGGTGAACAGTTCCTCGCGCCGGGCGCGCAGCGCGTGCGCGAGCACCGGAAGAACGTCGGCACCGAGCGGCGGCGCCACGGGGCGCTCCGCGTGACCGACGAGTTCGGAGACGACCCGTCTGCGGAACACCGCGTCCAGGTGGACGCCGGCACACAGCAGTCTGGTGGCCTCGGTGTTACCTGCCATGGCCAACTCCGTCTGGATAAAGCGGAATTGGAGCGTAACGGAGCGTGCACGCAGGGGCCACAGAAAGGTGATTATGCCCCTCGAATAAGTGAATTCCGGCCGGATGCGCCTGGCCCCGGACGCACCACGCCCCCGGAAGCCGATCGAGCGGCCGCCGGGGGCGTGGCAGGGCGTACTAGATGAGGCCGAGGCCGCGAACCGCCTCGCGCTCCTCGGTGAGCTCCTTGACGGACGCGTCGATGCGCGTGCGCGAGAACTCGTTGATCTCCAGGCCCTGGACGATCTCGTACTTGCCGTCCTTGGTGGTGACGGGGAAGGAGGAGATGAGGCCCTCCGGAACGCCGTACGAACCGTCCGAGGGGATGCCCATGGAGGTCCAGTCACCGGCGGCCGTGCCGTTCACCCACGTGTGGACGTGGTCGATGGCGGCGTTGGCGGCGGAGGCGGCGGAGGACGCGCCACGGGCCTCGATGATCGCGGCGCCGCGCTTGGCGACGGTCGGGATGAAGTCGTCGGCGAGCCAGGCCTGGTCGCTCACGACGTCCGCGGCGTTCTTGCCGGCGATCTCCGCGTGGAAGATGTCGGGGTACTGGGTGGCCGAGTGGTTGCCCCAGATGGTGAGGCGCTTGATGTCGGAGACCGGGGCGCCGGTCTTCTTCGACAGCTGCGACAGCGCGCGGTTGTGGTCCAGGCGGGTCATCGCGGTGAAGCGCTCGGCCGGTACGTCCGGGGCGGCGGCCTGCGCGATGAGCGCGTTGGTGTTGGCCGGGTTGCCCACGACGAGGACCTTGATGTCGTCCGCGGCGTTGTCGTTGATCGCCTTGCCCTGCGGCTTGAAGATGCCGCCGTTGGCGGAGAGCAGGTCGCCGCGCTCCATGCCCTTGGTGCGGGGGCGGGCGCCGACGAGCAGGGCGACGTTGGCGCCGTCGAAGGCGACGTTCGGGTCGTCGCTGATCTCGATGGAGTTCAGCAGCGGGAAGGCGCAGTCGTCGAGCTCCATGGCGGTGCCCTCGGCGGCCTTCAGGGCCGGAGTGATCTCCAGGAGGCGAAGGTTGACCGGCACGTCCGCGCCGAGCAGGTGGCCGGAGGCGATGCGGAAGAGCAGCGCGTAGCCGATCTGGCCGGCCGCGCCGGTGACGGTGACATTCACGGGAGTGCGGGTCATGGCGATCTCCGTAAGACAGCAGGCGGTGGGGGTCCCTGCCCCTTGTGCGGGGTCCCCTTGTGCTGGATCCCCACCGACGCCCTCGATGATCGATCTCTTGGCATCAAGAGAGATCCGCCGCTCAGGCTATCGCGCCCCGCCGACCCCCGAACCCCGGGAGGGTGTGGCCCACCCCACAAAGATCCACCCTTGCTGTTCAAGCGTGATTCTCCGCCGGGAAACAGCGGCTCGACGGCCCCTGAAAAATTTCTCGTGAATCGACAGGCATGTTGTGCGTAGGTCAGGGCACACGCACCAGTACCCCCACGGGAGTGGTCACACCCCCAGGCGGCCGCCACGCTCCCCCCCCCTGTGTTGGCGGCCGCCACCTCCCGGTGGTCACTCCCGAGCACGACACCGGCCGCACCTCTTCAGGTGCGGCCGGTTCGTTGTGCCCACTGCTTCGTGCGGTGCTTTGTGCAGCGCTTTGTCCAGTGTGTCCGCTACTTCGTGCAGCCGGTCTGGCCGGCCTTGAGGGTCGCGCACGCCTCCGCCGACGCACCGTCCTTGACGGCCACCATCGGCGTGTAGGCGTCGAAGTCCGCGTTCACGGTGCCGTTCTGCTTGGCGCCGTCGCCGCTGATCGTGACCTTGTCGCCAGGAGCCGCCTGGGTGATGCGCGCCCACGCCGCCCCGCACGTCTTGCTGTAGCGGACCTCGATCAGGGCCTTGCCCACCGTCGCGCGTGTCGTCGTGGTGGCCAGCTCGCCGCCGCAGCCCATGGTCTCGGGGTCCTTGCCGGTGCAGTCCTTGCCGCTGCACTCGACACCCGCGGGCAGGTCCTTGTCGCTCGTGCTCGGCGAGGCCGGCGGCTTGGCGCCTTCGTTGCCCTTGTCGTCCTTGCCGAAGTCGGTCAGGAAGACGGCGGCGGCTATGACGACCAGCGCCCCGACGACGCCCGCCAGGAACATCGTCAGCTTCCTGCGCCGCCGCTGCCGGTCGGGCGAGTCACCGCCACGGCCCGGCTGAGCCGGGCCGGGGGGTGCAGTGACGCCGCCCCCGCCCACGTACGACGGGGCTTGCGGAGGCACCACCGGCGAGACACCCGCGGGGCCCGCGACCCCGGTGACGCTCCCGCCCGGACGGCCGGGGCGGTCGGCGGAGTCGACACCGGTGCCGACTCCGGCACCGGCGGCACCGCCGCGCGCCGCGCCGCCGGTCCCCTTGCCCTTGCTCTTGCCGTTGGGCGGGTTCGGGCCCAGCTCGCCGAGCGCGGCCCGCGCCTGGGAGATCCGGATCGCCTGCATGGTCATGTCGTGCCGCATCTCGGAGCGGCTCCAGGCGCGCTCGGCGAGCTCCCACATGGTGATGAGGTGCACCGGGTTGGTGCCCGTCACCTCGGCAAGCGCGACGATCGCACCCTTCGGGGCGAGCAGCCGCCCGTTCAGATACCGCTCCCACGACGTCTTGCTGTACCCGGTGCGGTCCGACACCGCGGCAATGCTGAGACCACTGCGGTCGACGAGCCTGCGCAGCTGACTGGCGAACTCCCTGACCTGCGGATCCAGCTCATCCGGTAGTGCCTTCCAACGAGGCATTACTCCCCCTCATCCCCCCGTACGTGCCAACGTGCCCCCGCGCGTGGTTCCCCCCGCTCTGCCCATGAGGCAGCCCCCGCCGCTCCCGCCATGGGCTACCCAGAGGGATGCCAAAAGTCAGGATGTCAGTTCCCGGACCGGGGGCGTACGGGAGCGTTCGGGCCACTGGCGTGCACCGTCGCACTCCGTGCGGTCCGGCGTCCAGTGTCCCATCGCTGTCCCGGTCCACGATGCGGAACCCCTGGTAGCCGCTTGGGATGTCCCAAACCATCCCGATTGCACTGGTTGACCCTTTTGCGAATCGCCTCGGGGAGGAAGCATCGGAGACGTCAACGCATCACCTAGGGGGAACACATGCGCATCAGCAAGGGCAGGCCGAAGCGGCTGCTCGGCGCGGCGGTAGCCGTGACGGCGGGGGCGGCGATCGCGCTGGGCGGGACCGCGTCGCTCGCGCAGGCCAGCGGGCCACACGTCGTCGACGGCAAGGGCTCCGCGCACAACGACTGGGGCGACGAGGGCACGCTGTCCCGCCACAGCCACGCGAACAGCAACGCGACCCGCCTCTGGCAGAGCGTCCTGTACGCGGACGGGGCCAAGTGGAAGGACGCCAACGGCAAGCGGCACACCTTCAAGAAGTGGGACATCGACGGCAGCTTCGGCCGTAAGACCGAGTCGGCCACCAAGTACTGGCAGCAGCGCGAGGACGTGGAGGACGTCGACGGCATCGTCGGCAAGGAGACGTTCGGCGTCGCGGACGACTTCCTGAACGGTCCGGGCGGCGGCGGTCACGTCACCTACAGCGGCTACCAGCACGACGTCGGCTTCAAGCGCCTCTCCGGCACGTACTACGTGAAGATCGACGGCAAGTGGAAGAAGGCCGCGTACAACTGGCGCGGCTGAACCCGGGTTCCGCACCCGCACCCCCGCTCAGGGCCGCCGGCGACGGCGGCCCTACCGCATGAGGAAGCGCATCAGCCCCTCGAACAGCACCATGAGGACGAGGAAGGCGGTGACGCCGACGGTGGAGCGCCATGTCCACGCCGAGCGGGCGCGCGAAGGCCGCTGTGATGCGCGCGGCCCAGCGGATGCCGTCCGGGCCACGTCCTCGCCCGGCTTTCTCAGGACGACGCCCGGGGCGGATCTCGCGTCGGAGAGCGCCGCGCCCCGCGGCCACACGCGCACCGCCAACTCCCAGCGCGCGCAGTACCGTTCACTGTCCACGCCCGCCACCCGGCACAGCGCCGCGACCGCCTGCCGGGGCGGCGGCTGCCGTGCGTTGAGGTAGCGCTGCCAGGAGGACTTGCTGTAGGCCGTCTCCTCGCCGAGCGCGACCAGGCTCAGGCCGGTGCGGTCCTTGAGCAGCCGTAGCTGTTCCACGAAGTGCCGTACCTCCGGCGGGAGTGCCTCCGGAAGCGGCTGCCAGGCAGCACTCATGCCTCACCCCCAGCATGTGCCCGGTTTGCGCCCAGTTTTCCCCCATGACGGGCGGGCGACCCGAAGTGGTTCCCTCCGCGCCCCGTCGCGCCCCGTCGCGCCCTGTCGCTCTCCGTCGCACTGCGTCGCACCCTGTTGCGGGCTGGGAACAGCGTTGCGGAATGGTCACCTCCGTGCCACAGGGGCAAGGCATCCCTTGAACGGAATTGGCCGGGGCATGACGCTGGTTCCCGTTGGAACGGCCCCCCACAGACCGGCGGCGCCCGTCCTCCCACGGGGGTGAGGACGGGCGCCGTCCCCTGTTCGCGGCGGCAGGGGGAGTTCTCGGGGCCGTCCCTCAGCGACCGCCGCCGCCCGGCGTGACGAGGCCCGTCTCGTAGGCCACCACCACCGCCTGCGCCCTGCTGTCCAGGTCGAGTTTGGACATCGTGCGGTTGAGGTGGGTCTTGACGGTGGCCTCGCTGATGTAGAGGCGGTCGGCGATGTCCGCGTTGGACAGACCCGTGGCGATCAGCTTCAGGACCTCGACCTCGCGCAGGGTCAGCGCCCGCAGGTCCGGCGGCGGCTCGGCGCAGTCGTCGGACGCGGCCCCGGCCTGCCGGGCGAAGGCCTCGACGAGCCGGCAGGTCACACTGGGCGCGAAGAGCGCGTCGCCGCCTCCGACGGCGGCCACCGCGGCGAGCAGGCGTTCGGGCCCGGAGTCCTTGAGCAGGAAGCCCGAAGCCCCGGCCCGCAGCGCCCCGTACACGTACTCGTCGAGATCGAACGTGGTCAGCACCAGGACGCGCGGCGCCGGTTCGGGCGCCTCGGCGAGGATCTTCTCGGTGGCCACGATGCCGCTCATGCCGGGCATGCGGATGTCCATCAGGATCACGTCGGGCCGCGTCGTCGCGGCGAGCGCGACGGCTTCCGCCCCGTCTCCCGCCTCACCGACGACCTCGATGCCGGGCGCGGCACGCAGCAGCCCCACCAGCCCGGCCCGGATGAGGAACTGGTCGTCGACCACGAGCACCCTGGTCATTTAAGTCGCGTCGTCCCCCTGCGGTGCGGCCTGCGCGGAGGTCGGCAGGGTCAGTCGCACGGCGAACCCTCCCTCGCTCCGCGGGCCGATGCTGATCGTCCCGCCGTAGAGCTTGGCCCGCTCCCGCATCCCAATCAACCCATGGCCGCTTCCTGTGCCCACTCTGTCCGGAATCACCCCCTCCCCGTCATTGGTGACCGAAACCGTCACGTGCTGCGGCCGATAGCGGAGTTCGACCACCGTCGCGGCGCCGTGCGCGTGCTTCAGTACGTTGGTCAGCGCCTCCTGGACCACGCGGTACGCGCAGAGTTCGACCCCGGGGGCGAGCTGTCGCGGGGTCCCCTCGACGCGCAGTTCCACGTCGACTCCTCCGGCCCGGACGCGCTCGACCATCTCGCCGAGCCGCGCGAGCCCCGGCATCGGGGCGTCGGGCGCGCCGTCGTCCTCCTCCCGCGCGCGCAGCACCCGCAGCATGCGGCGCAGTTCCTCAAGCGCCTCGCCGCTGGTGCCGGAGATGGTGGAGAGCGCGGCGTGGGCGGTGGCCGGGTCCGAGGCGAAGACGAACTTCGCGAGGCCCGCCTGCACGGATATCACCGACATGTGGTGGGCGACGACGTCGTGCAACTCCCGTGCGATGCGCCCGCGTTCCTCGGCGACCTCGCGCCGCGCGCGCTCGTCCTGCTCGCGCTTCAGCTGGCGGGCCAGTTCGGCGGACCGGCGCGCGACGTGTCCGAACCGCCAGATCACCACGGGGAAACCGATGGCCTGTCCGACCACGGAGGCCATGGCCGCGCCTTCGCTCACCATGCCGGAGTAGATCCAGACGGCGCTCATCAGGGCGGCGCACGGCAGGGAGGTGCGCGGAGGCCGCAGGGCGGCGACCGTGTAGACGGCGAGCATGGGGCCGAAGGTGTTCACCACGGGCCAGTAGCCGGCGGTGACGTACACGATCCACGCCAGGTGCACGGCGAGCAGGACGATGAGCGGAGCCTTGCTCCGGGCGGCGATCGGCACGTTGACCAGGGCCACCAACAGGTAGCCCCACGCGTCGAGTTCGGGCCACCCCTGCCGCGCCGACTCCTGCCCGAGGAGTACGGCGACCGTGGTCAGGGCGACCGCGATCGACGTATCGGCGACGAGGGGGCGGATCCGCATCGCCGCAGCGTAGCCGGGTGCGGGCACCGCAACGTCAAACTACGGCGGTACCGCGGAAGTTGCAGGAACCGCGGCGGTACTCCGCGGGGTGCGCCCAAAGCTCAACCCTGCACGGGACGACTCCCCCGCCCCGCCTCCGTAACTTCTTGCTCCAGCACCACGGCACCGGCCGACCACCGGCGCCACACGGATCGCGGGCCGCCGGGGGACCCAACGGGGGGACCCGGCCCGGGACCTGAAAGGACGACATCACCATGAGCAGCATGACCCTCCGCAAGCGCGTGACGACCGGCTTGGTCTCCGCGGCCTTCATCGGCGGCACCCTGGCCCTGGCACCCGCGGTGCAGGCCGCCCCCGCCCCTGCGTCCGTCTCGACCGCGGCCGTCGGCGCGGCCGCCGAGAAGTGCCCCTGGACGGCGGGCGTCGGCTTCTACTGCGGCTACGACAAGCGGAGCAAGTACACCGACTTCGGCGACTCGGGCCGGCAGGTGAAGGAGGTCCAGGCCCTCATCAAGTACACGGCCGCCTACACCGGCCGCCTCGCGATCGACGGCGACTTCGGCAAGGACACCCGCGCCGCCGTCAAGTACTTCCAGAAGAAGTTCATGGGCGACAACACGCCTGACGGCATCGTCGGCCCGAAGACCTGGAAGGCGCTGCGCCTCAAGTAGGCACTGCGCCGCACACGACGGTGGCCCGTCCTCCTCCGGGGGAGAGGACGGGCCACCGTCACGTCCGTGTGCCGCTCACCGCTAGGTGTCGATCGTCCGATGCAGCGCGTCGCCCAGGAACGGAAGCTGCAGCCACGGATTCGGCTGCGCCATCAGCGCGAGCAGCACGATGACGACGCCGAGCGCCCCGTACGTGACCATGTCCGTGAAGCGTGACCGCACCGCCAGCATGCCGACGCCGGGCAGCGCCCACCGCATGACGGCGCCCGTGATCAGCGCGAGGCCGATCAGTATCGTGCCGACGCGGAACACGTCGAAGGCCGTGAGCAGCAGCCCGAGCCCCACCATCGAGAGCACGGTGAGCAGCGGCCACTGCCGGGCGGGAGCGGGTGCGTCGCCGCCCGCGGCCCGGCCGCCGCCCTCGGGCCGCGCGGTGTCGCGGGTCAGGAGCGGAAAGCGCCGCGTGGTCTTCTTCGGCCCGTCGGGACCGGGAGCGCTGACGGCGCCCTTGGCCTCGGTGTCCTCCACGGCCTCGGCCTCCGTGACGTCGGCCTCGGCGACATCGGCCGGTGACGCCCCTTGGTCAGGTTCGGCGCTCATGGGCTCACCCTTTCCCGGTTCAGCTCGCGGCGGCGGACGCGGCGCGCTCGGCCGCCTCGACGACGTTGACGAGGAGCTGGGCGCGCGTCATCGGGCCGACACCGCCGGGGTTCGGCGAGATCCAGCCCGCGACCTCGCGGACACCGGGGTGCACGTCGCCGACGATCTTGCCGGACTCGTCGCGCGAGACGCCGACGTCCAGGATCGCGGCGCCCGGCTTCACGTCCTCGGGCTTGATGAGGTGCGGCACGCCCGCCGCGGCCACGATGATGTCGGCCTTCTGGAGGTGGAAGGACAGGTCGCGCGTGCCGGTGTGGCACTGCGTCACCGTCGCGTTCTCCGAGCGGCGGGTGAGCAGGAGCGGCATGGAGCGGCCGATCGTGACACCGCGGCCGACGACCACGACCTCGGCGCCGTTGATCTCGACGCCGTGCTGGCGGAGCAGCGTGATCACGCCGTTCGGCGTGCAGGGCAGCGGCGCGGGTTCGTTCAGGACGAGGCGGCCGAGGTTCATCGGGTGCAGGCCGTCGGCGTCCTTGTCCGGGTCCATCAGCTCCAGGACGCGGTTCTCGTCGATGCCCTTGGGGAGCGGGAGCTGCACGATGTAGCCGGTGCACTCCGGGTCTTCGTTGAGCTCGCGGACGACGGCCTCGATCTCCTCCTGCGTCGCGGTCGCGGGCAGCTCGCGCTGGATGGAGGCGATGCCGACCTGCGCACAGTCGCGGTGCTTGCCGGCGACGTACTTCTGGCTGCCCGGGTCGTCACCGACCAGGACAGTCCCGAGGCCGGGCGTGAAGCCCCTCTCCTTCAGGGCCGCCACGCGGGCGGTCAGTTCGGACTTGATCGCGGCTGCGGTGGCCTTGCCATCGAGAATCTGGGCGGTCATGACTCCATCTTCCCGGATGAGACCCGCCCGGTACCAATCAGGTCGCCCGCGCGGGCCGACTGTGTCTCAGCTGTGTCCCGAGACCTGACCAGCTCTGTTGCACTTGCACAACGCATAGGGAATGCGGCTGGACAAATAAGCCTGGCCTAAAGAACGATATGCGGCACAGTGCCGCGGGCAGTGTCGGGGGGACGGACCGCATCTGTAGAACTTTCCTCCGTGATGTGCCGCGTCGTCCCCGCACTATCCGACGGAGGAAGACCGCCATGAGTTACGGCGACCCGAACAACCCTTACGGGCAGCCGCCCCAGCAGCCCCCGGCCGCTCCCGGATACGGCTACCCCCAGGCCCCGCCCGGCGTCCCGCCGCAGCAGGGCTACGGCTACCCGCAGCAGCCGGCATACCCCGGCTACCCGGGCGGCAACATGATGCAGCAGTCGATGCCGGGGCTCCTGGTCACCGCGCGCGTCTTCCTGTTCCTGATCTCGGCCGTGCAGATCCTCTTCGCGATCATCTACCTCTACGTGGGTGCGATCGCCAGCGACGCAGGTGACAGCGGCGAGGACCTGGGCCTCACCGGCATGGGTGAGGCCGGGGACGCCGTGGCCGGTATCGCGATCATCGGCGCGCTGATCGCCGGTGGCCTCGCGGTGCTCTCGATCATGCTCGGCGTGAAGTTCAGCCGCGGCGGCCAGGGTGTCCGGATCACCACGGTCGTCTACGGCGCGCTCGGCGGCATCGTCGGCCTGATCGCCCTCTTCGTCGGCCTCGACTCCGGTCTCGCGACCGCCATCATCGGCCCGCTGATCTGGGTCACCTTCGCCGTCATCATCACGATCGCCCCGGTCGTGCCGAGCGGCACCGCGTGGTTCAACCGGCCCCGTTACTGAGGCAAGTGCTCAACCAACGGGCCGTGCCCCCCTCTTGAGGGGGGCACGGCCCGTTGTGGTGAGTGGCGAGGTCAGTGGAAGAAGTGCCGCGTGCCCGTGAAGTACATCGTCACGCCCGCCTTCTTCGCGGCCTCGACGACCAACTCGTCACGGACCGAACCGCCCGGCTGCACCACGGCCTTGACGCCCGCGGCGGTCAGGATCTCCAGGCCGTCGGGGAACGGGAAGAACGCGTCCGACGCGGCGTACGCGCCGTGCGCACGCTCCTCGCCCGCACGCTCGACGGCGAGCTTCGCGGAGTCGACGCGGTTGACCTGGCCCATGCCGACGCCGACCGAGGCGCCGTCCTTGGCGAGCAGGATCGCGTTGGACTTCACCGCGCGCGACGCCTTCCAGGCGAAGGCCAGTTCGGCGAGTTCGCCCGCGTTCAGGGCGTCGCCCGTGGCGAGCGTCCAGTTGGCGGGGTTGTCGCCGTCGGCCTGGAGGCGGTCGGTGACCTGGAGCAGCGCACCGCCGTCGATCTGCTTCACCTCGACCGTGTTGGACGGGGCCTGGTGAGCGCGCAGGACGCGGATGTTCTTCTTCTTGGTGAGGACTTCGAGCGCGCCGTCCTCGTACTCGGGCGCGACGATGACCTCGGTGAAGATGTCGGCGACCTGCTCGGCCATCTCCTTGGAGACCGGGCGGTTGACGGCGATCACGCCGCCGAACGCGGAGAGCGGGTCGCAGGCGTGCGCCTTGCGGTGCGCCTCGGCGACGTTCGCGCCGATCGCGATGCCGCACGGGTTGGCGTGCTTGATGATCGCGACGCAGGGGTCGTCGTGGTCGTACGCGGCACGGCGCGCGGCGTCCGTGTCCGTGTAGTTGTTGTACGACATCTCCTTGCCGTGCAGCTGCTCGGCCTCGGCGAGGCCGCCGTTGCCGTCGACGTAGAGGGCGGCGCCCTGGTGGGGGTTCTCGCCGTACCGCAGGACGTTCTTGCGGGCGTACGCGCTGCCGAGGAACTCGGGGAAGTCCGTGCCGTCCGCGGCGCTGTGTTCATCAGCGGCTCCGCCGCGGGCGTCGGCGAACCACGAGGCGACCGCGAGGTCGTACTCGGCGGTGTGGCGGAACGCTTCGGCGGCCAGGCGCTTGCGGGCGGTCAGGTCGAAGCCGCCGTCACGGACGGCGGCGAGCACGTCGGTGTACCGGTCGGGGCTCGTGATGACCGACACCGAGGGGTGGTTCTTGGCGGCGGCGCGGACCATCGAGGGGCCGCCGATGTCGATCTGCTCCACGCACTCGTCGGGCGTGGCGCCGGACGCGACGGTCGCCTTGAAGGGGTAGAGGTTCACGACGACGAGCTGGAACGGCTCGATGCCGAGGTCGGCGAGCTGGCGCTGGTGGTCCTCCAGGCGCAGGTCGGCGAGGATTCCGGCGTGCACGCGCGGGTGCAGGGTCTTGACCCGGCCGTCCAGGCACTCGGGGAAGCCGGTGAGCTCCTCGACCTTGGTGACGGGCACCCCGGTGGCGGCGATCTTCGCGGCGGTCGAACCGGTCGAGACGAGCTCGACGCCGGCCTCGTGCAGCCCGCGCGCGAGCTCCTCGAGCCCGGTCTTGTCATAGACGCTGATGAGCGCGCGCTTGATGGGGCGCTGCGAACCGTGCGTACCTTCGGCGGTCACGGGATAAGTACCTTTCGTCCCTCAATGCGGTAGCCGTTACGGGCCAGACGCCCCACGACATCGACGAGCAGCCTTCGCTCGACTTCCTTGATGCGCTCGTGCAGAGCGCTCTCGTCGTCCTCATCCCCGACCGGGACCACGCCCTGGGCGATGATCGGGCCGGTGTCGACGCCGTCGTCGACGAAGTGGACGGTGCATCCCGTGACCTTCGCGCCGTACGCGAGCGCGTCGCGTACGCCGTGGGCCCCCGGGAAGCTGGGCAGCAGGGCGGGGTGCGTGTTGACGAACCGGCCGCCGAACAGAGCGAGGAATTCCTTCCCCACGATCTTCATGAACCCGGCCGACACGACCAGATCGGGCGCGTGCGCGGCGGTCGCCTCGGCGAGCGCCGCGTCCCACTCGTCGCGGGTCGCGTAGTCCTTCACCCGGCAGACGAAGGTGGGAATCCCGGCCCGCTCGGCGCGTTCGAGCCCCGCGATGCCGTCACGGTCGGCGCCGACGGCGACGATCTCGGCGCCGTAGCCGGCCGTCCCGTCCGTCGCGATCTTGTCGAGCAGAGCCTGCAGATTCGTGCCTGATCCGGAGACCAGCACGACCAGGCGCTTGGCCACAGGGCTCTTGGCCACAGCGGGGCCCTTTCTCGGGAGGTGCGTCTTTGTAGGGTCGTACAAAGGCTTCGCATCTTCCGATACGGGGAACTCTACGAAGCGGCCGACCGTCAGCAACGATACCGGCACACGGTGCGGCCCCTCACGGGACGGGGGCGCGGCCGGAAGGTAGCGTCTGCACCAAGACGTCACATGACGTCGCGCAGTCCAGAAGCCCGCTCGACACACTCACTCGCCGCACTCGCTCGACGCACGAACTCGACGCACCTACTTGACGCACGAACTCGACACGCTCGATCGACCAAGGGGAAGACGCACACCTGATGCCGGACCGTAGCCTCCGCCTTCCGCTGTCCCTCGCGTTCGGACTGACGCACGCAGGGGGGCGCGGCTCGACGCTGCTGCGCGACGGCCGCCCGTCGTCCCCGCCGCAGGACTCCCAGGACTCCGGAGGGTCCGATTCCGCGGGCGGTTCGGGCAGCTCGGGCGATTCCGGGTCGTCGAAGGACGACAATCCCTTCGCGCCGCCGCCGGAGGGGACCCCGGACCAGCCGTGGCGGCCCCGCCCCGGCAACGGCGGCGACAGCCCTGACGGCAAGGGCCGTTCCCCCTGGGGCAGCCAGTGGAGCGACCGGCAGCCCGGCCGCTCCCAGGGCGGCGGCTTCGGCGAGCGCCCCGGCAAGGAGGGCGGGGGCCAGGGTCCCGACGGAAACTCCGGGCCCGGCTCCGGCATGCGCTGGGACCCGACCGACCCGGCCCAGCGCCGCGCTCGGTACGCCCTGCTCTCCGGCATGTGGGCCTTCTTCTTCGCCCTCTTCGGCTGGCGGTACGTGGCCCTGCTCCTGGGCGCGCTCGCGCTGCACTGGGGCATCAGCTCGCTGCGGTCGAAGCCGAAGCAGCCGGACCCGACGGCACCGGCCACGCAACAGCCGGCGGCCGATCCCGCCGGCACGAAGCCGCAGACCACGGCGGCGGTCAGCGGCCTGGTGACGGCGTCGCTCGCGCTGGCGATGGTGGCGGCGACGTTCGCGGCGCAGCTGGTGTACCGCGACTACTACACGTGCGTGAACGACGCCCTCACGAGCCAGTCGAAACAGGAGTGCAACGACCTCCTGCCGAAACAGCTGCGTCCGCTGCTGGGGGAGAGGGACTGATCTCCTGCCGGTAAGGGGTGGGTGGGCGGGAAAGCTTGTGCCGCGAAGCGGCGGCTTGTGGCGGAGGCGAGGACAAGGCGCTGCCCACCCCTCAAGCCCCCGGCGGCCGCTCCCCGCCGGCGTCCCGCAGGGCCGCCCACCGCGCCTCGCGCGACGCGTCGTCGTGCCAGTCCTCCACCAGGCCCGGCCCCGCCGGAGGCGTCTGCGTCTGCGTCTGCGGCAGGAAGTCGTACGGCTCGAACGGCCCGTACGGATCCGGTGCGGGCGAAGGCTCCGGAGGCTGCGGCGCCCGGCGGCGGCGGGGAATCCGGGGAAGGCGAGGCAGGCGTAGACGAGGAGCCCGCAGCCCCAGCTGAGGGACCCGAGGCTTCGGCAGCCGGAGCCACGGCCAGCGAGGCGTGGCCCTGCGCGTCCGCAGGCGCCAGGCACGCGCCGCCAACGCGAACGGCACGCCCACCACCGCCGTCCACCCCAGCGCCGCCGCCCCCGTCTGCCACCACACCGGACCGAACTCGGCCAGGACGGCCACCCCCATCGGGCCCCCCGCCAGCGCCGCGAGCCCCGCCATGAACACACCGCACAGCGCCGCCGCCGTCACGGCCACCAGCGCCGTCCGGCGCCGGGTCCACGCCTCGCCCCGCGCGCCGGGGGCAGGCGCCGCCGCCCCCGCCGTGAACCACGCGAGGACGAGCCCCCCGGCCACCGGCACCGCGCCCACCGCCCACGTCAACGGCGTACCGGGCCCCTGCGCGGGCAACGCCGCGAGCAGCGGGAACTCCGGCAGCATCGGGGCCGGGCCCACGGCTAGCGGCCCCGCCACACTCCCCGTGCCGAGCGCGAAGCCGGGGCCGAGGCCGTACGCCGCGCCCCACACCGCCGCGTTCGGCACCAGCGCCACGGCGAGCAGCAGCACCGCGAAACGGCCCGACCACACGTCCGTGACCTGCGCGAACGACGCCCTCGCCAGGCCGCCGTGCAACGCGAGCGACACCGCAACAAGCAGCGCTCCCCCGCCGACGAGCACCACCGCCCCTGCCGACGCCGCCCGCGTGACGGCACGGACGTGCCGGCGTACGAGGAAGGGACGTACCGCCGCGGGCAGCGCGCGCAGACCGCCCCGCACCACACCCGGCAGCGGCTCCCGGGGCCGCCCGACCGCGGTCCACACCCCCACCGCCGCCGCACAGGCCACGACCATCGGCAGGTGCAGCACCGCGCTCGGCCACGACGGGCGCAGCTCGCCCCCGGCCGCGTACAGCGTCGCGGCGGCGCCGACCAGCAGATAGCCGCCGACCACCCCGCACCACGCGGTCCGCGGCGCCATGCCGCGCTCCTCGGGGTCCGCCGCGTCCCGCGCGGCGCGGTGCGCGAGCCAGCCCGGCAGCACCATCAGGAGCAGGGGCGTGACGCCGACCGGCGCCGGGGTCCCGGAGACCGTGTCCGTGCGGACCAACTCCGTGCCGTGGGCGATCAGCCACACCGCGGCAGCGACATGCAGCGCTCCGTCGGGCCCGCTGTCGGGGTAGGGCGAGCTGATCCAGAGGACCATCACCAGGACGGCACACACGCCGAGGCCGAGCCCGGCCGCGACGGCACCGCCGAACAGGCACGTCGCCAGTCCGGGTGAGCGGTCCCTGAACCGTTCGACGAGCGACTTGAGGGGCGGCAACGGCGAGGTGCGGTCGGTGAGGTGAGTCACACCGGCCATGCTCCCAACGACACGCGCTTTCTCCCTGTAACAGGCGAATACCCGATGTGTCGCACAAGATACGTTTATGTACTTTTTCGTACGACGGACCGGCCGCGCCCGGCTGCCCGCCGCACGAACGCCCACGGCCCACGGCGCGGAGAGTCCGACATGACCCAGAGCCCTGCCACACCGTTGCCGTCCCCCAAGGAACGCCGACGTCTGCGCGAGGCGAAGTCCCTGAGCCAGGCCGAGATCGCCGCGCGGGTGGGCGTCACCCGGGAGACGGTCCGCTCCTGGGAGGCCGGCCGCTCGAAGCCGCGCGGCCGCAAGCGTGACATCTACGCGAAGCTGCTCGCCGAACTCGCGAACGAGCAGACCGTCGCGAGCGAGCCCACAGGCGAGCGTTCCGCACGGCGCCCCAGCTGGGCCCGGGACGCGCCCCCCGCCATCGACGCCAAGGACGGCAAGACCCCCGCGCGCATCCCGGTGGGCGCGGCGATGAACGGTCACACCCGGCCCGACCCGGTGGTGCGGACCCAGGCTGCCGCCCCACCCATGGCCGAAGCCGAGACCGAGCCGGATCAGTCCAGGCCCCCCACGAGAGCCACCACCCCCGCCGAAGCCTTCGACACGCTCTGCGTGACCTGCGCCCCCGGCCTCGTACGCCAGACCTATCTCCTCACCGGCCGCCGTACCCTCGCCCAGGAGTCGGTGGAACGCGCCTTCCAGCTCGCCTGGCAGCGCTGGCCCGAGGTCGCCGTGGACCGCGACCCGGCGGGCTGGGTGCGCGCGGCGGCGTACGAGTACGCGATGTCCCCCTGGCACCGCCTCCGCCCCACGCACCGGCACCCTGACGCCCCGCCCGCCGAGGCGGCCGACCGCGCCTTCCTCAAGGTCCTGATGAGCCTGCCGCCCGCGCAGCGCCGCACCCTCCTGCTCTACGACGGCGTGGGCCTCGACCTGCCCGAGACCGCGGCCGAGACGGAGGCGAGCACGCCTGCGGCGGCCAACCGGCTGCTGAACGCGCGCGAGGCGATCGCCGAGAAACTCCCCGACCAGGCGTCGACACCCGAAGCCCTGCACCAGCGCCTCGGCGAACTGTGCGGCGCGGAGAAACTACGGCCGCCGAACGCGGCCCGGGTACGCACCGGCAGCGAGCACCGCGCCCGCTTCTGGACCCGCGCGGCGATCGCCTTCACCGCCCTGATCGTCGGCGCGACGGCCCTCACCCTGAGATCGGCCCCCACGCACTACGAACCACCTCAGTCCCCGGGCAAGGCCATCAGCGGAGTACCCCCACACATGGGCCCCGGCCCCCTGACGTACGCAGACCAACTCCTCCACAAGAAGCTCCGCGAGGACATGTCCAGCGGCCCGGAAAGACTGACACCACAGCCCCGCTAGGGGCGCGGGGAACTGCGCGATCTTTCAGGGGCGCGGGGAACTGCGCGATCTTTCAGGGGCGCGGGGAACGGCGCAGTCCTTTCAGGGGCGCGGGGAACTGCGCAGTCCTTTCAGGGGCGCGGGGAACTGCGCAGGTTTTTAGGGGCGCGGGGAACTGCGCGACCAGCCACAGCCGGCCCGCACGTCACAACAAACGATCAGCGGGCCCGCACCTCAAACAAGGTGCGGGCCCGCTGTTCAACCGGTCAAGGCGACTCAGCCAGCGAGAATCGCCCGCGCAAGCTTCGCCGTCTCGGTAGGCGTCTTGCCCACCTTCACGCCGGCAGCCTCAAGCGCTTCCTTCTTGGCCGCAGCCGTACCGGAGGAGCCGGAGACGATGGCACCGGCGTGGCCCATGGTCTTGCCCTCGGGCGCGGTGAAGCCGGCGACGTAGCCGACGACCGGCTTCGTCACGTTGGCCTTGATGTAGTCCGCCGCACGCTCCTCGGCGTCACCGCCGATCTCGCCGATCATGACGATCAGGTCGGTGTCGGGGTCGGCCTCGAACGCCTCGAGGGCGTCGATGTGCGTCGTGCCGATGACAGGGTCGCCACCGATGCCCACGGCCGAGGAGAAGCCGATGTCACGGAGCTCGTACATCATCTGGTACGTCAGCGTGCCGGACTTCGAGACCAGACCGATGCGGCCCGGCTTCGTGATGTCGCCCGGGATGATGCCGGCGTTCGACTGACCCGGGGTGATGAGACCGGGGCAGTTCGGGCCGATGATGCGGGTCTTGTTGCCCTTCGACTTCGCGTACGCCCAGAAGGCGGCGGAGTCGTGGACGGCGATGCCCTCGGTGATGACGACCGCGAGGGGGATCTCGGCGTCGATCGCCTCGACGACGGCGGCCTTGGAGAAGGCCGGCGGCACGAAGAGGACGGACACGTTGGCGCCCGTGGCCTCCATGGCCTCCTTGACCGAACCGAACACCGGTACCTCGGTGCCGTCGAAGTCGACCTTCGTGCCCGCCTTGCGCGGGTTCACGCCGCCGACGATGTTGGTGCCGTCACCCAGCATGAGCTTGGTGTGCTTCATGCCCGTGGCACCGGTCATGCCCTGGACGATGACCTTGCTGTCCTTGTTGAGGAAGATAGCCATGGTGGTGTCTTAACCTCTTCCCTTACTTCGCAGCCGCGAGCTCGGCGGCCTTGTCGGCCGCGCCGTCCATGGTGTCCACGCGCTGCACGAGCGGGTGGTTGGCGTCGCTCAGGATCTTGCGACCCAGCTCCGCGTTGTTGCCGTCGAGGCGCACGACCAGCGGCTTCTCGACCTTCTCGCCCTTCGAGGCGAGCAGCTCAAGGGCCTGCACGATGCCGTTGGCGACCTCGTCGCACGCGGTGATGCCACCGAAGACGTTGACGAAGACGGACTTGACGTCCGAGTCGCCCAGGATGATCTCCAGGCCGTTCGCCATGACCTCGGCGGAAGCGCCGCCGCCGATGTCGAGGAAGTTGGCCGGCTTCACGCCGCCGTGCGCCTCACCGGCGTACGCGACGACGTCCAGCGTCGACATGACCAGACCGGCACCGTTACCGATGATGCCGACCTCGCCGTCGAGCTTCACGTAGTTGAGGTTCTTGGCCTTGGCGGCAGCCTCGAGCGGGTTGGCTGCGTCCTTGTCCTCGAGCGCCTCGTGGTCGGCCTGGCGGAAGTCGGCGTTCTCGTCGAGCGAGACCTTGCCGTCCAGGGCCAGGATGCGGCCGTCCTTGGTCTTGACGAGGGGGTTGACCTCGACGAGGAGCGCGTCCTCGGCGACGAAGGTGTCCCACAGGGTCACCATCGCCTCGGCGACACCCTCGGCCACCTCGGCCGGGAACTTCGCCTGGGCCACGATCTCGCGGGCCTTCTCGATGTTCACGCCCTCGACGGCGTTGACCGGGACCTTCGCGAGGGCCTCGGGGGTCTTCTCCGCGACCTCCTCGATGTCCATGCCGCCCTGCACCGACGCCATGGCGAGGAAGGTGCGGTTGGTGCGGTCGAGGAGGAACGAGACGTAGTACTCCGCCTCGATCTCCGGGGACAGCTCGGCGATCATCACCTTGTGGACCGTGTGGCCCTTGATGTCCATCCCGAGGATGTCCGTCGCGCGAGCGACGGCCTCGTCCGGGCTGTCGGCCAGCTTCACGCCGCCGGCCTTGCCGCGGCCACCGACCTTCACCTGGGCCTTGACGACCGACTTGCCGCCCAGCTTCTCGGTGGCCTCGCGCGCCGCCTCAGGCGTGTCGATGACTTCACCGGCCAGCACCGGTACACCGTGCTTGGCGAAGAGGTCCCTCGCCTGGTACTCGAACAGGTCCACGCGCGTCCGTCCCTTTTCCGTGATCTCGCTGCGATCTCGCTGCTTTGTGGTCAGCTGTCTGCGTGGGCGTGCCGCGGAGGGCAACGTGACTGCGCTGTCACAAGGGAGGCGTAGGACGGAGTCCGGTACGCGGCATGTCCGTCTCGCAGGTTATCGCCGTGGGCCGTAGGTCCCTAAATCACAGATCACATTTGGGCGGTGATGACTGTCACAGATCACGGGCCCGGGGATGGAGCGGGCGGCCCCTGAGGTGACAGGGGCCGCCCGTTTGCTGCTGTTACGGCTGGTGGAGCTTCTGTTCTTGAGGTGTCAGACGGCTTCTTACGGCGTCAGACGGCTGTTCCTACGGTGTCAGACGGCTGTCCTTACGGCGTCAGACGGCGTACGTCGTCGCGTTGTACGCCTGCTCGTACGTCGGCAGGTAGTCCGGGGTGACCGATCCGGCCACGCCCTGGACGCCGGAGACGGCGTTCCCGGCGAGGGTCCGCGCGTCAGGGGCGACCGTGCCCGTCAGGTCCTGCGCGAAGGGCGAGACCTGGCCGACGACCCCGCCCGCGAACGGCTGGACGTCACCCGTGACGCCGTACGCGAGCTCGCCCGCGCTGCCGCCGACGCCCTGCACGACCGGCCGCACCTGGTCGGTGACGGTCTGCACGAGCGGCGAGACCGAGCCGACGACGCCGCCCGCGAAGGGCTCCACGTCGCCGACGACACCCTGCGCGAACGGCGGGACCTCGCCGACGACCCCACCGGCGAACGGCTGGACGTCGCCGACCACACCCTGCGCCAGGTAACCGGCATCGCCGACCGCCTGCCCGGCGACCGGCACGACACCGTCGACCGCGGTGGCGGCGACGGGCGGCAGCACGGCCGTGGCGGTCTCGTCGACGATCGGGGTGGCGGTCCGCGTGGCGGCCGCGGGGGCCTTGGCCGCGGCGGCTTCGACCTCCGGGGCGAAGGCGGAGAGCGGCCCGAAGAGGTAGTCGACGGAGTCTTCTGGTGTGCGGACGTCAGGGGTGCGGACGTCCGGCGTACGCACGTCCGGCGTGCTGACCTCGGGGGTCTTGAGCTGCTCGGGAGCCTTGGGGGCGGCGGCCTTCGCTTCGGTGACGGTGGACTTCGCCTTGGCGACGGTGGACTTGGCCTCGGCGACGGTGGACTTCGCCTCGCCCTTGACGTCGTCGACGGCGTCGACCGCGTCGGACGCGTTGTCCGGCAGGGCGACGGAGTGCTGCGGCAGCTCGTCCGCGCTGGCCACGGCGGAACCGAGCGCCCAGGCGCCCGTGACACCGGCGGCTATGACGATGGAACGACGGATGTTCTTGTTCATGCGTGCTTCAGATCCTTCGAATTCTGGCGGTGAATCCGACCTGGAGGCGTACGCAGGTACGTCCGGTCGGCGGGCAGACCTTTGCCACCCCCGCGCGGCAGGTCTTCGCGGGGAAAGGGCTGCCCTAGCCAGGGAATTCGGGAATGTCCCGGTGTCGTTCACGGAGCGGCGCGGAAACCTGAGCGGCCTCGACGCCCCGCAGAAGCCGCACGGGCGCACGGCTGTCGGACGAGGCGGCACACGGATCGCCGTGCCGCGTCGAACCGCCGTCACCGGCCGACTGTCCGCCCAGCGTTCGCGCGGGATCACCCGGCGCGGACGGGAACGGCTCCTGCCCGGTGTGGTTCGCGTCGCCCGCATCGGCGTCACTCACCTGCTGACCGGCCAGATACGCCTCGCCGGTACCGGCGAAGGTGAGGGTGGAGGTGGGGGCGGGGGTGGAGCTGAGGGTGCGGGCACCCGTTCCGTACGAGGACTCGCCCCGCGTCCCGTGCTTCGCGGAAGCCGCCTCGCCCTGCCCGCCCTGGGGCGCGTGGGGCTCGGCCCCGCGGTCTTCACCGAGGCCTGACTGCGGCAGCTCAGGCACGCCGGGGAAACCGGGCGCTCCAGGGAAGCCGGGAGCTTCGGGGAAGTCGGGAGCTTCGTCGAGGACCCGTTGCGGCGCGCCCTCGACGACTCCGGTGACCCCGTCCACGACCGGCCGCACCACACCTCGCGCGGCGGCCCGCACCACGGGCTCGGCGGCTTCGACCACAGGCTCTGCGACGGGCTCGACCGCGGCATGACGCACGGCGTCGCGCCCGTCCCGCGCGGCCTCGGCCACCCGCTCCCGCACCGGTTCCGCGGACGGCGTCACTTCCGTGGCCGGAGCCGCTTCCGTGGACGGAGCCGCTTCCGTGGACGGCGCCTCCGCCGACCGCACCGACTCCACACGTTCCGGAACCGGCACACCGTCCGCCGCCTGCGCACGCGCACCGCACATAAATCCCAGCGCGAGCAACCCGGCCAGCAACAGCACCACTTGCAGCGCACGCCGACCGGCCACGGCGCGCGTCACGCGCACAGCGGCATCGGGCAGAACGACTGCTGCGGGAGTCAAGACGGGAAGGTTCCTCTGCTGGGCCAGGAGTGAAGCCCGCCGATCCTCGCACGGGCCGCCCGCCCTCGCGCAAGTCCCCTGTTACCGATGCGTATTCATGTCCGGTATGGGCAGAGGGCGCTTCTCGATCGCCGCTGCCATCACCTCCGGGAAGAGGTCGGGGGTGCAGGCGAAGGCCGGTGCGTCCAGCGCCGAGAGCGCTGCCGCGTGCTCACGGTCGTACGCGGGTGCCCCCTCGTCGGAGAGCGCGAGCAGCGTCACGAACTGCACGCCGGAGGCCTTCATCGCCGCGACCCGCTTCAGCATCTCGTTGCGTATGCCTCCTTCGTAGAGGTCGCTGATGAGGACGACGATGGTGTCGGCGGGACGGGTGATCTGCGACTGGCAGTACGCGAGCGCCCGGTTGATGTCGGTACCGCCCCCCAACTGCGTGCCGAACAGCACATCCACCGGGTCGTCGAGCTGATCGGTCAGATCGACGACGTTCGTGTCGAAGACGACGAGCCGGGTGTTGAGCGACCGCATCGAACCGAGCACTGCGCCGAACACCGAGGCGTAGACGACGGACGCGGCCATCGAGCCCGACTGGTCGATGCAGAGGATGACCTCCTTCTTCACCGATTGCGCTGCCCGCCCGTACCCGATGAGGCGCTCGGGCACGATCGTCCTGTACTCCGGCAGGTAGTTCTTGAGGTTGGCCGCGATCGTGCGGTTCCAGTCGATGTCGTGGTGGCGCGGTCTGCTGACCCGGGCGCTGCGGTCGAGCGCGCCGGTGAGGGTGGCGCGGGTGCGCGTGGCGAGCCGCTTCTCGAGGTCCTCGACCACCTTGCGCACGACGGCCCGCGCGGTCTCCTTGGTGGTCTCCGGCATGGCCTTGTTGAGGGAGAGAAGGGTCCCCACCAGGTGCACGTCGGCTTCCACGGCCTCCAGCATCTCGGGCTCCAGGAGCAGCGCCGACAGACCGAGCCGCTCGATGGCGTCGCGCTGCATCACCTGGACGACGGACGTGGGGAAGTACTTCCGGATGTCCCCGAGCCAACGCGACACGGACGGCGCGGACGCCCCGAGCCCCGCCGAACGGTCCCGCGACCGCTCCTTCTTCCCTCCGTCCTTCCCCTCTCCGCCGTACAACGCGCCGAGCGCCCCGTCCATCGCCGCGTCCCGCCCGGCGAGTTCACACCCGGTCCCTTCGCCCTCACCCCCGCCCAGCACAAGCCGCCACCGCCGCAGCCGCTCCCCGGCCGCACCCTCAGCGGTCACTGCCCCAGCCGTCATTGCCTCAGCGCCCCCTGGCGTGCCTTGAGCGACGTCGTGCGTCATCGGCTCACCCCCACAAGATCGTTACCGTCATTGGCCCCGGGCCCGGGACTCCCCTCGGACCCGCTCCCGGCCCCGGACCCAGCCTCTGTCCCGACCCCCAGCAACAGACTCAGCACCGGCAGCACCGCGTCCGCCCGCTCCCCGTCCAGCTCCGCCCCGAAGCCGGGTATCCCGCCGACGACGCTCGCGCCGGCGCCCGCCGACGGGCCGCGCCGCACCAGCTCGCCCAGCGTCCGCCGTACTCCCGGTTCGTACGCCGAGAAGGTGCGCCGCAGCAGGGGGAGTACGTCGGTGAAGGCGCGGTCGGGAACCCCGGTCAGCCAGGCGTCGACCAGCCCGAGCAGCCGCTCGTCGTGCACGAGCAACATGCCGCCGCCCGAGCCGCCCCCCACGAAGCCCTCGATCCAGGCGGCGGCCTCGGCGGGTTCGGTTCCCCGTGACAGGGCGAGCCCCATGAACCGGGCGGTCTCGTCCTCGGCCAGCTCCCCACTGTCCGTCAGAATCCGCACGCACCGCCCACGGACCACCCCCGCAACGCTGTCCCGCTCCCCAAGGACCCGCAGCACGGAGTGCCACCGCCCCCGCATACCGGCCCCCGGCAGCGACGGCCGCGCCCCCGGCTCGCCCTCGTCCCCCCGGCCTTCGCCCAGCTCCCCCAGCAAGCCCACCGCCTGGTGAACGGCGTCCACATGCCCCCGCATCTCGAGCGCCGCGTCCCCGTCGAGCCCCGCGCACGCGGGCGGCAGCCCGACGAACACCCGCTCGGCCAGGCCCACGGCCACCTCACCGAGGGCAGCCGTGTCAGTGCCCCGCACATCCCCGTATCGAAGCGACCGCACCAGCGCGGGCAACGCCTGCGCCAGATGCCCGACGTCCGCGTCCAGCGCCGCCCGGTCCGCAAGGACCCGCATCACCACCGGCAGCGCGTCCGGCAACTCGGCCAGCAGACACCGCTCGGCCAGCGCGGTGACATCGGACAGCGCCCCTGCCCCGACGGCATCGGACTCCGCCTTCGCGGTGGCCGCCGCCAGTACGGTCGTCCCCCAGACCCCCGCCTCCGCCACCCGCACGGAGAGCTCCGGCTCCCACCGCAGCCGCCATGTCTCGCGGAACGTGCCCGTACTCCCCCGCGACCGCACGGGCTCGCCCCAGCCGATACCGAGCAGCCGCAGGCGATGCAGCAGCCTGCTGCGTGCCGCGTCCGTGTCCTTGCGCAGGTCGAGCTCCAACTCCCGCTCGAGCGCCTCTGGCTTGAGGCGCAGCTTCCGCTGGAGCCGCGTGAGATCCCGCTGCAACGGCACCGCCGGCGCGGAGTCCGGCACCTCTCCCAGGACATCCCCGACGACGAGCTTGTCGTGCACGAGGGAGAGCGGCACGTCCGACCCCTCGCACATCACCGCCCTGATCGCGTCCGTCGTCTCGGTGAGCCCCGGCAGCGGGCGCCCTCGCATCACGGCGAGCGTGTCCGCGAGCCGCACCGCCTCGATGACATGCGCGGACGACACCATCCTGTCCTCGTCCCTGAGGAGCCGCGCGACCTTGGTCAGCCAGCGCTCGACGGGCCGGTCGGGCGCGCCGAACAGATGCCCGTACCAACCCGGCGACGCGATCCCCGCGCCGTATCCGCTGGCCCGGGAGAGGCGGCGGTGCGTCCAGGGCACCCAGGTCATGTCGACCTTCACCTTCGGCAGCCCCTTGAGCAGCGCCCGGTCGGCCGCGACCGTCACCTTCTGCCGCAGTGCCGGCACATGCCAGGCCCCGCACACGACCGCGACCCCGCCCGCCCCGAACTCCCGCTGAGCCGCGCGCACTTGCACACGCATGTACGCCTCGCGCACCAGGTCGCGGTCGTGCCCGCCCGTCCCGTACTCCTCGCGCAGCGCCTCCATGGCCTCGCCCAGCGCGTCGAACGGAGCGAACGGGTCGCCGCCTCCGTCCCGGTGCTCGACGACGTCCTCCCACCACCGCTCCGGATCGTCGTACCCGGCGGTCTCGGCGAGCACCGCCAGCGGATCAATGCGTACCGCTTCGACGTCCGCGTCCCCCGCGGCCCCGGGCTCGCCCGGCTCCCCCTCCGCGGCGTCCGGCGCCCCCTCGGCCCCCTCGGCCCGCGCCAGCGAATGCGCCGCCGGAAGATCCATGAACCGGACCGGGACCCCCGCCCCCGCGGCCCACTTGATCGCGACCCACTCCGGCGAGAACTCCGCCAGCGGCCAGAACGCCGAGCGGCCCGGCTCGTCCACCACATGCGCGAGCAGGGCGACCGGCGGCCGCATCCCCTCGTCCGCAGCGAGCGGCACCAGCGCGTCGGCTTCCGGGGGCCCCTCGATCAGCACCACACGCGGCGAACCCGCCTCAAGCGCGGCCCGCACCGCACGCGCCGAACCCGGCCCGTGATGCCTCACTCCCAGCAGCAAAGGCCCCTCGCCAGCCCGTGTCGTCATCCCCCGCACCTCGCCGCTCATGTCCGCTCCTCCCCGTCACCCGCGAACCAGCCACCGTCACACCCACACCCGCGTCCACACCCACGCCCACGCCCCCGTTCGTCACGCGCTCACCTCACGGCACGCGCGGTAGAAGTCCTTCCATCCGTCGCGCTCACGGACCACCGCTTCCAGGTACTCCTGCCAGATCACCCGGTCCGCCGCCGGGTCACGGACGACCGCGCCGAGAATGCCCGCCGCGACATCCCCCGGCCGCAGCACGCCGTCCCCGAAGTGGGCCGCCAGAGCAAGGCCGTTGGTCACCACGGAGATCGCCTCGGCCGTCGAGAGCGTGCCGCTCGGCGACTTCACCTTCGTACGCCCGTCGGCCGTCACCCCGTCCCGCAGCTCACGGAAGACGGTGACGACGCGGCGTATCTCGTCGATCCCCTCGGGCCCGGACGGCAGGTCGAGCGAGCGCCCGATCTGGTCGACGCGCCGCGAGACGATGTCGACCTCGGCCTCGGCGGTCTCGGGCAGCGGAAGGACCACCGTGTTGAAGCGGCGGCGCAGCGCGCTCGACAGGTCGTTGACCCCGCGGTCGCGGTTGTTGGCCGTGGCGATGAGGTTGAAGCCACGTACGGCCTGCACCTCCTGGCCCAACTCCGGGATGGGGAGCGTCTTCTCCGACAGGATCGTGATCAGCGTGTCCTGGACGTCCGCCGGGATGCGGGTCAGCTCCTCGACCCGCGCCGTCATGCCGTCGGCCATGGCCCGCATGACGGGGCTCGGCACGAGAGCGTCACGGCTGGGGCCGTGCGCGAGCAGCTGCGCGTAGTTCCAGCCGTACCGGATCGCCTCCTCCGGCGTGCCGGCCGTGCCTTGCACGAGCAGCGTCGAGTCCCCGCTGACGGCGGCCGCCAGATGCTCGGACACCCACGTCTTCGCGGTGCCGGGCACGCCGAGCAGGAGCAGGGCGCGGTCCGTGGCGAGGGTGGTGACGGCGACCTCGACGATGCGGCGCGGCCCCACGTACTTCGGCGAGATCACCGTCCCGTCGGGCAGCGTGCCACCGAGCAGATACGTCGCGACCGCCCACGGCGAGAGCCGCCAGCGGGCAGGCCTGGGCCGGTCGTCCTGCGCGGCGAGCGCGGCCAGTTCGGCGGCGAACGCCTGCTCGGCGTGCGGCCGCAGCGCCTCCGCGTCCCCCGCGGGCGCGGCCGTGGACACGGTCGACGAGGTCGTCGAGTCGACGGAAACGGTCATGGAGCGATCCCCCTCCAACTCGTCCGGGCACATCTGGTCCGGATGTGGTTCCCACCGTGCACCACGCCACTGACAATCGACCCTCGCACACCGCTGACCTGCACGGATACCGAGTGCCGGATCGATTGTCAGTGGTGGGATCTACCTTCGATGACATGACTCAGCAGGGGGTGCGCTGGACGGCGGATCAGGTGCTGGCACTGGCGCCTGACGCCCCGTCACGCAAGGCGGGAAGCAAACTCGGCGTCGCCGGCCCATGGTCGGAGGCGGGCAGTTCGGGCGAGGGGGCGGTGTGGGGACTGTGCAAGGGCAGTGGCAGCAAGCCGTATCAGACGGTCGTCGACATCGCGGACATCACCGGCGCCGCGGGCCCGGCGTACACGTGCAGTTGTCCGAGCCGCAAGTTCCCGTGCAAACACGCGCTCGGGCTGCTGCTGCTCTGGTCGGGCGAGGACGGGGCGGTCGGTGCGGTGCCGGACGGGCAGCCGCCGGGATGGGCCGAGGAATGGCTGGCGGGACGCCGTAAGAGAGCGGAGACGAAGCGGGCTCCGGACTCCGGGCCGGGCGGCGCCCCGGTCGCCGATCCCGAGGGCGCACGGCGCAGGGCGGAGCGCCGGGCCGAGCGGGTCACGGCGGGGGTGACGGAGCTGGAGCAACGCCTCTCCGATCTGCTGCGGGGCGGCATGGCCACCGCTGAGCAGACGGGGTACGGCCTGTGGGAGGAGACGGCCGCCCGCATGGTGGACGCCCAGGCGCCCGGCCTGGCGTCGCGCGTGCGGGAGTTGGGTGCCATCCCGTCCTCGGGCTCCGGCTGGCCGGTGCGGATGCTGGAGGAGTGCGCACTTGTGCACCTCCTGGACCAGGGCTGGCTACACCGCGAGCAACTGCCGGAGTCCCTGGCGGCCACGGTCCGCTCCCGCATCGGCCTGCCCACCCCGGCGCAGGGCCCGCCGGTACGGGACCAGTGGCTGGTGCTCGCGCAGTACGACACGGCGGACAGCAAGCTCACCACCCGCCGAATATGGATGTACGGCACGGAGTCCGGGCGGACGGCCCTGCTCCTTTCGTACGGAGCCGCCGGACGCGCGCCCGCTCTCGCGCTGCCGGTGGGCCTCGCGCTGGACGCCGAGCTGGCCTCGTATCCGGGCGCCGGGCAGTTGCGGGCCGACCTGGGCGAGCAGTTCGGTGCTCCCGCGCCGACCGCCGTCCGGCCGCCGGGGGTGCAAACGGAAGAGGCCGCGCGCCGCTACGGGGAAATGCTGCGGGAGGACCCCTGGCTGGATTCCTGGCCGGTGACGCTGCGCGACGTCATACCGACCCCTCTCCCGGGGCCCGCGTCCGACGGCTGGCAACTGGCGGATGCGGAGGGCGACATGGCGCTGCCCATCACCCCTTCCGCCGCATCCCGAGCGGGTCTGTGGCGGCTGGTGGCACTCTCCGGAGGCGCTCCTGTGACGGTCTTCGGCGAGTGTGGTCACGAGGGCTTCACCCCTCTGACTGCCTGGCCGCGCGGAGCGGGAGAGGCAGTCGCCCTGTGCTGACAACTGTCCGGCAGATCAACGGGGGCCCGGCAGATCCGAGGCGGCACCACCGGACGAAAACCCGAGGAACGCGGAAAGCACGAACGCCGCGAACCGTGCGAACGACGCGAAGAACTTGAGCGACCTGAGCGACCTGAGCGGCTTGGGCAACTTGAGCAACTCGCGCGACCTGAAAGCCCGTAACGATCCCGAAGATCAAAAGGAACCCGAGAGCCCCGCCCGGGTGAGGAGTCCACATGACCGGCACCACCGCACTCACCGAAGCGACCGCCACCCCCTGGGAGGACCTGGTCACCGCCGCGCTCCTCGGCACCGACCGCCGCACGCCTCCCGTACGCACCCAGGACAAGGACGCCCCCACCGCCCTGCTTGACGCGGCCGCGGTGCAGACCGTGCGGCGCAGAGCCGGGCTTTCCCCCGCGCCCGCGGCCACACCTCCCGAGCCTGCCGCCGATGACCCGAGGCCCCTGGTGCCGCCCGCGGCACGGCGCAGGCTCGCCACGCTGCTCACCGATCACCCCGGAGCGGGCGGCGGCGGGCGCCGGGGCGCGGTGCCCGACCTGATGGAACTGCTGCCCCAGTGGCTGGCGCTGGCCAACGACCGCGGCTTCGCGGCGCCGCCCGAGCTGCTTCCCGCCCTCCTGAACGCGGCCCGCGGGCGCACCGACCTCCGACCGCAGGCCCTCGCCTTCGCGGGCCCCCGGGCGCTGTGGCTCGCCCGGCTCAACCCGGACTGGAAGTTCGCGCTCCGTTCGACTCCGGGCGGCGGTGTGGCACTGCCCGCCCCGGAGGAGAAGGCGCAGGTGCAACAACTCTGGGAGGAAGGCCTGTTCGCCGAGCGCGTCGCCCTGCTGGGCGCCGTGCGGGCGCACGACCCGGCCGCCGCACGCGATTTGCTCGCCTCCACCTGGAGCACGGAGCGTGCGGAGGACCGCCTGATGTTCCTCGACTCCCTGCGCACCCATCTGCACGCCGCGGACGAGCCGTTCCTGGAACAGGCCCTCACCGACCGCAGCCGTAACGTCCGCGCCACCGCGGCCGAGCTCCTCTCCGCTCTCCCCTCGTCGGCTCTCGCCGCGCGGATGGCGGACCGGGCGGCGTCCTGCGTGGCCATAGACCATGCGCAGGGTACGAAGCACATGCCGACGCTCACCGTCGAGGCGCCGCACGAGTGCGACGCGGGCATGGAGCGCGACGGCGTCGTCCCGAAGCCTCCTGCCGGCCGGGGGGAACGGTCATGGTGGCTGGGTCAGTTGGTGGAGGCGGCTCCGCTCGGCATCTGGCAGGAACGGCTCGGCGGCCGTTCCCCCGCCGAGATCGTGCGGCTTCCCGTGGCCGACGACTGGCAGAGCGAGCTGCACGCCGCGTGGTGCCGCGCAGCCGTGCGGCAGCGCGACGCGATCTGGTCCCGTGCGCTGCTCGGAGCCCCCTCGTCCCCCGACGCCGCGGGGCCCGGCGCGGCGTCGCTCGCCGAGCGCGCGAAGCTCCTCGCCGCGCTGCCTGCCGGGGAGCGGGCCGACTGGGTCGCCGGGTTCATCGCGACGCACGGCCTCTCGGAGGCGTTCCAGTTGCTCGGCGTGTGCGCGCTGCCCTGGTCGGAGCCGCTGGGCCGGGCGGTGGTGGACGCGCTGAACATCGCACGGGACGCCGGGAGTTATCCCTGGAGCTTCAGCGGGGTGATGGGTCTGGCGGAGCGCTGCCTCGACCCGGCGGAGGCGGTCCGGCTCGACGTACTGACGGCGATCCCGGACGAGCCGGAGGACGCGTCGCCCGGCGCGGGCGGTTACTGGTCGGAGGCTTTCCAGCGGCTGGTCAGTACGTTGCGTCTACGCGCGGCGATGCGGGCGGAGCTGGGCGAGGAGCCGGTGAAGCCAGGCACCGAGCCGGCGAGGCCGGGCGCGGCGCCGGAAGATCCGGGGGTGCCGTCATCTTAGGCACCCCCATCAAGAGGCCGGGCGATCCCGCCCTGGCACGGTGGCCGTCAGGCGCCGGCCGGCTGACGGACGTTCGCACGGACCCAGTCCACGATCGAAGCCGTGGTGGCCCCGGGGGTGAAGATCTCCGCGACGCCCTTCTCCTTGAGCGGCGCGATGTCCGCCTCGGGGATGATGCCGCCGCCGAACACCTTGATGTCCTCCGCCTCGCGCTCCTTGAGAAGCTCGATCACGCGCGCGAAGAGCGTGTTGTGGGCGCCGGAGAGGATGGACAGGCCGATCGCGTCGGCGTCCTCCTGGATCGCGGTGTCCACCACCTGCTCGGGCGTCTGATGCAGGCCGGTGTAGATGACCTCCATACCCGCGTCACGCAGTGCCCTCGCGATCACCTTCGCTCCGCGATCATGACCGTCGAGACCCGGTTTGGCCACCACCACGCGGATCGGACCGGCTGCCACACCCATCACTGCCTCCATGTACCGATATCCATCTGTCCAAGCACTGGCACCCCGTGCCGCACCGGCCGGGGAAGTGAACGAACGTTATCCCCAGCATCTCGCACCCGGCAGTTTCACGGTGGAGAGCGAGGGGGAAATCACACGAAGGGACACGTTCGCTGCGCGCCACTCCCGTATCCAGCGGCTTTGGGACCGCTCGCGGGAAGGCGCAAGGGGAGCCGCAACGAGGTCGCCGTGCCACCGCGCCGTCCGCTGCGCGCCGTGGTGATGCGGCGGATCGGCGATCGCGCCGGTACAGGGTGCGCCGTCGGCGCTGACCACGCACCGTCGTACGACCTCTGCCACGCCTCCCCACTACGGGCACACGGGGGTCAGAGCCGTCCCCCGGCGTGCCGACCGGGAGGTCGACCATGACCATCACGAGGGTCCTGCCCTTTCGCCCGCCCTGTTCTCTGCTGCCCGCCAGACTGGCGGGGCTCTCCATCGCCCTGCTGAAGGCGACCGCACTGGAGGTGGCGATCCTCGCCGGGCATCTCCTCCTCTACCCGTCGGGCATCGCGCAGGAACGCAGGATCGCCGCCGAACTGCCGCCTCCCGACGCCCCCCGGCTCCCCGCGGAGAGCCGCCCACCGGTCGTCCTCCTGCACGGCTTCATCGACAACCGCTCGGTCTTCGTCCTCCTGCGCCGCTCCCTGGCCCAGCACGGCGGCCAGCACGTGGAGTCCCTCAACTACTCCCCCCTCACCTGCGACATCCGCACCGCGGCCGAGCTGCTCGGCCGCCACATCGAGGAGATCTGCGAGCGCACGGGCCACCACCAGGTGGACATCGTCGGGCACAGCCTCGGCGGCCTGATAGCCCGCTATTACGCGCAGCGTCTGGGCGGTGACGAGCGCGTCCGCACGCTTGTCACTCTCGGTACCCCGCACGAGGGAACGCGGGTCGTGCCGCTCGCCGACGCGCACCCGATCGTGCGCCAGATGCGCCCCGGCTCGGACGTGATCGAGGAGCTGCGGGAGCCCGCACCGGGCTGCCGGACCCGTTTCGTGAGCTTCTGGAGCGATCTGGACCAGCTGATGGCCCCGCTCGAGACGGCCTGCGTCAACCACCCCGACCTGATCGCCCAGAACGTACGTGTCTCCGGTATCGGTCATCTCGCCCTGCCCGTGCACCCCGCGGTCGCCTCCGGAATCCGCCAGGCCCTCGATCTGCCTGCTCCGGGGACCCCGGCGAAGGGTCCCGAGAACGGACTCACCGTGGCCTGAGGAGCAGCCCGCGCACCCCGCGGCACGGGAAAATTGTCGAACGGAGCTCGAACGCAAGGCCAAAGGTGTGCCCGCCGACCGCCGAAAGGCGGCCGAATGCCCGTTTCCTGAGAGCACGAAACCTGCCGAAGATTGTCGCGCCCGCATACCGCCGGGTACAGTCGCCGCACTGCTCTGCCCCCTGCTGCCGAGGCGAAAGAGAAGTTGGTGAACGACCGTCACCCGTCGGGGAGCTCGACACCCCCGGCCTCGGCACCCGCCGACCATGCGCCCTACGCGGCGTATGACCCGCAGAGCACCCAGCACGGCGCCTACACCGGTTACGACAGCTACTCCACCGGAAGCTTCGACACCACGGGCAGCTACGCGACGGCCGGTCACGACACCGGAAGCTTTGCGTCCGACCCGCTCTTCGGCGACATGCCCGGCGGTTCGTACGACACCGGCCAGTGGTCCACCACGGGGACCCAGCAGACGCTGAACCACGACCCGTACGCCGCGCAGCACCAAGCCGCGTACGACACCGGTGGGTACGAGAACGGTGGCTACGACACCGGTGGTTACGACACCGGCGCCATGTGGTCGACCGGCGGCCATCAGCACCTCTCCGCCGACATCCCGGCGCAGCAAGCGGGTCCCGAGGCCACGGGCCAGTGGGACGCGGGCACCTGGGACCAGCCGCAGCAGACCGGCCAGTGGGAGACCCAGGCCTTCGACACCGGCGCCTACGACGCGACCGCGTGGAACTCCGCCGGCCAGGACATGGCGTACGAGACCACCGCGACGCACGAGGCACACGGCACGTACGAGGCCCAGGACACGCCCGGAGCGACCGGAGCGCCCGACACGTACGAGGCCCCCGAACCGTACGAGCATTCGCCTTACGACACCGGGTCCTACGCCACCGCGTCATACGACTCCGGTCCGCCTTCCCCCGACGCCTACGCCCAACCGGTTCCCGCCGAGCACGAGTTCACGCCCGACGAGGCTCCCGCCGATTCACTCGGCCCGGTCGAGCCGACCCGCAGGGTTTCCGCGGGTGACGACGAACCGCCGCTCATGGACCGTTCGCACGGCTCCCGTTCCCGGGCCCGCCGCCGCTCCCCCGCCAAGCGCTCCGCGCTCTTCACCGTCGCCGTGCCCTCCGCCTGCGTGATGGGCGTCGCGGGTATCGCCGCGGCCTCCGTGGGCAACTTCGGCGGCGACGACGGCAAGGAGACGCAGGCGGCAACGGCCCCGGACCCCACGTCGGTGCAGCCCTCCGCCGCCAACAACAAGCTCGACACGCAGCTGGCGAACCTCTCGGCGGACGCCGGTGACTTCGCCGACCGCGCGAGCCGCACCCAGGAGCGCATCGACCTCAAGGCGGAGAAGGTCGCCGCCCAGAAGAAGGCCGCCGAGGAAGCCGCGCGCAAGGAGCGCCTGCGCCCGAAGTTCTCGCTGCCGGTGAAGCAGCACGGTCTCAGCGCGTACTACGGCCAGGCGGGCGTCAACTGGATGTCCGCGCACTCCGGAATCGACTTCCCGGTGTCGTACGGCACCGAGGTGCTCGCCGCCACCGACGGCACGGTCTCCACGAAGTGGAACAGCGCCTACGGCAACATGGCGATCGTGACCGCCAAGGACGGCACGGAGACGTGGTACTGCCACCTCTCCACGCACAAGATCTCCAGCGGCCCCGTCAAGGCGGGCCAGCCCATCGCCTTCTCCGGGAACTCCGGCAACTCCACGGGCCCGCACCTGCACTTCGAGGTGCGTCCCGCGGGCGGCTCGGCCATCGACCCGCTGCCGTGGCTGCGCAGCCACGGCCTCGACCCGACGTAACTCCGGCCGCCCCCGCGGTTCTAGAGCTTCTCCACCGGTGCGTACCGCAGGAGGAGCCGCTTCGGCTTCGGCTCTCCGAAGTCCACCGTCGCCTCGGCGTTCGCGCCCGTCCCCTTCACCCCGACCACGGTTCCGAGGCCGAACTGGTCGTGCGTGACCCGGTCCCCGACCGCGAGCGCGACCACCGGCTTCTCCGATGCGCGGCGCGTGGCGAAGCCCTGGGCGCCGCCGGTCCGCGAGCGGGACGACGACAAGGAGGAGGCGATCCCGGCCGCGGGGCCGGAAGTCGCCGGCGCGCCGACGGAACCCTTCCGCTTCCAGTCCAGGTGCGCCTCCGGGATCTCCTCGAGGAAGCGTGAGGGCGGGTTGTACGAGGGCTGTCCCCAGGCGCTGCGCATCGAGGACCGGGTCAGATAGAGCCGCTCACGCGCGCGCGTGATGCCCACGTACGCGAGGCGGCGCTCCTCCTCCAGTTCCTTGACCTGGCCGAGGGAGCGCATGTGCGGGAAGACGCCGTCCTCCATGCCGGTCAGGAAGACGACCGGGAACTCAAGGCCCTTGGCGGTGTGCAGCGTCATCAGCGTGATGACTCCGGAGCCGTCGTCCTCCTCGTCCGGGATCTGGTCGGAGTCGGCGACGAGCGCGACCCTCTCCAGGAACTCGGAAAGGGTGCCGGACACACCGGTGCCCGCGGCCTCCTCGCCCTCGGCCTCGCCTTCACCTTCGCCTTCGCCTTCGCCTTCAGAGGCGGCAGCTCCGCTGTCCTGCTCGAACTCCAGGGCCACGGCGGCGAGTTCCTGGAGGTTCTCGATGCGCGTCTCGTCCTGCGGGTCGGTCGAGGCCTGCAACTCGGCGAGGTACCCGGTGCGTTCGAGCACGGCCTCCAGGACGACGGCGGGCCCCGCGCCGGACTCGACGATGGTCCGCAGCTCCTCCATCAGCACGTTGAACCGCTTGACGGCGTTGGCCGAGCGGGCCGCCATTCCGTACGCCTCGTCGACGCGCTTGAGTGCCTGCGGGAAGGAGATCTTCTCGCGCTGCGAGAGCGCGTCGATCATCGCCTCCGCGCGGTCGCCGATGCCCCTCTTGGGCACGTTCAGGATGCGCCGCAGCGGGACGGAGTCCTCCGGGTTGGCGAGCACGCGCAGATACGCGAGGACGTCCCGGACCTCCTTGCGCTCGTAGAAGCGGACGCCGCCGACGACCTTGTAGGGCAGGCCGACGCGGATGAAGATCTCTTCGAAGACACGTGACTGCGCGTTCGTCCGGTAGAAGATCGCGACGTCGCCCGCCTTCGCGTCGCCCGCGTCGGTGAGCCGGTCGATCTCGTCGGCGACGAACTGCGCCTCGTCGTGCTCGGTGTCGGCGACATAGCCGATGATGCCCGCGCCCGCGCCCGCGTTGGTCCACAGGTTCTTGGGGCGGCGGCTTTCGTTGCGCTCGATGACGGCGTTGGCGGCGGTCAGGATCGTCTGTGTGGAGCGGTAGTTCTGCTCCAGGAGGATCGTCGTCGCGTCCGGGTAGTCCTCCTCGAACTGGAGGATGTTGCGGATCGTGGCGCCACGGAAGGCGTAGATCGACTGGTCGGCGTCACCTACGACGCACAGCTCGGCCGGGTCGTCGCCCTCGCCTCCGGAGGGGCCCACCAGCTCGCGCACCAGGGCGTACTGCGCGTGGTTGGTGTCCTGGTACTCGTCGACCATCACGTGGCGGAAGCGGCGGCGGTAGTGCTCGGCGACGTCCGGGAACGCGCGGAACATGTGGACCGTCGTCATGATCAGGTCGTCGAAGTCGAGGGCGTTCGCCTCGCGCAGCCGCGACTGGTACATCGCGTACGCCTGGGCGAGCGTCTTCTCGAAGCCGTCGGCGGCCTGTCCTGCGAAGGTCTCCTCGTCGATCAGCTCGTTCTTCAGGTTCGAGATCTTGGCGCTGAAGGACTTCGGCGGGAACTTCTTCGGGTCGATGTCCAGGTCACGGCAGACCAGCGCCATGAGCCGCTTGGAGTCGGCGGCGTCGTAGATCGAGAAGGAGGAGGTGAAGCCGAGCTTCTTCGACTCGCGGCGCAGGATGCGGACGCACGCGCTGTGGAACGTCGACACCCACATCGCGTTGGCCCGCGGCCCGACGAGCTGCTCGACGCGCTCCTTCATCTCGCCCGCGGCCTTGTTCGTGAACGTGATTGCCAGGATCTGCCCCGGGTGCACGTGCCGCTCGGCCAGGAGATACGCGATGCGGTGCGTCAGGACCCGGGTCTTGCCGGAGCCCGCGCCCGCGACGATGAGCAGCGGGGAGTCCGCGTGCACGACGGCCGCGCGCTGGTTCTCGTTCAGCCCGTCGAGCAGGGCCGCCGGGTCGATCACGGGGCGCGGGGCGCCACCGCGGTAGTGCGCGTCCCGGGGTACGGGCGCGTCGAACTTCCCGTCGAACAGATCGTCCGGAACGGATTCCGGGGCGCTGTCCTCGGGCGGCGGCGGGGGCTCCTCCTCGGAAGCCCGCGAGGGCTTGAGGTCCGCCAGGAAGCTGTCATCAAAGAGGCTGCTCATCGCCTCCCGAGTCTAGGCGGCCCCACTGACAACCCGCCCCGGGTTCCGGCCACGTCCACCCGCACATGCCCCGCACACGCCCCGCCCGCGGCCCGTCACGTTCCGCGACGGCGCCGCGTGTCCGCGTCAAGAGCTTCGTAAAGTAACGAAAACGTATCGGGCATATCGAACATCAACCTTCACACGGAGCACACGAGTTGGCTACCGTGCTCCGCGGGCTGCTCGTACTCCCACCGGCGAACCCCGCCGGGAACGGGTGGCCTCCGCCGAGTTCGATCTCCTCGGAGCCGGGGACCCACCAAGAACTTGGGGTGAATCGGTCCCGTACGCGGTACGGGACCGTAGGGCAACCTTCCGGAATCACCCGCCCGAACCCGACAGCTAACCCGGTAGGCGGTCTACGGAAGGAGTCGCCTCCCTTGGCGTCGCACCGCAAGCCGCGGGCCCGCATCACCGGCCTACGCACCGCTCCGGCCCTCGGCATCACGACGGCAGCCCTCACCTCCGTGGCTCTCCTGTCACAGAGCGCGCAAGCGGCACCGTCAGCGCCCCAGAAGCCCAGCCTCGAAGAGGTGCAGAAGAAGGTCGACGACCTCTACCACCAGGCGGGCGTGGCCACCCAGAAGTACAACTCCGTCAAGGAGCGCACCGACAAGCAGCGCAAGAAGGTCGACACCCTTCTCGACGATGTGGCCAAGCGCACGGACAAGCTGAACGAGGCCCGCCGGCAGCTGGGCACGTTCGCCGCGGCCCAGTACCGCACCGGGGGCGTCTCCGAGACCGCCACGATGATGCTCGCCGACGACCCGCAGGGGTACTTCGACCAGAACCACCTGTCGGACCGGCTGACCGCACGCCAGAAGAAGGCGGTCGACGACTACCAGACGCAGCAGGCCTCGGCGACGAAGCAGCGCACGAAGGCCGCCAAGAGCCTGGAGACGCTGAGCGACTCGCGGGACGACCTGCGGACGAGCAAGCAGACCGTCCAGAAGAAGCTGGGCGCGGCGCGCACGCTGCTCTCGGAGCTGACGGCCGAGGAGAAGGCACGCCTCGCGGCGATCGAGAAGAAGAAGGAAGAAGAGGCCAAGCGCAAGGCCGCCGAGCTGGCGCGCAAGCAGGAGGCCGAGGCGGAGGCCAAGCGCAAGGCGGCGGAAGAGGCGGCGGCCAAGGAGCGCGAGAAGGAGACTCCGGACTCGGGCACGGACACGGGTTCCGGCACCGACACGGGCTCCGGCTCCGGCTCCGACGGCACGGACAGTGGCTACGCGACGAAGGCCGCGAAGGTGATCAACTTCGCCGAGGCGCAGATCGGCAAGCCGTACGTGTGGGGCGCGACCGGGCCCGACTCCTACGACTGCTCCGGGCTCACCCAGGACGCGTGGAAGGCCGCGGGGATCTCCCTGCCGCGTACGACGTGGGACCAGGTGAAGGTCGGCACGACCGTGAAGACGGCCGACGCCAAGCCCGGCGACCTGGTGTTCTTCTACGACGACATCAGCCACGTCGGGATCTACATCGGCGACGGCAAGATGATCCACGCGCCGAAGCCGGGGACGAACGTCCGCGTGGAGTCGATCTACTACATGCCGATCCACAGTGTGGTGCGGCCCGCCTGAGCACTCGCCCAGGAGCCCATCACGCGCGCGTGGCCCGCATTCCCGGGGGGATTGCGGGCCACGCGCGCGTAGTGGGCCGGTCGGATCCGCGGACTCAGGTCCACAGCACCGCGATGAAGATGTTCGCGACGGTCAGCAGGCCGACGGCGCCGAACATCCCCTTGTCCACCTGCTCGTCGTCCCGTTTCACGTAGACCAGCGCGAGGATCACGATCAGGACGGCCATCTTGATGCCGATCTTGACGTTGTTGACGGGGTTGTCGTCCGCCTGGTTGAGGCCCACCAGGACCACGCCCGTGACGAGCATCGTGAGCGCGCCGTGCAGCATCGCGGGGACGAAGCGGGCCGTGCCCTGGCCCATCTGCTTCATCTGGGTGAGGAAACCGCCCAGGAGGGAGGCGATGCCGATGATGTGCAGGCCGACGAAGAGATGGGTGAGAACGTCCATGGTTCCGGAGCCTAGCCGGGGCCGTATCACCCCTCCGTAGCCAGGTGGCCCCCGAGCGCCGCATCGGTCACGTGCGCCTCCGAAGACTGCCGGTTCGGCGGATCACGCGGTCACTTGAGGTCACCGGACGCCACAGTCGCGTCAGTTGCGCACAATCCGTCACCAACCCGTGACGGTCAGGTTTAGCGTCCTTCGTCAGGTGACCGGCTCCCCACCGCCGCCCGGACCCGGGGCGGCAGTCGGTTACCACCGCCGAGAATCCGGCGGCGGCCCGCTCCCCCTGTGCGGGCCGTCGCCGGAACCTTAAGGAGCCCCCCTTCGTGGCAGCGCACCGCAAGCCGAAACAGCGCTCGCTCAGTGGCCATACGGCCCGTACCGCCGCCACCATCGTCCTCGCGGGAGCCGCCACGGCCACCGCGTTCGACGGCACGGGACATGCGGATCCACGGCTCAGCCCGGCCGAGGTGAAGTCCAGAGTCGACGCGCTCTACCGCGAGGCCGAGATCGCCACCGAGAAGTACAACGGAGCCAAGGAGAAGGCCGAGGGCGCCGAGAAGTCCCTGGGCGAGCTGCGTGACGAGGCGGCCCGGAAGACGGAGAAGCTCAATTCGGCGCGTGAAGGGCTCGGTTCGATCGCCGCCGCGCAGTACCGCAGCGGCGGCATCGACCCCGCCGTCCAGCTCGCGCTCTCCTCCGATCCCGACCAGTATCTGGAGCGCGCCGCGATCGCCGACCGCGCCGACAGTCGTCAGGCGGCGGCCGTCACCGGTGTGCGGAACCAGCTCCGGGAGATCGATCAGCTGCGCACCGAGGCCGACGAAACCCTCGCGCACCTCACGTCCCGCCAGGCGGAGCTGAAGAAGCACAAGAAGACGGTCACCGGAAAGCTCGGCGCGGCCAAGCGGCTCCTGTCACAGCTCACCGGCGACCAGCGCGCGGAGCTCGCGGGCGAGGACAGGGCATCGCGTGACGCGGGCCGTGACGGCCTCCGGGGCGCCCCGGGCAAGGCACCCAACTCCCGCGCCTCGGCGGCCGTCTCGTACGCCTACAAGGCTCTCGGCAGCCCCTACGTGTGGGGAGCCACCGGCCCCGACGCCTTCGACTGCTCGGGGCTCACCCAGGCCGCCTACCGGGCGGCTGGCGTCGGCCTGCCGCGCACGACGTACGCGCAGATCGCCGCGGGCGAGCGCGTCTCGCGCTCCCAACTCCAGCCCGGAGACCTGGTCTTCTTCTACCAGGGCATCAGCCATGTGGGCCTCTACGTGGGCAACGGCCAGATGATCCACGCCCCGAACCCCAGCGCGCCGGTCCGCCTCGCACCGATCAGCCAGATGCCGTTCGCGGGGGCGACGCGAGTGGCGTGAGGGGCGGGAGAGGGACGCGGGAGGGGCACGGGAGGGGCACGGGAGATGCTTCAGGGCGTCCCGCGAGACCGTGCGGGCCCGCAGGTACTGTCAGGGCCATGACCCGCCGTACGCTGCCGCCGCCCCCGCCACCTGCCCATCTGCGCACCTGGCCGGACCGGAACGCGCTGCTGTACGACCGCGGCATGGCCCTGGAAGACCTGCGCCGACGAAGCCTGGGCGTGCACCGCCTCCTGCTGCTCTGGCTGCTGGCGCTCGGCTGCCTCATCGGCTGGTCGCTCCTGGCAGTGCCGCTCGAAATGATCGAGGACCACGATCCGATGGCCTTCGTGATGGGTCCGGTCTGCGCGGTCCTGGGCCTCGGGGCCCTCGCCCCCTCCGTCGTGGGCGTCGTCTTCGGCATCCGCAACGACCGGAAGCTCCGCGAACTCACCGACAGCTGGCTGGCGTTGGACAGCAATCCGGCATCGGACGCCGCTCTGCGCTCCCCCGGGCTCAGCCTCTGCTGGCTCCTCTCGTCCCTCACCGTGTGCGCGCTCAGTCTCTGGGCGTCCTTCGCCTCCGCCGCCTACGCCGAGCCCGGCAGGGACTCGTACAGCGATGTCGTGCTCGGCATGGGAGCGGGCCTCATCGTGTGGCTGACGGGCCTCATCGGCATCACCAAGGCGGTCGGCCACTACCGCTGGGCGATACGGAAGTTGGGCCCCACCCCGGTGGCGAGCGGCGCGCACCGCTGAGCCGGGGCCGGGTCCCGGCCGTCGGCCGGGCAGGCCCGTGGGTCAGACCAGCCGCCGCGCCGTCGCCCACCGCGTCAGCTCATGCCGGTTGGACAGCTGGAGCTTCCTCAGCACCGCCGACACATGTGACTCGACCGTCTTGACGGAGATGAACAGCTGCTTGGCGATCTCCTTGTACGCGTACCCCCGCGCGATGAGCCGCAGCACCTCCCGCTCGCGCTGCGTCAGGCGGTCCAAGTCCTCGTCCACCGGGGGCGCGTCGGTCGACGCGAAGGCGTCGAGGACGAACCCGGCCAGGCGCGGCGAGAACACCGCGTCGCCGTCCTGCACCCGGAAGATGGAGTCGACCAGGTCGGTGCCGGTGATCGTCTTGGTGACATAACCGCGGGCACCCCCACGGATGACTCCGATGACATCCTCCGCGGCGTCCGACACGGACAGCGCGAGGAACCGCACGGGGCTCTCGGCGTCGGACATCAACGGCGCACAGCGCCGCAGCACTTCGACGCCGCCGCCGCCCGGAAGGTGCACGTCCAGGAGCACGACCTCGGGGCGCGCCGTCGTGATCACCGTGACCGCCTGGTCGACGTCCGCGGCCTCTCCGACCACCTCGACACCGGTGATCGCGGTCCTCCCGATCTCCGCCTGGACGCCCGTGCGGAACATCCGGTGGTCGTCGACGAGGACGACGCGCGCGCGGCGGCCCTCCGGGGCACCGCCCGCGGCACCACCGGTCGCTTCGGCCGCGTCGGCCGTCGCGTCGGCGTGCTGAGCCGACTCGGCCGCACCCTCTGATCCGCCCCTGGGCTCCACGGGCTCGCTCGCGTCGCTCATGTCGTCGCCGTCCTCTCCATCTCCAGCTCGACTTCCGTGCCGCCCCCCGGCACCGCGCGCAGCCGCGCCGTGCCGCCGTTGCGCTGCATACGGCCGATGATCGATTCTCGTACGCCCATGCGGTCGTCCGGCACGGAATCCAGATCGAAGCCGGGGCCACGGTCCCGGACGGACACGAACACCGTCTCTCCCTCGACTTCGGCGAAGACCTGCACCGCGCCGCCCTCGCCACCGTACTTTGCGGCGTTCACCATTGCTTCCCGCGCGGCCTGGGTCTGCGCCGTAAGGCGTTCGTCCAGCGGGCAGTCGCCGACTATGACGACTTCGATGGGGACGCCGTGCTTGTCCTCCACCTCCGCGGCATCGCGCCGGACCGCTTCGGCGAGGGTGTCGGGCTCGTCCGCCTCGTCCTTGCCCGTGCCCTCGGGTTTGTAGAGCCATTGCCGCAGGTCGCGCTCCTGGGCGCGGGCCAGCCGGCGCACCTCCGAGGCGTTCTCGGCGTTGCGCTGGATCAGGGTCAGGGTGTGCAGGACCGAGTCATGCACATGGGCGGCGACCTCCGCACGCTCCTGGGCGCGGATACGCATCAGCCGCTCCTCGGAGAGGTCCTGCATCATGCGCACGAGATAGGGGCCGGCGAGCAGCGCGACGCCGACAAGCACGGCGAGCGCGGCCTGCAGCACGGAGCTGAGGTGCGAGGTGGAGCCCTGCAGCACGACGATGCCGGAGACACCGGCGCCGACCAGCAGCACTCCGGCCCCCGCGCGGGCGATGGTCAGGGTGCGCCTGCGGCGGCCGACGGCCATCCAGCGGGCCCGGCGGGCGTTGTCGGCCTGCCGCCAGACCAGGGCGACACCGGCGGCGACGAGCAGGGTCGGCCAGAGATAGGCCTTGGTCGAGCTGTCCAGGTCCACGTTCCCGACGAAGACCATGGCGACAATGACCATCGCGAGCAGCGCGACGAGCTGGCCCTTGTCCGGCTTGCGGGCCACGAGTCTGCGGCGTCCGTCGGGTGTCGTCTCGGATGTGACCGCCGAGGGCGGGCGCATCGCGTCGACCCCGCCGACGCCGAGCGGCACGAAGAACCAGAACGCCGCGTACAACAGGGCGCCGAGCCCGTCCGACATGAACAGGCCGACGAAGATCAGCCGCACCCAGACGACGGGAAGACCGAGATGACCGGCGAGGCCGCGTGCGACACCGCCGAGCCAACGGCCGTCACCGCTGCGATAGAGCTTTCGCAGCGGCCGCTCGTCTTCGATGGATACTGCTGCGGCTTCCGGCATGTCTCCGATATTCACACGCGTACGCGGGCTCGGACATCAGGGTCGACCCCCGAGACGTCCCTGATCTCCGACCCGGACGGCGGGCCGCGGAGGTCAGGGCAGGGGTGTGTCAGGGGCGATCTCAGGGTTCGGCCAGGGTTGTCCCGACTGCCGCGGCGGCCTCCGGCCCGTCACCATGGACACATGACAGACGAGCAGCCCGCCGGGTCGGGCCCGCAGGCCGCATCGCGCGATCCTCGTTCCGCCTCCGCGCAGGAGCCGGACGGGCCGATGGTCTTGCCGGCCTTCCGCCGCGACCGCCGGCACAAAAAGCTGGGCGGCGTGTGCGCGGGGCTCGGTCAGCACTGCGACATGGATCCGGTGATCTTCCGTATCGGGCTCGCGCTCCTCTCTCTCACCAGCGGGCTCGGCCTTGTCTTCTACGGTTTCGCGTGGCTGTTCGTCCCTTTCGACGACGAGGAGGAGAACGAGGCGCGCAGGCTCCTCTCCGGCCGGGTGGACGGTCAGGCGCTGACGGCCGTGCTCTTCGCGCTCGTCGGCTGCGGCGTCTTCCTCTCCCTGCTGAACAACGGGGGTGCGCTCACCTTCGCGGCGGTCCTCGCGCTGCTCCTCGCGGGCGCGGGGTACTGGTCGCAGCAGCGCGGCACGACCGATCCCGACCCGGTGGCGGCCCAGGCCGTGGCGGACGCGCCGCCCGAGGCGAAGGCACCGCCGGTGGCCGGCGCCCCCTCGTGGTGGCGGGACCCGATCGTCAAGGACGGCACGCACGACGGGATCTCGGGCTATTTCTGGGGGCCCGAGGGAGTGGCCGTCCAATACCAGCCCGACCCGCCGCACGGGCAGCCGCTGCGGCGCGTCCCCGAGACGCCCGTACAGCCCAAGCCGCGAGGCCCACGCTGGATCGGCGGTTTCGTCTTCCTGGGAGCGCTGCTGGCCGGAGGCCTCGGCATCGGCCTCACGTGGGAGGAGCAGCCGCTCGGCACCAGCCTGCAGACCGGCCTCGCCCTCGCGCTCGGGGTGTTCGGCGCGGGCATCGCCCTCAGCGCCTTCCTCGGGCGAACCGGCGTGGGCTCGATCATTCTCGCGGTGATCACGGCGGGACTGCTCGCGGGCTCGGCCGCACTGCCCAAGAACATCAGCACCACCTGGGCGGAGACCGAGTGGATACCGACCGCGGCAGGACAGGTCCAGCCGCAGTATGAGCTGGGGGCGGGCGTCGGCACGCTCGACCTGACCCGGGCAGGCCCCGGCAAGGGGAAGACCGTGAGCACCGGTGCCGAGGTGGGGGCGGGGCAGCTGAAGGTGATCCTGCCGAAGGACAGCACGGTGAAGCTCGACATCGAAGTGGGCGTCGGCGACATCCAGTTGCCGGACGACGGCAAGCAGGACGTGGACATCGCTCCGGGCAAGGAGAAGTCGGTGACGCTGGACCCGGTCGCGGGAAGCAAGGACGGCGGCACGCTCGAGCTGCACGTCGAAGTGGGCATCGGACAGGTGGAGGTGACCCGTGCTACGCCATGAGTTCCATCCCGGCAAGCTGGTCCTCGGCCTGTTCCTGCTGATGGCGGCCGTCGCCTACGCGGGCGACGCGGGCGGAATATGGGACACGCCGTGGTTCCTGGCCTTCCCGCTCCTGCTGGCGGGTCTGCTCCTCGGGGGCGCGGCGGCAGCGGTGTCGTACGGCATACGCGGCCGGCCCGCGGCCCGTGCGGCGGGCCGCCGGGCCGACGGCTCCAGGGACTCCTAGCCTTCCCGGTCGGCGGTCAGGCGAGTCCCGAGGCGTGCCTGCGCCGTTCCGCGAGCATCGAGTCGACCGAGAGGTAGGACGCCCCCGCGAGGATCAGCGGGAGCCAGGCCATCAGGTAGATCAGGTCGTTGCCGTAGTAGTAGGGCTCGGTGGACCAGCTCATGGTCAGCCAGAGGCTGAGCGAGATCAGCGCTCCGCCGAGCGCGGCGATCCGGGCGAACAGGCCGATGAGGGTGCCGATGCCGACGGCCAGTTCACCCAGGGCGATGGCGTAGCCGAAGCCGACGGGGCTCTTGAGGGCGAGGTCGACGAGTTCGGGGATGGCGGAGATGTCGCGGACGCTGTCCATCTGCTGGCCGATGGAGCCGTCACCGGCGGCGGACATGAACGCGCTGTCGGTGATCTTGTCCAGACCCGCGTAGATGAACGTGACGCCGAGGAAGATCCGGAGAGGCAGCAGGGCGTAACGGGAGGCGCTCTCCCGCCAGCCGCTGCTTCTGACGTAGCTGGTGTGGCTGTCGGTGCGCATGCCGTGTGCCATCGCTCTCGCCGCCTCTCCCGTGACCCGCCTCGCCCATTGACCCGTCATCTGACGATACGTACGAAGAGGGGGCGCTGCTCAGTGGCTTGCACCGAATTCGCGACGCCCGGCCCGAGGCCGGGCCGTGGGGCTCAGTCCGTGACGTCGATCGTGCAACGGTTCGTCTCCACGCCCGCGGCCGTGATCACCTGGACGTCGACGCGCCCGGGCTCCACGTCGACCGGGACGGGGACGGTCAGGGAAGCGTCGGTCGGGTTGGTGAACCCGCCCGGCACGGGGACGAGCGGCACATGGACGTGCACCGTCCCGATGCGGACGACCATCCGGGCGAGACGATCGGCGGTCTGCCCTCCCGGGGGCACGAAACCGGCGCCGCGGATCTCGATGTCGTCGCCCGTGCGGATGGGGGCGTCGAGATCGCCCGCCTCCCGGGCGCGCACCACGGAGAGGATCACCGGCCGTCCGCCCTCGGCGTACTTGCCCGCGAGGTATGTCGCCGCCGACACCAGGACGAGGAGGGCGAGACCCCACGGCAGGTCGGGCAGCTGTTCGGGACGGCGCGCGAGGCGTACGGCGGCGAAGATCATGGCGACGGCGCTGACCAGGACGTACTGCGCGTCCGCGAAGCTGCCGCGGCCCGCGTCGTCGGTGAGCAGATCGGCGGCCCGGGGCCGGTCGGCGGGTACCTTCTGCAGCCGCTGGCCGAGGACGCGCAGACCGACCACGCGACGTACGAGCACGGCGACCCCGCAGACCACGGCGAGGACGGTCACGGCGCCGGCGGCGCGCGCGAGGTCGAGCCCGGCGATCAGCTCGTCCCGCTCCCGGTGGCCCGACGCCCCGGCGAGTTCGCCGACCAGGACGAGCACGGCGAAGACGAGGAGGAGCACCCAACAGGCGGCCACGGCGCGGGAGGTGGAGAGGCGATTGTCCTCACCGATCAGTGGGGCGAGGATGCCGCCGCGCGCTCGGTGGGCGTATCCGGCGCCGGTCAGCAGAGCGGCGACGACCGCGGCCGCGAGCACCCCGGCGGTCCGGGCCAGGGTCCACCCGGTGCCGATCGCGGTGAGCGCCTGGACCAGGAGCAGGACCCCCACGCCCACCCAGAGCACGGCGGCCGTGCGGCGCCAGAGGTGGCCGAGCCAGGCCTGCCCCTCGGCCCTGCCGCGTTCGGCGACGGCGTGCGCGGACTGGGTCAGCTCGTCCGACACCCACTGCCGGGAAGCTCCCGCCGAGTGGGCGACCGCCGCGGGCAGCCCCTGTCCCGCCGCCAGCTCGTCGCGCTTGGCGAGGAACGCGGCCACGGCACGCCGATGCCCCTCACGCGCGCCGTGCGGGCAGTCGCCACATGTGCAACCGCCCCCGTGTGCGCCGTCGCGCGCCTCCTGCACCGCCACCGCGTACGCCGCCTTCCCCACCCTGGTTCGACCACCGAAACGTGAACTTCCTTGCGATGAAAGGGGATTGTGCCGTACTAGGAGACGATCAGCTTCCTTGGGTCAGGTCAGCGAGGGTGATTCGACCGTACGCGCGTTGACGCCGGGAGTTGTCGGCTCGGGAGCGGGCTCGGGACGAGGCTCAGGCCAGGAGATCGGGTTCGCTGCGGCTGATGTCCTGCCACAGGGACTGGTAGTTGATCCACGCGACGAGATCGCTGCCGAGCTGCTCGCGGGTCGCCACCGCCTGCTTGTGGCCGATGAGGATCGGACGGCCCGCGGCGCGCGCGCTCAGCTGGACCTGGCAAGAGCGTTCCATCGTGAGGAACCACCAGGCGGCGGCGTCGACGGAGTCGCCGACGGTGAGCAGCCCGTGGTTGCGCAGGATGACGGCCTTGTGGTCGCCGAGCGCGGAGGCGATCCGCCGCCCCTCGTCCGAGTCCACGACGACGCCCGTGTAGCCGTCGTACAGCGCGTGGCTCTCGTAGAAGGCGCAGGACTCCTGGGTGATCGGGTCGAGGAGTTCGCCGAGCGTGGACAGGGCCCGGCCGTGCAGCGAGTGGCAGTGCGCGACGGCGACGACGTCGGGCCGCGCCAGGTGCGCCTGCGCGTGCACGGTGAAGGCGGCCTGATTGACGTGGTGGCGCCCCTCGACGACCTGCCCCTCCGCGTTGGCGAGGACCAGATCGCCCACGGTGATGTGCTTGAAGGGCATACCGAAGGGGTTCACCCAGAAACAGTCCTCGTGCTCCGGGTCCCGCGCCGTGATGTGTCCGGACACCCCGTCCTCGTATCCGAGCCGCCCGAAGATCCGCAGGGCTCCGGCGAGCCGTTCCTTGCGGTGGCGCCGTTCGTCCGCCAACGAGTCGTGCACCGGCGGCATCGCGAACTGCAACCGCTCGACGGGTATCGGTGTGGGCGCCTGCATGTGTCCTCCATCCCTGGCTGTACGGAGCGGAAGTTACCGCCGGTCAGCGCAGGAAGACAGGGGCTCCCTGTGAAGAGAGTGCGCAGTCGGGGCGCGCGGCCGGGAGGACATCGGTGTGTCATGCCGGACAGAAGGTGTCGGGTATTGGCGGGACACTCGCCGTATGACGACGAACTGGGCAGCCTTCAGAGCAGCGGAACCCACCTTCGCGCGGACCGCCGAGGAGCGGTTCGGCCTGTTCACGCACCACGTCCTCGCCACGCTCCGCAAGGACGGATCGCCGCGCACCACCGGGCTCGAAGTCCGTTTCCTGCACGGCGAGTTGTGGCTCGGCATGATGCCCGACTCGATGAAGTCGCGCGATCTGCGCCGCGATCCGCGCTTCTCGATCCAGGCGAACCCGGGGTCGGGCACGGAGATGGCGGGCGGCGACATCCGCATCTCCGGGCGGGCGGTCGAGGTACGGGACCCCGAGGTCGTCGCGCGGTACGTGGGCGAGGTGAACCCGCCGGACCCGGACGCGTTCCACCTCTTCCGTACGGAGCTGACGGAGGTGGTGCGTACGTACATCGAGGACGAGAAGTACCTGGCCGTGCAGCTGTGGAAGCCGGGCGGGCCGGCACGGACGACCAGGCGGACCTGACGTACGCGAACGGCGCCGCCCACCTCGGTGGACGGCGCCGTGTCAGCTCTGCGGGCAGGACCCCGCGGGGAGGACTACTCCCACTCGATGGTGCCCGGCGGCTTGCTCGTCACGTCGAGGACGACGCGGTTGACGTCGGCGACCTCGTTCGTGATGCGCGTCGAGATCTTCGCGAGGACGTCGTACGGCATGCGCGTCCAGTCAGCCGTCATGGCGTCCTCGGAGGAGACGGGACGCAGCACGATCGGGTGGCCGTACGTCCGGCCGTCGCCCTGCACGCCGACGCTGCGCACGTCCGCGAGCAGCACGACCGGGCACTGCCAGATCTCACGGTCGAGACCGGCGGCGGTCAGCTCCTCGCGGGCGATCGCGTCGGCCTCGCGGAGCAGGTCCAGGCGCTCCTTGGTGACGTCGCCGACGATGCGGATGCCGAGGCCGGGGCCCGGGAAGGGCTGGCGCTGGACGATCTCGTCCGGCAGGCCGAGCTCCTGCCCGACCATCCGCACCTCGTCCTTGAAGAGCTGGCGCAGCGGCTCGATCAGCTGGAACTCGAGGTCCTCGGGGAGGCCGCCCACATTGTGGTGCGACTTGATGTTCGCGGTGCCGGTGCCGCCGCCGGACTCGACGACGTCGGGGTAGAGCGTGCCCTGGACCAGGAACTCGACGGGCTGGTCGTTCGGCGCCTCGGCGACGATCTCCGCCTGGGCCTGCTCGAAGACGCGGATGAACTCGCGACCGATGATCTTCCGCTTCTGCTCGGGGTCGGAGACCCCGGCCAGCGCGCTCAGGAAGCGCTCCTGCGCGTCGACGACCTTGAGCTGCACGCCCGTGGCCGCGACGAAGTCCTTCTCGACCTGCTCGGTCTCGCCCTTGCGCATCAGACCGTGGTCGACGTACACGCAGGTGAGCTGCGAACCGATGGCCTTCTGTACGAGGGCGGCGGCCACGGCGGAGTCGACGCCTCCGGAGAGACCGCAGATAGCGCGCTTGTTGCCGACCTGCTCGCGGATCGCGGTGAGCTGCTCCTCGACGATGTTGCCGGTGGTCCAGTCGGGCTTCAGGCCGGCTCCCCGGTAGAGGAAGTGCTCCAGGACCTGCTGGCCGTGCGTGGAGTGCATCACCTCGGGGTGGTACTGCACGCCGTACAGCTTCTTCTCGTCGTTCTCGAAGGCCGCGACCGGCACGACGTCCGTGGACGCGGTGACGGTGAAGCCCTCGGGCGCCGCGCTGCACGCGTCGCCGTGCGACATCCACACGGGCTGCTCGGCCGGGGTGCCCTCGAAGAGCGTCGAGCCGGGCTTGGAGACGGCCAGGGGCGTGCGGCCGTACTCCCGCGCGCCCGAGTTGTCGACGGTGCCGCCGAGGGTGATCGCCATCAGCTGGAAGCCGTAGCACATGCCGAAGACGGGGACTCCGGCCTCGAAGATCGCGCGGTCCAGACGCGGCGCCTCGTCCGCGTACACCGACGAGGGGCCGCCGGAGAGGATGATCGCGGCGGGATTCTTGGCGAGCATCTCGGCGACCGGCATGGTGCTCGGCACGATCTCGCTGAACACCCGGGCCTCGCGGACGCGGCGGGCAATGAGCTGGGCGTACTGCGCTCCGAAGTCGACGACCAGAACGGTGTCGGGAGCGGCGGCAGCGGGGGTCGCTGATGGCACGGCGGCGGCCTTCCGGCGTTGAGCGTGAGCTTGAGCGTGAGCTGGGGCTCGTGCGTGAGCAGGGGGTCTGTTTTGTCGATTCTAACGGGCTCGCGGGCACCCCCTTCGTCGCATCCGACGGAGCCCGGTCCCACCGCGGGGTACCGGGCGGGGTACCGGGGAGTGCGTCTCAGCATCCGAGCCGCGCCGGAGCCCATGTTGACCGGGCACGCGCGCGTGGGGGCATACTGGCCCCGTGACCAAGCACCTCAGCTTCCTCTTTACCTATGGCAACCGGCCCGCCGGCTGCCATGGTCGAGCTGCTTGATCCACTGACAAGCGACTTCCCAGGCGCCCCGGGCCGACAAGGCCCGGGGCGTTCTGTCATTTCCGGACCTTGTCGCTCCGGGGCACTCCACCGAGATCCACATCCCATCCGATCAGGAGCCCCAGATGAGCATCGCCACGACCGACAAGACCGGCGCCCGCACCCCCGAGGCCGCCGACGTGATCGAGGGCGCGCGCGACCGCATCGACGCACTCGACGACCGCATCATCGGTCTCGTACAGGAACGGATGGCCGTGTCGGCCGTCATCCAGGAGGCCCGCATCGGTTCGGGCGGCCGTCGCGTGAACCTCTCCCGCGAGATGGAGGTCCTCGGCCACTACAGGGACGCGCTCGGCAAGCCCGGCACGTCGCTCGCCATGACGCTCCTCGAACTGTGCAGGGGCCGGGTCTGAGCGCCTAGCGACGCAAGCCGGCGGCCCCCGATGTCCCACCGGATCTGAGTTCGGGTCCGCTCTCACCCGTACGGCGCGTGACCAGGCCCGGAGGGACTTCGTTGGTCCCGATGTCCGTGCCAGCCAGGGGCGGGCACGGAAAAACCACGCGTGGCTCCGCTGGAGCGATGAGGCGCACACCTCGTGTGCGCCGTGGGACCTCGCTCCAGAGACGTGACCGGACGGCAGGGGACAGCAGCCCGGTCACCCAGGGAACGGTCGGCTTCGGGGACGCCCGAAGCCGACCGGCCTCCGTCCCGGAAGCGTTCCCTCGGCCGTCTCTCCCAGCCGTCCCCAGGTCCCCAGTCCCCAGGTCCCTCAGCCCCCTCCCTCAGTCCCCAGATCCCTCAGTTTTCAGGCTCCTACGCCCCCCTGTGTAGACCCAGGTGTCCCTGTTCGTCCGGATCATGTCGAACCGGTTGCGCGGGTCACGGCGCATCCACCACGATGCGTAGCAGGCAGGCCGTGCGCGCGGCACTGCACAACTCCATTGCCATTGGTCGAGACCACCCGTGCGCCTCTCGCGCGCCCCTCGCGCGCCGGGTAGGCCACCGGGCGCATCTCAGGCCCGCGGCGCACTCCCCCGGCGCCGCTCCGTGGCACCGACGCTGCCCTGACGTCGGTGCTGACGGCCAAGGGCCCCGCGGCTCCGTCCCGCGGGGCCCTTAGCTTTACGCTCCTGCTCCTACTTCGCCCCGGCCAGCTTCGTGAGCTGTGCCTCGATGATCGCGTCGGCCACCTTCGGGTCGCCCGTCACCCCGTCACGGAACTTCTCGGGCAGCCCGGCGGCCTCGCCCTCCTCGTCGGAACGGGCCGCCTTCGGGTCGAAGATGTTCGAGGCACGGAAAGCGATCAGCGTCGAGCCGCTGCGTACGACCGTGACTCGGTCCCTGTGCAGGAACTCACCGCTCCGGCTCGCGAGCTTGTACGAGACGGCCTCGTCGCCGTCGACCGGCCCGGGCAGCGGCCTGACACCGATGTACCGGCGGCCGCCGTCCCCGAACGTGGCGCACTTCTTCGACTTCGTAGCCGCGCGCAGGGTGCCCATCGTCTTCTCGGAGTCGGCTTTGCCGTACGCGAGGAGTACGACCTCGGTCGTCGTGGTCTCCGCGACGTCGGTGCTGGTCAGGGTGCGGCTGACGTGTGCCTTCGACTTCGCCGGGGCGGCGGCCGTGAGCATCTCGGCGAGCGGGCGGCACTCGGCCGGGTTCACGCGTCCCGCCGATGGCCGGGCCTTGTCCTTGGCCTCTCCCGGACCGGGCTCGACCTTGTACTTCTTCACGTCGCCCGAGGCGAGCGCCGCCTTCTCCAGCTTCGCCGAAGCGGAGGCGGGAGCCGAGTCCGCTCTCCCGGGCTTCTTGTTCTTGCCGGAGCCGTCCCCGTCGCCACCGCTGCCGCTGCCGCTGCACGCCGCCGTCAGGCCGAGCACCGCCACGGTCGAAACAGCCACCACGCCACGCGACACAGCTGACTTCACGTTTCCGCTCCCCCACTTTCGTACGCATCGTGCGGAGTCACCCGCTCATGCGGAGTCACCCGCACCCCTCCTACGACGGAAGATCGTTACGAGCGGTTCCCCACTTCCGGGCTACTGCCAGATCCAGAAGCGGAACGGGCTCAGCAACACGATCGCCAGCGTCATGCCGCCCACCACGATCACCACGCTCCACACCCGGCGGCTGCGCTCCGAACGCCCGCCGCGCCGCGGCCCGGCCGGCGCGGCGCGCCAGTCGTCCGGCCGCCACGCCCCGGCGACGCCCTCTCCCCGCGCCGCCTTGCGCTTCCTGCGCCGACGGCCCAGTGCCCGGGATTCCTCGGCCTGCCGGAGCGCCGCCTCCTCGTCGAGGCGCCGCAGCCGTTCGGCCACCATGCGCGCCCGCGCGGACGGTTCCTTCGGCGCCGAGGTGCGGATGTCGCGCAGACTGTCGCGCTCGAACCGCTCCCACACGTCGTCCGGTATGTGCTCCGGTATGTGGTCCGGCCTTTCGCCCTGCTTCCCCACGCCGCCCCCTCCTGCTGCCTGCCGCTCGACCGCCGATCGGCCGCCGCTTCCCCTGCCCCGCCGGAGATCGCCGTGGATCACCGTCGAGCGGAGGAATTTCTACGGCACCTGGCGACGGACGAGCAAGCCATGTGATCCAAGCCACATAAGAATTCTGTGAGTTCGAGGACAACCATTCACAGGCGACGCAGGTCATGCATGCGTAACAACGGCCACACCCGCGCCCCCACCGCGGAGGCCTCCACCTCCGTACCGCCCGCCCGGTGGTACGCCGGACTCACTGAGGTCTTCATGAAGCTTCGCCGTGTCATGGCCGCCGCGGCCGCGACCGCCGCCATAGCCCCCATCGCGCTGCTGTCGGCTCCCGCCGCCTTCGCGACCGAGGGCACCACCCCGACCCCGAGCGCGACGGCCACCGAGTCGGCCACGCCTCCGGCCTCGGGCACCCCGACGGAGCAGCCGTCCACGACGCCGCCGCCGAGCCCGTCGACCACCGCGCCGACCACGCCGGCGCCGTCCGGGACGCCCTCCGAGACGGCCAAGCCCTCGGAGACGGCCAAGCCGACCGAGAAGCCCACCGAGGAGCCGACCGAGGAGCCCACGGACTGCCCGGTCGACGAGGACGGCGAGGACGCCGACTCGAAGCTGGAGATCGGGCTCTCGGGCCTGCCCGGCAAGATCGTCGCGGGCAGCGGCTGGCACCAGTTCAAGCTGACCGCCTCCAACCCGAGCGACCAGGACCTCGGTGAGGTCCAGTGGCTCGCCTTGGTGGACAACTACACCGAGAGCGAGAACGAGAAGGACTGGCTCGCCAACTACGCGCAGATCCAGTACTTCAACCCCGACACCAAGGCCTGGGAGTCCATCACGGACGAGGTCTCGGGCGGCTTCTACTTCGGCTCGACCCCGCTGGGCGCCAAGGAGAAGGTCGACATCAAGCTGCGCCTCAACGTCAGCGCCAAGGCCCCGGCCGGTGACGGCTACGCGCTCGGCCTCGGCGGTTACCTGGACTCCGAGGAGAACTGCGTGCGCAACGCGTTCTCCTTCTACGAGTTCACGGTCCTGAAGGCCGGCAGCGAGAACGAGAACCCGGGCGAGGCCGACGAGAACGAGGGCGGCAAGACGCCCAACGGTGGCAAGACGCCCGCGGGCGGCGCCAAGGAGATCCCGGTCACCGGCAACCTCGCCGAGACCGGCTCCAGCTCCATGCTGCCGACCATCGGCCTCGTCGGCGGCGTCGCCGTCATCGCCGGTGCGGGCGCGGTCTTCGTCGTCCGCCGCAAGAAGGCCGACGCCACCGCGTAAGCACCGGTATCGGCCCGCCGCTCAGCGGCACTCAAGCACGCGAAAGGACCTGCGCTCGGAGGGGGGTGCAGGTCCTTTCGCGTATGCGGGGTCCGCCGGTGGTACGCGGTCTACTTCTTGGCCGGCACCGCCGGCATCCCCAGGAAGGGCAGCTTCAGCGCGCCGAACGCGTCCGCCGGTACCGCCGGGGACTTCGGCTCGACGGCGGCGAGGCGCACGTACGCGGAGCCCTGTGCGGGACGTGTGTCCTCGGCGCCCTTGTTGGGCCAGAACGACATCGCGCGCTCGGCCTGCGCGGTGATCGTCAGGGACGGGTTCACGCCCAGGTTCGCGGAGACCGCGGCGCCGTCGACGACCGAGATGCCGGGGTGGCCGTAGAGGCGGTGGTACGGGTCGATGACCCCGGAGTCGGCCGAGTCGCCGATCGGGCAGCCGCCCAGGAAATGCGCGGTCAGCGGGGTGCCCATCAGCTCGCCGATGTTCGACCCCGCGAAGCCGTTGATCTCCTTGGCGAGCAGCGACGCGGCCTCGGTGGCCTCGGGGATCTGCGTCGGGTTGGGCGCACCGTGACCCTGTCGCGCGGTCAGCAGGCCCTTGCCGATGCCCTTCTCCTTGCGGTACGTGGTCAGGGAGTTGTCGAGCGTCTGCATGACGAGGCCGATGATGGTCCGCTCCGACCAGCGCCGGTTGGAGAGCGAACGGACCGTCAGCCAAGGGTGCTTGACGACGTTCCCGGCCCAGCCGGCCACACGCGCCTTGCCGCCCTTGATGCTGTACGGCACCTGGAGGATCGTCAGGCCGCCCATCGCGTTGGACTTCTTGCCGTAGCGGACCGGCTCGATGTGCGTGGTGGCGTTCGGGTGGATCGACGAGGTGATCGCGACGCCCTTGGTGAAGTCCACCTTCTCGGCACCGTGCTGCTTGCGGTAGCGGCGGTCGGTGGTCTGCGAGCCGACCAGGGCCTCGGAGTTGGTGCGGGTGAGCGCGCCGAGCCTGCCCGAGATGCGCGGGAGCAGCCCGGTGTCCTTCATGCGGTGCAGGAGCGTCTGGGTGCCGTAGGTGCCCGCCGCGACGACGACCTGGCGCGCCGTGAACGTGCGCCCCTTGCCCTTGCGCTTGGCGTTCGTGGGCAGGGTCGCCACGGCGAACCCGCCGCGCGAGTCCTCGGTGACGGTGACGACGGACGTCATCGGGTGGATGACGGCTCCCGCCTTCTCCGCGAGGTAGAGGTAGTTCTCGTTGAGGGTGTTCTTCGCGCCGTGCCGGCAGCCCGTCATGCACTCGCCGCACTCGTTGCACGCCTTGCGCGCGGGACCCGCGCCCCCGAAGTACGGATCGGGAACTTCCTCGCCGGGCCTGGCCGTTGAAGTACCTGAGGCGTCCTGCTCGTCGCCGAAGAAGACGCCGACCGGCGCCATGTGGAAGCTGTCGCCCACTCCCATGGCCTCGGCGGTCGCCTTCAGGTGGATGTCGGAGGGCGTCGTGGTCGGGTTGAGCCGCACCCCGAGCATGCGCTTGGCCTGCTCGTAGTAGGGGCCGAGCTCCTCCTGCCAGTCCGTGATGTCCTTCCACTGCGGGTCGTTGAAGAACGGCGCGGGGGGCACGTAGAGCGTGTTCGCGTAGTTCAGCGAACCTCCGCCGACGCCCGCCCCGGCGAGCACCATCACGTTGCCGAGCAGATGGATGCGCTGGATGCCGTACAGGCCGAGGGCCGGTGCCCAGAGGTAGTTCTTGAGGTCCCAGGAGTTCTTCGGCAGCGACTCCCGGGTGAAGCGGCGCCCCGCTTCGAGCACGCCGACGCGGTAGCCCTTCTCCGTCAGCCGCAGGGCGGAGACGGAGCCGCCGAAGCCGGACCCGACGACGACCACGTCGTAGTCGTACGCCGCTTCGCCGTCCGAGCCGTCCCCGACGTACCCACCCGCCTCACTGTCCGGCTGTTTCTGGACAGAGCTCTCCTGTGACATTGACTCTCCTCGTTGAGATCTAGCGCAGGCGCAGGGACTTCATGACCTTCAGGCTGAGGCTCATGAACGCCGCGTACTTCTCGTCGTCCATGCCGAAGGACGGCGCGAGCGGCATCAGCCGTTGGTGCGCGACGGTCTGCGCCTCGGTGTACTTCAGGATGCCCTCGGAGCCGTGGCGGCGGCCGAGACCCGAGTCCTTCATGCCGCCCATCGGCGACTGCACGCTGCCGTAGGCGGGCGCGAAGCCCTCGTTCACGTTGACCGTGCCGGTGCGCAGGCGGGCGGCTATCTTGCGGCCACGGCTGCCGTCCTTCGTCCAGACCGAGGAGTTCAGTCCGTACGACGTGGAGTTGGCGAGCTCGACCGCTTCGTTCTCGTCGGTGAAACGGTAGATGGAGACGACCGGGCCGAAGGTCTCCTCGGCGCACACCGCCATCGGGGCCTCGACGCCGTCCAGGATCGTCGGCTCGAAGAAGTACGGGCCGATGTCGGGCCGGGCGACGCCGCCCGCGAGCACCGTGGCGCCCTTGGCGACCGCCTCGTCGACGTGCCGCTTGGTGGTCTCCAGCTGCCGTTCGCCGACCAGCGAGCCCATCTCCGCGCCGTACGCGAGGGAGCGGCCGAGCCGCATCGCCTTCGTCCGCTCGGCGAAGCGCTCCACGAACTCGTCGGCGATCGACTCGTGGACGTAGAGGCGCTCGATGGAGATGCACAGCTGGCCCGCGGAGGAGAAGCAGGCACGCACCGCACCCGCCGCGGCCTTGTCGATGTCGGCGTCATGGAGCACCAACATGGCGTTCTTGCCGCCCAGTTCGAGCGAGACGCCGACGAGCCGGGCCGCGGCGCCCTGGGCGACCTCGCGGCCGGTGCGGGTGGAGCCGGTGAAGGAGACGTAGTCGGCGTGCCGGACGATCTCGGGACCGACGACGGGCCCCTCGCCGATGACGACCTGGAAGACCTCGGCGGGCAGACCGGCCTCGATGATGAGGTCGCGGGCCCACAGGGCGGTCAGGCAGGTCTCCGTGTCGGGCTTCATCACCAGCGCGTTGCCCGCGACGAGCGCGGGAAGGGCGTCGCCGATGGACAGCTCGAGGGGGTAGTTCCAGGGCGCGATCTGGCCGACCACACCGCGCGGATGACGGTTCTCGGTGACCTTCGTGAGGGTCGGTACGACACCGGTGTGGCGCTTGGGGTTCAGATACGCGGGAGCCTTGCGGCCGTAGTGCCGGGCGGCGACGGCGACGGCCTGCAGCTCCTCGTGCGCGTGCAGACGGGCCTTGCCGGTCTCCAGCTGGATGAGGTCGAGGACCTCGGCCTGGCGCTGCAGCACCAGGTCGTGGAAGCGGAGCAGGACCGCGGCGCGCTGGCGGACCGGCGTGCGCTCCCAGGAGATCTGGGCGACGCGGGCGCGCTCGAAGGCGGTGGCCACGTCCTCAGGGGTGGACTCGGGCACGTCGGCCAGCTTCTCGCCGGTGAACGGCGTGTGGTTGGCGGTCCGGCCCGACCCGATCACGTCGCGGGTGAGCTGCGCGATGAGCTCGGGAGTCACCACGTCGGCGGCGGTGCGCGCGCCATCCGGGGCGGTGGCTGTCGGGTTCGTGCCGAGGGGCGCTGCGGTGGCCTGCGAGTCCGTCATGTGGGTGAGCGTAGGCCCAGGTCAGGGTTTTGGGTACCCGTCGGTAATCAGCTTTCACCGCGCATCCACACGATGCCAGCGTTCACTGGCGGTAAAGCCCCTGATCAGGGGCTTAGCCGCAGTTGATCAACAGCGGGCCACCAATTCCAGAGGGCGCCCGCGAATTCCGGAGGGGCACCCGCGAACGGGATCGCGCGTCAGGGCTTCGCGATCTCCAGTTCGGCGATGGCGGTCTTGGCGACCTCGCGGCCCCGCTCGACGAAATCGCCCTTGCCCGGGTAGTCGATCCACAGCTTGTACATGTCGCCGGGCTTGGCGGTCTTGTAGTAGAAGATCTTGGCCTCGCGTGGTCTCGGCGCGTTCGTGTCCGAGTCGTCGACGTAGGTGACCGTGTTCTCGGCCGACTCCCGGTCCTTGTACGAGGTCTTCGCCGTGCGGCTCCGGGGAGCGGGCGAGTCGGCCATGTTGCTCTGGTCGCCGCTCTCGAACGTGTCGCCGTCGCTGTACGCCTGCGCGGCGGCGGACCCCGCCATCTCGCCGGTGGCGTCCTCGGACTTCTTCACGAGGTACAGAGTGATCGAGATCGCGGTGCTCGGGTCGGTGTACCTGACCCAGTGCTCGGTCTTGTTGATGCCGTCCGGCACGGACTTCACATAGTGCGGCGGCGCCGCGAGCGTCGCGCCCAGCGCCTTCTCCTCGTGTTTCTTCCAGCTGTCCGCCTCGGCCGCCGCGAACGGGTTCATGACCACGAGGACGCCCGCGACCACGGCCGCGACGACCGCTGCGCCGACGCCCACGAGCCCCTTGCGGCCGATGGTGACGCCCTTGCCGCCCGAGGCACCGCCGCCACCGACCTGGACGACCCGCGTGGGCGCCACCTGCGGAGGCCGCGCCGCCTCCTCCAGGAGGGCGCGGACCTGCGCGGCGCGCGGCCGCTGGCCGGGGTCCTTGATCAGGAGGCCGTTGATCGCCTGGGCGAGGGGGCCCGAGGCCGAGGCGGGCGCCGCGGGAGTCGCGTTCAGGACGGACTGCAGGGTCGCCGGAGTGTTGTTGCGCCTGAACGGCGAGACGCCCTCCGTGGCGGCGTAGAGCACCACGCCGAGCGACCAGAGGTCGGAGGCCGGCCCCGGACGCTGGCCGAGGACCCGCTCCGGGGCGATGAACTCGGGCGAACCGACGAAGCCGCCGGTGTCCGTCAGGTTGGTCTCGCCCTCGATCTGGGCGATGCCGAAGTCGGTGAGGACGACGCGGTCGTGCTGCCCCAGCATCACGTTGTCCGGCTTGACGTCACGGTGCAGGATGCCCGCCTGGTGGGCCGCGTCCAGGGCGCCGAGCACCTCCAGGCCGATGCGGGCGGCGTCACGGGCGCCCAGGGTGCCCTCCTGGAGCGCGGCGCCGAGCGAGCGGCCCTGCACCAGCTCCATGACGATCCACGGCTGGCCGTCCTCCACCGCAACGTCGTGGACGTTGACCACGGCCGGGTGGTCGAGGCGGGCCGCGGCGCGCGCCTCGCGGCGCATCCGCTCGAAGACGTTGGCACGCTCGCGCTCGGGCAGGTGGTCGGGGATGCGGGGTTCCTTGACGGCGACCTCGCGGTCCACCGTCTCGTCCTTCGCGCGCCAGACCGTGCCCATGCCGCCGTGGCCGAGCTTGGACAGCAGGCGGTAGCGGCCCGCGATCAGCCGGCCCGCGCCCGGGTCCGGCTCGGACGGCTGGTTCGGCACCACCTGGGTGGGCTGGGCGTACGGCGACGGGGGCGGGGTCGGCGCGGCGGGCTGCTGCTGGGCGTACGGATTGCCGCCCACCGGACCGCCCTGTCCCGCTTGCCCGGAGGCAGCGGGCTGCGGCGGCTGCAGTCCGAAACTGGTTGGCTCGTACGGCCCGTAGGAGGCTCCCCCGTCATTGCTCATGCCCCATGACTACCTTGCCGACGGCCCGGGGTTCCACCCGGGTCACTGACTTGTGACAGGGGTGATGCGCCCGGCGAAGCCTCAGCGGCGCACGAACGAGTCCACCGCCGTGTCGAAGTACCGCCGCCCCTCCTTGGCCTTGTCGACCGGCGCCGAGACCCAGACGTCGAACATCCGGCCGCCCTCCTCCCAGCACAGGTCGTACGTGTGCCGGTCGCCCTCCGCCTGCGTGAAGCCGTCCCAGCTGAACTGCCACAGAGCGGCGGGGCGTCCGTTGTGCGAGGTCTCGGTGACCTCTCCGTCCCGGTAACCGGGGTTGTTCTCAGGCCCTTTGGCGTCGGAGCGGCGCTGCACGGCGAGCGGGCCGCCCGGCTCCGGGGTCGACTCCTTGATGCCTATGCGGAAGGTGCCGCCCGGGGACTTGTAGAACGTGCGGGGCCCGTCCACCTCGCGCGTGAAGCCGTCCGGCACGGCGAGCGTGAAACCGCGGGGGTCCTTCGTGACGCGGTAGCCCTCGGGGGGCTCGGGCGTGGAGGGCTTCGGGGTGCGGGAGCCTCGCGTGACGGTCACCGTCGGGGTCGGCGAAGGTGTGGGGCTCACCGTCTTCGTCTGCGCGGACTGCGTGGCGGGGGTGGTGGGCGTACCGCCGCCGTTGTCGTCCCGGCTCATCAGGAGCACGGCGGACATGCCGGCCCCGGCCACCGCGGCCACGAGCGCCGCCGCTATCAGCATCGCCCTGCGCCGGCGACGGGAAGGCCCCGGCGGCTGCGCGGGCGGGCGTGTGGGCAGGTCGCGGTAGGTGGGCGTGTAGCCGCCGGGCCCACCCCCCGGGAGTGCCGCCGGCTGGCCGCCGGCCCGGCCCGCGGGCGTCGAGGGCATCCGCCCCGTCTCGACGTACGTCCGCAGCAGCCGCTCCGCCTCCACGGTGCCAAGGCGCCGGTCCGGGTTGCGTTCGAGCAGGCCGAGGATGACGGGCAGCAGCGGGGCGGCGGCGGGCGGCGGGCGGATCTCGTCGAAGACGACGGCGTGCAGCACTCCGCTGATCGAGTCCCGGCGGAAGGGCGACTCACCGGTCAGCGCGGTGACGAGGAGCGCGCCGAGCGACCAGAGGTCGGACTCGGGCCCCGTCCGCTCGCCCGACATGCGCTCGGGCGCGGTGTATTCGGGGGAGCCCACGAACGACCCGATCTCCGTGAGCGTCGTCGCCCCGCTGACCTGCGCGATCCCGAAGTCGGTGAGGACGACACGGCCGGTCGTCTCCTCCATGAGGACGTTCGCGGGCTTGATGTCGCGGTGCAGGACCCCGGCGGCGTGCGCGACACGCAGCGCGCCGAGCAGGTCGATGCCCATCCGGGCCACCTCCCGCGCGCTCATCGGACCCGTCTGCGCGATCCGCCCGGCCAGCGAACCGCCCTCGATCAACTCCATGACGATGTACGGGTGGTCGCTCTGCACGACGACGTCGTGGACGACGATGATGTGCGGATGTCTGAGCTGGGCTGCCGCCCGCGCCTCGCGCAGGGTCCGCTCGCGCTGCTGCGTCGCGTCGGATTCGGAGAGCGTGTCGTCGAGGGCGAGTTCCTTGACGGCCACCCGGCGGCCGAGAAACTGATCCGTGGCCTGCCAGACCACGCCCATGCCACCCCTGCCGAGCCGCACATCCAGGCGGTAACGGCCAGCTATGACCCGGGCGTTGTCCCCCACGCTCCCCATGCGGCCATCATGCCCCACACGTGTGCGGTCGGACCCTGTGGGCCTGCGGGGCGGACTGGTTCCGGCCGCTTGTCCCAGTCGTCCCGGCCACGGGCGACCGCATTCAGCTCTCCCGCCAGCCCCGGAGCATCGCGTCGAACTGCTGGCGCGCCTTGCTCCAGTCTTCTGCGGGGGACGACATGTAAATCACGTACTCGACGCCGTCACGGCTGAGATAGGTCTGTGAGATGGCACGGCGCGGACCCGCCGTGGTGTCGTTCGCACCCGCGGTCCAGCTGAACTCCCAGAGGGAACCCGTACGGTCGCGGAAGTTGTTCGAGTTCAGCTGGAGCCGCTTGTAGCGGGGCAGCTTGACCCGCAGGTTCTTCTCCAGGTCCACCTGGTGCGTGTAGGGGCTCTCCCACGTCGAGTTGCGGTCTATGCCGATGCGTACGAAGTGGCGGCCGTGGTCGGGCGTGTAGTCGATCTGGCTGCCGTTGGCCTCTCGCTCCCAGCCCTTGGGCAGCATCATGCTGAAGCCCTCGGCGTCCTTCACGCGGTGCCAGTCCGCGGGAATGCCGCCGACGGTCTTGCCCTGCCCTCCGTCGGCGGACTGCCGCTTACCGCCGTCGTCGCCGTCCGCGTAGTACAGGTAGCCCGCGGTTCCGCCGCCGAGCAGCGCGACCGCCGCGGCCGCCGCGACGAACATGGGCGCCTTGCGGCGCTTCGGGGGGTGGGTGGCCGGGGGCTGGTGTGAGTTGTGGACGAAGGTGCCGGAGGAGGGGGAGGAACCGGCGGTGTCCCCGTAGCCGTTGCCGTTGCCGGTGCCGTAACCGTTGCCGTTCCCGTAGCCGTTGCCGTACCCGTCGGCGACGGTGCCGGGCTCCACTGAGCGGTGGCCGAACCGCGGGGTGTGGGACTGCGGCTGCGGATGGGCCCGCGACTGCTGCTGCGGCTGCCCCTGCTGGGACGTGGCGTGGGCCTGCGTCGGTACGTACGCCTGTGCAGCGCTCGGCTGTCGTCCCTCCGCCGCCTCGGCCAGCATCAACTCGGCGGCTTCCGCGGTCGGCCGGGTGTCCGGGTCCTTGCGCAGGAGCGCGCCGATGACCGAGGCGAGCGCACCCGCGTACTCGGCCGGCGCGGGCTCCTCCGTGACCACGGCCTGCATGGTGCCCAGCGGGGACGTGCGGCGGAAGGGAGAGTTCCCCTCGACCGCCGTGTAGAGGGTCGCCCCGAGCGCCCACAGGTCGGACGCGGGCCCGGGGTTGGCCCCGCTGACGCGCTCGGGGGCCAGGTAGTCGACGGAGCCGACGACCTCGCCGGTCCGCGTGATGGTCGTGTCGCCCTCGATCGCGGCGATCCCGAAGTCGGTGAGCAGGATGCGCCCGTCGTCCGCCAGGAGTACGTTGCCGGGCTTGACGTCACGGTGCAGGACACCGGCGGCGTGCGCGGCGCGCAGGGCCTTCAGGGTCCACAGGCCGATGCGGGCGGCCTCGACGGGCTCGATGCGGCCCTGCTCCTTGACGGCGTCGGCGAGTGAACAGCCCTCGACCAGCTCCATGACGATCCAGGGCCGGTCGTCGTACTCGAGGACGTCATGGACGGTGACGACCGCGGGGTGGTTGATGCGGGCGGCGGCCCGCGCCTCCGCGTGCGTACGGGCGAAGAGGATCGCGCGGTCGGCCTCGGCCACGAACTGCGCGGCCGTCAGTTCCTTGACGGCGACGGTCCGGTGCAGCACCTCGTCCTGTGCGCGCCACACCCGTCCCATGCCACCGCGGCCGATGGACTCTCCGAGCCGGTAGCGGCCCGCGAGGAGCAGGCCCTGCATCTGATTCACGATCCCCCGCAATGGTTCTGACATGGCACAGATTAGGGAGCGCTCGGCGTACGTGGAACCTCCGGGGGTCCTCGGAGACCTCACTGTGACGCGCGACGCAACGACGCCGGGCCGTTTCCGCGGCCGATCAACACCGCGGACAGCGGTCAGGAACAGTCAAACACCGTGCAAGAAGTGAAACATGGTGACTGGGGAGCGACGGCCGGCGAAGGGTGGTTGATGACCGATCAGGAATCCGTCACCTGGTAGGTCGACGAGGCCTGTTCATAGAGCCGGTCCACCTCGTCGCGCTCGGACTCGGGCCCGCGGATCTGCACGACGTGGTACTTCCCGCCGACGATCATCGCGAGATTGCGTACGAAGACCTCGCCGCCGCCCGGCCCCTGCCAGGTGAACTGCCCCTCCCCCATGACCCGTCCGCCCACGTCGATCCTGCGCATCCCGGAGGACTCGGCCCAGGTCGAGTCGCGGAACGGCTGCAGTTCGCGCTCGTGCTCGCGCTGGTACTTCAGGGGGTCGCTGCCGTACTCGTCCGTGCCGTCCCGTCCCGGCACGACGATCAGTTCGAAGTCGCCCTTCGTGTAGACGACCTGCCCCCGCCCGTTCTTGGGCTGCCGGTCCCAGCCGCTGGCGACGGCTATCCGGAAGCCCTCGGCGTCCTTGCGCAACGTGAAGCCCTGCGGCACCTCGGGCCCGCTGGTCTGCGGCTTCTGCGAACTGGGGCTCTTGTCCGGCTTTCCGCTCGGCTCATCGGCCTTGCCGTCCTCGCTGGGCTGGGCGCTCGCACTGCTGCCCGGGTCCGGCGCCTGACTGGTGCCGGGGTCCCCCGCGGAGCCCGCGCGCTCGCTGCCCTCGTTCTCCTTCGACTTGGGCATGAAGACCATGGCGTACGCGATAGCCGCGGCGAGGCCGACCAGGATGAGCAGGAGCAGGAGGCGCCCCAGGGAACGTGGCGCCCCTGTCCCGTTCCGCTTGGGCCTGGGCGCCGGGGCCATCCGCTCGGGCATGGGCGTGGCGGCCGTCCGCCTGGGCATGGCCTCGGCGGCCGCCGGCGGCCTGGCTTCACGCCCTCGCTTGTGCTTGTGCTTCCGGCGGCCGTTCTGCCGGGAGTTCGGGGAGGCGGCGGGCGCGGGGGCGCGCCGCTTCTTCCGGCGTACGAGATCACCGCGACGGCGTACGACAGGCAGCCGCCGGGCGTCGAACGGGGGCGCGGGCACGACGTTCGCACCGGCCTCGGGCTCGGGCGCCGAGCGCACCAGCGACCGCAGCCAGCCGCTCAGTTCCTCGATGTCGAGGCGCTCGGTGGGGTCCTGACGCAGCAAGGACTCGACGACGGGCCGCAGCGGGCCGCACTCCTCCGCGAAGGCGGGCGGCTCGGCGCACACCAACTGGACGAGTTCGAAGGTGCTTTCCTCCGGGTAGGGCGCGTGGCCCTGCACGGCCCGGAACAACAGCGCGCCCAGGGCCCAGAGGTCGGTTGCCGGTCCGATGGGCGGGGCGAGCTGCCAGTTCTCGTGCACGGGGCCTGCCTGCTCGGGCGCCCAGCGCTCGGTCACGCCTCCGACCACGGTCATCCGCGCGTGCCGGGCCCGCTCCGCGGCGAGCGCGGTGGCGGGTCCACGCCGGGCCCCACTCCGCTCGGCGACGAGGGCGTCCCAGTAACTGTGGCCGGATGACGCGGAGGTGGCGGGGGGTTTGGGAGCGGGTGCCCCGGGTGCGGGGGCCTGGGAGGGTACGGGGGCATGGGCGGGGGCCGGAACGGCGTGGCCGGTGGTGGCTCCCATCCGGCCATGGCCGCCCGCGGAACCAGGCGCACCCTGGCCGCCCTGTCCTACACCGCCCTGCTCGCCACCGCCCTGCACGCCACGGCCGGGTCCGCCCTCGCCGGGCCGCGCACGGCCGAGCTCCGGTGCCCCGCCCCTGTTCGGCTCCTCGGGGGCGTAACCCCCGGCGGGGCCTCCGGCAGGACCCCCGGCACGCTCAACGCCGCTGCCCGCGGCGGGACTCATGGGACCAGGGCCTCCGCCCCTCGGCACCGCCCCGTGCCACGGCTTCGTACCCGCGACGCCGTACGGGTCCAGAATCCGCCCGGCGGCCTCGGGCTCGGCCTCGCCGCCCCTGCCGTGCGGTCCATCGCCGCCCCTGCCGCGCGGTCCATCGCCGCTCCTGGGCCCCGGCAGTTCCGCGCCCCGGCGTCCCTCGTCCTCGTTCACCCGCGCCGCCGCACGCGTCCCGGCGCGATACGCGGCTATGGCGCTGTTCCGTGCCGGGCCCGGAGCCGCCGCCTCGATGGCGGCCTGCCCTCGCGAGGGGTCGGAGTCGTCGGCGGCACGGGCAGCATGGGCGGCATCGCGCTCCTCGATCGAGGGCCCGCCACCGGTCTCAGGGCCAGCACTTCCACTGGCGCCCGCGCCCGCCGCGTGCCCGCCCTCGAACCCCGCGAGGAACTCCTCGGGCCGAGGGTCGTACCCGCACAGCGCCTCTTCGGCCGCGCCCGCAGCGAGGCCCGTGAGGACCACCCGGCCGTCGTCGCAGACCAGGACCGTGCGCGCGGTGATGTTCCGGTGGACCCAGCCGTGCGCGTGCAGCACCCGCAGCGCCGTCACCACGTCGGAGGCGACCTCCGCCGCCCGGTACGGACTCAGCGGCCGGTCCGCGAGCAGCGCGGCCAGCGGCCTCGCCGCCACCAACTCGCTGACTATCCACAGCGAACCACCCTCGGCGAACACGTCGAAGACCTGGTCGAGCCGTGGATGGTCGGGGATCTGCGCGGCGGCCTGCGCCGCCTCTATCGCACGGCGCACCGCCGGGTCCGACGGCCTGCGCGTCGTGCGCGCCGACGGCCGTCGTACCGCACCCGCGCTCACGAACCCGGCCGGAAGCTCCCCCTCCGGGAGGTCGCGCTCGTCCAGCTCAAGCACTTCGGCGTCGACGACCTCGGGCAACGGGACCTGCCTGACCAGGACTTCCTGCCCGCTGTACGTGTCGAAGGCCCGCGTCTCGGCGAGTTCGTACTCGTCCGCGGGAGGCAAGGGGAGGCGATAGCGGTCGGCGAGTACCCGCCCCGCGTATTCGTCCACGACGCCTCCCCCGTCCGCCCGGTGGTCAATTCCGTTCGCCTTGCGTCCTGTTGCGGCTGCGTACTGTCCGCAAGCACTCACGATACGTGCCGGAGGCAAACCACATTGAGGGGATGCGAGATCTCACCGGCACGTTCCGCGGAGTCCTGCTACTTCTTCGGCTCGAACGTCTTGGTGAAGGTCCGCCACGTGGCCTTGCGCTCGTCGCTGTCCCACTTGGCCGCCTTGGCCGTGTACATGATTCCGTAGCCCTGGTGGTCGTTGACGACGGTGCCCCGGTCTATCGAGCGGTACTTCGTGCCGCCGTCGACGTACGTGAACTCCCAGTCGGCCGTGTTCCAGCCGCGGTAGTCGACCTTCTCTATCCGGATCCGCTTGTACTGCGACCGGACCATGTACGACTCCTGCTTCTTCCAGTCGGCCACGGGATCCGACTTGGGGGTCGGCGTCCAGCCGATCAGCAGCTTCTGCCCGTCCGGCCCGGTGAAACGCGCGCCCGCGGCACCCGTGGACTGGTACTTCCAGCCCTTGGGCAGCCCCACCGAGAACCCCTGGGAGTGCTTGTACGTCGACTCGGCCGCGTCCCCCGGCTTCTTGCCGGAGTCGTCGTCGCCGTCGCCCTCGCCCGGGTCCTGGCTCTCGCCCTCACCGGGGCTCGCCCCGGCACCCGTGTCCGCGTCGTCCTTGCCCTTGCCCTTGTCGGCGCCGTCGTCCTGCCCGGCGCCCTTGTCGTTGTCCTTCTCCTGCTCCTTCTCGCCGCTGCCCGCGGTCGCCCCGCTGGACGCGGCCTTGTCGCCGCCGTTCTTGCTGTCCCGGGCACCGCTCTCGTCCCCGTCGCTCAGCGCGAACGCGAGCACGGTCCCGAGCACCGCGAGTGCGAGGGCCAGGGAGAAGATCACGAGCGTGCGCCGGGGCACCACGTCGGTGAGTGAGGCCTTGGGAGGCGTCGTACGCGGCGGTGTCGAAGCGGAAGAGGAAGCGGAATAGGCGGCAGTCGTCGAGGAATGGGGGCGAGCGCCGGAGGCACCGGCGCCGACGGCCCCGTAGACCGCACCAGCACCAGCCGCGCCGGAACGCGAAGGCTTGTCCGCCACCGCCCCAGAAGCGGCGCCCGAGCGGGTGCCAGTGCCGGCACCATTGCCGGTACCGGATCCAGAACCGGAAGCCGAACCGGAACCGGAGTCAGCGGGCGAAGCCGCAGAAGCAGAACCGGAAGCAGCCGCCCCGGTCCCCGCACCCGTGCCCGTGCCCCGCGTCGTAGCCGCAGCCGCGGCCTTCCGCACCGACCGGAGCGCACCCTTCAGCCGCTCGGCGGCCTCCTCGCCCTTCCGGCCGGAGTCACCAGCGGACCCAGCGGCCCCGGCAGCACCGGAGCCCCCGGAAGCCTCGGCCGTACCCGCCGAACCAGTGGCACCACCAACCCCGGCAGCACCCGCACCGGAGCTTCCCTTGCCCTTGCCGAACCGCTTCGCCATCCCGAACGCCGGCGGCACCGGAGGCAACGGCACGACCTTCGTCGCGTCCACCGGCTCCGGCTCGTCCTTGGCCTCGGGCGCATGGATCACGTCGAGCAGGAGCGCCCGCGCACCCGCGTCGTCGAGCCGCTGCTCGGGGTCCTTGGCGAGCAGGCCGTAGATGACCTTCTCCAACGGCCCGGCGTTCGTCGGCTGTTCGACGTCCTCGGTCATGACCGCGGTGAGGGTCGCGATCGCCGACCCCTTGTCGTACGGAGGGACGCCTTCCACGGCCGCGTACAGCAGACCGCCGAGCGACCACAGGTCGGCGGCCGGGCCGGGCTTGTGCCCGCGCGCCCGCTCCGGCGAGATGTACGAGGGCGCGCCGACGAGCATGCCGGTGGACGTGATCGACGGGTCGCCCTCGACCTGCGCGATGCCGAAGTCCGTGAGAACGACCCGCCCGTCCTCGGCGATCAGCACGTTCGACGGCTTCACGTCACGGTGCAGGATTCCCTCGCGGTGCGCGGACCGCAGCACGTCGAGCACGGCGAGCCCGACCTCGGCCGCGCGCTTCGGCGTGAGCAGCCCGTCCTCGCGGATGGCCTCGGCCAGGGACTTGCCCTCGACCAGCTCCATCACGATCCACGGCCGGTCGTCCTCGTCGACCACGTCGTACACGGTCACCGCACTGGTGTTGCGGATCCGCGCGATCGCCTTGGCCTCACGCAACGTACGCGTGATGAGCCGGCGCTTCTCGTCCTCGTCGATGCTCGACGGGAAACGCAGTTCCTTCACCGCGACCGTACGACCGAGTGTCTCGTCCTTGGCGCGCCAGACGGTTCCCATACCGCCGCGGCCGAGCACTTCTCCCAGCCGGTAGCGCCCGGAGAGGAGACGTTCGCTCTTGTCCTGACGGGACTGACCCGTCTTCTCCGCGTCCGACATGCGTCCCCTCTGCTGCTACCGCTGCTACCCGCGCAACCCGCCCTGACAGAGCCTCCATTGTCCCTTACTCAGGGACTGGTCCACGCCCAGGGTCCGTCGTCCCCCATGATGGGCTCCGCACAAGGAGGGACCGCCATGCCCCATACACGGACACTGCTGGCCATACCCCTTGCGGTGACCCTCATCGGCCTGGCCTCCGCCAGTGCGCCACCGGCCGCCGAACCGGCCACGGACGCCACTCTTCCGTTGCTCGTCACCCGAGGCAAGGCCCCCGCCGCGGCTCTGTTGGCCCGCGAAGCCCCATGGTCAACGACCGTGCCGGGAGCCCCGGAACGCCCACCGGACCGGCAGCCGACCCAACGGCCCCTCTGGCACTTCGCCCACGTCAACCGGCCTGCAGCCGGCAAAAGCGACGGCGGCGCCCCGCGCATTCGCCGCACCGAGCACTTCCGCGCGGGCAGCATCACCAAGACGTTCATCGCGACGGTCATCCTTCAACTCGCCGCCGAGCACCGTCTGTCCTTGTCCGACCCCGTGAAACGTCATCTGCCCGGTCTCGTCCGCGGCAATGACCTCGACGGACGCGCGCCCACCCTGCGCGCCCTGCTCACCCACACCAGCGGCCTCGCGGACTACACCACCGGCCCCAAGGGCCTCGTCCCCCTCACTCCGACGCAAGCGGTCCGTACCGCCCTCGCCCTACCCGCGACCACCCCCGGCCGCTGGTCGTACTCCAACACCAACTACGTCGTGCTCGGCATGGTGATCAAGCAGGTCACCGGCCGTTCGTACGCGGCGGAGACCGCCCGCCGGATCATCACCCCCCTTCGCCTGTCCGGCACTTCATTCCCCGGCACCCGCACCACGCTCCCGTCCCCGCACGGCCGCGCGTACACGACCGGGGGCCGCGACGTCACCGCCCTCAACCCGGCCGTCGCGGGCGCCGCCGGGGAACTGATCTCCACGCTCGCCGACCTGGACCGCTTCTACGCCGCCCTGCTCGCCGGCCGCCTGCTCCCCGCGCCCCAGCTCCGCCAGATGCTCAACACCCGCGCCGCACAAGGCCACTACGGCATGGGCCTCTTCCCGCAGAAACTGCCCTGCGGCACCACGGTCTGGGGCCACAACGGCCGCATCAGCGGAAGCTACGTACGCACGGCCGCCACCCGCGACGGCGACCGCGTCCTCACTTTCCGGGTCAACACGGACCGGCTGGCTGACCCGGCTCTCGAACGGACACTTCTGGCCGCCGAGTTCTGCCCCCGCTAGGGCGGCGCAGCGGCTGTCCTCAGAGCGGCACGATGTCCGGCGCCCCCAGCCTCGCCGCGTCCGCCGTCAGGTCGTCCGGCTGCCGCTGCGACTCCCGCTCCGCCTCCACCCGCTTCTCGTAGTGCTGGACCTCCCGCTCCACCTGGTCCTTGTCCCAGCCGAGGACCGGCGCCATCAGCTCCGCGCACGCCCGCGCGCTGCGCGTGCCCCGGTCGAACGTCTCGATCGAGATGCGCGTGCGTCGGGTCAGCACGTCGTCCAGGTGCCGTGCCCCCTCGTGCGAGGCGGCGTACACGATCTCGGCGCGCAGATAGTCGTCCGCGGCGGGCAGCGGCTCGCCCAGGGTCGGATCGGCCGTGACGAGGGCGAGGACCTCTTCGGCCAGTGAGCCGTACCGGTTCAGCAGGTGCTCCACCCGGACCACGTGAAGCCCGGTGCGGGCCGCGATCCTGGCCCGCGCGTTCCACAGCGCCTTGTACCCCTCGGCACCGACCAGCGGGATGTCCTCCGTGACACAGTCGGCGACCCGCTGGTCGAGGCCGTGCACCGCCTCGTCCACGGCGTCCTTCGCCATGACGCGGTACGTCGTGTACTTGCCGCCCGCGATGACCACCAGGCCCGGTGCCGGATGCGCCACCGTGTGCTCGCGCGACAGCTTGCTCGTGGCGTCCGACTCACCGGCGAGCAGCGGCCTGAGCCCCGCGTACACCCCTTGTACGTCGTCCCGTGAAAGGGGCACCCCGAGCACCGAGTTCACATGTTCGAGGAGATAGTCGATGTCGGCGCTGGACGCCGCGGGGTGCGCCTTGTCCAGGTCCCAGTCGGTGTCGGTCGTCCCCACGATCCAGTGCCGGCCCCACGGGATGACGAAGAGGACGCTCTTCTCCGTCCGCAGGATCAGCCCGGTCGTGGAGTTGATCCGGTCCTTCGGTACGACCAGATGGATGCCCTTGGACGCCCGGACGTGGAACTGGCCCCGCTCCCCGACCATCGCCTGCGTGTCGTCCGTCCACACCCCGGTGGCGTTGACCACCTGCTTGGCCCGGACCTCGTACTCCCCGCCGCCCTCGACGTCCTGGACCTTGGCCCCGACGACGCGCTCGCCCTCGCGCAGGAAGCCCGTGACCCGGGCGCGGTTGGCGACCTTGGCGCCGTACGCCGCGGCCGTGCGCACGAGGGTCGCCACATAGCGCGCGTCGTCCATCTGCGCGTCGTAGTACTGCATCGCCCCCGTCAGGGCGTCCTTCTTCAGGCAGGGGGCGACGCGCAGGGCGTGACGCCGGGTCAGGTGGCGGTGCATGGGCAGGCCCCGGCCGTGGCCTCGGGACATCGACATGGCGTCGTACAACGCGACGCCCGATCCGGCGTAGATCCTCTCCCAGCCCTTGTGCTGCAAGGGGTACAGGAACGGCACCGGCTTCACGAGGTGGGGGGCGAGCCGCTCGAGGAGCAGGCCGCGCTCCTTCAGCGCCTCACGCACCAGCGCGAAGTCGAGCATCTCCAGATAGCGCAGGCCGCCGTGGATCAGCTTGCTCGACCGGCTCGACGTGCCCGAGGCCCAGTCCCGCGCCTCGACGAGGCCGGTGGACAAGCCGCGGGTCACGGCGTCGAGTGCGGTGCCCGCACCGACCACTCCCGCACCCACGACCAGGACATCCAGCTCCCGCTCGGCCATTCCCGCAAGTGACTCGGCACGCTCCGCCGGTCCCAAGGTCGCTGTCCTCACCGCTGCCTCCCGTGTGCTGTCGGGTGTGGTCGCGCTCACATCATGCCCAGATTCCGGCCGGGTCCGCTGAGTTCGGTTGCCGCCTGTGGACAACCCACGGCCAACCCGCGGCCAACACTCCGACGCCCGGCACAGCGCAATGCCGCATAACGGTCATATTTACTCCTAGTCTGACATTGCGCTGGTCCACCTTGTCCACAGGGCTTGCGCGCTCGTCCCGCTCCGGCTATTGGGAGGACGGCCCACCGCCATGCCCGCAGATCTCGCCGTCATCGGTCTCGGCCACCTCGGCCTGCCCCTCGCCCAGGCCGCCGTCTCCGGCGGCATCGCCACCATCGGCTACGACCCCGCCCGCGCCGTCGACCTGGCGAGCGGCCGCCTGCCCTGCGACGGCGCCGAGGGAACCCTCACGGCCGCCGATGTCCGCCGGATGCTCTCAGGGGGCTTCAGGCCCACCACCGATCCGGTCGAGCTGGGCCGGGTGCGCACCGCGGTCATCTGCGCCCCCACCCCTCCGGCGGCCGACCGCAGCCTCGATCTGAGCCAGGTGGCCGAAGCCGCCCACGCGCTGGCCGCACGGCTGCGCCCGCACACCACGGTGATCCTTGAGTCACCCGCATACCCCGGAACCACGGAGGAATTCCTGCGTCCCATCCTCGAAGAGGGCTCAGGCCTGCGCGCGGGCCGCGACTTCCACCTCGCGCACTCCCCCGGCCGCCTCGACCCGGGCAACCGCACCCACGGCTACGCCGGCACCCCCAAGGTCATCGGCGGCCTCACCCCGGCCTGCACCGAATCGGCCGCCGCCTTCTACGGCCGCCTCACCGACAAGGTCGTACGCGCGCGTGGCCCACGCGAGGCCGAGACGGTGCACCTCCTGGAGACCAACTACCGGCACGTGAACATGGCACTGGTCAACGAGATGGCCGTGCTCTGCCACGACCTGAGCATCGACCTGTGGGACGTCATCCGCTGCGCCGAGACCAAGCCCTTCGGCTTCCAGGCCTTCCGCCCGGGACCCGGCGTCGGCGGCCACGGCGTCCCCCTGGACCTCCCCGGCCCCGGCCGCGGCGCACGCCCCCTGCGCATGGTCGAACTGGCCCAGCAGGTCAACGACCGCATGCCCCGGTACGTGATCCAGCGCTCGGCGACCCTGCTCAACGAACACGGCAAGTCGGCCCGCGGCGCCCGCGTCCTGCTCCTCGGCGTCACCTACAAGCCCGACCTCGCCGACCAGCAGGGCTCCCCCGCCCAGGAGGTCGCCACCCGCCTGATGGAGATGGGCGCCGCCGTCAGCTACCACGACCCCTACGTGCCCAGCTGGAGCGTGCTCGGCCACCCCGTGCCCCGCGCGGACTCCCTCTACGAGGCGGCGGCCGACGCCGACCTCACGATCCTGCTCCAGCACCACCGCACGTACGACCTGCAAGGTCTCGCAGTGAAGGCGCAGCTGCTCCTCGACACCCGCGGCGCGACCCCGGCAGGCGCGGCCCACCGCCTGTGACACACAAGAAGGGCCCCGGTATGCGTACCGGGGCCCTTCTTGTAGAAGCAGTCGATCAGCGGCTGTGCTGCGAGTCCGCGACCGTCACCTCGACGCGCTGGAACTCCTTGAGCTCGCTGTAGCCCGTCGTCGCCATCGCCCGGCGCAGCGCCCCGAAGAAGTTCATCGAGCCGTCCGGGATGTGCGAGGGACCGGTGAGGATCTCCTCCGTCGTGCCGACCACACCGAGGTCGACGCGCTTGCCGCGCGGCACGTCCTCGTGGACGGCCTCCATGCCCCAGTGGTGGCCCTTGCCGGGCGCGTCGGTGGCGCGCGCCAGCGGGGAGCCCACCATCACCGCGTCGGCACCGCAGGCGATGGCCTTGGGCAGGTCGCCGGACCAGCCCACGCCGCCGTCGGCGATGACGTGCACGTACCGACCGCCGGACTCGTCCATGTAGTCACGGCGGGCGGCCGCGACGTCCGCGACGGCGGTGGCCATCGGCACCTGGATGCCCAGGACGTTGCGCGTGGTGTGCGCGGCGCCGCCGCCGAAGCCGACGAGGACACCGGCCGCGCCCGTGCGCATCAGGTGCAGGGCGGCGGTGTACGTGGCGCAGCCGCCGACGATCACCGGCACGTCGAGCTCGTAGATGAACTGCTTGAGGTTCAGCGGCTCGGCGGCACCGGAGACGTGCTCGGCGGAGACGGTCGTCCCGCGGATGACGAAGATGTCGACACCGGCGTCCACGACGGCCTTGGAGAACTCGGCGGTGCGCTGCGGGGAGAGCGCGGCGGCGGTGACCACGCCCGAGTCGCGCACCTCCTTGATGCGCTGCCCGATCAGGTCGGCCTGGATCGGCGCGGAGTAGATCTCCTGGAGGCGGCGGGTGGCGTTGTCGGTGTCCAGCTCCGCGATCTCGTCGAGCAGCGGCTGCGGGTCCTCGTACCGCGTCCACAGACCCTCGAGGTTCAGTACGCCCAGACCACCCAGCTCGCCGATGCGGATCGCGGTCTGCGGGGAGACGACCGAGTCCATCGGCGCCGCCAGGAAGGGCAGCTCGAAGCGGTAGGCGTCGATCTGCCAGGCGATCGAGACCTCCTTCGGGTCGCGGGTACGACGGCTCGGCACGACGGCGATGTCGTCGAAGGCGTACGCGCGGCGGCCGCGCTTGCCGCGCCCGATCTCGATCTCAGTCACGTGGGTGGCCCTTCAGCTTTCTTCGGTACTTCGCACTTCTTCGGCACTTCGGCACTCGGTCTGCCGCTCCAGTATCCCCGACGCGCGCGAAGGGGGCGGCCCCGGGAATCGGGACCGCCCCCACGCGCGCGTGGAGCGCGTCAGCGCTTGTTCGTGTAGTTCGGCGCTTCGACCGTCATCTGGATGTCGTGCGGGTGGCTCTCCTTGAGACCCGCCGAGGTGATCCGTACGAAGCGGCCCTTGGTCTCCATCTCGTCGATGGAGGCGGCGCCCACGTAACCCATCGTCTGGCGCAGGCCGCCGACGAGCTGGTGCAGCACGTTGGCCAGCGGGCCGCGGTACGCCACCTGACCCTCGATGCCCTCGGGGACGAGCTTGTCGTCCGAGGAGACCTCCGCCTGGAAGTAGCGGTCCTTCGAGTACGAACGTCCCTGGCCGCGGGACTGCATGGCACCGAGCGAGCCCATGCCGCGGTAGGACTTGAACTGCTTGCCGTTGATGAACATCAGCTCACCCGGCGACTCCTCGCAGCCCGCGAGCAGCGAGCCGAGCATCACGGTGTCGGCGCCGGCGGCCAGCGCCTTGCCGATGTCACCCGAGTACTGCAGCCCACCGTCACCGATGACCGGGACACCGGCCGCACGCGCCGCGACGGCCGCTTCGTAGATGGCGGTGACCTGCGGGACGCCGATTCCGGCGACGACGCGGGTGGTGCAGATGGAACCCGGGCCGACGCCGACCTTGACTCCGTCGACACCGGCGTCGATGAGCGCCTGGGCACCGTCGCGCGTCGCCACGTTGCCGCCGATCACGTCGACGCCCACGCCCGACTTGATCTTCGACATCCAGCTCAGGGCGTTGCTGTTGTGCCCGTGCGACGTGTCCACGATGAGGAAGTCCACGCCCGCCCCGGCCAGGGCCTGGGCGCGCTCCAGCGCCTCGGGGCTCGCGCCGACGGCGGCACCGACGAGGAGACGGCCCTCGGCGTCCTTGGCGGCGTTCGGGTACTGCTCGGCCTTCTTGAAGTCCTTGACCGTGATGAGGCCCTTGAGGATGCCCGCGTCGTCGACGAGCGGCAGCTTCTCGATCTTGTGGCGGCGCAGCAGCTCCATGGCGTCGACGCCGGAGATGCCGACCTTGCCGGTCACGAGCGGCATGGGCGTCATGACCTCGCGCACCTGACGGCTGCGGTCGTTCTCGAAGGCCATGTCGCGGTTGGTGACGATGCCGAGCAGCTTGCCCGCCGGGTCGGTCACCGGGACGCCGCTGATGCGGAACTTGGCGCACAGCGCGTCGGCCTCGCCCAGCGTGGCGTCCGGGTGCACGGTGATCGGGTCGGTGACCATGCCGGACTCGGAGCGCTTCACGAGGTCGACCTGGTTGACCTGGTCCTCGATGGACAGGTTGCGGTGGAGCACGCCCACGCCGCCCTGCCGCGCCATGGCGATGGCCATGCGGGCCTCGGTGACCTTGTCCATGGCCGCCGAGAGCAGCGGGATGTTCACACGCACATTGCGGGAGATGCGGGACGAGGTGTCGACCGCGTTCGGCAGCACTTCCGACGCGCCGGGCAGCAGCAGCACGTCGTCGTAGGTCAGCCCGAGCGTCGCGAATTTATCGGGTACCCCAGTCGAAGAACCGCCGTTTGCAGTCATGACACCTTCCCCAAATGGCCTTGATCGGTGCGGATGTCCATGCTAACGGGAACGGAGGGTGTCTCATTCCACGATCAAGATCATCGATCAGGTTTGTACGTTCATACGTCGCGAACGCACACCGAAGCCGCTCGCAGGGCGACCGGTGATCGTTACTGCTCGGCCAGGGCCCGCAAGCGGCTCAACGCGCGATGCTGCGCGACCCGCACGGCACCCGGGGACATGCCGAGCATCTGCCCGGTCTCCTCGGCCGTGAGACCGACCGCGATCCTCAGGAGCAGCAGCTCGCGCTGGTTCTCCGGGAGGTTCGCCATGAGCTTCTTGGCCCATGCGGCGTCGCTGCTGAGCAGCGCGCGCTCCTCGGGGCCGAGGGAGTCGTCGGGCCGCTCGGGCATCTCGTCCGACGGCACCGCGGTGGATCCGGGATGGCGCATCGCGGCGCGCTGCAGGTCGGCGACCTTGTGCGCGGCGATGGCGAAGACGAAGGCCTCGAAGGGGCGCCCCGTGTCCTTGTACCTCGGCAGCGCGAGCAGGACCGCGACGCACACTTCCTGCGCCAGGTCCTCCACGAAGTGCCGTGCGTCTCCGGGCAGTCGGGAGAGTCTGGTCCGGCAGTACCGCAGCGCAAGGGGATGTACATGAGCCAGCAGATCGTGCGTCGCCTGCTCGTCACCCTCGACCGCGCGAAGGACGAGGGCACCGATCACCGTCGTCTTGTCATCGCGCATCGGTCCATGGTGCCTTGGCGCCGATTGATCCGTGGCACCACGTCCGTAGTTGTGCACCGAAGCGTTATGAGCAGGTGCGCCGGAACTCATCTCGTGCGCCCTCCCCTCCCGCTCGACCGACCTGTCCCCGAGGAACTCCACCCCTCAAGGATGCGGCATCGGCGGCGAAGCAACGGCAACCGCTCCCGCGAGGGGGAGCGACGGGCGTCCGTCACCCCGCCCACCACACGGCGGGCGGGGATCGCCGTGCCCGCACGGCGGCACACCTATCGGACCAGGCCCCAGCGGAAACCGAGCGCCACGGCATGCGCGCGGTCCGAGGCGCCGAGCTTCTTGAACAACCGCCTGGCGTGGGTCTTGACCGTGTCCTCGGAGAGAAAAAGCTCACGTCCGATCTCGGCGTTGGACCGGCCGTGGCTCATGCCCTCGAGCACCTGGATCTCACGCGCGGTGAGGGTGGGCGCGGCGCCCATCTCGGCCGAACGCAGTCTGCGCGGAGCCAGCCGCCACGTCGGGTCGGCGAGCGCCTGCGTGACGGTCGCGCGCAGCTCGGCGCGCGAGGCGTCCTTGTGCAGATAGCCGCGGGCGCCGGCGGCGACCGCGAGCGCGACACCGTCCAGGTCCTCGGCCACGGTGAGCATGATGATGCGCGCACCGGGGTCGGCGGACAGCAGCCGCCGGACGGTCTCGACGCCGCCCAGACCGGGCATGCGTACGTCCATCAGAATCAGGTCCGAGCGGTCGGCGCCCCAGCGGCGGAGGACTTCCTCGCCGTTGGCCGCCGTCGTCACACGCTCGACGCCGGGCACGGTCGCAACCGCGCGGCGGAGCGCCTCTCGGGCAAGCGGGGAGTCGTCGCAGACGAGGACGGATGTCATGACTGTCCTCCGCGGCTCTCACAGCTGCTGCGCGTCACCTTGAGCCTCCAGGCTGGTACATATTCGTCACCTGTGCGGTTGACGCTCTCGGACATCTGCCCGAGCGCTTGTTCTTTCAACCGCCTCGCACTCTCAACGACGGTCACCCGAAAGAGTTACGGGGCGGTCAGCCACGTTCGGCACTCTACGTGAGGGCGCGGACACAGAGCAGGCAGCGCAAGAGACCCTCAACCTTTCATCACAACCCATGCCCCATTTAGCCCTCTTCCTTCCCTTTTGCTGGTGTCTGTGGCTAGATTTTCCAATGAGTCATATTTTCATCTCCTTAGACAGTAGATGTACGGTCGTGGGCACCGTATCCGCGCAGAACGGCTACCAGGAGACAAGCAATGGCAGATTTCTCCCGCCTTCCCGGACCGAACGCTGATCTTTGGGACTGGCAGCTCCTCGCGGCCTGCCGCGGGGTCGACAGCTCGCTCTTCTTCCACCCCGAGGGCGAGCGGGGCGCGGCACGCAGCGCGCGTGAGAACTCCGCCAAGGAGGTCTGCATGAGGTGCCCGGTACGCGCGGAGTGCGCTGCTCACGCCCTCGCGGTACGAGAGCCGTACGGCGTGTGGGGCGGCCTCACCGAGGACGAGCGCGAAGAGCTCATGGGCCGCGCGCGCAACCGCCTGGTCACCACTTCCGCACCCTCGGCGTCGGCCTCGCACGGCGGCATGATCACGCACACCTGAAGGAACGTTTCTCCAGGAACCGCTCAGCGCTCAGCGGCGCGCGCGAGGTGGTCCAGCGTGGCGGCCACCGCGGGCACCTGCGCCAGATCCGGCAGGGTGAGCGCGACGATCTCGCGCTGGACGGCAGGCTCCACCGTCACTGTGCGTGCACCTTTGGGGCGAACGGATTCGATGGCCAGTTCGGGCAGCACCGCGACCCCGAGGCCCGCGCCGACCAGACCGATCACCGCCGGATAGTCGTCGGTCGCGAAATCGATCCGGGGCACGAAACCGGCCCCTTCGCAGACCTCGACCAGCTGCCTGCGACAGCGCGGACAGCCCGCGATCCACGGCTCGTCGGCCAGTTCCCCGATGGCGACCGACTCGGCCTTGGCGAGGCGGTGCCCCTCGGGCACGAGGCCGACGAGCCGGTCGGCGAGCAGGGGGCGTACGACCAGGTCGTCCCACTCCTCTGCGGCGGACGCGCCCTCGTAGCGGAAGGCGAGTGCCACGTCGCAGTCGCCCTCGCGCAGCATCTCGACCGAGCGCGGCGGTTCGGCCTCCACGAGCGAGACCCGGGTGCCGGGATGGGCCGCGCGCAGGGCGGCCAGCGCGCTCGGCACCAGCGTCGAGCTGCCGCTGGGGAAGGAGACCAGGCGGACGCGGCCCGCCCGCAGGCCCGCGATCGCGGCGACCTCCTCCTCGGCGGCGGTCAGGCCCGCCAGGATTCCGGTGGCGTGCCGGACCAGGGTCTCGCCCGCCTGCGTCAGGCGCATCTCCCGCCCGGTGCGGATCAGCAGCGTCGTGCCCGCGGAGGCTTCGAGTGCCTTCATCTGCTGGCTCACGGCGGGCTGGGTGCAGCCGAGCTCGCGCGCGGCGGCGGAGAAGGAGCCGCTGGTGGCGACCGCACGCAGGACGCGGAGATGACGGGCCTCGATCATGGATCAAGCATAAGTGACGCTTGGGGTGATCGCCCAATAATGCGTCGACGCTTTGGGCGGGCTCGCCTAGCCTTCCGTCATGAAGCTTCTTTCCGTGAATCTGGGCCGGTTCAAGGCCGTGGACTACACCGACGCCCCCTCGGGCGGCACCGGCATCGACAAACAGCCTGCCGAAGGGGCCGTACGGGTGACGGCTCCCGGCCCCAAAGGCGTCGGCGGGAGCGGCCTCGCCGGGGACGAGGTCTGCGACACGCGGCACCACGGCGGCGACCACCAGGCGGTGTACGCCTACGCGCGCGAGGACCTCGACGCGTGGGAGCAGCTGCTCGGCCGTGCGCTGCCCCACGGCTCCTTCGGCGAGAACCTCACGACGTCCGGCCTCGACGTGAGCGGCGCGAAGATCGGCGAACGCTGGCGCGTCGGGCCCGAGTTGCTCCTGGAGGTGACGTCGGGCCGCATCCCCTGCCAGACGTTCCAGGGACATCTCGGCGAGACGAAGTGGGTCAAGCGCTTCACGCAGCGGGGCCTTCCCGGCGCCTATCTGCGGGTGATCGAACCGGGTGAGATCCGTGCCGGGGACGCGATCGCGGTCGAGCACCGGCCGGAGCACGACGTCACCGTCGCCCTCCAGTTCAAGGCGGTGATGACGGAGAAGCACCTGCTGCCGGGCCTGCTCGCCGCCGGTGAGGCGCTGCATCCCGAGGTGATCGAGGCGGCTCGTAAGTACGCGGACAAGTACGGTTCACCGACGCCGTGATCGGTGGCCCTCGGATCTCACTAGCCTGGGTCCATGACTACGGCTCTGATTACGGGATCGACCGCCGGTATCGGCGCGGCCTTCGCCCGGCGGCTCGCCGGTGACGGCCACAACCTGGTCCTGGTGGCACGGAACACCGAGCGGCTGCGGGAACAGGCGACCGAACTGCACGACCGGCACGGCATCGAGGCGGAGGTGCTCACCGCCGACCTCGCGACCGACGACGGGATCGCCGCCGTCGAGAAGCGCCTCGCGGACCGCAGGAACACCGTCGACCTCCTGGTGAACAACGCCGGGTTCGGCAACAAGGGCCAGTACCTGGAAGTGCCGATGGAGGACGAGCTGACGATGCTCAAGGTGCACTGCGAGGCGGTGCTCCGGCTGACGTCGGCGGCGGCGGAGGCGATGCGCGAGCGGGGCCGCGGGGGCGTCGTCAACGTCGCCTCGGTGGCGGCGTTCGTGCCGCGCGGGACGTACGGCGCCTCGAAGGCGTGGGTCGTGCAGTTCACGCAGGGGGCCGCCAAGGACCTGGCGGGCTCCGGGGTGCGGCTGATGGCCCTGTGCCCCGGCTTCGTACGGACCGAGTTCCACGAGCGCGCCGGGATGGGGACGTCGAACATCCCCAAGTGGATGTGGCTCGACGCGGACAAGCTGGTCGAGGCCGCGCTGTCCGACCTGGCGCGGGGCAAGACCCTGTCCATCCCGGACCCCCGCTACAAGGCGCTGATGGGCGTGGTGAAGGTGACGCCGAGGGCGCTGCTGGGCGGAGTGACGTCAAGGACGGGCAGGAAGTACGGCCCGCAGTAGACGGGCCCCGAAGGGGGCGCGGGGAACTGCGCGAGGACGGACGCCGATTCGCGGACGGCGACGACCCGCGACCCGTCAGACGCGAACCCGAAAAGGACTGAGGCCCGGCTTCCCTTGCGAGGGAAGCCGGGCCTCAGTCACCGTTCAAGCCGAGCGCAGCGGGTCAGTGCGAGTGACCGTGACCGTGGCCCGCGGCCTCGCCCTCTTCCTCGGCCGGCTTCTCGACGACCAGGGTCTCGGTCGTGAGCAGCAGGGAGGCGATGGACGCGGCGTTCTCCAGCGCGGAGCGCGTGACCTTGACCGGGTCGATGACGCCGGCCTTGACCAGGTCGCCGTACTCACCGGTGGCGGCGTTGAAGCCGAAGCCCTTGTCGAGCTCGGCGACCTTCGAGGTGATGACGTAGCCCTCGAGGCCGGCGTTCTCGGCGATCCAGCGCAGCGGCTCGACGGCGGCGCGGCGCACGACCGCGACACCGGTGGCCTCGTCGCCGGTCTTGTCGAGGTTGCCCTCGAGGACCTTCACGGCGTGGACGAGCGCCGAGCCACCACCGGAGACGATGCCCTCCTCGACCGCGGCGCGGGTCGCGGAGATGGCGTCCTCCAGACGGTGCTTCTTCTCCTTCAGCTCCACCTCGGTGGCGGCGCCGACCTTGATGACGCACACGCCGCCGGCCAGCTTCGCGAGGCGCTCCTGGAGCTTCTCGCGGTCCCAGTCGGAGTCCGTGGCCTCGATCTCGGCCTTGATCTGGTTGACGCGGCCCTCGACCTCGGAGGCGTTGCCGCCGCCGTCGACGACCGTGGTGTCGTCCTTGGTGATGGTCACGCGGCGGGCGGTGCCGAGCACGTCCAGGCCGACCTGGTCGAGCTTGAGGCCGACCTCTTCGGCGATGACGGTGCCGCCCGTGAGGGTGGCGAGGTCACCGAGCATGGCCTTGCGGCGGTCGCCGAAGCCGGGGGCCTTCACCGCGACGGCGTTGAAGGTGCCGCGGATCTTGTTCACGACCAGGGTCGACAGGGCCTCGCCCTCGACGTCCTCGGCGATGATCAGGAGCGGCTTCGAGGCGTTGGCCTGGATGACCTTCTCGAGCAGCGGCAGCAGGTCCTGGATGGACGAGATCTTGCCCTGGTGGATCAGGATGTACGGGTCGTCGAGGACGGCCTCCATACGCTCCTGGTCGGACACCATGTACGGGGACAGGTAGCCCTTGTCGAAGGCCATGCCCTCGGTGAAGTCCAGCTCGAGACCGAAGGTGTTGGACTCCTCGACGGTGATGACACCGTCCTTGCCGACCTTGTCCATCGCCTCGGCGATGAGCTCGCCGACCTGCGGGTCCTGGGCGGACAGACCGGCGACGGCCGCGATGTCGGCCTTGTCGTCGATCGGGCGCGCGGTGGCGAGGAGCTCCGCGGAGACGGCCGCGACGGCGGCGTCGATGCCCTTCTTCAGGGCGGCCGGGGAGGCGCCGGCGGCTACGTTGCGCAGGCCTTCCTTGACCAGGGCCTGGGCGAGAACGGTCGCGGTGGTGGTGCCGTCACCCGCGATGTCGTTGGTCTTGGTCGCCACCTCCTTGACGAGCTGCGCGCCGAGGTTCTCGTACGGGTCCTCGACCTCGACCTCACGGGCGATGGTGACGCCGTCGTTGGTGATGGTGGGAGCGCCGAACTTCTTGTCGATGACGACGTTGCGGCCACGGGGGCCGATCGTCACCTTGACCGTGTCGGCAAGCTTGTTGACGCCGCGCTCGAGGGCGCGACGGGCGTCCTCGTCGAACTTCAGGATCTTCGCCATGGGAGCGGTTCAGCCCTCTCGAAAAATCAGGGGGTCCGGGGGAGACCCCCGGAGACATCCAGCAAACGAACTGCGCCCCTCGCCGCCCGGCAATCAGCAGCGGGGTGACCAGGGGCGCAACTCAAAAGCAAAACTGGTGAAGCAGGTGAATTACTTCTCGACGATCGCGAGCACGTCGCGAGCCGAGAGGACGAGGTACTCGTCGCCGTTGTACTTCACCTCGGTGCCGCCGTACTTGCTGTACAGCACGACATCGCCGACCTTCACGTCGAGCGGCAGGCGCTCGCCGTTCTCGAAGCGGCCCGGGCCCACGGCGAGGACAGCACCCTCCTGGGGCTTCTCCTTCGCGGTGTCCGGAATGACCAGGCCCGAGGCCGTGGTCTGCTCGGCGTCGAGCGGCTGGACCACAATGCGGTCCTCGAGCGGCTTGATGGCAACCTTGGAGCTGGCGGTCGTCACGATCCGGTCTCCCCCTTCGGAGATCTACGGGGTTAACAGTCTGGGGTGGCGACCAGGTGGATCCGTCGTCGCGGGTGCCGGACCTGCCCGTCGCTGATTGGCACTCTCCAGTGGTGAGTGCCAAGGCCGAGACTAGGACGACGATTAGCACTCGGTCAAGCGGACTGCTAATTCGCTGACGCGGGTCTTATCTCGACGGCGACGCCGAAGGGCCCCCGCGCCCCTCGGGGCAACGCTTCTCCGCGTCAGGCGGTTCCGTCCCCGCGGGCGTGTGCCGCCCGGTTTCCGGGGCTCCCGCCGGTGGGGCGCAGCTGGGCGACGCCCCCGGTTTTCGCGGCGGCACCTTCTCCGCAGCCTTGCGGCCGAGGCGCTCGATCGGGTCCACCGACTGCGCGCACCCGGTGAGCAGCGCGGGCGCGAGCACGCCCGCCGCGACGGCCGCGGCGAGGCAGCGGCGCGCCCGCGCCCGCCCCGTCACAGGTAGTCCTCCAGCCTGGCCACCGCGTATCCCTTGTCGGTGACCGTCTTCATGACCTTGCGGACCATGTCGGGCATGGTGCCCTTCCAGTCCTCGCGCCCCCGGAAGTGCGTGAGGATGATGTCGCCGGGGTGCAGGTCCCGGTCCCACTCGCGCCACTCCATGTGGTCGGCGAAGGCCTCGGACGCCCACAGCGGCACGGCCTTGATCCCGCAGGACTTGGCGGCCCGCAGCGTGTCCGCGTTGTAGTTGCCGTACGGCGGGCGGAAGAGTTCGGGCCGCTTGCCGTAGCGCTTCTGGATGACGTCCTGCATGCCGCAGATCTCGCGGCGCTGGCCCGCGTAGGAGAGCCCCGGCATGTAGCGGTGGTTGAGGGTGTGGTTGTTCAGGACGACACCGCGCGACTGCATCTTCTTGAAGTAGCCGTAGTCCTCCTTGACCAGATAGTCGCTGAGGAACGCGGTGTACGGGATCTGCAGTTCGCTCATCATCTTGAGCAGCGCCGGGTCCTTCTCGGCGCCGTCGTCGATGGTCAGGAAGACGATCTTCTTCTTGGTCGGGATCGTCGTGAAGACGGGCGGCAGACTCGCCTGCCCCTTCACCTCGAATCCCTTGCGGGTGGTGATCCTCGGCTTCTTCGCCGGGGCGGGCGGTGCGGCCAGCGGGGGCTTGGCCAGGCCCCAGCGCTTCGCGGCGGCGGCGCGGGCGACCTGGGTGACACGGAGTTTGTGGGCGTAGGAGTCGAGGGCGCGGGCGGGCGGCGCGTCCAGGCGCTGCTGACCGGGGGCGGGGTTCGCTCCGCCGTCGGCGCCCGAGGCACAGCCGGAGGCGATCGCGGCGACGACGAGCACGGCCACCCCGGCACGCACCTGTCCCCTTGCTCGACGCCGCGCCGGACCCCGTCTCCGGCTCTTCCGTCTTGGGCCGAATTCGTCGTTTTGTCGTACTAGTTGCATGGCGCCGGATCTTTGCAGCTCACAGGCCCGATGCCGGGTCGACACCGCCACCGGGCGCGCACCATCCACCGACTGGCCCACAATGGGCCGGGTGAACGACCTCGACCGTGCTCCGACCGCCCCGACCGTCCTGGCCTCCTTCTCCGCGCTGCTCACCCCCGAGGGCCGGTCCCTGCTCGGTCTCGACGAGGTGCGGGAGGCCGATCCGGCCCGGGAGCTGGCCGTCGCGACGCGCCTGCGCCGTGAGCACCCGGCGGAGCTGGTCACGGCGGTGCTCGCGCAGGCGCGGCTGCGGCGCCGTGCGGTGGCGAAGTTCGGGGCCGAGGACGCGGGACGGATGTTCTTCACCCCTAACGGCGTCGAGCAGGCGACCCGTACGAGTGTGGCCGTGCACCGCGCCGAGAGGTTCAGGGCCCTCGGCGTACGGAGCGTGGCCGACCTCTGCTGCGGCATCGGCGGCGACGCGATCGCCCTCGCCCGGGCCGGGATCGCCGTCCTCGCCGTCGACCGTGACCCGCTGACCTGCGCGGTGGCGCGTGCGAACGCCGACGCCCTTGGCCTCGCCGACCTCGTCGAGGTGCGCGAGGCCGATGTCACCGAGGTCGACACGTCCGCGTACGACGCGGTCTTCGTGGACCCCGCGCGGCGCGGCGGCCGGGGCCGGATCTTCGACCCCGAGGCCTACTCCCCGCCGCTCTCCTGGGCAATCGAGGCCGCCCGCAAGGCCCCGCACGCGGCGCTGAAGATCGCTCCCGGCATCCCGCACGAGGCGGTGCCCGCCGATGCCGCGGCGGAGTGGATCTCGGACGGCGGGGACGTCAAGGAGGCCGTGCTGTGGTTCGGCACGGACACCCCGTCCTCGCACCGCGCGACCCTGCTGCCCTCGGGCGCCTCCCTGTGGTCCCCGCTCGACGCGATGCTGCCGGATCCCGGGGTGCGGCCGGTGGGTCGCTATCTGTACGAGCCGGACGGCGCCGTCATCCGCGCGCATCTGGTCGCGGAGGTGGCCGCGCGGGTGGAGGGCGGCCTGATCGACGAGACCATCGCGTACGTCACCTCCGACGCGCTGCACACGACGCCGTACGCCGCGGCGTACGAGATCACCGACCAGCTCCCCTTCGGCGTGAAGAAGCTGAAGGCGGTGCTGCGGGAGCGGGAGGTCGGCATCCTCACGGTGAAGAAGCGGGGCTCCGCGGTGGAGCCGGAGGAACTGCGGCGGAAGGTGAAGCCGCAGGGCAAGAACGCGGCGACGGTTTTCCTCACGCGGGTGGCGGGGTCGCCGGCGATGCTGATCGGGCAGCCGGTGGACGGTTCCTGAGAGCCGCAGCCCCGGGCACCGTTGATCACCGGCTCCGCCGAGTCCGTCCTCAGGCGCCGGACGGGCTGATTCCTTCGGCTCGCCCCAGCAGCAACTCCCTCTCCCGCCCATTCCGCGTGAGCCCCGCCGCCCGCTCGAACTCCGCACGCGCCTCCGCCGCGCGCCCGAGCCGCAGCAGCAGGTCGCCCCGCACGCTCGGCAGCAAGTGGTAGTCCCGCAGGGCGGGTTCGTCCGCGAGCGCGTCGACGAGCAGCAGCGCCTCCGCGGGACCCGAGGCCATCGACACCGCGACCGCCCGGTTCAGTTCGACCACGGGCGAGGGAGCCCGCGCGGCAAGCAAGCCGTACAGGGCGACGATCTGGGGCCAGTCCGTCTCCTCGTACGACGGCGCGTTGGCATGACAGGCGGCGATCGCGGCCTGGAGCTCGTAGGGGCCGGGGCCGCCCGTCGACGCGGCCCGCGCGCGGGCGAGCGCGGCGAAGCCCCGCCGGATCAGCGGCCGGTTCCAGTGCCGCCGGTCCTGGTCCGCGAGGAGCACCGGCTCGCCCTTCGGCCCCGTACGCGCCGCCGAACGGGACGCCTGGAGCTCCAACAGCGCGGCCAGGCCGTGCACTTCGGGCTCCCGAGGCATGAGCCCGGCCAGCACGCGCGCGAGACGCAGGGCGTCCTCACACAAGGAGGGCCGCAGCCAGTCGTCGCCCGCCGTGGCCGCGTACCCCTCGTTGAAGATGAGGTAGATGACTTCGAGCACCGACCCGAGCCGGGCCTCGCGCTCGGCCCCGTACGGCACCTCGAAGGGCACGCCCTTGGTGGCGAGGGTGCGCTTGGCGCGCACGACGCGCTGGGCCACCGTCGCCTCGGGGACCAGCATCGCGCGGGCGATCTCCGCCGTCGCGAGACCGCCGAGGAGGCGCAGGGTGAGCGCGATGCGGGCCTCGGCGGAGAGCACCGGGTGGCAGGCGGTGAAGACGAGGCGCAGGAGGTCGTCGTCGATGTCGTCGGGGTCCATGGGCTCGTCGACGTGGGGCGGCGCCGCCTCCAGGTCGCGGCCCATCTCCGCCAGCTTGCGCGCGTAGCGCTCCCTGCGGCGTACGAGGTCGATGGCGCGGCGCTTGGCGGTGGTCGTCAGCCAGGCGCCCGGGTTGTCGGGGACGCCGGTCCGCGGCCACTGTTCGAGCGCGGCGACCATGGCGTCCTGCGCCAGCTCCTCCGCGATGCCCACGTCGCGCACGATGCGGGCGACGCCCGCGATGAGCCGCGGGGACTCGATGCGGAAGACGGTCTCGATGGCGCGGTCGGAAGAGTCCGAACGAGGAGCGTCCTGGCGAGGAGCGTCCGGGCGAGGGTGCTCTGAGGAGTGGGCCGTCACGGCCACCCATCAGAGCACCCTGCGCAAGGCACCGCAAAGGGTCGACGCCGGGGGCGTCAGCCCTCGACGATCTCCCGGACCTCCGCCGTGACGGTCCAGTGCTCGTCGTGGGTCTTCAGGAACCGGCCGGCCCACTCGACCGCCTCTGCCTTGTCCTTGCACTGCGTGATGGAGTAGCCGCCGACGACCTCCTTGGCCTCGGTGAACGGACCGTCCGTGACGGAGAGTCGGCCGCCCTTCCAGTGCACCTGGGTGGTCTCGGCGCTCGGGGTGAGGCCCGCGGTCTCGAGCATCACCCCGGCCTTGGTGATCTCCTCCAGGAGTGCGCCCATGCGCTCCCCCATCTCGGGGCTCGGGCCGCCCTCGGGGGAGTTCTTCTCGTCGACGCGGATCATCGTCAGAAAGCGCGGCATGGTGGTCTCCCAACAGGTGGTGGCGAGGTTTCTCCTCGCCTCTCACCCATGCGTCGAACGGGAGACGCCCGGATCGACATCGCCGTCCAGATTCTTCGAAGAGTTTTCTTGGGCATACGTTTTCGCAGGTCGTGGCCGTTCGGGGGCGCGATGCAGCACTGCCGTGGCCACGGCCGCCGCGACCAGCAGCGCCGCGGCGACACCGAACGCCGTCGCGTACCCGTCCGCGAGCGCGCCCGGCCCCCGCCTCTCCCCCGTGACACCCGACGCCACCGTCACCAGGACTGCGAGCCCCAGCGAACCCCCCAGCTGCCGCGAGCTGTTGAGCAGCCCCGAGGCCATGCCGGTCTCCTCGGCGGCGACACCGGACGTCGCCGCCGTGCCCAGCGGCACGAAGCACATGCCGATGCCGACACTCGCCACCAGCGAGGGCCCCATGATGGACCCCAGGAAGGTGCCGCCCGGCCCCATCGTCAGGGCGAACCACCCGAACCCCACGGCACCGAGCAGCCCCCCGGTCACCAGCAGCGCCCGCTCCCCGAAACGCCCCACCTGCCGCGCCGAGATCACCGACCCGGCGACGACGCCCACACAGAACGGCAGGAACGCCGCCCCCGCCGCGGTCGATCCGTACGCCATGACTTCCTGGAGGTAGAGCGAGGTGAAGTAGAAGGCGGCGAACTGTCCCGACGACATCAGCAGCGCGAAGGCGTTCGCGGAGAGCACGGGCCGCTTCCTGAGCAGGCCGAGCCTCAGCAGCGGCTCCCGGCTGCGGGACTCGACGACGGCGAAGGCGCCGAGCAGCACCACGGCCGCACCCAGGGTGCCCAGGGTCGTGCCGGACCCCCACGCGTACGTCTCCGTGCGGACGAGGCCGAGGACGAGGGCCGCCATGCCCGCCGTGACGAGCAGCGCCCCCGTCACGTCGAGGCGCGGCGCGGCCTCCGTGCGCCGGTCGGCGGGTACTCCGTGCCGCGACAGGAGCAGTGCGGCGAGCACCACCGGGACGTTGATCAGCATCACGGAGCGCCAGCCGGCCCAGTCCGTGAGCAGCCCGCCCGCCATCACCCCGACCGCACCGCCGAGCGCCCCGGCCGCGCCCCAGAGGCCGAGCGCCCGTGAACGCGCGGGCCCGGCGGCGTAGTTGACGGTGATCAGCGCGAGCGCGACGGGGGCGAGGGCCGCCGCGCCCGCACCCTGCACGGCCCGCGCGGCGACGAGCTGCCCCGGCGTCTGGGCAAGACCGCCCACCAGGCTCGCGAGGCCGAAGACCACGAACCCGGCGACCAGGGTGCGCCGCCGCCCCACCACGTCGGCGAGGCGCCCGCCCAGCATGAGCAGGCCGCCGAAGGCGAGCGCGTAGGCGTTGACGACCCAGAGCAGCGAGTCGGCGTCGAAGCCGAGGTCGTCGCCGATGTCGGGCAGCGCGATGTTCACGACGGACATGTCGAGGGAGACCAGGAACTGCACGGTGAGCAGCACCGGCAGCAGCCAACGGGTCCCCGAGGACTTCGGGTCAGCGGTATTCACCATGCCCACGCACATTACTATACGCGTATAGAAAATAAAGGGGGAAGCTCGACGGCATGCGACGGCCGCCCGGCGCGGACGCGACAATGAGCCACGTGGAAGCAGAGAAATCAGCGCCAGAGGCAGCGAAGCCCGTCGGGGAGAAGAAGAAGCGCGGTCGCCCGAGCCGCATCGACCTCGACACGATCGTCGGCATCGCGCGCCGCATCCTCCAGGAGGAGGGCGTGGCGGCTCTGAGCATGCGCCGGGTCGCCAAGGAGGTCGGCACGACCCCGATGGCGCTCTACCACCACGTGCACGACAAGGACGAGCTCCTGATGCTCACCCTGTCCGGTACGGCCGACTCGGTCCCGCGCCCCGAACTGCCCGACGATCCGCGCGACCGGATGCTCGCGGTCGCGGTGCACATGCACGGCACGCTGGCGCGGATGCCCTGGGTGGTGGAGGTGCTCAGCCTGGGCGACCTCACCGACAAGGGCGCCCTGTGGATGGTCGAGGAGATCATCACCGCGGGCGAGGCCTGCGGCCTGACCCCGTCCGAGGCCGTCGCCGCCTACCGCACCATCTGGCACTGCGTCTACGGCGACCTGGTCTTCCGCCAGGCGATGGCCCGCCGCGCCGAGGAGCCCGAGCGCAAGCGCCACTTCCCCGACCTGCTCAACGACGCGGACGCCGACGAACTGCCCCGCATGACCGCGCTCGCCGGCCGCTGGCTGGAACTGACGGCGGAGTACGACGCGACGAAGCAACTGGGGGCGGTCATCGACGGACTCCTGGGCCGGGCACGACGCCCCTGAACCGCCCCCGGCCGGTACGAGGCGTCAGTCGATCCCCACCGACTCGAACCGCCAGCGGTGCACCGCCCGGGTCACCAACTCCGGGGCGGGCTCCGGGATTTCGGGGAGGTCGGCGTCGTACGCGGCGTCCCACCAGGTCAGGACGAGGACCCGGTCCTGCGGGGCGCGAAAGCTCTCCCGGCGGACCGGCTCGCCGTCCAGGACCTGGGCCCGCGCCCACGCGAGCAGCTCCTCGCCCCGCCCTTCGGCGGCGCGGGCCTCCCACATCAGCGCGACGGTCACGAGTACAGGTTCTCCTTGCTGACCTCGTGCACGTGGTCGTGGTCGTGGCCGTGCCCGTGCGAGTGCCCCGGCACGTGCGGCTCCGTCACCGGGAGCGAGGAGTCCGCCGAGAGGTCCCAGTCGGAGGCCGAGCGGTTGCGCGCCACCATCTCCGCGCCCAGCGCCGCCACCATCGCGCCGTTGTCCGTGCACAGCTTCGGCCGCGGCACCCGCAGCCGGATGCCGGCCGCCTCGCAGCGCTCCTGCGCCAGGGCGCGCAGCCGCGTGTTGGCGGCCACGCCACCGCCGATCATCAGGTGGTCCACGCCCTCGTCCTTGCAGGCCCGCACGGCCTTGCGGGTCAGCACGTCGACGACCGCCTCCTGGAAGGACGCCGCCACGTCACGCACGGGCACGTCCTCGCCCGCCGCCCGCTTGGCCTCGATCCAGCGCGCAACGGACGTCTTCAGACCGGAGAAGGAGAAGTCGTACGCCGCGTCGCGCGGCCCGGTGAGGCCGCGCGGGAACGCGATCGCCTTCGGGTCGCCCTCCTTCGCGTACCGGTCGATGACGGGACCGCCGGGGAAGCCCAGGTCGAGCACGCGCGCGATCTTGTCGAAGGCCTCGCCCGCCGCGTCGTCGATGGTCGCGCCGAGCGGCCGTACGTCCGAGGTGATGTCGGTGGAGAGCAGCAGCGAGGAGTGGCCGCCGGAGACGAGCAGCGCCATCGTCGGCTCGGGCAGCGCGCCGTGCTCCAGCTGGTCCACGCAGATGTGCGAGGCCAGGTGGTTCACGCCGTAGAGCGGCTTGCCGAGCGCGTACGCGTACGCCTTGGCCGCCGAGACGCCCACGAGCAACGCGCCCGCGAGGCCGGGCCCCGCGGTCACCGCGATGCCGTCCAGGTCCTTGGCCGTGACGCCCGCTTCCTTCAGCGCGCGCTCGATGGTCGGCACCATCGCCTCCAGGTGCGCGCGCGAGGCGACCTCGGGCACGACACCGCCGAACCGGGCGTGCTCGTCGACGCTGGAGGCGATGGCGTCGGCGAGCAGGGTGGTGCCGCGGACGATGCCGACGCCGGTCTCGTCACAGGAGGTCTCGATGCCGAGAACGAGAGGTTGGTCGCGCGAGTCAGCCATGGGTGTCGGATCCTTGTACGGAAGTTGATGGATCGGTCAGGCGCATGACGAGGGCGTCCACGTTGCCCGGCTGGTAGTAGCCGCGCCTGAAGCCGATGGGCTCGAAGCCGAAGCGCTCGTACAGCTTCTGCGCCCGGGTGTTGTCGACCCGCACCTCGAGCATGACCTCGGCACACTCGAAGGCGGTCGCCGCGTTCAGCAGGTCGGTCAGGAGCCGGGAGCCAAGCCCCGTGCCCCAGTGGCTCGGGGCCACCGCGATGGTCTGTACGTCGGCCTGCTCTCCGGCCGACGCCAGTCCCGCGTACCCCACGAGGCGTTCCCCGTCCGTCGCGACCACATAGCGGCGGGTGGCCGTCGGGCCGCGCGCGTGGGAGAGCTCGGACCAGAACATGCCGCGCGACCACGCGTCGTCCGGGAAGAGTTCCTTCTCCAGGACGAAGACGGGCTCGATGTCCCACCAGCGCATCTCGCGCAGGACGACTGTCGTCACGGATGTCACTTGGGGGTGACCACCTTGTAGTTCTTGGGGACCTGCGCGTCGGGCCTGCGCAGGTACAGCGGCCGGGGGGCCGGCAGTTCCTCGCCCGCGGCGAGCCTCTCGGCGGCGAGCGCGGCCAGCGAGGCCGCCGAGACGTGCTCGGGGGCGCGGGCGTCCGGGAAGGTCTCGGGGTAGAGCACCGCGCCCGCGCCGACGGCGGGCAGGCCCGCCACCTCGTCGGCGATGTCGGCGGGGCGGTCGACCGCGGCATCCGTGAGGCGGGTGCGCGGGTCCGCGTACCGCGCCCAGTAGACCTCCTTGCGGCGCGCGTCGGTGGCGACGACGAAGGGGCCGTCCTCGATGCCGGACTCGTACGCGAGGCCGTCGAGCGTGCAGACCCCGTGCACCGGCACGCCGAGCGCGAGGCCGAAGGTGTCCGCGGTCATCAGGCCGACACGCAGACCGGTGTACGGGCCGGGGCCCACGCCGACGACGATGCCGGTCAGGGCGTCGAGCCTGCGGCCCGCCTCGGCGAGCACCCGGTCGACGGCGGGGAGCAGCAGTTCGCCGTGGCGGCGGGCGTCCACCTGGCTGGAGGCTGCGACGACGGACGAGCCGTCGTGCAGCGCGACGGTGACGGCGGGGGTGGCGGTATCCAGAGCGAGCAAGAGCACGCGAATAGCCTACGGCTCCGACGCCCGGAGCACGGCCGACCGAGGATGCCGCACACCTGCTGCTAACGTCACCCCATAGCCGTACGGAGTACGAAGAGGGTGGCGCAGGTGTCCAGGAGCAGCTCGGGATTCGTGGCCGGGCTCACCGCCGCTGCGCTCGCCGCGGTCGGCTTCCTCGCTTACCAGGCCTCGGCCAGCGCGCCGGACACCCTGGGCAAGAAACCGGACAGCTCCCCTTCCGCCTCGGCCTCGCGCGCCCCCAAGGACAAGGGCGACCCGACGGCGGTCCCCGCGCAGTCCGGCGCGGGCGAGCGGGTCGTCTACTCGGTGGGCGAGGACCGCGTGTGGCTGGTCGGCGCCTCCGGCAAGGCGCAGCGCACCTTCAAGGTCACCCCGAGCACGGTGGACCCGGTCCCCGGTACGTACGCCGTCACCTCGCGCTCGGGCACCGTCACCGGAACGGACGGCGTGGCGATCGAGCACGTCGTGCGCTTCGCGACCGTCGACGGGATCGCGATCGGCTTCAGCGCGGCGGTGGACGGCTCGACGCCGAAGCCGGACCCGTCGAAGAAGACCGGCGGCATCCGTGAGTCGCGCAAGGACGGCAACGCGATGTGGGAGTTCGCGACGATCAGCAAGAAGGTCGTCGTCGTTCCTTAGCCGCTTCGCCCCTGGGTGCCGGATCGCGCGGCGGTGTGGACACCTCGCTCGCGGCGGCGCAGGACGCCAGCAGATCGCGCATGGAAATCCCCGATGGCCCCGACAGCCCGTGCGGCCGGGGCTTGGCGTCATGTTCTGAAGCCGACATGGATGCCTCCTGGGCTCCGGGGGCAGACGTGGTTAGGTAGACCTAACCCGTACCGGTATCCATGTGACCACGCGCGACGCGCGCCGCGCAACATCTTCCCGACGCCTTGTCGGAATGTTGGGCGAAAAGACGAGGATCAGGCCGAAAGCAGCGTCAGATCGGCCTCGGCCCAGCGCGGCCCGACGCCGGTCAGCGTCACTTCGCGCACCTCGTCCGTCGTGTCGCCGACGGTCCGGTCGATGACGACATGCAGCCGGTCCTCGGAGAGCTCCTCGACCTTGCCGTCGCCCCACTCCACGACGATCACCGATTCGGGCAGCGACACGTCGAGGTCGAGGTCCTCCATCTCGTCGAGACCGCCGCCCAGGCGGTACGCGTCCACGTGCACCAGGGGCGGCCCCTCGGAGAGGGACGGGTGGACGCGGGCGATGACGAACGTCGGCGACGTGACGGCGCCGCGCACGCCGAGGCCCTCGCCGAGGCCGCGGGTCAGGGTCGTCTTTCCGGCGCCGAGTTCGCCGGTGAGCATCACGAGGTCACCGGGGCGCAGCAGCTTGGCCAGGCGGCGACCCAGGTCGCCCATCTGCTCGGGAGAGGTGACGGTGATGCCGAGGGAGTTCACGGGGGCCGGAACGTTCACGGGGGCCGGGTTGTGCGGTGCTTCCATGCCCACCCACGTTAGCCGCTGGAGGTCCGTGCATCGGCCGAGGCGGGCGTCGCCCCCGCGCGCGCGAGAAGGTCCGCCAGGCGGTCCGTGACGACCTCGGGGTGCTCCAGCATGGCCAGGTGCCCGGCGTCCGGTACGAGCACCAGTTCGGCGTCCGGGAGCAGACCGGCGATGGCCTCGCTGTGCTCGATCGGCGTCACCAGGTCCTTGTCCCCCGCGAGGACGAGCACCGGAAGCCCGGCGAAGTGCTTGAGCGCCTCCGCCTTGTCGTGCTCGGCGAAGGCCGGATAGAACTCCGCGACCACGTCGATGGGCGTCGACTCGATCATCCGCTCGGCGAACCGCGAGATCGCCGGGTCCACTTCCCTCGACGAGAACGAGTACCGCTTGATGACTCCCGCGAAGAGGTCCGCGGTGGCCCGCCGCCCCTTCTCCACCAGCTCGGCCTGCGACCCGAGGGCTTTCAGGATCCCCGGCAGCACGCGCCGCACGGCGTTCATCCCGGCGACCGGGAGGCCGAAGTTGACCTGGCCGAGCCGCCCGGACGACGTACCGACGAGGGCGACGCCGACGACGCGCTCGCGGATCAGTTCCGGGTAGTGGTCGGCGAGGGCCATCGTCGTCATGCCCCCCATGGAGTGCCCGACGAGGACCAGCGGCCCCTCGGGCGCCGCCGCGTCGATGACGGCCTTCAGGTCCCGCCCCAACTGGTCGATGGAGACCGGCGTCCCGTCCGCCTGCGCCACACCGCGCCCCGAACGGCCGTGGCTGCGCTGGTCCCAGTAGACGCAGCGCACGACGCCACGCAGGGCCGCCCGCTGGAAGTGCCAGGAGTCCTGGTTCAGGCAGTAGCCATGGCTGAAGACGACGGTGACGGGAGCGGGTGCCTTGCGCCCGAAGAGCCTGCGGCGGCGCGGCGCCTGCTCGCGGTCCGCCCCGTCCTCGTCGATCTCGTCGACCTCGTACGAGAGTTCCGTGCCGTCGTCGGCGTAGGCCGAGCCCGGCAGGCCGCGCAGCGAGCCGTACGGGCCGGACGCGTCGAGTGCGAGCCGCGCCTTCTTGCGCATGCCGCGGCCGACGGTCAGCCGCTCGATGGCGACACCGGCCGCCGCGCCCGCGGCGACGACACCGATCGCGGCACCGGCGAAGCCGGCCCTGCGCCAGTTCCCGGCCGCCGCGGCGACTTCCGTCACCGCGTCCGCGACCGCCCCCGTGCTGGTCTCGCTCACGTGCCGCTCCTCCTCACTCTTCGGGTCGCTCGTTCACATGGACGCGCGGGACACGCGATCCGATGCGGGTGACGATCTCGTACGCGATGGTGCCCGCCGCCTGCGCCCAGTCCTCGGCGGTCGGCTCGCCCCGGTCGCCGGGACCGAACAGGACCACTTCGGAGCCCACCGGCGGCTCGTCACCGCCGAGGTCGACCACGAACTGGTCCATCGCCACCCGTCCGGCGACGGTCCGCAGCTTGCCGCCGACGAGCACGGGCCCGGTGCCGGACGCGTGGCGCGGAACCCCGTCCCCGTACCCGACGGGGACGAGTCCAAGGGTCGTCTCGCCGGGTGTGACGTAGTGATGCCCGTAACTCACGCCGTGACCCCCCGGGGCGTGCTTCACCAGGGCGAGCGAGGCACTGAGCCGCATGACGGGACGCAGCCCGAACTCCTCCGGGGTGCCGACCTCGGGGCTGGGCGAGATCCCGTACATCGCGATACCGGGGCGTACGAGGTCGAAGTGGGTCTCCGGAAGGGTGAGCGTGCCGGGTGAGTTGGCGATGTGCCGCACCTCGGGCCGGATGCCCCGCTCCTCGGCGTCCGCCACCATCTCGCGGAACAGCGTGAGTTGGGCCGCGATGGACGGGTGTCCCGGCTCGTCGGCGCACGCGAAGTGCGACCAGAGTCCGGTGACGCGCACCAGGCCCTCGGCCTCGGCCTGCAGCGCCTGCGAGACGAGTTCGGGCCAGTCGGCGGGCATGCAGCCGCCCCGCCCGAGGCCGGTGTCGGCCTTCAGCTGAATACGCGCCGTACGCCCCACGGACCGCGCGGCGGCGGACACTTCGCGCAGCGCCCACAGCCCGCTCACCGACATGTCGAGGTCCGCCTCGACGCCCTCGCGCCAGGGCCCGCCCGGGGTCCACAGCCAGCACATCAGGCGCCCCTCGATCCCGGCGGCGCGCAGCGCGAGGGCCTCTTCGGGGGTCGCGGTGCCCACCCAGGTGGCTCCCGCCTCGACGGCGGCGCGGGCGCAGGGCACCATGCCGTGGCCGTACGCGTCCGCCTTCACGACGGCCATGAAGGCGGCTCCTGGGGCGTGCGCACGCAAAGTCCGCACGTTGGCCCGGAGGGCGGCCAGGTCGATCTCGGCGCGGGCACGCAAAGGTGCGGTCTCAGTCATAACGCCGACCAGTGTCTCAGAGCGGCGCCTGGCCCCTGGCCCGCTGCCCTCCCCCGCATCCACCGTGCCCGGACAAGCTCTCCCGCCCACCCACCCGATTGCCCCGCAGCGACCAGCCAACAGCCGCAGTCGGCAGCGCTCGCGAGGAGACGTGCCGGTATGTCTGCCCGCGGCACGGTTTCCGGCGCTCCGGTGCCGAAGCAGCCCCGCGGACGGCAACGCACCGCCCCAGCCCCGAAGACGGCAATGCACCGCCCCAGCCCCGCAGGGAACCCGCACCGCCCAGCCGCCCCCTAGTCCCCCCGCACATCCCGCCAGGCCGCGGGAATCGCCTCCGCCACGTCATGCGCGCCCACCGGCGCCCCGTCCGCCGCGTGGCGCCCCGCGAGGCCATGCAGATACGCGCCCACCGCCCCCGCGTCCCGCGCTTCGAGCCCGGAGGCCAGCAGTGCCCCCGCGAGCCCCGAAAGGACGTCACCGCTGCCCGCGGTGGCCAGCCACGGCGTCCCCGTGGGGTTGACGCGTACCGGAGCACTGCCCTCCGGTCCCGCGACCAGCGTCGTGGACCCCTTGAGCAGCACCGTCGCCCCGTACCGCCCCGCGAGCTCCCGCGCGGCGGCGAGGCGCCCACGCTCCACCTCCTCGCGCGCGACCCCCAGCAGCGCGGCGGCCTCCCCCGCGTGCGGCGTCAGCAGGGTCGGCGCCTGCCGCCCCCGCACGGCCGCCGCGTCGGCCAGGCGCAGCCCGTCCGCGTCGATCAGCACCGGCACATCGGCGGCCACCACGTCCGCGAGCCGCTCGGCGTCGTCCCCGAGCCCCGGCCCGACCACCCAGGCCTGCACGCGCCCCGCCTTGGACGGCGGACCGGCCGAGACGAGAGTCTCCGGGAACCGCGTGATGACGGCGTCCGCCGCGTGCCCCACGTACCGCACGGCACCCGCGCCACCCCGCAGCGCGCCCGCGACCGCGAGCACCGCGGCCCCGGGGTACCGGGCCGACCCGGCGACGATCCCCACGACGCCCCGCCGGTACTTGTCGCTCTCCCCGGTCGGCATCGGCAGGAGCGAGGCCACATCGGCGTACTGCAGGGCTTCGATCTCACCCCCGCCCGTCCCGGAACGGTCAGGCTCGATCCCGATGCCGACCAGCCGCACCACACCCGCGTACTCCCGCCCGGGATCGATCAGCAGCCCCGGCTTGTACGCCCCGAAAGTCACCGTCACGTCGGCCCGCACCGCGTCACCGACGACCACCCCGCTGTCCGCGTCGACCCCGCTCGGCAGGTCGACGGCGACCACGGGGGTGCCCGCGCCGCGCACGGCGGAGACCAGTTCCGCGGCCGGCTCCCGCAGCCCGCCCTTGCCGCCGATGCCCACGATCCCGTCGACGACGAGATCAGCCGAGCGGAGAACACGGTCCACGCCTTCGCCTGCGGCGACCCGCCCGCCGGCCGCGCGGAAGGCCGCGAGCCCGCCCGCGTGCACCCGTTCGGGCGAGAGCAGCACCGCCGACACCCCGGCCCCGCGCCGGGCCAGCCGCGCCCCGGCGTACAGCGCGTCGCCGCCGTTGTCCCCGCTGCCCACGAGCAGCACGACCCGGGAGCCGTACACCTTGCCGAGCATCTCGGCACAGACCACCGCGAGCCCGGCCGCCGCCCTCTGCATCAGGGCACCTTCCGGCACCCGCGCCATCAGCTCCCGCTCAGCGGCCCTTACCGTCTCCACCGGATACGCAATACGCATACCCCCGAGTGTCACCCGACGCCGGGAACAGCGCCCACCCCTCAGCAATCAGCCCTCGGCGATCACCACCGCGGAGGCCACCCCCGCGTCATGGCTGAGCGAGACGTGCCAGGACCGCACCCCCAGCTCGGCGGCCCGCGCGGCCACCGTCCCCTTGACCCGAAGCCGCGGCTGCCCGCTCCCCTCGACGTACACCTCCGCGTCCGTCCACCGCAGCCCCGCGGGCGCGCCAAGGGCCTTGGCCAGCGCTTCCTTGGCCGCGAACCGGGCCGCGAGCGAGGCGATCCCCCGCCGCTCCCCGCTCGGCAGCAGCAACTCCCGCTCCACGAAGAGCCGCCCGGCCATCCCGGACGTACGCGTCAGCGCCGCCTCGAACCGCTCGATCTCGGCCACGTCGATTCCGACCCCAATAATCACGGCAGCAGCCTACGAGTCCGGGCACCTCATCCGGACAAGCCCCGCAGGGGGTGACACACCCCACCCCCCGGCCCGTTCAAACAGCCGTAACAATGGACTGTGATCTCATCGGTCTCCGAACCCGCGACGAACCCGCGGAGCGCCCACCGGCACAGGCCGGAGGCGACTCCCTACGTCGACCTCACCCGCACCGAGTGGAGCGCCCTGCGTGACAAGACGCCGCTTCCCCTGACCGCCGAGGAGCTGGAGAAGCTCCGCGGCCTGGGTGATGTCATCGACCTGGACGAGGTCCGCGACATCTATCTGCCGCTCTCCCGCCTCCTGAACCTGTACGTGGGCGCGACGGACGGCCTGCGCGGCGCCCTGAACACCTTCCTCGGCGAGAAGGGCTCCCAGTCGGGCACGCCGTTCGTCATAGGGGTCGCCGGATCGGTGGCCGTCGGCAAGTCGACCGTCGCCCGCCTCCTGCAGGCCCTGCTCTCCCGCTGGCCCGAACACCCCCGCGTCGAGCGCGTGACGACCGACGGCTTCCTCCTGCCCACCAGGGAGCTGGAGGCCCGCGGCCTGATGTCCAGGAAGGGCTTCCCGGAGTCGTACGACCGCCGCGCCCTCACCCGTTTCGTCGCGGACATCAAGGCGGGCAAGGACGAGGTGACCGCGCCCGTCTACTCCCACCTGATCTACGACATCGTGCCGGACCAGCGCCTGACGGTCCGCCGCCCCGACATCCTCATCGTCGAGGGCATCAACGTCCTGCAGCCCGCCCTCCCCGGCAAGGACGGCCGCACCCGCGTGGGCCTCGCCGACTACTTCGACTTCAGCGTGTACGTGGACGCCCGCGCCGAGGACATCGAGCGCTGGTACCTGAACCGCTTCAAGAAGCTGCGCGCCACGGCGTTCCAGGACCCGTCCTCGTACTTCCGCAAGTACACCCAGGTCTCCGAGGAGGAGGCCCTGGACTACGCCCGCACGACCTGGCGCACCATCAACAAGCCCAACCTCCTGGAGAACGTGGCCCCCACCCGCGGCCGGGCCGCCCTGGTCATCCGCAAGGGCGAGGACCACAAGGTGCGCAAGCTGAGCCTGCGCAAGCTGTGACCCCGGTGGCCCCCGGTACCCTGCGCGGATGCTGCATCTGCGCCTGATCACCCCGGCGGACAAGACCGACGACGTGGTGCGTCTGATCGAGAGGACGGTCGGCACCACCCACCTCGCCGTGGTGCCCGGCGCGGCCCGCAACCCCGTGGGCGACGTCGTGATGTGCGACGTGGCCCGCGAGGCGGGCGACGAACTGATCGGCGGTCTGCGCTCGCTCGGCATCGACGAGTCGGGATCGATCGCGGTCGAGAACATCGACCTGTCCCTGTCCCACCGCGCCGACAAGGCCGAGGACGACGCGCCGGGCGAAGGCGCGGACGCCGTGCTGTGGGAGCAGCTCTCCGACGCGACCCACGAGGAGTCGACGCTCTCGGCCACCTACGTCGCGTTCATCACGCTCGCCACGATGATCGCGGCCTGCGGCGTGGTCCTGGACAACGCGATCCTGATCGTCGGCGCGATGGCGGTGGGCCCCGAGTTCGGCCCCCTGGCGGGTTTCTGCACCGCCCTGGTCCAGCGCGCCCCGCGCCTGGCCGTGCGCTCGCTCGTCGCGATCCTGGTGGGCTTCGCCGTCGCGATGGCGGTGACGGTGGGCTTCAGCCTCTTCATGGACGCGGTCGGCCTCTTCACCGAGAAGCAGTTGGACCAGGACCGCCCCAACACCGGCTTCGTCTACGCGCCCGACTGGTTCTCGTTCGTCGTGGCCGTCCTGGCCGGGGCCGCCGGCATGCTCTCGCTGACGTCGGCCAAGTCGGGCGCCCTGGTGGGCGTCGCGATCTCGGTGACGACCGTCCCGGCCGCGGCCAACGCGGCGGTGGCGCTCAGCTACGGCGACGCGAAACAGACCTGGGGCTCCACGGAGCAGCTCCTGCTCAACCTGCTCGGCATCGTCGTGGCCGGTACGCTCACGCTGCTCGTCCAGAAGTACTTCTGGGCCAGGCAGCGCGAACGTACCGCCACGAAACAGCCGTCCTAGCCCAGCGCGGACTTCACCACGTCGGCGAGGCGCCCGGCCACGGACCGCGCCTGGTCGATGTCGGCGGCCTCCACCATCACGCGCACCAGCGGCTCCGTGCCGGACGAGCGCAGCAGCACCCGGCCCGTGGCGCCCAGTTCACGCTCGGCCTCGGCGACGGCGGCCGACAGCTCGGCGGAGGTGTCGACCCGCGTCTTGTCGACGTCGGGCACATTGATCAGGACCTGCGGAAGCCGCTCCATGACCCCGGCGAGCTCCGCGAGGCTGCGCCCGGTCTCGGCGACGCGTGCCGCGAGGAGCAGCCCCGTCAGGGTGCCGTCGCCCGTGGTCGCGTGGTCGAGCACGATGACATGCCCGGACTGCTCGCCGCCGAGGGCGAAGCCGTGCTGCTTCATCGACTCCAGGACATAGCGGTCGCCCACGGCGGTCTGCACGAGGGAGAGACCCTCGCGCTCCATGGCGAGCTTGAAGCCCAGGTTCGACATGACCGTCGCGACGACGGTGTTCTCGCGCAGCGTGCCGTGCTCGCGCATGGCAAGGGCCAGGACGGCGAGGATCTGGTCCCCGTCGATCTCGGCGCCCGTGTGGTCCACGGCGAGGCAGCGGTCCGCGTCACCGTCGTGCGCGACACCGAAGTCGGCGCCGTGCTCGACGACGGCGGCCTTGAGCAGGTCCAGGTGCGTGGACCCGCAGCCGTCGTTGATGTTCAGGCCGTCCGGCTTGGCGCCGATCGTGATGATCTCGGCACCGGCGCGCGCGAACGCCTCGGGCGAGACACGGGCGGCGGCGCCGTGCGCCTCGTCGAGGACGATCTTCAGTCCGTCGAGGCGGTTGGGGAGCACCCCGAGGAGGTGCGCCACGTACTGGTCGAGGCCCTGGTCGTACGTCTGCACACGGCCGACGCCCGCGCCCGTGGGGCGCTGCCAGGGAGCGCCGGTGCGGTGCTCCTCGTACACGGACTCGATGCGGTCCTCCAGCTCGTCGGCCAGCTTGTGGCCGCCGCGCGCGAAGAACTTGATGCCGTTGTCCGGCATGGCGTTGTGGCTCGCGGAGAGCATCACGCCGAGGTCGGCGCCCAGCGCACCGGTGAGATGCGCCACCGCTGGGGTGGGCAGCACACCGACGAGCTGGACGTCCACGCCCGCGCTCGCGAGGCCGGCGACCACCGCGGCCTCCAGGAACTCCCCCGACGCACGCGGGTCACGCCCGACCACGGCGACGGGCCGATGCCCCTCGAACGTTCCTACCTCGCCGAGCACATGAGCCGCCGCCACGGAGAGCCCGAGCGCGAGCTCGGCCGTCAGATCCGCGTTGGCGACACCGCGCACGCCGTCCGTACCGAAGAGTCGTCCCACTGCTGTCCTCCTCCGGACTTCTACCCCGGCGACACCGGGGTCCCTCCCCGGCATCACCAGGGTTTGCGATAAACGAACGCCCCGGCAGCACGCAACGTGCCGCCGGGGCGAACGAGAAGTACAAGCAGGCAGATTAGCGCTTGCTGTACTGCGGAGCCTTGCGGGCCTTCTTGAGACCGGCCTTCTTGCGCTCGACCGCACGGTCGTCACGCTTGAGGTAACCGGCCTTCTTGAGGGCGCCACGGTTGTTGTCGACGTCGGCCTCGTTCAGCGCACGGGCGACACCGAGACGGAGCGCACCGGCCTGACCGGAGACGCCGCCACCCGAGATGCGGGCGATGACGTCGTAGCGGTTGTCGAGCTCGAGCACCTTGAAGGGCTCGTTGACTTCCTGCTGGTGGACCTTGTTCGGGAAGTAGTCCTCGAGCGTGCGCCCGTTGACCTTCCACTTGCCGGTGCCCGGGACGATCCGGACGCGGGCGATGGCGTTCTTGCGACGGCCCAGGCCGGCGGCCGGCTGCGGGTCGCCGAAGCGCGCGGCGTTCGACTCAGAGGTGTACTCGCCCTCGACGGGCGCCTCGGACTCGGTGGTGTACTGCTCGACGTCAACAACCTCGGTCTCTTCGACCGGCTGCTCAACGGTGGTCTCGGCCACGATTCTCCTCAGAATTTCTTACGTCTTTGGGGGTGGTGGCCGGAACTACTGCGCGACCTGGGTGATCTCGAACGGGACCGGCTGCTGAGCGCCGTGCGGGTGCTGGTCGCCCGCGTAGACCTTCAGCTTCGAGAGCATCTGACGGCCCAGGGTGTTCTTGGGGATCATGCCCTTGATGGCCTTCTCGACGGCCTTCTCGGGGTTCTTCTCAAGAAGCTCGTCGTAGCGGACGGAACGCAGACCACCCGGGTAACCGGAGTGGCGGTACGCCAGCTTCTGGGTCTTCTTGTTGCCGGACAGGTGAACCTTGTCGGCGTTGATGATGATGACGAAGTCGCCCATGTCCATGTGGGGGGCGTAGATCGCCTTGTGCTTACCCCGCAGGAGGTTGGCGGCAGTGGTCGCCAGACGGCCCAGGACGATGTCCTGAGCGTCGATGACGTGCCACTGGCGGGTCACATCGCCGGGCTTGGGGCTGTACGTACGCACTTCGTAGCCTTCGCTTCTTCAGTGGATGGGGTCCAGACACACGGATCCCCGGAAGCGAATCATGCAGCTGGGGCTCACAATGCCGGGGACGCTGCCCGTATGCGAGCCACTGGTAACTGCTCCAGGGAACCTACGTAAGGGCCCTTTCGCGTGAGAACGACGAAACCCAATACGTATAACAATCCTCGAGAGTACCCGCGCCGCCCCGTACGGGTCAAAACGCGGATCTGGAGACCGGCACCGCCGACTCGACCGCCTCAGGAGGTTCTGTGGCATTCAGGGTAACCGCCCTCGGCCGCAGACAGCACCGCCCGACCGTGAAGGCCAGCACACACAGCGTGACGCAGTCCCGGAAGGCCCGCCGGGTGCCGGGTTCGAGCCAGGGCCAGGTGAACCCCGGGATCTGCGGGACGAGCGCCAGCCAGAACCACGTGTCCCGCGCCACCGCACCCGGCACGAGCACCCCGGAGAGCAGCAGCGGCACGACGACGAGCAGATAGTGGTCGTACGAGGGCCTGGACACCAGGAAGGCCGCCAGCATCAGCATCACGGCCGTCTCGACCACCCGCGGCACCTGGGCGCCCCCGCTCCGCCAGCGCCGCCAGGCGCACCACACCCCCACCCCCGCGGCCACGATCGCGAGCACCGACGCGATCCCCTGCGGCACCCCGAGCCGCGGCAGGATCGCGGCGGGCGACGCCTCATAGAGCCGTACGAAGCTGTCGTCGCCCTTCAGCAGGAACGGCAGCGTCCGCGTGAAGAACCCCGCGGGGTCCGGCATGACCAACGCAGCGCCCACCGACACCACCGCGGGCAGGAGCACCGCGCCACCGAGCGCGCGCCACTGCCGGGCGAAGACGAAGAGCAGCACCACCGGTGCGAGCAGCGGCTTCACGGCGACGACGGACCCGATCACCAGACCCGCGGCCACCCACCTCCCCCGGCACACGAACAGCAGCGCGAGCGGCAGCGCGGCCGCCGACGCCACGGTCCAGTTGCCGAGCCGGACGAGATGCCCGAACGGCGCGAACCCCACGGCGAGCGCGAGCAGCCCGAGCACCGCGAAGCGGCTGCGCCAGGCCACCCCGTGGATGCGCAGCGCACACACCCACCCGAAGACGAGCGAGCCCGCGACCCCCGCCGGGACGAGGAACCGCAGGACGGACTGCGGAAGCACCGTCTGCGGCACCGCGGCGAGCACGGCGCCCGGCAGATAGAGGAAGTGCCGGTCGGCATAGGGCGAACGCCCCTCGAGCCAGGCCTCGGCGGCCTGCACCACGATGGCGTTGTCCATCCCGCCCACCGCGCTCCGCAGCCCCACCCGGACGACCGTGGCGAGCAGCACGATCCCGAGCGCCGCCCAGGCGTGCCAGGTCGCCGGTCGCAGCAACCACCCACTAACAGCTACTTTGCCCGTATTCATAGGGATCAGGCTAGGTCGGGCACCTCCCCCGGCCCCCGCTCAACATCCCCGACTCCCCGTCTAAGATGCGGCGCATGAGCTTTGGGCAAGGGGGACCTCAGTGGGGTCCAGGGGATTCACGGACCCCTGACTGGGCGGCGCTCGCCGAGGCGTCCGAATCGCGCACCCGGCGCCGCAAATGGCTGATGATCGGCGGTGGCGCGCTCGCCACCGTCGTGGTCGCGGCCGCCGTCGCCGTCGCCGTGGTCTCCGCGAACAGCGACAACACCTCCGCCTCGAACAAGCCGGCGAGCGAGCTGCCCTCGACCGCGGACATCCCCGGCGCGAGCGAGAACCCCGGCCCGTCCTTCGAGGAGACGACGCCGCCGCCCCCGCCGGACCCCAAGGAGTTCATCTCCAGCGCCAAGAAGGACAAGGCGCCGCTCAGCGCCGAGACGCTCTTCCCCGGCAAGACGCTGACCTCGGGCGAGGTCGTCTACAAGAAGGGCGCCACGGACAGCACGAAGAAGTGCGCGAGCGTCACCCAGCCCGAGCTCGGCACCATCCTCACCAAGAACGACTGCACGCAGCTCTTCCGCGCCAGCTACGTGAAGGACAACATCGCCGTGACGGTCGGCGTCGCCGTCTTCGACACCGAGGCGAAGGCCAAGAAGGTGAACGAGCAGGCGAAGAAGGGCCTGGTCGTCTCCCTGCCCGGCAAGGGCGTGCCCAGCTTCTGCCGTACGGCGGTCTGCCGCGGCACGTACAACGCCTACGGCCGCTACGCCTACTTCACGACCACCGGCTTCACCAGCGACAAGGACGTCACGCCCAAGGAGCGGAAGGTCTACACGGTCGGCGACAGCCTGGCCCGCTTCGCCTTCGGCCAGATCCACCGGCGGGGCGAGGCCCAGGCTTCCGCCGCGGCCAACGCCCCGCAGTAGCCGGACAGCGGCCCGGCCGCCGGCGGCTCAGCAGCACCCGGCGCCGGGCAGCGTCCGCTTGTTGCGCGCTTCCTTGCTGCGCGCGGCCAGCAACTCGTCGGCGGGGTAACCGACTTCCTCGAGCGTCAGCCCGTGCGGCCGTACGACATGCACGGCGGAGTCCCGCACCCCGGCGGCGAGCACCTTGGCCGGCCACTCCACAGGGCGATGCCCGTCCCCCACGAACAACATGGCACCCACCAGGGACCGCACCATGTTGTGGCAGAAGGCATCGGCCCGCACGGTCGCCTCGAGAATCCCGTCCGGCCGCCGCTCCCAACGCAGTTCCTGGAGCGTACGAATGGTCGTGGCACCCTCGCGCTTCTTGCAGTAGGCGGCGAAGTCATGCTCGCCGAGCAGCTTCTCGGCCGCGGCGTTCATCGCGTCGAGGTCCAACTCCCAGTCGTGCCACAGCACATGACTGCGCAGCAGCGGGTCGACACCACCCGGGTGATCGGTCACGCGGTAGGCGTAACGCCGCCACACGGCCGCGAACCGCGCGTTGAACCCCGCGGGAGCCTCGGCCACCTTCCAGACCCGCACATCGTGCGGCAGCCGCCCGGCGAGCCTGCGCAGCAGCTTGTCGCTGTGCTCGGCCCACACGCTCTCCGGCAGGTCGACGTGGGCGACCTGCCCGCGCGCGTGCACCCCGCTGTCGGTCCGCCCGGCCACGGTCAGCTCGTACGTCTCCTGCGACCGCGTCACGGTCTTCAGCGCGGCCTCGATCTCCCCCTGGACGGTCCGCTGCCCCTGCTTCTGCTTGGCCCAGCCGGAGAAGTCCTTGCCGTCGTACGAAAGATCCAGCCGCACCCGCACGAACCCGGGCTCTACTTCATCGCTCACAGAACAGATCCTCTCAGGCAACACAAAAGCGGGCCCGTCCCGCAAGGAACGGACCCGCAGCGCCCTGAAGGGGCGCGGGGAACTGCGCGACCAGCCACGGCATGACCGCAGTCGACAGCGCGCAGTTCCCGGCAGAACGCTTACGCGTCCTTCGACTCCTCGGCAGCCTCGTCACCCTTGGTCGTGTCGACCTTGGGCTCGGAAACCTCGGCGTCCTTGGCAGAGCGCTTGGTGGCGGCCTCGGCCTCACCGGTGGCCTCCTGGGCCACGGTCAGGGCCTCCACCAGCTCGATGATCGCCATGGGCGCGTTGTCGCCACGACGGTTACCGATCTTGGTGATACGGGTGTAGCCACCCGGGCGGTTCTCGTAGCGCGGGCCGATCTCCGTGAAGAGCGTGTGCACGATGCTCTTGTCGGTGATGACGGACAGCACCTGGCGGCGGTTGTGAAGGTCACCCTTCTTCGCCTTGGTGACCAGACGCTCCGCGTAGGGACGCAGACGACGGGCCTTCGCCTCGGTGGTGGTGATGCGGCCGTGCTCGAAGAGCTGCTTGGCGAGGTTCGCCAGCAGAAGCTTCTCGTGCGCGGCGCTGCCGCCCAGACGGGCACCCTTGGTGGGCTTCGGCATGGTGTTTCTCCTTGTTGTCTGCCCCGGCCGTATCAGGTACCGGGGTCAGTGGCCGCGCCCCGATAGGGGCGCGGGGAACTGCGCGAGCAACCACGACGCACGCGCAGCCAAAATCAAACGGCCGGCGCCGAGCTCTTAGTACTGCTCGGTCTCGACGAACCCGGCGTCCGCGTCGTCGTCAGCCCCGAAGGCGTCAGCGGCAGCGGTGGGGTCGAAGCCGGGAGGCGAGTCCTTCAGCGCGAGGCCCATGCCGTTGAGCTTCATCTTGACCTCGTCGATCGACTTCGCACCGAAGTTGCGGATGTCGAGCAGGTCCGCCTCGGAGCGGGCCACGAGCTCACCCACGGAGTGGATGCCCTCGCGCTTGAGGCAGTTGTACGACCGAACGGTGAGCTCGAGCTCCTCGATCGGCAGCGCCAGGTCGGCGGCCAGGGCCGCGTCCGTCGGCGAGGGGCCCATGTCGATGCCCTCGGCGTCGATGTTGAGCTCGCGGGCCAGACCGAACAGCTCGACCAGGGTCTTGCCGGCGGACGCCATGGCGTCACGCGGGCGCATGGCCTGCTTGGTCTCGACGT